>NZ_CP121471.1:2138270-2794040 GCF_033954835.1 Thiorhodovibrio frisius
AAGGCGTCAAGGAGAACGCGATTCGGTGGCTTGTGCGGCGGGCGGAAGCCTACCTCAAGGCATTTGCGGGCAAGCGACTGGCGCAACACAGCGTCGATGATGTGAGCGGCTACCTGGAACACACCGGTCGGCTAGGCGGAATCAAGGACTGGCAATTTGTCCAAACTGTCGATGCTATACAGAATCTGCTGGAGACCGCGAATGCACCCTTGGTCGGGCAGGTGGATTGGGGGTTCTGGCGCGATTCTGCGCGGGCGCTGGAGACGGATCATCCCACGATCACGCGCGAGACCGAGGCATCGGGTGCCGCCAAGGTGGACGAGCAACCCCCATCAGGAATCGCCTTCAAGCCAAAGCGCAATGCGCGCTCGCCATTGGATGCGGTGAGGGAAAATCATTCCGCGCTGCTCGAGCGGATGATTGCGGAGATTCGCCGGCGCAAGTATTCAATCCGCACCGAGCAGGCGTATGAAGCCTGGGTCTGCCGTTTCATTCTGTTCTGCGACAACCGCGACCCGACGGAGCTGGGTGCGGAACGCGTGCGTGCCTTCCTTGAGGATTTGGCGGTGCGAGGCAATGTGTCGGCCAGTACCCAGAGCCAGGCGCTGAATGGGCTGGCGTTTCTCTACCGGCAGGTGTTGGGTCGGTCCATGGACGAAATGGGCGACTTCGTCCGGGCGAAGCGGCCGAAGCGGCTGCCGGTGGTGCTGGAGCGCTCGGAGGTCGCGCTCTTGCTGACGGGCATCGAAGGTACCCAGCATTTGATGGCGGCTTTGCTCTATGGGACGGGAATGCGGCTGATGGAGTGCGTGCGCCTGCGGGTTCAGGATATCGATTTTGCGTACCATCAGATTGTGGTGCGCGATGGCAAGGGACAGAAGGATCGGGTGGTGCCGCTGCCGGGGCGGTTGGAGCAACCACTGCGGGAGCAGCTGGAGAAAGTCCGCGCTTTACATGAGCAGGATTTGGCCCAGGGATTTGGGGAGGTGTTTCTGCCGGACGCGCTGGCGCGCAAGTGGCCGAATGCGCCTAAGGAATGGATTTGGCAGTATGTCTTTCCAAGCGGCCGACTGTCGGTGGACCCGCGCAGCGGGAAGATGCGCCGGCATCATGTGCATGAAAATGGCTTGCAGAAGGCGGTGAAGGCGGCGGGAACGCGGGCCGGGATCGCGAAGAAGGTGAACTGCCATTGCCTGCGCCATTCGTTCGCCACCCATGTGCTGGAGTCGGGCTATGACATTCGCACGGTGCAGGAATTGCTGGGGCACGCGGATGTGTCGACTACCATGATTTACACCCATGTGCTTAATCGCGGCTGTCAGGGAGTGCGCAGTCCGTTGGATGGGTTGCTCTAAATGCACATTTGCCGGCCGGCGATTTCGCATCCGTCAAATGGGCCCCGGGTAGGTAGTTCAATTTGAACTGATTCATGGACTTTTTCGACCCGCAACATTCATGCACTGCGCCGGTCGTAAGTCATTGTTAAAATGCACAAAAAAAACGGCACCGTGACGGCGAAAAACTGCATGAGCTAGAAGACAGGGAATCCTGCCAAATTGAACTATACATGACCATGTCTGACACGGAGGAGAACCAAGCGGTCTATCCGCAGCCGAGCAGCCAGAAACCCGGCATGGGCTTTCCGATCTGCCGCATGGTGGCACTGATCTGTTTGGGCAGTGGCGCATTGCTCGATGCCGCCACTGGCCCGTGCGAAGGCCAGTGTGGAAGCAGGGGCAGCGATGAGCAGACGTTGCTGCGCGGCATGCTCGATGCGCTCGCTGCGGACGATATCCTGCTCGGCGACGCCTTCTACCCGACCTACTTTCTGCTCTGCGAATTAGTGCGCCGGGGCGTCGATGGGGTGTTCGAGCAGCACGGCGCACGCAAACGCAGCACCGACTTCAAAACCGGGGAGACGCTCGGCGCGCGTGATCATTTGCTGGTGCTGGAGAAACCAAAAAAGCGACCGGATTGGATGACGCAGGAGCAGTACGCGCAAGCTCCGGAAACGCTGAAGGTGCGCGAGTTCGCAGCCGGTGGGAAAATCATGGTCACCACCTTTCTGGATGCCAAAGCGGCCCCGAAGAACAAACTCAAGGTGCTCTACCTGCGCCGCTGGAACGTGGAGCTGGATCTGCGCAACATCAAGACCACCCTCGGCATGGCACAACTGCGCTGCAAGACCCCGGAGATGGCCATCAAGGAACTGTGGGTCTACTTACTGGCCTACAACCTGATCCGCTTGCTGATGGCCCAAGCCGCTTTGCTGGCCGACCAAGTTCCCAGGCAACTGAGCTTCAAGCACACCGCCACAAAGCTCAAAATAAAACCAAAAAAGTTCGACGGCGGGTGGTCGACCTTGAGCGATTCGCTAGGCGCTTTCTACGGTTTAACCTGAAAACCTGCCTGTTTGAAGTGCTCATCAAATGCAAACGCAATCTGAATCTGGTACTCCTGCATGAGGACAAATGACGAGCAATCGGTAAAACTCCATTCTTTATCTGCCCGTTCACGAAACAAGACTGCTGTTGCGGCAATCTGTGTCGGAGTAAGGTAAACTAGCCGAATTTTCTGACTGGTTTGCAGCATATCAAGAAACTTCACTGCATAGTTGTGACCCACACGGGACAATAACAAAGTGACGGTTTCATCCATGACATAATCGCTTGTAATCAGCGACGATGTATTGTGTTTCAGGAAAAGCTTTGCCGCTTCGTGATCCCGATCCTTGCGAACCATTGCTGTATACCATGCGCCAGTATCAACAAAAATGCTCTGCATTATGAAGCACCGTACAGGTAAGCATCATGCCGCCGTGCCACGTCACTGTCTTCTCCTTCCGCAATACCGATAATATCAAATAGAGGGTCTTGCTGACTGGCTGGTTCAGCTTGCAAGGGAACCCCGTCTTCTTTAGCCAGTTGCGTCAGAATAACCTGCATCAGTCTGAATTTATCAGTATGCGATAAAGACGTAATAATAGGGATAACTTCACTTACTGACATAAAACATACCTTTCAGTATTTAAAATGCGGGCCTAACTATTAAGCATTTATCCATCGGGCGCTAAGCCGTGAGATGCGACTTTTTCGCCTTTCCGTCGAAGCTCATCGAGAGTGTCATTTAGTCGTGAAATCTTGCTTGTATCCAGAACCAGCCGAACGGCCACTCCGGAATAACTGCACTCCAGAAACTCTGAACTGGCACCGGAAAGCTTCAGCGCTTTGTCGCCGCTGCAAACAAAAATACTCCCGCCAAGCTGGCATAACGCGCTGTTCATGTGGTGGGCATCGTGGCTGATCGCCATGGGCTGGGCTAGATGTACTTAACTGAGCGCTTACAATTTGTGTGTGGCGCTTCATTGGTTGTACTCCATTGGGTGAAAATCGGGAATCGAGGCGATAATTTCAGCAAAATCCGCGCGATGGCGCTTAAGTTAACGACATTGGGCTAGAGCCACACGATGAGCCTTTAGTCAGGAAGTGGTTCGTAACTTAGCTGAAAGATCGGTGCGGCAATGATGTAAAGGTCGCTGTTGCTGTCACTGCGCACGGCCAAGTAGTCGCCGGGTTTGCCGTGCATGTAGCCGTCCGCGTACCAGGGTGTGAAAACCTTGGTGTTGCGTTCCAGTGGGCTGGCATGAATAAAGGTTTCCCCTGATGCCTTGCACGGACGTGCGTGGGGGAGCAGATCAATCGACTCATGCCGCAGCTTGTCTTTCACTGTCGGGGCGTAAAAGGCTTCGGTCATGGCCGCAGGCAGGAATGAAAAAGTCCCGTCCTCCTGGATATAGCTTCGCTCGAACTTCTGTCGGTCGATGGGGTAGGCTTCGCCCTGAACCCCAATCATCAGATAGGTATCGGCAGAGACGGTGAATGAGGCATCGCCTTCAAGGGTGCGGACAATCACTTCCGTGCCCTCGGAGTAGAGGTCGCTCAGTCGCACATAGCCTTGCTGAAGCGGCTTTTTCTTGTAGCGGGGCATGTCCGTTGTATCGGGCTGGTAGGCTCCGGAGATGATCTTGTCATAGTTGTCGAAATACTTGGCCAGCCGGTGCGACAGAAAATCGCCAGCCCCGGTGTCTGACTCCGGCAGGCTCAGGAATCCTCCAGCCTTTTCTTTGTTTCCGCCGCCACTGCCGCGACCTTCGGTGAGGAATCCGGCCAGTTCGTTGGCCATCACTTCTGCGGTGGCACTCCTGAGCGACAGTTTGATGCCGCCGCTAATGGGTGTGAAGCCAACAATCACATTCACATCCTGCACCTGCATTGCCAGGTCGCTGATAAAGCCAAGGATGTTTGGATCACAGGGGGGCGCCTCGAAGATCGCTGCCCCGCGTGCATCATCGTAACGGGCGCGGTGCAGGGCCTCTCCGGTGATGGTCAGTTCTTCTTTGGCCAGATTGCATCCTTTAAGCTCTTTGATGAGTTTTGCGTCGAAATCGAGATGGTCGAGCAGGTCCCGATCCATCGGATGGAAGAGCTCAGCAAAGCTGTTGGTATCGGTATACAAGCCGTAATAGAGTGCCGTAGCGACATCGGGATTGGCGGAAAAATCGAATTCGGCCTGTTGCAGCAGTTTCCAAATCACGGTGGAGCAGCTGCCGAGATAAGGCTCGATGAGTTCGAACCGGGCAAGGTCTTTTTCCTTGATGTGATGATCAATCACGCAGACAGCGTCGTTTTCGATCAACTGAACATTTCCCGCCCCATGCTGACAATCAACGGTGATAAGCAGCCGATCCGGCTCATTCGGGAATAAGCTGAGCTGATCGCGGCTGGCATCGCGAAGATAAACGAGGGGAATGTCCAGCGCCTCGACAAAGCGCGCGAGATTGGGCTTACTGATCGGGCATGGTCCGGCGTAAACCAGTTTGACCGGTGTGCCACGCTGCTCGAAGTAACGTCCTAGGGCAAAGGCCGACGCGATGGTGTCGGCATCTGGAATGTTGTGGCATTGGATGACAACGGCCGGAAAATCGTGCAGGTCTTGTAAATGCAGCATGATGCGCCTCTATCAGTCAAATTGGGTGTCTGATTCCAGCAATTCCAAATTGGCCCTGTCACCGCCCTGAGCACCTATCTTGTGGATGTCAGGCTCGCTTCGGGCGCATTGAGCATGGGCTTGAATAAGCCGTCGCAGTGAGCATAAACGATGTACTGCGTCGGTCAATCAGAGGCCGTCGCGACTGTATCAATCTCATCATAGCTGCCGATAGCGCGCCAGCAGCTTCTTCAGAGCGGCAAAATCGATCGGTTTGGGCAGAAAGTCGGTCATGCCTGCGGCGATAAAGTGATCGGCGTCCTGCTCGAACGCATGCGCCGTCAGGGCGATGATGGGGATATCGCGCGGCCAGTCTGCCTGGGGATCGGTGCGGATATGGCGTGTAGCGTCGAGGCCGTCGAGCTTGGGCATCTGTACGTCCATCAAGATCAGATCGAAGTGCCCGGCAGCTAGGGCGTCTAACGCCAACTGGCCGTTTTCGACGCAGGTCACTTGATGCCCAAGCTTAGCCAGTAACTTTTGTACCACCAGGCGATTGGCCGGTTCGTCCTCGGCGACCAGGATGGACAGGGGAAGCTTGGCCCCGGTGCTGTTAGCTGGTTGTTTGGGCTCCGCCGAGGCGATGCCTTGTTGGACTGCGAGGGGATCGGGCGAGGCGATATCAGGGGCTGGTGCGACGACCTCGACAGGCAGCGAGAACTGGATGCGGCAGCCGTCACCCAGTTTGGTATTAATCTGAATGTCGCCGCCGAACTGATCGATCAGTCGCTTGACGATAGATAGTCCAAGCCCTGTACCTTTGTAGCGTCGGGTATCGGAGGCATCGGCCTGGGTGAAGGGCTCAAAGAGCTGATCCACCATTGCGGGGTCCATGCCGATGCCGGTGTCTTCAACGGTGCATTGCAGCTGGCATTGCCCAGGCACATTCGCCGTGGGTGTGGCCTTTAGTCTGATGTCGATCCGGCCCTGATCGGTGAATTTGACGGCGTTGCCAATCAGGTTTAGCAGGATCTGACGCAGGCGACCGGCATCGGCGCGCATCAAGCTGGGTACCTCCCGCGCAACGCTGTATTCGAGATGCACGGCTTTTGGCTTTGTCTGGAGTGCGAAAATGGCGCAGATGGCGTTCAGCAACTCGCGGGGTGCGAAGGTGCTCGGGCGCAGCTCCAGCATGCCGGCCTCGATCTTGGAGAAATCCAGAATGTCATTGATGAGCTGCAACAAGGTCTGCCCGCACTCGAGCCCGGTGGCGAGCAGGCGGCGCTGATCCTCATCCAAATGACTGTCTTCGAGCAGTTGCAGGGTGCCGAGTACGCCATTTAGCGGCGTGCGGATTTCATGGCTGATGTTGGCTAGGAACTGGCTTTTCGCGCGATTGGCCGCTTCGGCCTTGGCGGATGCTTGAGCGAGCTGGCGATTGGTGTCGAGCAGGCGTTCTTCGTCGGCTTTGCGCTCGGTGATGTCGGCGGTATAGCCGTACCAGCGCACGCGCCCGTCCGCCATTTGTTCCGGACGCGACATGCCACGCAGCCAGCGCGAACCCTTCTCGGGGATCAGCACGCGGAAATCCAACTGCCATAGGCTCAGAGTCCGCGCGGACTCCCGAATCGATTCCATAAAGGGCGCGCTGTCCTCGGGGTGAATGCGTGCGAGGGCCGGTTGCGCATCGTCATGCACGGTCTCGGGCGAGAGTCCGCAAACGTCGCGGAAGCCATCGGAGACGAATGGGATGGCCAGGCGGTCATCGGCAAGCTGTTCCATTTGAAACAAATAGCCGGGAACCATACGTGCCAGGCTGTCCAGCAGTTGATTGCTGTCGCGCAATGCCTGCTGTTGCGCGAGTAGCTGGCGGTCTGCGCGGCGCAAGAGTGCGATGACCAGGCCAAGCAGTATCAGCAGCAAGACAAGCCCGGCGAGCAAACTGATGCCGAGTAGCCGGTAGAAGTTCGTCTCTTCGGCGCTGATGTCGCGAAAGACTACCAAGTCGCCCACCTGGATGCCCGCGACATCGCGCAACGCCAGACGGGCATGCCACCAAACCTGGCCATCCGGGGCGCGAAAACGCTTTCCCTTGACCCCTTGGTCTTCGTTCGCCCTGAGGCGCTCGGTCTCCTGTTCGGCGGCAGTCCGGGGCTCGAGTGCGTCCAACAGCGCCGAATTGGAGACAAAGCTCGACGCCTGCTGTGGGAATCTGTCCCAGTCTGACTTGCGGCCGAGCATGCGCATGCCCTCCTGCCAGCGTGCACGGTCGAGACCGGATTTGTCGATCAGTACGGCCAATTCGATGTCAAGATGACGGCTAACGTCTGTGAGGACGTCCTCGATCTCCTTGCCTAACTCGACATAGCCAAGTAGTCGCCCATCGGCGCGAACGGGCACCACGGCCCGCAACGTAAAGGAGCCCAGAGCGCCAAGCTCGATGCCAGCGGCCGGCTCGCCGCTGCGCTCTGCCTCGCGCGTGGTGAAGCGCTCGATCAGATCGGAATGACGTGCCGGCTGGTGCAGCCGGACCAGGCAGCGGCGGTCAGGTCCGATGACATAGAAATGGGTAACTTCATGACGCTGCTTCAGGCTTGCGAACAAGGGGCTCCATTGGGCGAGCAGCGCGGCGCGATCAAAATCGTCGAGCGCCTGTTGCAGGTCGGCATCCTGCGCGAGGACCTGCGCTGCGACCAAAAGCCCATCGGCTTGCTCCTCCAGCGAAAGCTCGACCTCGTGGCGGACGTCAAGGGCCAGGTTTCCAAGCGATTCGTCTAGGTAGTTTCGGTGCAGGTCAATGAGCAGCCAGATGGCGCCGGCGAGAAGCAGAGTGATCAAGAGGGTGAGTGGCGGAAGCAGCCTGCCCAGTACTGGTTTGGGTACAGGTTTGGGCACCGGTTTCGGCATGGACTCCGGTGTCGGCTGCGCCGGGCTTGGGGGCTGAGCGTGAGATTGGAACAATGCAATGGCTTGGGCAGAGTGGCCGCCGCTTGGGCGGGCACAGGGCTGAAGCGACCTCCATCTGTTGCAGGTTGCGGAGCCGGGAGCGACGGCGTCGAGAGCTCCCTGTCAGGGCAATGGCGTGATGGGCTCGGCAAAAAACTGAAGTCTGTCCAAACAATATAGCAGCTCGCGGAAGAACAGAGGTCTATAGATTGATCGATCTCATTGCCAATTTCGGGCCGGAAGTGGTCGGGAGATACGCTGATGCTTGTCGCTGATGACTGGGTGTGGCCCAATAGCCGTCTGATGGGCTTGGCGGCGGATTGGGCTAGAGACCATCATTGAGAAAAAGACTCGCGGGCTGGTCGGCAGGAGCCGTCAGTTTCTCTTCGCCTAAGACTGAATTGCTGGTCCTTAACGGAACGAAACTGGCGATTGGAAAGCCTACGGGAGCGGAGTCGCGCGTTAAAGAGCTCATTCCCTTGTTTCTGGGTCAAGAAGTCTGAATCTCTCTGGATCATAAGGGTAAACTAAGTTGCTTGCAGCCAGCCGAATGTTCGCCAAAAAACGGCTGCGCTTCAACGCTTAACCGTGCCGACGTCACGACCTCCCTGATCTTACCCGATCTTATCCGATCTTACCCGATCTTACCCGATCTTACCCGATCTTATAGGAATCGCCATGTCTGCCACCCCCATGCAATACCTTGACAAGGCTATGACGCAGTTGCACGACTTAGGACTGCTGCCCGAGGAACGTGACGAGCGCGCGCCCATCATCACCCTGCTCAACCAGATCTCCGAGCTTGACGAGGGTCGCGTCGCCGCCATCGCCCGCACCCTGAGCCAGTCCTCGCTGTTCAACGACGTGGTGCGCGAGCAGGTGCAGGCCATGGAGATTGGCCAGCGCTACGAGGAGATCACCAAGGCCTTCAACAGCATTCGCGACGATGCTAAATCGATGGTCGATCAGGTCGAAGACGGCAAGATCGACACCTTCGAGCGTATGAGCAATGCCTGGATGAAGGTTACTCGCGGCGACATCGCTAGTCGCTTCGACAAAATCAAGGACACATACCTGGATGTTACCGCTTCGACCAGCGACCAGATCCAGCGCGAGCACAAGATCCTAGAAGCCTATCAGGACTTCCGTGGCGCCTTGAAGGAATCTGAGGTGCTGGCGCTTGAGGTGCTCAAGACTGCGGAGTCTCGGCTCGATGCGGCCAAGGCCGAGGTGAAGACGTCCATGGCAGCGATTGAGGGCTTTCAGGGCGAGGAGCCCGCGGAGCGTGCCAAGCTCGAACTGGCGCGCGATGAAAAAGTCCGCGCCCTGCAAGACGAAGAGAAGCGTTACCAGATCGCCAAAGACCTGTCGGACAATCTGACCATCGCCTATAACACTTCCGAGGTGGTCATGGCTCGCCTAGTGCAGACGACCAACGCCAAGGAGCGGGTCTATGCCCAGGCTGTGAGCTTCTTCAGCACCAATGAGGTGGTCCTCACCGCGCTGACCGCCTCCTTCACTGGGATGTTCGGGCTGCACGAAGGGACTCGCACCGTCGAGGCGATGAAAGAAGGCGTCAGCCAGTCGCTTGAGGTGCTCGCCGACATTGGCGGCAAAGTGCAGGAGGCGGCCGTCAAGGCCGGTTATGGGCCCACGGTGCGCGCCGACGCTGTCAAGAAGCTGGTCGACTCAGTGGTCGACTGGCAGACCCGCTCGCACGAGATCATTGAGGAGATGCGCGCGCAGAGCACCGCCAATGCCACCGAAATTCGCAACGCGGTCGAAGACGGCAAACGCAAGCTCGCCCGGCTGGCCGAGCAAGGTAAGGGCCTGGCGCCCCTCACCCGATGAGCGCCCAGACCAGCTCGGCGGTCGCTGCGCCGCTCGACGACCTGATGCTGGCCATGGACGTGGTCGACACCCTGCGCAGGCGCGAGCGTCTGGTCAAGCGCGAGCTCGACGGCGCTGGGCGCGAGCAGGATCTCAAGGACCGGTTGCACAAGATCTATCACGCCCAGGGTATTGAGGTTTCGGATCAGATTCTCGAGGAGGGCGTCGCGGCCCTGAAGGAAGACCGTTTCGTCTACAAGCCGCCCGTGCGCAGCCTTGCCGTTACGTTCGCGTGGGTCTATGTCAGTCGCGGGCGCTGGGGGAAATGGCTCCTTGGTGGTCTAACCGCCGTGATCGCTGCTTGGGCGCTCAACTACGTTATCTTTGTGGCACCGGATGCGGCCCTGCCGCACCAGCTCGCCGAAGTTCATGCCGAGACTATTGCAATCGCCCAGTCAGGCGAAGCGCGCGCCCGAGCGGAACAACTGCTTGAAACCGGCCAGGCCGCCGCTCGGAGCGGCGACACTGACGCTGCCCGCCAGGCACTGGCCGCTCTTGACGCCATGCAGAGCATCCTGCGTCAGGAATACAGCTTGCGGATCCTCAACCGACCGGGCGAGCAAACTGGTGTCTGGCGTATTCCGGACATCAACACCCAGGCGCGCAACTACTACATCATCGTCGAAGCGGTCGACCTGAGCGGCGGGGTGCTCCGGGTCCCCATCACCAACGAAGAAACCGGCAAGACGGAAATGGTGACCGCCTGGGGGCTGCGCGTGGACAAGCCGGTCTTCGATGCAGTCGCCCGCGACAAGCAGGATGACGGCATTATCGAGCACAACAGCTTCGGCCAGAAAGCGCGCGGCGCGCTGACGCCCAGCTACGAGATGCGCACCACCGGCGGCGCCATTACCCAGTGGTAAGGACTTGGTGAGAACCTGGTAAGGAGACGAAGATGATCTCTGGGCGACAAACCCTGGCCTCCATCGACCAGGCCATGGCTGCGGAGCGCACCCGGCTTGCCGAGCTTGAGCAGCGCATCCAGGCCGCCAACACTCAAGGGTTGCAGCTCCAGCAAGCCGATGCCGAGGACTATCGCGCGCTGGCGCGGACTCGCATCGACTTGCTGACCGGCGATGACTTGCTCCGTCATATCGACCAGGCGGAGCAGCAAGTCATGGCGCTTTTGCAGGCGCGCGAGCAGGCTCTGCAAGGCCTCGACGAGCGCATGGCAGCCGCCGAGGACGAACGTGCGCGCTTGGAGTCCGAACGCATGGACCAGGCTGACGAGGTGGAGCGCGCAGCCGAGGTCGTCGATGCTGCCGAGGCCAGCACCCAGGCCCGACTCGATGCCGACCCTGACTATCGGCGTCAGCGCGAGCAGGCTAACGAAGCCGAGCGCACCGCCCTGCACGCCGAGGAAAAGGCTGTCCAGAGCGCGCAGGAAATGGAGGAGAAGGGCGCTTCTTATCGAGCGGATCCGATGTTCATGTATCTTTGGCGTCGCCACTACGGCACCTCGGCCTACAAGGCCAATCCCCTCGCACGCTGGCTCGATGGCAAGGTCGCGCGGCTTATTGGGTTTGCCGATGCCCGCGCTAATTTTGCTCGGCTGAATGAAATCCCCGAGCGCTTGGGCGAGCATGCCGAAGCGCTCAAGGCAGCGGCTGACGCCGTCATTGATGCGCTAATAAGCCTGGACACTGCCGCAGGCGAGGCCGACGGCATTCCAGCACTGCAAGCCGAGCTCGAGAAGGCACAGCTGGCATTGAGTGCAATTGACGCTCGCATCGAAGCCGCCGAGGCGAGGCAACAGGAGCTTGGCTCGGAAAAAGCCCGCTTCGCTAGCGGCGATGATCCGCACACCAAGCAGGCGCTAGACGTTCTTGCAGCCGAGCTGCAGCGTGACGACCTGATGGCACTGCGGCGAGAAGCCTTGAAAACGCCCTTCCCGGACGACGACCTCATTGTCGAGCGCTTGCTCGAGCGCGATGACCAGCGCCGTTTGCTCGAGGTCTCGCTCAAGAGCCTGGGCGAAACTCTCGTCCAGCAGCGCAAGCGCTCGAGCGAGCTTGAAGCCCTGCGGCTGGACGTCAAACGCAGTGGCTATGATCGCCCCGGCTCGACTTTCAAGGACGGCGCCCTGATCACACTCATGCTCGGCAATTTTCTCAATGGCATGCTTGACCGCCACGGACTCTGGCGCGTGCTCCAGGAACAGCAACGCTATCGCCCGCCGCGCAGCGATCCGAGCTTCGGCTCCGGAAGCTTCGGTCGCGGTAGCGTCTGGGCCGGCGGCATGGGCGATCTTGGCAATCTGGGCGGCGTGCTCTCTGGGAAGCCTGGCCGGACTTCAAGCAGAAGGCGCAGCGGGGCAGGACGCCCGAGCGGAGGTGGCCGAGGCGGTGGCTTTCGCACCGGGGGTGGGTTCTAAGCAATAAAATGGTGCAGATTCGATTTCTTTACCATCAAGGCCGTGATTGCGCACGCGAGAACCCTGGGGGCTCGAGACCCTTGCCGCAGGTGGCGGGACCGAGCATCCCAAGTTAACCACCGGTTACTGGAGGAAAAAAAGCCACTTCATCACCAGGCTTGATGATGGCATCAGCGCTGGCGATGGATTGATTGACGGCGGCAAGCACTGATTGAGAGAGGGCAAGCGCATCGGACCAAGGCTGGCCGCGCATGGCGAGTTGGGCGCGCAGTTCTGCGGTTGTGATGGGGGCTTCGAGCGGATAGTCCTCGCCCTCGCAGTCCAGTGCCTCGCGCAGGCTGGCGAAATAGAGCAGGCGGATCATCTCAGCAGCTCGCTAAAGGGCAGGAAGTCGACCATATCCCCGCGACTGATTCGGGTGCGCTCGGGGATGACCACCAGGCCATCAGCCCAGGTGAGCGAGGTGATGGCGGCTGAGGATCGGCTGGGGAAGACTTGAACCCGGGGCTGGCCGTCGTCGCCTGGAACCAGCCGGGCGCGCTGGTACTCTCGGCGCTTGTCTGGCTTTTTGGTCTCGAAATCGGCGCTGACGCGCCGGGGGTGGGGCAATAGGTCGCTGCTCATGCCCCGGAGCTTTCCCTGGAGTTTCAGGATCAGCGGTCGGGCAAAGAGCACGAAGGTGACGAAGAGCGACACCGGATTGCCGGGGCTGCCGAGGAAGGCGGCCTGGCCGATGTGCCCGACCGCAATGGGCTTGCCGGGGCGCATCGCCACTCGGGCCACATCTAGCTTGCCGAGCTGCTCGACCGCCGGGCGGACATGGTCTTCCTCGCCGACCGAGACGCCGCCGCTGGCGATGACCAGATCGGCTTGGTCGGCGGCCTCGCGCAATGCCTTCAGGGTCGGCTCAAAGCGATCCGGGATCATCCCCCGGTCAATGACCTCGCAGCCTAGGGCGCGTAGCAAGCCGGCGAGCATGAAGCGGTTGGAGTTATAAATCTGTCCGGGTTGCAGGGGCTGGCCCGGCATGACCAGTTCATCGCCACTGCTCAGAATGGCAACGCGCAGGCGCCGATAGACTTGGAGCTCTGCCGCGCCGAGCGAAGCCGCGAGCGCCAGATGCTGGGGGTCGAGTTTGGTACCCGGGTCTAAAATGTGATCACCTGCGCGGATGTCCTCGCCGCGCTGGCGGATGTTGGCACCTGGTTTGATGCGCGCGAGATCCTCGGGCGCGATGTACAGCTTATCCTTATCTTGGCTACAGATTTCCTGCACCACCACGGTGTCTGCGCCCTCTGGTACCGGTGCGCCAGTGAAGATGCGCGCGGCTGTGCCGGGGGCGAGGGGGCCGGGATGGCTGCCCGCCGGGATACGCTGGCTGACGGGCCATTCGGGCGGGTCGCGGCGCAGATCGGCATGGCGCAGCGCATAGCCGTCCATGGCGCTGTGGTCCCAGTTGGGCTGATCAATCGAGCTGACGACAGGTTTGGCCAGAATGCGCCCGAGGGCCTGATCCAGCGGCAGGTGTTCCAGCTCTAGCGGCGGATGCTCAATGGCGAGAATGCGCGCGATGGCCTCTTCAACTGTCAGTGTCGTGTTGCTGGCTGAGTCGCAGGTGTTGGAGTCGGTGGCGGTGGTCATGGTCGCAAATACTCGGCAGTCAGCGCTTAGCGCTCGCTGAAACGTTCAATCAGCTGCGCGAAGTTGCACGGCTGGGTACGCCGGTCGAGTTGCGGGCCAAGAATGCCATCCCAGGCGGTGCGGCAGGCGCCGGTGGAGCCGGGCAGGCAGAACAGCAGGGTGGCATTGGCCATGCCGGCCAGGGTGCGCGACTGGATGGTGGAGGCGCCAATTTCGCCAAAGGACAGGGAGCGAAATAGCTCGCCGAAACCTGCGATCTCTTTGTCCAGCAAGGGCATCAGCGCCTCGGGCGTGTTGTCGCGTCCGGTTACGCCGGTGCCGCCGGTGCTGATGACCACCTGTACTTCGGCATCTGCGATCCAGTGGGAGAACACCGCCCGCAGCAGATAGCGGTTGTCGCTACAGATTTCGCGTGCCACCACCTGGTGACCGGCTGCGGTGGCGCGCTCGGCCAGCAGATCGCCGGATGCGTCGTTCTCTGCTGTGCGGCTGTCGGATACCGTCAGGATCGCGAGATTGAGTGGCAGAAAATCAAGATCTGGCGCGTGATGGGACATGGGCTAAACCGCTAAATCTTTGGGAGCAGGATGAGTAGCCAGATTACCACCACAAAGGCGATGCTGGAGAAAACTGCCGCCGAGGCGATGTCCTTGGCGCGGGCGGAGAGTTCGTGACGCTCGAGTCCCACGCGATCGACATTCGCTTCAATTGCGGAGTTGAGCAGTTCGACAGTGGGCACCAGGAGCAGGCTGCCGACCAGCATGGCGCGCTCGACAGGTGTCTCGCCTAGCCACATGCCGAGTGGGACCAGTGGAATCAGCAAGATGACTTCCTGGCGAAAGGCTTCTTCGAGCTCGAAACAAGCCTTGAAGCCTTTCATCGAGTAGCCAAACGCACGCAGGATGCGTTTCAGGCCGTTTTGATTTTGGTAGGCCATGCCGTTTAGCGTGAATGGTGCAGGCGTATGATAGGGTCTGATCGCGGCCCGAAATGGTCGACGCCGTTAAGATCAGGGCCTTTCGTGCGCCTTGCGGTCTGCCTAAATTGCCGTTGCATTGTTGGTTTCACTGTTGTAAGCCAAGTCGAGGTGGCGCGCGGCGCGCACGTCGTCAAGGCGTTTGACCGGTAGCGAGTGCGGTGCGGTGCGCAGCATCTCAGGATTTTGGACCGCTTCTTCGCGAATGGCGATCATGGTCTCTACAAAGGCATCGAGCGCCTCTTTGCTCTCGGTCTCGGTCGGCTCGATCAGCAGGCATTCGGGCACCAGCAGCGGAAAGTAGGTTGTGGGCGCGTGAAAGCCATAGTCGAGCAGCCGTTTGGCGAAGTCCATGGTGGTGATGCCATGGTCCTTGGCCTCGCGCTTTAGCGTGATGATGAACTCATGGCTCGCGCGCCGTTGCGGGTAGGCGGGCTGAAAGCCGGCCGCGCTCAGGCGCTTGAGCAGATAATTGGCGTTCAGTGTGGCGTATTCGCCCACCCGTTGCATGCCTTCGAGGCCGAGTAGACGGGCGTAGATATAGGCGCGCAGCAAAATGCCGATGTTGCCGCCGAAAGCGGTCAGGCGGCCGATAGTCTCGGGGCGACTGTGCTCGTCTTGCCAGACCCATTTTTCGCCCGGACCCTCACCCTCGTGCGCCACCAGCGGAATCGGCAGATAGGGCTCGAGGTGCTTGGCCACACCCACCGGGCCCGCACCTGGTCCGCCGCCACCGTGCGGGGTGGAGAAGGTCTTGTGCAGGTTCATGTGGATGACATCAAAGCCCATGTCGCCCGGGCGGACTTTGCCGAGAATGGCGTTGAGGTTGGCGCCGTCGTAGTAGAGCAGGCCGCCGGCGGCGTGAACCTTCTTGGCGATCACCTGGATGTTGCGGTCGAAGACGCCGACGGTGCTCGGGTTGGTCAGCATGATGCCGGCGGTCTGGGGGCCAAGCGCCTGGCTTAGAGCCTCGACATCCACGTCGCCATCCGGCCCTGTTGGGATCTCGCGCACCTCGAAGCCGGCCATGATGGCCGAGGCGGGGTTGGTGCCATGCGCAGCATCGGGCACCAGAACCTCGCGTCGGGCATGGTCACCGCGCGCGTCATGATAGGCGCGAATCATCAGCACCCCGGCAAGCTCGCCCTGTGCACCGGCGGCTGGCGCGAGGGAGACCGCATGCATGCCAGTGATGGCCTTGAGCATCTCCTGTAAATCAAACAGACAGGCCATGACACCCTGGCTGTGGCTTTCTGGCGCTGCCGGGTGGCGCGCTAGGAAGCCGGGCAGGGAGGCCAGGCTGTTACAGGCGCGCGGGTTGTACTTCATGGTACAGGAGCCGAGCGGGTAGAAGTGGGTGTCAATGGAAAAGTTCTTCTGTGACAGGCGGGTGTAGTGGCGCACCGCATCCAGCTCGGAGACTTCCGGCAGCGCTGGGCGTGTTTTGCGCCGCAGTGCCTTGGGCAGGTCGTCGCAATTGGCGAGATGAAGCGGCGCCTGGGCCGCAGCACGGCGGCCAGGATGGGAATGGTCGTGAATTAGCATGGCGAATGAAGGATTAATTGGCGCTGGCTCAGGACAGGGCGCGGCCGAGAGCGTCGCGGAAGCGGTCGATGTCGGACTCGGTGCGCGTTTCTGTGGCGCACACCAGCAGGCTGCCGTCGAGTTCGGGGTAGGAGCGACCGAGGTTGAAACCGGCAAGAATGTTCTCGGCAGCCAGCGCCTTGAGGATATCCTCGGTCGGCCGAGGTAGGCGCAGCAGTTGCTCGTGGAACACCGGGCGGTCGAAGACGGGCTCGATACCCGGGATTTCGCACAGTCGCGCGATCAGGGCGCGCGTGTTGGCATGGCAGGCAGCCGCAACGCGCTCAAGCCCCTCGGCACCAAGCAACGACAAATGAATGGTTGCCGCCGTGACCAGCAGGCCCTGATTGGTGCAGATGTTGGAGGTCGCCTTGGAGCGGCGAATGTGTTGCTCGCGCGCTTGCAAGGTCAGGGTGTAGCCGGGGTTGCCGTCGAGGTCGAGCGTCTTGCCGGCGATGCGCCCAGGCAGTTGCCGCACCAGCGCCTGGGTACAGCAAAGAAAACCGAGATAGGGACCGCCGGAGGCGAGTGGCATGCCGAGTGGCTGGCCTTCGCCGCAGGCGATATCGGCACCGCCGGATTTTTCGCTCTGGGTGCCCCATTCGCCGGGTGGGCTGAGCAGCGCCAGGGCGACGGGATTGACCAGGCCAATGACCAGGGCGTTGTGCTGGTGCGCCCAGTCAGTCAGGCTGTCGACCTCCTCGAGCACGCCGAAGACGTTTGGCTGCGGAATGACCAGGGCCGCGAAGGGCTTGCCGGCAGCGGCCTGTTCCAGGGCGCTGATCGTGGTATGACCACCGGTTGGATCATAAGGGACCTCGACCAGCTCAATGCCCTGGTGGCGCACAATGCTGCGCACCGTCTGGCGATAGAAGGGATGCACGCTCGCCGGCATGAGCACGCGCTTGTCCTTCACCTTGCGGTTGGCGCGCACTGCCATCAGTGCCGCCTCGGCCAGCGCGGAGGCGCCGTCGTAGAGCGAGGCGTTGGAGGCATCCAGGCCGGTCAGGGCGGTCATCATGGACTGGAATTCGTACAGCACCTGCAGGGTGCCCTGACTGGCCTCGGCCTGATAAGGGGTGTAGGCGCTGTAGAACTCACCCCGGGTGGCAAGCTGCCACACGGCGGCTGGGATGTGATGCTCATAGGCGCCAGCGCCCAAGAAGCACAGCGGCTCGCCATCGGCGCGCGCGCGTTCCTGCATCAAGCGGGCAACGGCCATTTCCGGCTCGGGCCTCATCAGCGACTGGGCCAGGCCGGAAATGTCCCCGGCGCGCAATTCGGGCGGGATTTCGTCAAACAGCTCTTCGATGCTTGCGGCGCCAATGGTGGCCAGCATTTCCGAGGTGTCTTCAGGGGTGTGGGGAATAAAGGGCATGTGATGGTTTCACGTCATTGGCCCCGGCCTGCAAGCTGCCGGCCAGAGAGGGGGCGGATGTAAGACTGCGGCAACGCCAAAGGGCCGGCTAGCAAGGCGCGGCAGGCGCTGCGCGCGTCAGTCCTCGGCAATTAGCTCGCCGTAGGCGTCGGCGTCGAGCAAGTCATCAATTTCAGTGGGATCGGCAATCTTGAGGCGGAATATCCAACCTTCGCCATGGGCATCGCCATTGATCAGCTCCGGGGTTTCGCTGAGCAGTTCGTTGACTTCCACCACCTCGCCACTGATTGGGCTGTAGATATCAGAGGCGGCCTTGACGGATTCAACCACGGCGCACGCCTGTTTGGCGCTCAGTTCGTCGCCAACACTGGGCGTCTCGACGAACACCAGGTCGCCCAACGCCTCTTGCGCATGTTCGCTGATGCCGACGGTTGCAGTGCCGTCGCCGTTGTCCATTAGCCACTCGTGGCTGTCGCTGTAAACTCGATCTGAGGGTACCTGGCTCATGGGGATTCTCCGGGCTGTAAAGCGGGGGTGAATGAGACCCTTTCGGGGTGGGGCGGGGCATGAGGGAAGAGTGTCGGCCTAAGGCTCATGGACCCGGGCACCCCGGAGGATGAAGCAGTCGTTTCAGGTCAAAGTGGGATCTTAATCTCACCATGGCGCACGAAGGGCGGTTTGACCAGACGGGCGGCGAGTCGCTTGCCGCGGATCTCGACCTGGCAATTGCCCGCGATCTCGGTCTTGACCCGCGCCAAGCCGATGGAGCGCTCTAGCGTGGGCGAGAAACCGCCGGAGGTGATCACGCCGGCGGTCTGGTCGTTGTCAATGATTAGCTGGCCATGTCGCAGCACGCCGCGCTCAAGCAGCAGCAGTCCGACAAAGCGCTCGGCTGGCGGTTCTTGGCGTTGCTTCTCCAGTGCCGCGCGACCGATAAAATCCCTCTCGGTCGGCTCCCAGGCGATGGTCCAGCCTAGGCCGCTGACCAGCGGCGAGACCTCGGGGTCCATGTCCTGTCCCGAGAGGTTCATGCCGGCTTCAAGCCGAAGTGTATCGCGCGCGCCCAGCCCGCAGGGGCGCACGCCGGCATCCAGCAGCCGCTGCCAAAGGTCTGTTACCTGCGCATTGGGCAGGATGATCTCGAAGCCATCCTCGCCGGTATAGCCGGTGCGAGCGACAAAGAATTGGTCGTGCTCGCAGGCGTTGAAGGGTTTAAGCTGTTCGAGCACTGCTTTCATATCCGCCGGCAGCAGGGGAATGGCCTTCGCGCGCGCTTCCGGACCCTGCACCGCGAGCATGGCCAGATCGTCGCGACGGGCGATGACCGGCGCGAAGGGGGCGGCTTGGGCGTTGATCCAGTCAATGTCGCTGTCGGTGGTGGCGGCGTTCAGGACCAGACGGTAGCTGTCGGTGCTGGTTCGGTAGAGGATCAGATCGTCGATCACTCCGCCGGTGGTATTCAGCATGCAGCTATAAAGCGCTTTGCCGGGGTTTTTTATTCGGGTGATGTCGTTGGCCAGCAGGTAGCGCAGAAAATCGCTCGCGCGCGGGCCTGAGATGTCGAGGGCACGCATGTGGGAGACATCGAAGACCCCGGCGCTGCGGCGCACGCTGTGATGTTCCTCGATCTGGGAGCCGTAGTGCAGGGGCATGTCCCAGCCGCCAAAGGGCACCATGCGGGCACCGGCGGCTTGGTGCGCGGCAAAGAGGGGGGTGCGATGAGCCATAGATAAAGTCTCTGGTTCGGGTCTCTGGGGCAAGGTTCTTGGGGGCGTGAAGGGGCGCGTGTCTCATGGCAAACCATGACTCCTATGCGTGACACCCAGATGGCATGGGTCGCGCGGGCGACTTTTTGACCTGGGGTGACAGCATATGGAGCTTGTCGCCGATTGTTGCACCGCCCCTCTGTCCTGAACCTGAGAGTTTGCCCTAGCCTGTTACGCGCAGATGATAGCGCGCGACATCTTGCTGGGCTGCCCCTTCGGTGGGTTGGTCCGCATCCGGCTCGAGCCCCTAAAAAAACCGGCAAAATCCCGGTAGGGGCAAGAGTTGGCGGACAAACCACTCTCCAGAGTCGGAGCTGTATTTCGCGGTCCTTGGTGCCTGAGCGATTCCGGGCGGAGTTGCGCCTTCGGCGTCGGCCATGGGCCGATCTCTCCCGCGACAGCTTTCCGAGTGCTAACTATAACCGTGCTCGCACCGCCTTGCCAAGACGGGGGTTGTGGTTTTCTAGAAAGAGACCGTCGGTTTCACTTATGATTGATCCATCAAAATGACTGACAGACCGAAACTTTATTGAGATTCTGGCCCAAGACCTAAGACTGTTTGCGACTGGTATAGCAGACCCTCTACCAGCAGAGATGCCGACGAGCCTGTCGGATGGGACGGGGTCAGCAGAGTTTGATTCAAGGTGCGGCTGACCCGGATGCCTCGGAACGGGTATTCTTGGCGACTGATTAACACTGACTACTCCCGCCAAGCAGTTTGGCGTTAACAAACGGAGATTGCATGCAGCTCGACCGACAGCTTCTTGTTCTGAAACAACTGGTGCTCAACACCCTTGATGACATGAAAGCGCGCGATGTTCAGGTGATGGATGTTCGCGACAAGACTTCGGTGACGGATCTGATGATCCTGGCCTCCGGGACCTCTGATCGGCATGTGAAGGCGATTGCCGAGACCGTGGCGTACAAGGCCAAGGAGGCCGGTGAAACACCGCTGGGAACCGAAGGCGTGACCGAAGGCGAGTGGGCGCTGGTGGACTTAAACGGCATTGTGTTGCATGTGATGCTGCCGAAGGTGCGGGATTTCTACAATCTGGAGCGGTTGTGGTCGGCGCCGACTCTGGTTAGCTCTCAGCCCGTGCGGCAACTGGCGGCGGGGTGATGGCGCGCGTTACCCTGATCGCTGCGCTGGCGCGCAATTTTGTCATCGGCCGCGACAATGCGCTGCCTTGGCATTTGCCCGCCGACCTGGCTCACTTTAAGGCGCTAACGCTCGATAAGCCGATTGTGATGGGGCGGCGGACCTTCGAGTCGCTGCCTGGTCTGCTGCCAAGGCGTGAGCACATTGTGGTATCGCGTGAGCGCAATGTTCAGCCTGATGGCGTGATTCTTGTTCACAGTCCGGAAGCTGCCATTGCCGCTTGTGCGGGCGCGGCGGAACTCATGGTGATTGGCGGGGCATCGCTCTATCGCGCACTGATGCCGCAGGCCGCGTGCATGTATCTCACCTGGGTTGAGGCGGATGTCGATGGCGATGTGGACTTTCCGCGCTGGAATCCGGCGCACTGGCGTGAAATCGCCAGCGAGTCGCGCCCGGCGGATGCGCGCAATGCCTATGATTTGCGCTTTGTGACCCTGGAGCGATGCGCCGATGCTTGAGCTCCCTGGTTGCAAGTTGTGCTGGACCTTGGCGTGGCTGATCCCAGGGTGGTTGATCCCAGGGGAAGTGGCGAATCCAGCTGGGCCTTGTAAATAAAGACGGTGCCATGGCTGTCATTCGCCCGGCTCGGCATAACCGGGGCAGTCGATGGCGATGCGCTCGATCGTTTTCTTGCGACGGACCCGAATCGCGGTCAACTCCCCGCCCCAGAGGCAGCCGCTGTCGATGGCCCAGATGTTGTCCTCTGTGTGATAGCCAAGGGTTGACCAGTGCCCGAAGATGATGCGCTCATCACGGCTGCGGCGACCGGGCACCTGGAACCAGGGCAGGGCGCCCTCGGGTTGATTGCCTGGCAGTCCTTTCTCCTTGAGTAGCAGCGTGCCCTCAGCGTCGCAGTAGCGCAGTCGGGTCAGTGCATTGACGATGAAACGCAGGCGATCCATGCCGCGCAAGTCATCACGCCAGCGACTTGGCTCGTTGCCGTAGAGGCCCTGCAAAAATTCCTGATAACCCGTGTCGCGCAACGCGGACTCGACCTCAGTTGCCAGTTCGGCTGCTTGGGTGCAGTCCCACTGCGGTGGCAGCCCGGCGTGGACCAAGGCGACATTCTTCTTTTTTGAGTGGAAAAACAGCGGGCGGTGGCGCAGCCAATGGAGTAATTCGTCGCGGTCGGGCGCTTGAAGTACGGCGTCCAGGGTGCTGTCGCGGGCATGTCGCTGATTGCCTGCTGCCAATGCAAGCAGGTGAAGATCGTGGTTGCCCAGGACGACCACGGCGCACTCGCCGAGCGTTTTGAAAAACCGCAGTACCTCCAGTGACTTGGGGCCGCGGTTGACCAGGTCGCCGAGCGACCACAGACGGTCGTTGGTCGGATCAAAGGCGAGGCGCTCAAGCAGGCGCGCGAACTCGTCGCGGCAGCCCTGGATGTCGCCGATTGCGTAAGTGGCCATGGCTTAATACTGTCTTTGGGTGGGCGGGGTTGGCGGTGCGGGCAGCGACCGCTGATCGATTGTTGTTGAATTTGGCCTTTTCTAAATTTCAGTCTGTTGTAAACTTAGCATACCGAAACCCTTAGATTTGCTGTCTAAGTCCATGTCATACAAGCGTCGAAACAAGATAGACCTCTTTTCGCTCCTGCTGGTTGCCGTGGCCATGGGCCTCTCGCTGACCGTGGCTTATCAGTTTCACCTATTCTACGGCAATGGCGCACTGCCAGTCGCCAGCGAACTGGCCGTTGGACCGGCAAAGGATGGTTAAGCTGCGACCGTCCGGGGCAAGTGCCGCGCCATGAGTATGCTACGCGTTGCGGTCATTGGCGTTGGCTATCTGGGACGATTCCATGCGCTGATCTACTCCAGGCTGGCCGCTGTAGAGCTGGTCGGGGTGGTGGATAGCGACGCCGAACGGGCGGCGGCGGTCGCGGCCGAGGCCGGTACCCGGGTTTGGGCCAGTGCTGAGGCGCTGTTCGATCAAATCGACGCGGTTAGCATTGTGGTGCCAACCAGCGCGCATCTGGCGGTGGCGCGGCCGTTTCTGGCCCGGGGTATTCATGTGCTGCTCGAGAAGCCCATTGCGGTGAATACCGCAGAGGGGGCGGAGCTGGTCGAACTGGCCGAGCAACGCGGTGCGCTGCTGCAAATTGGCCATCTGGAACGCTTCAACGCCGGAGTCATGGCTTTGGCCGGGCGCATCCGAGAGCCGCGCTATCTCGAAGCGCAGCGCCTGGGTGCCTTTGTCGAGCGTGCGACCGATGTCGATGTGGTCACAGATCTGATGATCCACGACATCGATATTATCTTGGCACTGGTCGATAGCGATCTGACGGAAGTTCGGGCGGTCGGCACTCCGGTGTTGACCGAGCATGTGGATATCGCCAGCGCGCGCCTAGAGTTTGCCAATGGCGCCGTGGCAAATGTGGTGGCCAGTCGCGTCTCCGAGAAGAAAATTCGCCGCATCCGGGTGTTTCAACCGCGCAATTATCTGTCGCTGGATTTTGCCGAACAGCGCTTGGATGTGGCAACGCGTGAGGAAGTGGAAGGTCAGACGCGCCCGAGCATTTTGCGCGAGAGTATCGCGCTGGAGGCTGTCAAGCCGCTGGATGCCGAGATCGCAGCCTTTGTCCAGGCGGTGGCGCGCGGGCAGTCGCCGCTGGTTGACGGGCGTGTTGGGCTGAGGGCGCTTGAGGTCGCGCTGCAGGTGCGTGAGCGCATGGCGGCGATGGAGCCGATGACTCTTTCGCATTGAGGCTGCTCGCTCGCGGTCTTGTTTGTACCTAGCTGATATGGAATTTCGGCCCAAAACTGATAACGTTATTTGCAATAGCTTTAGCCGCTGCAACGGTTTTTGCGGTGTTGCTCGACGATGGCGATGGCGCTGGCGATAGCAGCTTCAAAGCTCCCGGGATCAGCCGCGCCGCTCCCGGCCAGATCGAGCGCGGTGCCATGGTCAACCGAGGTGCGGATGATTGGCAGACCGAGCGTGATGTTTACCGCGCGGCCAAATCCCAAGTGTTTGAGCACCGGCAGGCCTTGGTCGTGATAGAGCGCTAGCACGGCGTCTGCCTCCGCTAGGCGCTTGGGTACAAAGACCGTATCGGCCGGCAGCGGGCCTTGCAGTCGGAAGCCGCGGTTCTTGAGTGCTTGTACGGTTGGGCCGATCAGGGTCTGTTCCTCCTGTCCGAGATGTCCGCCTTCGCCGGCATGCGGATTCAGACCACAGACCAGAATGCGCGGCGCGTCCAGGCCGAAGTCCTGTTTGAGCGCGGCATCTAGCGTGATGATGACGCGCTCGAGCAATGCTGCGCTGAGGGCGTCGGGAACCTCCCTTAACGGCAAGTGGGTGGTTGCCAGCGCGACGCGCAGACCGGGGGCAGCGAGCAGCATGACCGGATGGCCGCCGCAGCGCGCGGCGAGGAATTCCGTGTGGCCCGAGAATGCAACGCCGGCCTGGTTGATCACGGCTTTGTGCACGGGTGCCGTGACCATGGCATCGAAGCGTCCATCGCGACAGCCATCGCAGGCCAGTGCCAGGGTGTCGAGCACATGGGCGGCGTTGGCGGGCTCCAGGGTGCCGGGGCGCACTGTTTTGGCCGGAGAAAGGTTCTGAAGTAGCCGCAGTTGCCCGGCTCGCTGGGGCTGTGCTGGTGCCTTGGGATCGAAGGGACGCAACGCAAGCGGCATGCCGAGTGCGGCGGCCCTTTCGCGCAGCAGCGGGCCGTCGCCGATCACCACCAGATCGGCGGGGTGGTCGCGCTGGGCAATGGCAATGCACAGGTCGGGTCCAATACCGGCCGGCTCGCCTTGCGTGATCGCCAGGCGCGGGATGGAAGCGAAGCCTGAGTCAGTTGGCATTGTCCGTGTCGTCAGGCTCCGGCTGCTCAAGGCGAACTTCTACAAAAGCCTCATCGCGCAGCCGGCGCAGCCAGATTTCGGTCGCGTCCTGGGCCTTGCGCGCGCGTATGGCTTCGACGGCCTTCATCCGCAGGAGATCCTCGCGCGTATCCTGCTTGCGGCGCTCGAGCACCTGCACGATATGCCAGCCAAAGGAGCTTTGGAACGGCTGACTGATGTCGTTGGGCGCCAGGCTATTCATGGTCTTTTCGAACTCAGGCACGGTATCGCCGGGGCCGATCCAGCCAAGGTCGCCGCCTTTGAGTGCAGAGCCGGTATCGTCCGAATTTGCCCGCGCCAGGGTCTCGAAGGAGTCGCCACCGACGATGCGCATGCGCAGTTGCGAGAGTCGGCGTTTGGCGTCAGCGTCCGAGACCAACTCGTTGGTGCGAATCAGTATATGGCGGGCATGGGTCTGGGTGATGGGCTCGGGGTCATCGCCCTTGATGTCTGTGACCTTGATCAAATGAAAGCCGCTGGGGCTGCGGATGGGGCCCGATACCTCTCCCTTGTCGAGCTGACGTGCTGGCGCGGCAACCAGAACGGGAACATCGGCCATGGCAAACCAGCCAAGGTCGCCACCATCGGCGGCATTGCGCCCGTCGGAGTTGGCAGCGGCAATGCGAGAAAAGTCCTCTCCTGCGCGGAGCCGTTTGAGCAGGGACTGGGTTTTCTGCTCAGCGGCGCGGATGTCCTCGGGCGAGGCTTCGTCTGGTAGGGCAACAAGAATGTGCTGCAGGCGCACCTCGCGCCGTTCGAGCAGGGAGTCGGATTCGGTTGCGAGAAAACGGTCGATTTCGGGCTCGCTGACGCGGATGTTCCCGGCGACCTCCTGCGCTTGCAGACGTGAGGTCAGAATCTGCATGCGGGTGTCTTCGCGGAAGTCATTGAAGTCAACCCCGCTGGACTCCAGCGTGAGTTGCAACTCGTCAAGCGCCATGCCATTGCGCGCGGCGATGTTCTCCATGGCCTGAGTCAAAGTCGCATCGTCGACTTCGATACCGAGCATCTTTGCGCGCTGAACTTGCAGTCGCTTCAGTATCAGCCGCTCGAGTACCTGCTGTTCGAGTTCCGGGCGGGGAGGGATCGCAGCACCACTCTGCTGAAGCTGAGGCATAAGCAGATCGATTTCGTTCTCGATCTCACTTTGGACGATGACATCTTCATTGACCACAGCGACGATGCCGTCGAGCGGCTGGATGGTTGCGGCAAGCGCCGGTGTTTGAAACAGCCCGATGGCTAGCAGCAGCAGAAACTGTCGCACGAAGGTGGGCGGCAGAATGGGCTGTCCAAGGTTGAAAGTGCCAAATTGGTGCATGTTAGTTCATCTGGTAATCGTAAATTTCGCGCGTCAGGAAGCTATCGATCGAGTTACCGATGCTGCCGAGTCCGGCAAGCTCGAGCTGCACCATGACGGAGTTGGTGCCGGTGGAGTCGGGACTGTTCTTGAAGTGGTGGCCCACCAGACGCAGTCGCCAGCAGCACTGGCCGAATTCGATTCCCGCGAAAGCCTCCATGGTGCGTTGGTGTTGTTCGGAATAGAGCCAGCGGCCGACGAGTTCAGCGCGCCCGTTGTTGATTGGCCAGCGAAAGGATACATCGGTATCTTCATAACTGGTATCCACACTGGTTCCCTCGTCGAATCGGTACGCTAGGTTAATCAGGCGGTCATTGCTTGGATGGCGATACTCCAACTCCAGGCTGCGTTTTTGCCAATTGGTGTTCTCTACTCCAGTTTCCGAATCCCACAGTACGCTGGCACGGGCATGCCAGTGGCTGAACAGTCGTCCGGCGACTTCTCCGGCCAGGGGTGAGCCCGAGCGGGTCTCTTCCGAGCCAGCGATCTGTACCCTGCGGTCCTCAAAAAAGACTATGTGGCCGATGCTGGCACGGAAGAGTTCCTCGCCGCTGTCGTTGCCGATGGTGCGCGAGGTCAGGCCGAGGGTGAGCTGATTGGCGTCGCCAATGCGGTCGCGACCGGTGAAGCGATTCGTGCGAAACAGGTTTGAAAAGCTGAAATTCAACTCGGAGCTGTCAAAAACCGGTGTTTCGTTCTGGTCCTCATAGGGTGTGTAGAGATAGAACAATCGTGGTTCGAGCGTTTGGATGGCGCCAGTGCCGAGCCAGTCGATGGCGCGATCGAACACTAAACGTCCGTCAAGATCGAAGGTGGGGATGATGTGGGAGGGGTCATCCGGCAAACCAGCGTCTTGGTCCACGAGTTGGTATTGGCTGAGCTGGACGCCGAGACTTGGGATCAGATGACCGTAACTGCGTCGCAGCGGCCAGCTGACGCGTGGGGAGAGGGTGAAGCGCTGGCCATGAACCAGATGCTCGTGGTCGAAGTAGTCATATTCAGCCTGAACACCCGCCTGAAGTCCGGGGCCAAAGTTAAACTGGTTGGTGGTCAGCAGAATCTGCGGCAGGCGATCATAGGGACGATTCTCGGGTGCGACATCCTGATCGACGGTCTGATAAGCCTGCATGCTGCCGATCAGGTTCCAGCCGTTGCCGAAGTAGGTCAGATCCCCGCGCTGGATCAGGTACCTGGTACTGGTGACATTTAGGCTATTGCCAAAGTCTTCCAGATATTGGTCATCTGAAACTAGGTTATAGTCGATGTAAGTTCCCCAGCGCTCCCGGAAGCGTCCGTTCTGTTCGATGTGCAGGGCACCGCGGGGGCCTGAACTTTGCTCGTAGGCTCTGTCGTGGGGAATGATCTCGCCGCTGATCGTGCCCTGGTCGCGGCGGGTCAAGTAGCGAAATTCGCCTCCCAGCATGGGGCCGCGCTTGCTCAGGAAGCGGGGATACAGGGTGGCGTCCATGTTCGGTGCCAAGTTCAGGTAATACGGCAGGGTGATGTCGATACCGGATTGATCCGAATTGCCAATAATGGGCACGAGGAGTCCGCTTTTGCGCCTGTTATCGATTGGGAAACTCAACCAAGGGCTGTAGAGTACCGGGATGTTGCGGATGCGCAACTGCGCGTGGCGCGCTGTTCCGCGTCCGCTCGCTTGGTCCAAGTCGAGTTCGCGTGCATGGAGTGACCAGCTTTTGTTGCCTGGTTTGCAGGAAGTGAGGTAACGGATATTTTTTAGGTGCATCAGCTCCCGGGATGCGATTTCGATCCGCTCCGCCTGGCCACGCATGTTGGTCTCGCCGCTGAAACGATAACTGGCATCGGAAACCTGGCCCTGGTCGTTGTCGAGATTCACCTGGACTTCCTCGCCGATGAGGCGGATCCCCGGATAGGCCAGGTAGGTTTTGCCGGGGGCGGTCACTTGCCCGGTATTGTGATCAAGGCTCAGTGTCTCGGTGTCGATTGCCTGCGCACCGCGCTGTAAATGGACGCCGCCCGACAACTCGGTTACCCGCGTGTCTCGATGATGGATCAGGCCGCCCGCATCGACATCGATGGGTGTCAGCGGGTCGATGGGCGGTGGCTGCCGATATGGGCCAAGCCGCACTGGCCTAGGGCCGCAGTAGTCCCAGTCGAGCCCATCATAGAGGCGCGCTGTGGTGGCTGGGACATAGAGCAGGTTCGCTTGCCGCTGTTCCGCTGCGGACTCGGTGGGGGAGAGTCCAGTCGCGTCCGTGGTCGGGGTGGCGACAGTGGTCGGCGTTTGGGATGAATCGGCCATCGCGCCCAATGCCAGTAAAAGCAGCCAGGCGGCAGCTGCGGTGGCGAACCAGCGTGCGCGTGCCGACGGGCGCGAAGCCACGCGCGGGCCTAGTGAAGTTGATGCTGGCTGCGTCTGCAACAGTCTAGTTCCTGTGTGAGAGTCGAGCCCTTTGGCCTTGGGGCAGTGGCGCATCGGCCTCGCGCAAGGGCGCAAAAATCGCATACTTGGGAGTTTGCTTCAAATCGGCGTGCGCTTTGACGGTTGGAGCAAGGCGCCAGTTCCGGTATCTTAACCTCTTGGTTGCCGCTTCCGTTTCATTCATTCGACCTGACCGAGTTTTTCGTTGCCATGCCTGATATCGCCCCAACCCGCGCCGCTTATCCCGTCACCCGCATGCGCCGCATGCGCCGCGATGATTTCTCTCGCCGCATGATGCGTGAGACCCACCTGTTGCCGGATGACTTTATTTATCCGGTCTTTGTGCTGGAGGGGCAGGGCGAGCGTGAGCCAGTGCCCTCAATGCCGGGCGTCGAGCGCCTGAGCATCGATCTGCTGGTGGAGGAGGCGCGCACCATTGCCGCGCTGGGTATTCCGGCCATGGCGCTCTTCCCGGTCACCCCAATGGAGGCCAAGTCGCTCGATGCGCGCGAGGCTTTCAACGCGGACGGTTTGGCGCAACGGGCGGTAAAGGCGCTCAAGGATGCCGTGCCTGAGCTTGGCATTGTGACGGATGTGGCGCTTGACCCCTTCACGACTCACGGTCAGGACGGGCTGATCGATGACAGCGGCTATGTGATGAACGACGAAACCGTGGAGGTGCTGGTCAAACAGGCCGTTTCCCATGCCGAGGCCGGTGCCGACATCGTTGCCCCGTCTGACATGATGGACGGGCGCATCGGCGAGGTGCGCACAGCCCTGGAGGCGGCGGGACACATCCACACACGCATTCTGGCCTACTCTGCCAAATATGCGTCAAGTTTCTACGGTCCCTTCCGCGATGCCGTCGGGTCTTCAGCCAACCTTGGTGGTGGCGACAAGTACAGCTACCAGATGGATCCAGCCAATTCCGACGAGGCCCTGCATGAGGTCGCGCTGGACCTGGCCGAGGGTGCGGATATGGTAATGATCAAACCCGGTATGCCTTATCTGGACATCGTGCGGCGGATCAAAGATGGCTTTGGCGCGCCGACTTTCGTCTACCAGGTCAGTGGTGAGTACGCCATGCTCAAGGCGGCCAGCCAAAACGGCTGGCTCAACGAACAGGCCGTGGTGCTCGAGGCACTCACTAGCATCAAGCGCGCCGGGGCCGATGGCATTCTGACTTACTATGCCAAGCAGGCCGCACGCTGGCTGAACGGCTGAAAGGAAGCGTGTCCGCGAGACAGCGCATTCTTGGAGACTGCCAGCGTTGGGAGCCATTGTTGGGAAAGTGTTGCAAGAAGGCATTGGCAGATAATGAACAATCCGAGAAGCGCACACTGGCCAGGGATATGAGGCGGAGACTGGACCATGACTGATCGTTACGCCGTGATTGGAAATCCAATCGCGCACAGCAAGTCCCCCGCTATTCACGCGGCTTTCGCGCATCAGACCGAGCAAGACATGGACTATGACCGGATTCTTGGCAATCCGGACGATTTCGCCGGCGATGTGCGGGCCTTTGTCGCGGCGGGTGGACGTGGTCTGAATGTCACAGTCCCTTTCAAGGAACTTGCCTGGGAACTCCTTGATGATCTCAGCGAACGCGCGCGCGTGGCCCGCGCAGTCAATACCCTGGCGGTCTCCGACGGCGGCCTGCTGCATGGAGACAATACCGACGGCATCGGCCTGATCCGCGATCTTGCTGAAAACCAGGGTTTCTCCTTCGCAGGACGCTCGGTGCTTCTTGTGGGTGCGGGCGGTGCCGCGCGCGGCGTGCTCTTGCCGCTGCTCGAGACCGGCGTGGCGGCACTGACCATTGCCAATCGCACCGTCGAGAAAGCCTTAGCCCTGGCCGAAGCCATGCGCGCTGCGGGTCCTGTCAGCGGCTGTGGTCTGGATCAACTTTGGGACCAGCGATTTGATTTGATCATTAATGCTACTTCCAGTGGTTTACACGGATCAGGCATTCACCTGCCATCCCATTGTCTCGCTGAGCGTGGCTGGGTTTACGATATGTACTATTCCGATACGCTAACGCCTTTCTGCCGCTGGGGCCAGGAGCAGGGCGCGAGGCGTGTCATTGATGGTCTCGGCATGCTGGTCGAACAGGCAGCGGAGTCCTTCCTGCTCTGGCGCGGCCTGCGACCGGATACCGCGCCGGTGATTAACGCGCTACGGGAGGGGCAGCTATGAAGGAGGGTCAGCTATGAAAGAGTCCATGTCGCCAAGACTGGCTGTTTTGGGTTTTGGGCTGCTGGGTTCCGAGATCGCGGTGCGACTGAGATCGCAGGGGTTTCGGGTGGCCGGTTGGAATCGCACACTATCCAAAGCCCAGGCACTGACCGGGCAAGGGATTGACGCTGCGGACAGCCCGGCAGCCGCCATCGCCGATGCTGAGGTGATTCTGTTGTTGCTCAGCGATGCCGAGGCGATTGAAGCGACCCTGTTCAGCAGCAATCCAGCGCCAGATTTCTCAACGAAAATTCTGGTCCAGATGGGCACCATCGCCCCGGACGAAAGCCGTCGGCTCGCTCGTCGCGTTGCCGACCAAGGCGGCGCGTATCTCGAGGCGCCAGTGCTTGGAAGCCTGCCCGAAGCCCGCGCTGGCAATCTGATTCTCATGGCTGGTGGCGATGCGGCGCTGTTTGAACGCTGCAACCCGGTGTTTCAGGCGCTGTCGCAGCAGCCCCAGCGAATTGGCGAGCTGGGCCAAGCGGCGGGGATGAAGCTCGCGATGAATCAACTCATTGCTGGTCTGACAGCCACATTCAGCCTAAGCCTCGGGTTGGTCAGACAAGAGGGCAACGATGTCGACCAGTTCATGTCCCTGCTGCGCGGGAGCGCGCTCTATGCGCCTACTTTCGATAAGAAGCTCAGCAACTATCTCAGTCAGGACTATGCCCAGGCCAATTTCCCACTCAGACATCTGCTGAAAGACATCGCGTTATTCCATCGTGTGGTTGAGTCGTCCGGTATGGATACAGCGGCCTTGACCGCGCTTGAGTCTGCTTGCAAGCGTGGACTGGCAGCCGGCCTTGGAGATGCCGATTATTCAGCCCTGTACAGCACCCTTGTCGAGGCGAACGATCAACCTAGCGGATGATGAACGCCCCCTAGCGGCAGTTGCATTCCCCTAAACCGAAATAGGTCACCCCATCGGTCTGGAAGGTCTTGATCTTGCCTTCCATGAAGGTATCAGAGCCGGCTTTGAATCGAAGCGTCGCGCCATTGCCAACGATGAGCCCGATCAATTCCATCGGGCGGCCGAGGCACTCCGTATCAGATTGGCCGTCGCACAGGGATACACGGGTTGAAAAATGGGCATCAAGTATCTCGCCCTTGGGGCGGCCTGAATGCGGCTTATCCGGGTTGATTTTCAGTCTGACACTGTTCAATCCGGTCTGAGCATTGGCCCATTGGCATCGGGAGATAGCGCCATTGCCTGTGACCGCCTCTCCCTGAATGCAGGGCGAGGTCGAAGCTTCCGGATCCGGTGCCCCGCCCATCGCGAAAGCAAGCGCGGTGGACAGGCCAAAAAACAGCGCAGCCCGCGCCGATCCACCTGCAATCTGCCGGATGATGCTGTCGCGATTCAGCGCGGCGGTAGCGGTCATCTTGTGCCTGCCTGAGAGCGACAGCAATGACCAAGCTGATATTGCCTGAGCCTGTTCTGCGATTGCGCCGGCCGGGTTCTTTGTTCTGTTCATGCTAAGGCTAGCCTCCTCAATACCCTGCCCGCGTTGCTGAGCGTCGCCAGGCAGGCGTATGAGGGTCATTGATGTCTGATCTCAGAGAGTTGACGCATAAACATAGCAGAAATCTGGGAGGAAGCGAGAAAAACTTGCCAGACTTTGGGTCTGGTACCTCAACTCTTATCTTGGCTCGATGTGTTGAGCAGCGAGTCGCTGTGCCAGCGAAGTCTGCTGCTGGCCTTCGATCTTCCCGATCTATACCCGAAAGAAATGTGACCGGCTTCCATCATCGGCCTGAGTTCGCTGACAATTCGCTGACAAGGACGTACAGCCTTTTGTAAGCCTGGCATCGCTATTGTGCTCCCCAAGGTTGCGGCCATCGCGACCGCCCTATCGCGACCCAACCAGAATAAGGACGAGAACCATGAGCACGACAACTCTTGCAATCCTGATCGGCACTTTCATCCTGGGCCAGGTGGCGGTCTTTGGGCTTTTGGGCCTTCATCGACAGCGCGCCAGATACCTTGCGCTGGATCAGCAAGATAGCGGGTTTCAGGCGGCAGAGGCGAGGACAGGGCGACATCCCTCTGGCGGACACCCATTGGTAACACCATGAAATTCTCGATCCTTAGCAAAGAAGTCCTGCCGTTATTGGTGATGTTCGGCTCGCTGCTCGTCGCGACCGCCATCACCGATGCCTTGCTGCACCTTTTTGGGCTGATGTGGATCGGCCGCTATCTGGGCATTCCCGGAACCATCCTGATCCTGCTGTCCTTCTTCTATTCGATGCGCAAGCGCAAGCTGATTGAATTTGGCAAGCCGAAGGGGCTGTTGCGCCTGCATGAGGTGCTGACCTGGCTCGGAGCACTGATGATCATGGTACACGCAGGCATCCACGTCTACGCGATCCTGCCCTGGCTGGCGCTACTGGCGATGCTCATCACGCTCGCGAGCGGCATGACGGGCAGGTACCTGTTGGATCGCTCGCGGCGTCAACTGAAGTCGCAACGCGACGCTTACGAAGAGCGCGGCCTGACGGGTAAGGCCGTCGACAAGGAGGTTTTCTGGGATTCGGTCACCGTGGATCTGATGAAGCAATGGCGCGCTGTCCACTTCCCAATCACGCTCGCCTTCGGGGTTCTCGGGCTCACGCATATTCTTAGCATCTTCTTGTATTGGCAATGGAAATGAACAAAAAGCTGATCTTCACCATTGTTGCCGCAAATCTCGCGCTCCTGGTGCTGCTCGCCTTCCTCTATCCGCAAGCGATGATCCAGCCCGGCAAGCTGATCGACGCGCACGCGGATCTTGAGACAGACTGTTTTGCCTGCCATACCCCCTTCCTCGGCAGCCAACCAGACAAGTGCATTGAATGTCACAAACCTGCGGAGATCGGTCTGGTCACCACTAAAGGCTTGGCGATCGGCAACGAACACAAACTCACCCCCTTTCATCAAGACCTGATCGAGCAGGACTGCGTCGCCTGCCATAGCGACCACAAGGGTGTGCACTCCTTCCGACCCATCGGCCAGTTCTCCCATGATCTGTTGCAGGTCAATCTGCGCGATACGTGCAGCGGATGCCACAATAACCCCGAAGACAGCCTGCATCGCGGGATCGCCGACAACTGCGGACAGTGTCACTCGCAGCAGGCCTGGACACCCGCCACCATCGACCACGACCGCTTCTTCGTGCTCGACCGGGACCATCAGGCCAGCTGCCAGACCTGTCATCTGAACAACGACGTCAGTCGCTACACCTGTTACGGTTGCCATGAGCATTCACGCTCTAACATCCGTGAGGAGCATGTCGAGGAAGGCATCTATGATTATGAGAACTGCGTCGAGTGCCACCGCAGCGCCGACGAAGACGACATCCATTGGGAAGAAACTGATCGCCATGAGCGTCGACGCCGATACCTCGACGCCCCGCAGGGAACATGGGACCAAGATTTCGGCCAAGAGCGCCGTGGCAGGCATGGCGACGATGACGAGGATGACGATGACGATGACGATGACGATGACGAGGATGATCATGACGACTGAACCGCATTCATCGCGCAAGATTTGCACAATTCATTCACGTTCTTTGCAATGTTTTGGATCATAATCGAATCGTAGAGCGTTCAAGGCCATCCCCCCAAAGCATCTACGAAGCATCGACCAATCAACGGAGAACCCTGATGGAACATAAGACTCGAACCCTCGTCCTTAGCGTCGCCATGATCGTCGCCGGCGGCGCGCCGCTCGCGCTCGCCCAACCTCCCGGCCCCATGCCCTTCACCGTCTTCGATCAGGACAGCGACGGCATCGTGACCGAGCAAGAATTCAACAGCATCCGCGCTGAGCGCATGGCCGCTCGTGCCGCCGCGGGAGCCCCAATGAACGGAGCAGCCAATGCGCCGACCTTTGCCGACTTCGACAGCAATGGCGATGGTCAATTGATGCCCGACGAATTCGCCGCTGGCCAGCAGGCGCGCATGCAAGGCCGTCCGGGGATGGGGCCTGGAATGGGAGCGGGGATGGGATCAGGTCAGGGGATGGGCATGGGGAGAAATATGCCAACCTTCACCGAGTTTGATCTGAATGCGGACGGCAGCCTCAGCGAACAGGAATTCTACGAAGCGCGGGCCAATCGCATCGCGGAGCGCTCGAAACAAGGCTACCAGATGCGCAATCTGGCCAACGCACCCGCCTTTGGTGAGGTGGATCTCAACAACGATGGTCTGGTCGATCCGCAAGAATTCGCCACGGCGCAGGCCCATCACCGGCAGCAAATGCAACCGCCGTCAGGTCAGCCGGCGCCGGCCAATCCCAATCCGCCGCGCCCGAATCAATAAATTGGAATTCACCACCAAGGCGCGCATTGAACGCAATAAATGCAGCAGAGGTAACCTCTCACCCTATAGCCGTTGCGCCCGAGACGCTAAAGAATTGGGGGCTCCCCGTCCAACCCGAGCTTGAGCTCGATCAGCGCCGTGAAGCCACATGGTAAGGATTCACGGCGTCCCCCTGTCCGCAGCCCGGTCCGAAACAAGCTGAAAATCCTTCTCTGCTTGGTATAGGTCGTCGGAGCGGCAGCCTTGCGCATACCTATAAGCAGGATTGATTTGTTGGATAGAAATTTGCAGTCGATACGCTTACTACAAGTCATGTTGGCGCATGGTGAAGGCGGTGCGGAGACTTTCTTTGAAAAGTTGACAATGGCCTTTCAGGCCCACGGCCTCAATCAGCGTGTCCTTATATGCCGCAATGCCAATCGCCGGCGCCGGCTCGAGGCAGCCGGCTGCGATGTGGTTGAAATCCCGGCTCAGGGGGTGCAGAAATTTCTGGCGCGCCGCAGGGTGTCGCGCGAAGCCGAGCGCTTTAATCCCAATATACAATTGGCCTGGATGAGTCGCGCTGCAGGGGCGCTGAGCCGGTTGGATGGCTGCACGAATCTGGCTCGTTTAGGAGGGTATTATAAGCTTAAGTATTTTCAGCGCTGCGACCATTTAATTGGAAACACACCGGGGGTTTTAGAGTATTTGGAGGGAGCAGGGTGACCGCGCGATCTCGCGCCGGCAGAGCGGACAGCCGCCATCGAAGAGCACGCGTAATGGCTGGCTGGAAGCGTCAAAGGCGGTGTCCTGGTTGGGCATCGTTGAAAATTCTCGTCTGGCTTGAGGTTCTCGGGAGTTTGGGCCAGAGGGGCTGCCGTCCAAGGGTGCTCGGTGCCGGCGCACATCCGAATCAACCGGGCCGGGTGAGGCGATGAGCGGTCGCTCAGCCTGCTTTACGCTGCAACTGGGGCGGCGCGTGGTCGCCGTGCGACCAGGTCGATCAGCGCCGCCCGGCCGACATGACCGGTGCCTTCCTGCAGTTCGCACTCGTACTCCTCAAGCCGCATAATCTCAAGCCCGGCGAAGGCTTCGTGTAGGAGTTCGGGCGTGTAGAGCAGCTCGGCACAAGGCGGGCCGCCACTGCGATAAGCAAGCTGTGCCGGGGTGAAGCCATGCAGTAGGAGCAGGCCACCCGGAGCGAGGGTGCGCTGCATGCCGGCGAAGATCGCGGCTCTGAGCGCAGGCTCGGCAAATATAGGGAATCAATATCCGCAGTGGCCGGAACCATGAGCGTTAGGAACACAATGGCATGAGCACTCAGCAACTTGCAGGCACAAGCCGTTTGGAGCGGGGCGAGCAACCCGACCCACACTGGGGCGAACCCCATCCGCTGCATGACCCTTGGATACTCGCCAATTTCCAAGCACGCCCGACAGATGTGCTGATCACCACGGCGCCTAAGGCCGGCACCACCTGGATGCAGCAGATTCTGCATCAACTGTGCACCGGTGGCGATGAGGCGTTCAAGGACATCGACGGTATGGTTCCCTGGCTGGAACGCCAGCGCCCGCCCCAGACATGGCGGCAGGTGTTGGAGGCGCTTGAAACGCGTGCCGCCCCGCGCTTGTTCAAGACCCATTGCACCTGGGAGCAGACCCCGGGCCGGGACATCGCACGTCTGATTCTGACAGTGCGCGATCCGTGCGACTGCTGCATCAGCTTTTACCACCATTTGATGGACATGACTGACAGCGCGCTCGCCTGTCACGGGCTGGAGCGGCCAGCGAGCCTGGATGCTCACGTCGATGCCTGGCTGGGGTTCGGCGCGTGGTTTCGCAACCTGGCAAGCTGGTGGCCGCAGCGCGAGCGCGACAACCTGCTGATGCTGCCCTACAGCGATCTCAAGGCCGACTTGCCCGCCGCGATCACCCGCATCGCCGACTTTCTTGGCTGGCCATTAACGCCGCAGACGCGCGAGCGGGCCGCACATCTTTCCTCCTTCGCCTGGATGAAGGCGAACAGCCAGCGCTTTGCCGGGCGCAACGCGGACGGCAGCCCAATGTTTCGCCCTGGCGGCTTTATCCGCAAAGGCGAGACCGGCGATCACAAAACCCAACTGACGCCCGATCAGGAGGCGCGCATTCTCCGCCGTTGCCGGCAGGAGCTGCCCGTCGAGTGCCTGGCCTATTTGGGCCTCAATTGAGCTTTCCAAGCCGTCATTGCGGATCAGCGACAGCGGAATCGATCATCACCCCGAACATCTCGGCAAAGTCCTCGACCACAGCGACGCGATTGATCACGATGAACATCGACTAAGCTCCTGTTGGCTGGTGAACGCCCGGGTAGGGTGGTTCCGTGGCGATCCGCGTATCGACCAGTGCCTTGCCCAAGGTGAATTGATACAAAACCTGAAAGCCTCGATCGCGCAGTCCGAGAAGTTCGTGCAGGGCGTCGTCGAAGAAACACCCAATCCCCGTGCCCTGCCGATCATATGCCTCGGCGCCGAGGTACAGCGTCTGACCGATGAGTCCGGCTTCCACCATCAGTCGGCGATAACCCCGGGAGTCTGTCGCCAGTCCCTGTTCAAAGTCACCCAGCATGGCCACGCAGAAGGCACTGTCCGCTGCGATGTCCTGGTGGCAGGCGCATCGGGCGGCCAGCTGACGGGTATCAGCGTGCAATAAACACATCAGCGGCAGATGCTCAGGAGCATCCGTGACGGCTTCCCAGAGGAAGTTGTCGCTCATGGCGCTCCGCAGGCGTGGGGCGGCCGCAAGATCGCGGGGCAGGGCGTACAACCCGCTCGCCAGCCCCTCGACCCGATGCACGAACAGGATGAGATGCACCTGGGCCGGCGCAGGGCGACCACTCCAGGGTGGTACAGATGGGCGAGGCACGCAGTGATCGAGGATGGAGAAGAAGTCCTCGCGCGACAGCGGCGTCACGCCATCGAAGGCCTGGGCACTGCGGCGGCGCTGGATGATCGTGACAGCCGAGTCCGCACAACGGAATGGAAGCGGCGCCGGTTGCGCGTTGGCAACACCATCCCCTGGCCGCGTCGACACTTGCTCTGTCGCACGGATGGCTTCATCGATCAGTGGCCAGTGGTGGCTGTGGTGGGCCGAGAGCCGGTTGGCCTTGCCCGACCACGGGCGCTCTGCCAAGGCCGCAGACAGCCCTGACGGACAGCCTGCCAGACAGCCGATTGGGATCGACGCCGAGCGTTCCGTGGGTGTGACCAGGCAGAGCAATTCAGGATATTCCGGCTCCTCGGGAATGAACTCGTCCGCGCGGTCCAGGCCAAGCAGACAGGCCACATCCTGATCGGTCCATTGCTCCAGCACCCGGACCTGCCAGCCGCATAAACGGGCCGCGTAGCGCAGGGCTGCAAGCGCGTGCCCCAGGTCCAACAGACAATAGCGCCACGCCCGTTCGCCATATTTCCATGCCTCGCGCCAGGGAATCGAGGACAATCCGAGTAGCAAGCTCCCGGCCGGCGTGTCATTGCAGAGGGTCTGCGACATCTCCGTGGAATCGCTGCGCCGTTGCTCCAGGCGATGGTCTTGGGGGCGATAGTGATAGAGACCGGCGGGAATCCCGGGGATGTCAGGCATTACCAGGTAGGCTTCGGTCGGATGCAGGTTGCCGCTTGATGGATTGCAGCGCAGGGCCCAGCGCGATGGGCCGTAGCGTTTCCAGGCGGAGATAGCCAGCGAGCAGGACAGAAAGATCCCAAGGGCATCAATGCTCAGCGGCATGGCCGCTGGGTTTACCCCGCCCGCGAGTGCGGCGAAGGGTATTGCGGGGGCCTGGTCGGCGAGTGGCAATGCGATTTGCGGACAGTCACCGTAATCGCGAAAAGCCTCAGGCTGGGTGGCCCAATCCAGCCCCCCGGGGCCGGCTGCGAAACCGTGCAAGTGATGTTTGGTACGCTCGTGGTATTCCGCTGCATGCATGGTGTCAGCCGCCATGCACATTACCACGGCCGTTGCTTAAACCCTTTTGGGAACCGATCTCGATCCAATACGGCTCGGCCCCGCAAGAGCCGCAACCGTCCCAGACAGCGACGCTCTCATGCATGCTTTGCGCACTCGGACGTGGGACAGGTGTCACCTTTGGCGGCTCGGCCCCTGAGTTGTTCTCATGGTCGACCAAGGTCGGATCTGGGGAGGCAGAGCGCTTCATGTGGGGCATTGATCTTGTTCGACGACGCGACTTGCTAAGGCTCGGTCGGGCAGCGCCTCTGACCGAGCAGCATGCACAAGCCAAGGGTTGAGACGCCGACCGCGAGGAATACCCAGCCTAATCCGGAGGCGGCCAGCAGCTTGAATAGGACCCCAAATGCAATCAGCGCCAGCGATAGCACCAAAACAGGTCCGCCACAACAGCGGCGAGAAAAAAGCGTGTTTGCGGGTGTCATCGTACAATCCTCCACGTCTGAATCGGCTTGCGAAGTGCATCGCATTGTCGAAGCGTCTTGTGACTCTCGACGTGCGGCATCGGCTAGAAGCTTTCAAGTTCATTGAGAACAGCGTTCGACAGGAATGGTGACCCTGCGTCGGGGCCAAGGATGAGGAAAGCTACCCGGCGGTGCTTACAAACCTCAGCGGTCATCGGGTCATCAACGCCGGGGTCTCCGGTGAGGAGAGCGATGCCGGCCTGGAACGCCTGCCGGCATTGCTCAGCACCTGGCAGCCGGATCTTGTCATCCTGGGCCATGGCGGCAATGATTTTCTGCGCCAACGCGACACCGCCAAGACCGAGGCCAAATCTTGCGGACATGATCATCCTGGCGCGCGAGCAAGGCAGTGCGGTCGTCCTGCTGGGCATCCCGCTCCCGGGTTTGTTTTTGCGGGCGCATCCGCTCGATGTTCTTGCCCGCAGGTGAGGGGATGGGCGAAAAATGCGCTTCAACCGGCAGGTGCACTTGTTGAGTGACGACTTCTTCCAATGTCGGTGTCGGCTTAAAGCTAACCAGCCAGACATCAAACAGAGTCCCGTCCCAATGCGAACGCGCCAGAGGTATCGAATGCCTTGGCAAGGGTCGATGAATAATTCAGTCACCCTATCAATAACCCATGACTGCTGGCATGCGATCGCTCAGCCGGCGTCGATTACCAGGACAAGGTCTTCACCTTGGGGTCAAACAGTAGTTCCGTCACGAGGTCCGGGTTGCCCATCTGGACCCCCTCGAAGAAGTCGGCTTGCGTCAGCCCGGCGGCTTTCGAGCATGCCATGCAGGCAATGACTATCCCGCCATCAGCCATAAAGGCATGCAGCATGTCCTGAATCGAGCGACCTTCCTCTTTCATCAGGCCATGGACGTGGGATGCACGCTTCTTGTCGGCCAGGTAAATGGCGCGAACATTTAGCCAGATCGCCACTGGCTTGTAGCCGCGCTTGAGTACCTTCTCGTGGGCAAACAGAATAGCCTTGGCCGCAGCCCAGGTATCATCGGTGGTCAGGTTGACGAATAATCCGCCTTCGACGTCCTCAGCACTTGCAACAGGTGTTGCACCAAGGATTGTTAAGGTGACAAGGATCGAAAACAACAGCTTTTTCATCATCATCTTTCTCTTCTCAGGCGTTTTGGACTTCAGGTGCCAGCACAATGATTGCTAACATAGCTCCAAGTGGGGCTGTTGGATGCAAAAATCTCAGCGAATCGCTTGTCTGTGAGTGACGTTCAGCAAGGAAAGCCGAGTCAGCTGTGTGTGCGGGGGGCTTGATCTGTCCAATGGCTGATATCAAGCGTGCGGCATTCATCACGGTCGTTCCCCAATGAGCCCTTGCGACTTGCATGGCCGAGGCTTCCTGGTCACCCGACCTGTCCATCAGGCTGATGGCCTGTGTCGCCTCATCGACGCTGCTGGCGGTCGTGCCCGGCGCTTTCCGGCCTTGGTGATCGAGGCGAGGCATCATCAAAGCGCCCGTGCGCTGTTGGCCGAGGACTGGGACTTGGTCTATTTCGTCAGTCCCAATGCGGTCACCTTCGCGCATGCGCTCGCCGATGCGCGTCAGCCCTGGCTGCACGCCGGATGCATCGCGGCGGTCGGCGGCGGCACGGCGCGAGCGCTCCAAGCGTTCGGGCGACCCGCCGATCTGGTGCCGAGCGGGCGGTTCGAGAGCGAGGAGGTGCTGGCGCTACCAGCGCTTGCCCGCATGGACGGGCAGCGGGTCTTGATCGTGCGGGGGGAGGGCGGTCGTGGCCTGATGGCCGAGACGCTGCGACAGCGTGGTGCGCGCGTGAGCATCGCCGAGGTGTATCGTCGCGGCTGTCCCGAGGTCAATCCGCAGCCGCTGCTGGCGCGGTGGTCCGAAGAGATCCATTGTGTCACCGTGACCAGCGAGCAGATCCTGCGCAACCTTCTCGCCATCCTTGGCACAGCCGGGCGTGAGCGGCTGATCAATACTCCCTTGGTTGTCATCGCCGAGCGCACCGCCGAAACCGCTCGCGCGCTGGGATTTCGGGATGTCGTGCTCGCCGAGCGCGCATCGGACGAGGCGATTCTCGCCGCCCTGTGTCGCTGCGGTGATACCGCACGCGGTTCGCTCTGAATGAGACCTGAGCCAATCCGGGTGAGGGTCACGGCTGATGAAATACCGCCTCCATGTCCGCCTCGGCCACCGGCAGGGTCAGCACCGCATGCAGCGGAAACCGCTCAGCGAGCAGTGGGACATAACCGGCGTCCTCCTTGGTCACCAGCACAACCACCCGTGCCGCAGGTCTGGAAGTCGCGCTACATCAATGAAGAACATCCCGACTTCCCGGCGCAGCTTGCCTTTGATGAACAAATCGACGCCCTTGGGCTGTTCGATCTGTCCGGCTACGGACCAACGGCCGAGGTGGTCGATGAGACACTCGCCCGGCACCGCTGGGAAGTGCAGGGCCTAAACCTGCGACGCAGCCAAACCCCGCCAGCACTGGATGATCCCTGCGGACGCTTCCTGCGATTTCGCGACCTGATCCTATGCGGCGAGACGCAAGCGGCCACCGGTCTTGCCAATCTGCCCAAAGAGCCGCAGAGCTGGAACGCCTTGCTGGAGCTGACCGAGCAAGTGCTTGATCCGGTCATCGACTGGTTCGGTATGATTCGCCTGACCTATGGCTTCTGTTCACCCGAGCTGGCGAAACAGATCCCCGGCCGCATTGATCCAAAACGCGACCAGCATGCCGCGCATGAACGCAACCGCCTCGGCAACCCCATCTGCCCGCGCCTAGGCGCGGCGGTGGATTTCATCATCGAGGATGAAGACATGCGTGAGGTGGCGCAATGGATCGTGACCGAGACGCCCTTCGACCGGCTGTACTTCTATGGCAAGGACAAACCGCTGCATGTCAGCCATGGCCCTGAGCACAGCCGTCAGATCGTATTGATGCAGCCCGGCCCAAGCGGGCGACTGGTGCCGAAGGTCGTTAGTTCAGAAGCCTTTGTTCAGTCGACATAGTGCGAGCTGTGGCACGCATGGGCACTGTTTTCCTTCAAAATCGCGACTAAGGGATAGAATCAGGCGATGGCATGGGTCTATTTGATCATTGCGGGAGTCTTCGAATGGGGCTGGCCGGTCGGGCTCAAGCTCGGGCTCTCGGATGCTGGTCTGCGTTGGGGCTGGATCGCCTTCTCGATCCTTTGCATGACGGCGAGCGGCGCCTTGCTGTTGCTAGCGCAGAAGACAATCCCGATGGGCACCGCCTATGCCGTCTGGACCGGTATCGGCGCTGTCGGAACTTTCGCGCTCGGGGTGATCTTGTTTGGCGAGCCGGCCACTGTGGCGCGGTTCTTCTTTGTTGGGCTCATCCTGGTCGGGATTCTTGGCCTGAAGTTGGCATCGGCTTAGCGGTCATCAGCGAGTGATCGCGGTGGGCCGAAAAGGATATCTTGTCCATCACCGACATCAAGACCGCCGAGACAACGAAGGTGAGATGGATGATGACGTACCAGAGGAGTTTGTCGTTGGCGATCTTCTCGGCGTTCATGAACGCCTTGAGCAAATGGATGGACGAAATCGCAACGATGGATATCGCCACTTTCAACTTCAGGGTGCTGGGGTCGAGCTTGCCCAACCAGCCCAGCTTCTCGCTGTCCGCGTCGATGTCCATCTTGGAGACAAAATTCTCGTAGCCGGAGAACATCACCATCACCACCAGACTGGCGACCAGCACCAGATCAACGAGCGTGAGCACGGTGAGAATCAACGCCGTCTCCCTCATCGTCCAAAGATGGAGGAAAAGGTGGAAAATCTCCTGAAAAAACTTTAACCCCAGGGCAACAAGCACCAAGCTGAGCCCGAGATAGACGGGGGCCAAAATCCAGCGGGATGCGAACAAGGACTTCTCGATCATGCGCTCGATCATCTTTGGCCTCGCGTTGCTTGGCAGCGAGCTTGGTCGTGAGGGAGGGGCGTGGTGCAGTGCGGCATTCGCAGGTGTGTTGGATGGGCCAGTAGGCTTCTCAGCGGGGAACCGATGCGGGCCTGAACGATCTGCCTGAGCGCCCTGATCGGTGCGCCGCGAGGCACTGGCAGGATCGTTCCGGGGCTTTAACGCCAGGACGGTCGTGAGGAAACGATGGTTAACCCGCTCCAAGTTGGTCGATCGCCCACCGGGGATTCAAGTCACCGCCGGCGTCTTCTGCCAGTAGTGGCGATCATCTAGCTGGGCGAGGACGAACTCGGCGACATCCGCGCGACTGATACGCCCACCCTTGATGGATTTGTCCAGACCATGGCGATAGGTCCCGGTGCGCGGACCATCGGTCAGTCCGCCCGGGCGCACAATGGTCCAGTCAAGACCACTGGCGCGGATCAGCTGCTCCTGCTCCGCTTTCGCCTGCATGATGGCCTTGAGACTCAGGTCCATGATCCAGCGAAACAGCGGATTGAGTTGGCGACGACTGTCGCCGGCGCCCATGGATGTGACGGCAATCAGCCGGCGCACCGCGCTCGCCTGCATAGCCTCGACAATCACCGCCGTGCCGCGTGCCTCGATCGGCGGCTGTTTCGGCTTTGAGCCCAGCACGCAAATCACAGCTTCTGTCCCCGTAATGCACTGCCGGGTCGCGGTTGCATCCAGGACATCACCGGGAATCAGCGTGAGCCCATCCTGCGCGGGAACGCGGGTTGGATCGCGCACCAGGGCTTTGATACGATGGCCCTGTGTCAGGGCTTGTGCCACCACCTCGCGCCCGGTGCCTCCAGTTGCGCCGAAGAGAGCAATATGCATCAGATAAACCCTTCTGCTCAGTCAGTCACGGTCAGTTTGGGCGCTACGATAGCACGAGGAGCGCACCGCGAAGAGCGTGCTTGGAAGTGCCAGGAATGCGGCCCCCTTAAAAGAGCCAGTAACCGCGAGGCGAGGATTTACCGCGTTGCTGAGCCATTAGCGCGAACGCACGCAATAGTTTCCGCTGGTATACCAGCCCGCCGGGCAACTTGAGCCAACCTTCTCGATTGCTGGTTTGGCGTTCTTGCCTGCCACGCAGTAATTGCTGCTGGTGTAGTACCCGGCAGGACAGTTGCCGGATTTCGGCAAGGCACCCCGCGCGCCGGAACCCGGCACACAATAATCACCCTGGGTGCGGTAGCCGCTGGGACAGCTGCCTTGTTTGACAAGTGGCTCCAACGCAAGGCTAAGGCCGCTGGTGGTCATCAGGAAGAAGGCGAGGGTGGTTGTGGACAAGATGGCAGGCAAGGACGTTGGTGGCAATGGCATGGTCAACCCCTGAAGATGGTCGTGACTGTGCGGTGGATGCGAGAATCTCGGCGCCGGGTCTGCTGTTGCGACCTCCATCACCGGATTGAATATGACCATGAGTATTGGCGATCTATCGATCCTCTTTGCCATCATGCTGGCAATGGCCGCCATGCCAAGCACCAGTGTCGCATTGGTCGTCACGCGCGCGGCCATGGGCGGTCTTTCCCAGGGTGTCGCCGTCACATGCGGGATCGTCCTGGGCGACCTGCTCTTTGTCGCCACCGCGCTGTTTGGGTTGGCGGCCTTAGCCGAGCGCTTGGGCGGACTGTTCGTGCTGATCAAGGTGCTCGGCGGCCTGTACCTGCTATGGCTTGGCGGCACACTGTTGTTATCACGGTCGACGCGCGACAGCGTCAACCCAAGCCTCGTCACGCAATCGGGACTGCTTACCGTGAAAGATGCAGGTAGCTTGAGACAAACCACCCCCTGACCGCTTGGCGGCCTGAAAAAAAAACGGATTGTCGCGGCGGCTCAGGCTGGAATGTAGTGGTACTTCCTGAGCATCCGAATCCAACGCGGTGCGTTGCGTTCAACGCTGATGGCTTCGTAGTTGACCGTGGCATCCCGGTAATAATCGCCACGGTGGATCAACACGAAGACGATTTTCAGAATTTTGTGGGCCAGCGCGAAGATCGCCCGTTTTCGCCCACGACGAACGAGCAAGACCTTGAACTTCTCAGCCAACGCACAGCGGGTGCGGCTGGCCGCATGGGCGGCCTCGCAGAGAATCCGTCGGACATAGGGATTGCCCTTGCGCGCGCGTGCGCTCTTGCGCTTGCCGGCCGATTCGTTGTTGCCTGGACAAACACCCGCCCAGGCGGCGAGCTTCTCGGGAGAGCCGAACGCGTCCATGTCGGTGCCGATTTCCACCAACAGCATGGCCGCGCCGGGCGCGTCGAGCCCGGGAATGGTCTGCAAGGCATGCAGCAGCGACTCATGGGGCTGCAGAGCGCTGAGCAAGTGGTGTCGAAACACCTCGATGCGCGCTTCGAGCTCTTCGATGTGGGTGAGAATCTCGCGTAGAACAAACCGATGGGTGTCGCTGAGTTCCCCATCGAGCGCATCGAGCAATTCCTCTTGCGTGGCCTTCAGCCGCTTGCTTGCGTAGCTCAAGACCTGTTGTGGCGTCTCCCCGGCCAACAGCCCCTTGATCATCGCCCGCGCCGAGGTGCCGTGGAGGTCACTGACCACCGCCGAGAGGCGAATGCCCCCGTCAGTGAGCACCTTGTGCAAGCGGTTCTTCTCCCCGGCCAGAATGCCGGTGAATTTCTGCATCTGGCGCGAGACCAAGCGCAGTTCGCGCAGATTCTGCGGCGGCACGAAGCTGCCCGTGAGCAGCCCGCTGCGCGCGAGGATCGCCAACCATTGTGCATCGGCGATGTCGGTCTTGCGCCCAGGCACCTGTTTGACATGGCGGGCATTGACCACCAAGGCGGCTATGCCCACCCGTTCCAGGGCCGCATAGGGGCTCTTCCAGTAGATGCCGGTGCTTTCCATGACCACCACCTCGGGCGCGAAGGAGGCCACCCACTCGGCCAGGGCGCGGCGGTCACGTTTGAACCCGCCAAACTCCTTCAACTCAACCCGTACCTCACCATCGGCGTCCGCAATCAACGCACAGGCGGTGATCTTCGCATGATGAATATCCAACGCCCCAACGCTGTTAAAGATCGGTGTCAGTTCCATGCGCGCTCCCCAACGATTACACTGACGACAGGGAGCCCGCGCAGGCCGCCACCGACATCCCTCTCAGGCGGTGTGCGCCTGGACCTCTTTACCGTGCGCTCTGTGGCGATGCATTCCGGGGTTCGGAGCAGCGGCGGCGGGTCACGTTAGGAATCAGGATCAAGTCGCCAAATAGTTGACCGACCTCGCTGCGCGGGCTCCCCCTTAGCATCTTTCATTTTCCGGGGTGCCGCTACCCCTGCATGACCGTTAGGAGCCTTCTCGCTGGACTGGTGTTAACGCTGGGCGACCTCAAAGCGATTCTGTTCTATGCCAGCATTTTTCCCTTGGTGATGCCAACCGATCAGCTTGCCGCGGCGGATGTGGTGGCTGTCATGGCCGTCACAATAACGAGCGTCGGTGGTGTGAAACTGCTCTATGCGTTCAGCGCGCGCAAGCTGGCCAAGATGGTTCAAGACAGGCGCATGCGACGGATCGGCCAAGGCGGCGCTGGCGTGCTCCTTCTTGGCGCGGGTGGGTCGCTGATCGTCTCAACGGCGGGCTGAGGCGATCTTTCGGCTTGGTGTCTTTGGTGTCAGCGCCTCATCGGGTGGACATGTCAGCCAACGATCATTCGCGAACCAGGTCGCACAGTCCAGCCCGACCCAACTTCGAAAACCAGATGACCGCCCCAGCAGCTCCCAGGGTTGTGACGGCGCCCAATCGGGAACAGCAAACAGCGTCCCGCAGAGCGGCTTGCCAGCCGCGGCACCGGACTGGCAGGATGGCGTCATGACGCCGAATTCCACCTCCTCCGATCACCAAGACGTATCAACCACAGCCGACCTGAAGGCGGTGGAGCGCTTCTGCACCGGTTGTAATTGCTCCCAGGCGGTGGTGTCCGTCTATGCCGTGCGCTATGGAATCGACCCGGCACTGGCGATGCGCCTGGCCACTGGGCTCGGGGGTGGCATCGGGCGCATGGGCGGCACTTGCGGCACCCTGGCCGGAGCGGCGCTGGTGCTGGGGCTGGAATACGGCCCGAGCGAGCCTGATCCCGCCGCCAAGGACCGTGTTTACGCAAAATCGCGCGCACTACAGCAGCGCTTCATCGATCGCCACGGCAGCAATCAATGCCGCGACTTGCTCGGTTTTGACCTGGCCGAGGATGCCGGTTATCAGGGCGCCCGTGACGCCGGGGTGTTCAAAGAGCGCTGCCCCAGTTTCGTGGCGACAGCCGTGCGGTTGCTGGATGAACTCCTGCAGCCCGAGGCCGCTCAGGAGACCAGGTCATAAAAGCGGGCGTTCGTGACCCGCTGCAGATCGGCCGGGCTGAGCTCGATCTCCAGGCCGCGCCGACCGGCGCTGATAAAGAGACGATCCAACGCCTCGGCACTGTGATCGACAAAGGTATCCAGGCGACGCTTTTGCCCAATCGGGCTGATCCCTCCGAGTAGATAACCGGTGCTGCGCTCCGCCTGCGCCTTCTCCGCCATGGTCGCCTTCTTGCCTCCGGCTGCCTTGGCGAGCGCCTTCAAACTCAGCTGCCGACTGACCGGCAAAACGGCAACTACCAGCGTCTTGGTATCGAGGCTGACGACCAAGGTCTTGAACACCAGCGCAGGGTCAAGCCCGAGTTGATCGGAGGCATCTTGACCATAGGCGGTGGTGCCAGGGTCGTGGTGGTAGGCATGCACCCGGTGGGCGATGCCCAGGCGCTTGAGGGTGTCGATGGCGGGTGTCATGGTTAGTTGGTTGGCGCCATGAATTGATGTCCGATGCAGGCCAGATCCAAGGATGGTGAGTGGATGCCCAAAGTCTTGGCATTCACAAGCATCATCTTTGTCGCGCGCGCGGATGATGATGCAGTCCAATTTTCCAACTGCGAAGGCTTCAGGTTCAACGCAGGTAGACCCCGTCCTCGCCGATCTTGCCCGGACCGTCGAGGACGTAGATGCCGGCTGAGTTAGCCTTGACCTCAAAGTGTAGGCTGCCTTCGCTGTGCTGCTCGGCGCCGGTGACAGCATCGCGATACAGGCCGGGGCGGATGCCGTCGATGCCGATGCTCTGGTCGCCGCCGATGGCGAGGCCGACCACCGCGTAGCTGCCCTGGTCGCTCAGGTCGCGGACGAAGGCCATGCCGCCGCCCCATTCGTTCACCTGGGTCATGGGCGCCTTTTGCAATGCCGGAATGGCCTGGCGAATGCGGTTCAGGCGCTGGATGTGCCGGTAGATGGGATGCGCCTGGGTCTCGGCGATGCGGGCATCGCTCAGGTGGTCGCCGAAGTAGGCGCGGCCGGTGGATGATAGGCAGTCCTTCTCGCCCTCGACATCCTGGGGCGCCCCCTTCATGAACTCGATCTCTTCGCCGAAGTACAGGCAGGGGATGCCGCGGGCCGTCCAGAGTAGGTTGTAGGCTGCGGCGGCCATCCATTGATCGCCCTTGAAGCGGTACTTGAAGTCGTTGTCTGGGCCGACGTCGTGGTTTTGCAGGAAGGTCACCAGCGAGGTGACGTCGCCATAGATCCAGTCCATGGAGAGGATCTGGCCGGTGCCGGCATAGGTGCCCTTGCTGACGGTGTCGCGGAAGGTGGAGAACAGGCCGAAGTCAAGCTGCGGAAAGCCTGAGTCGCCGCCGGCGTTTGGGTCGCGGGGGTCGTCGCCGAGGCGGGTGTACCACCAGGGGCGGATTTGGCTCGGGCCGTTGTCGCCGCCGCCCAGGTCGCCCCAGCCATAGCCCTTGACCAGGTTCTCCCCGAAGACGAAGAGCCCGGGCTTGTGCGCTTTCCAGGCGTTGACGTACTCGAGCAGATTATTGCGCTCGACATGCTTGACGGTGTCGATGCGCAGGGCATCGACGCCCATGTCCAGATAGACATTGATCGCCTCGATCAGGTAGTGCTTGACGTTCGCGCGCTCGGTGGCTAGGTCGATGCAGTCGCCGGCCAGGTGCTTGTTCTGAAGCGGATGGGCGCTCTCCCAGTCGCCGCCGCAGATGAAGCCGTCTTGATGGAACCAGTCCGGGTCCAGGGTCTGGGCATCGACGCCGAAGAAGCGGCCCGGGTCGTACCCAGGCTTCGGCACCGTCTCGCCGGTTTTCGGATCAATCAGCGGCTCGGTGCCTGCCGGGTCGCGTTCGTGGCGTTCGTGCCACCAGTCCGGGGCCTTGGGGTTGTCGATATCGTCGCGGTTGGGCCAGGAGTAGTTGCCGAGGTGGCCTTGGTAGGGGCCATGGTCCACCTGGCCCTGCTCGCTGCCCTGCGGGACATAGTACTTGGTGGGCAGATGGTCGATATGGACCTGGTCGCGGATGCCGTACTGGCAACAGTGGTTGACCACAACGTCCTGGATGATCTTGATGCCCCGGGCGTGGGCCGCGTCGATCAGATCCTGGTAGGTCGTATCCGGGGATTCCAGGCGCGGGTCGATGCGGGTCCAGTCGTAGCCGTGGTAACCGTGGTAGTCGAGTCCCGAGCGGTTCTCGATCGGCGGCGTGATCCAGATGGCCGTAAACCCCAAGTCGGCGATGTAGTCGAGCCGCTGGATCAGCCCCTTGAAGTCGCCGCGCCAGTGCGGGTCGATCGGATTACCGGCGGCGTCGAACTCAATGCGGTCGCGACAGAAGAAGTTGTTGGACGGGTCGCCGTCGTGGAAGCGGGCCGTCAGCAGGAAGTAAATGGTTTCTTCGCGGAAGTCGCAGCGTTCCGCGATCGGGGGCAGGCCGGCATCGGCTGTTCTGCGTGTCGGTTGCGATGCTGGACGTGATCCCGGTCCCGACGTCGATTTTGAGTTGGATTTCGGTGCGGTTGCTCCGCCTCTTGGGGATGATATCTTAGCTTCGGGCGGTACGGCGTCCTGCCAGTGGTGGTTGAAGTCGAACCAACCGCTACGCTCGCAAACGAGGTCGCCGCTCTGCCGGCCCTGGCCGTCGTTGAAGACGAGGCGCACGCGGGTGGTGTCGGCAAAGCGGTAGAGATACCAGCCGTGGTGTCTGGGGTCCGGCGTCATCTCGACACCGGGCCATTCTGTGGCGCAGTCTGTGGCGTCATGATCCGGCCAACGGTCCCAGTAGTGGACGCGTGGCGGCCGAGACCAATCGGCGGGCGGGCTGAAACGAACTGTGAGGTCGGGCATCTGGGGCTCCTTGCAGGCCTTTGGGACGAGCCTGGATGTGCTGAATTTGGCGTCAGTTTCGCCGATGTCGCCGTTGATCGCGAATACTCGTTGGGAACGCAGACGCGGGGCCTTGCGCTCGTGCCGGGTTGTTATGATCAACGTATCAACATGTTCGAAAGGGATGACGCGAACGGACCGCGCAAGTATCTTTCCGCTCCCGTGAAAGAGATGGCGGGCAATTTGTGCCAGTAGAAGAGGATGCGCTGCAGCCAGGGTTATTCGCTGGTATCGAGCAACTCAGCCACATGCGCCATATTGCGCGGCATCTATTGCTGCAGTTATCCGATGGTGAGCAGACGAAACACCAGTGCGCTCAGGAGCAGGTAATGTTGCAGTTTTGGATCAAACGCCGTTGTCAGGAGATGCTGTTGCATGGCGGATAGTTTGTGATGGGACTTGCAAGTCGACAGGGTCGTCACTTGTGATGCCAAGATATCCAGGAACGGATGGCGTCGCTTCGTCCCTGATATCTGCTGTGTTGTCAAGCGTGACCCAGAGTGGCCACTTCTGGAGCAAGGCTGGTCGCTCAAGTTAGCACCGCTGATTTGGGTTTTCCATAACAGACGTCGGTAAAATCCTGTAGAAACGAGCCTCTTTTCTTTTATCCACCACTCCTGTGGATAACCCTGTTGGTAACAGCCCGGATAGTTCCCTAACTCCCTGTCGTTATGCGGGGCCTATTCGATTGGTCAGTTTTTGCGCGCGCGATAAGTCATTGTTTTAATTTTTTATTCAGCATTGCACAACCGGGGTGCGTCGTTTTCTCAACCGACTTGATATCGGGTAGTGTGGGCATCGTGGCTGTGCAAAACAGCGCTTTTGCCTGTCAATGTCGAGCCGACGAGCGGTCGTTTTTTGACTAGTCAAACCCAGAACAAGAATCTGTGAAGTCGAGTGGCGTTAAATTGTGTAACGGGTCAATTTCTGGCGCGACGGTCCGATTTTCGGCTTGTCGCGGCATCTAACTGAAGGTGCCAGAGTGCTGTGCGGTACAACAGTGCGGATAAAGCAGAGTGACGTATTCAGCAGCCATCGCAGCGAAGACCCTCGCCAATCAGTCGCGGATCGCCGAGCCTCTCGGCGCCAGGCACTCCGGCCCGTCTGTGCTCGGCCGACCCACTGCCTGATCGACCGGGTAGCCGATCATCTTCTCCGCTGGATAGGGTTGGAGCAGAGCTGTCAGCCTGCTTTTGTCCGTCTCTGCTGGATCCAGCCACTGAACATCTCCCGGATGACCTTCTGCTCGGCCCAGGCGCGGGTGACCCGTTCCTGGCGCTTCTTGCCGATGCCGGGCAGCTCGCGCAGTCGCTCGGGTGATTGCTCGATGATGTCGAAGACTGTTTCACCAAAGGCATCGACCAGGCGCTTGGCAAAATGCGGCCCGATGCCTTTGACCAGCCCGGAGCCGAGATAGCGCTCGATACCTTCGCGGGTGCCGGGGGGAACCACGCGCAACTCACTGGCCTTGAACTGCCGCCCATGGCGGGCATCGATGGTCCATTGCCCACGCGCGTCGATGTGCTCGCCCGGCGCGACCTGGGCGGCGGTGCCGACGACGGTGATCAGGTCGCGCTCGCCGCGGACTTTGACCCGCAGGACGCAAAAGCCGCTCTCGGGGCTGTGGAAGGTGACGCGCTCGACCGGGCCGGCGAGGGTGTCGAGAGGGGAACCAGTGTGATAGCTGGGGGCGGCCGAGTCGGACATGGGGGGATTGTCTCAGAAAGCCGCACATCGGCTGCGCGCCAAAAGCGGTGGCGCTCGGCGAATCATCGGCGAGGCTTCACCTGGCCTTCGCACCGGTTTTCAAAGCGACTGCTCCGGGGTCTGCGGCACATCTACACCACCGAACCCCTGCGCGAAGCCATCCTCGCCGATGTGCTGCCGGTGCGCGCCGATGGCGAGGAGTTCGTCAGTGCCGACACCGGCCGTCCCGGTATGTCCCAATGGCGAATCTTGGTGCTGGGCACCTTGCGCCAAGGGCTAAACGCCGACTACGACCGGGTGCAAGAGTTCGCCAATCAGCACCGCCTGGTGCGCCAGATGCTCGGTCACAGCGACTGGTCCGATGAGGATCGCTACAGCCTTCAGGCCCTCAAAGACAACCTGCGCCTGTTCACCCTGGAGGTTCTCGAACGGATCAATGCCGGCGTCGTCAAGGCGGGACACGTAGGGTCTCGTTCAGCTCGCCCCGTTGCGACAGCATATCGGGAAACTTGCCCGCAGTTCCGCAGGGCTCTATGGGCTGTCTCCAAGGCACCACGGTCTTCGATTCGGCGGATTACGTCTAAGATCTGCGGAGGTTTCAGATCGGTGATCGGAATATTGCCAATCCAAGGAAAGAAGTCTTTTTCCAAGCGGCGAATGATTCGGTTCGCATGGTTTGGAACCCAGTTCTGAGAGTGGCGCTGGAACCACTCACGCGCGATTACTTCAATGCTGTTTGTGGCCCGATCAGCGCCGGCTAACTGCCGCGACTTGCGATTTGCGCTAGGATCAACCCCTTCGCTCAAATGTCGACGCGCAGCGTCATGATGGTCCCGAGCGTCTTTTCGCCAGGCTTGGCGTTCCGAACCTTTGCGTCAGAGAGGGGCATGGGGGCAACTGTGATCTGCTTTGTGACAGTTGCCCCCAATGTTGCCCCGTGAGAGAGGGATGTCAAAGGAAAGAGTGGGATATCTATGGATTCAATATCTACAAAAAAGCCCGCAAAATGCGGGCTTAGAGACGTTACTGGATGATGTGATGGTGGAGGCGGCGGGAATTGAACCCGCGTCCGCAAGCCCTCTGCCGTTGGTTCTACATGCTTAGTCCGTTCTATTGTTTTTAACCTTCTGCCGCCCGAGGGACAGGGCGATCAGTCGGCGATCCCGAATTGGGTTTTAGCGGTTCAGGTCCAGGCTCCCTGCGCCGCGATCCTGTGTGATGTTACCCCACGAATCCACCGCCCACAGGCAAGAGATGGTGTGAGGCCCGCTGGGATTAAGCAGCGAGAGCGTAGTTGTCGTCGTTGGCAACTATAGATTTGCGGATAGTTTTGCGAGGTTTCCCGCACCTCGGCATGCACCTCAGGTTTTGCGACCCACGTCGAAGCCATGTCGCCCCCTTTGGAACTGGATCAGACAGGTTAAGGCGCCTCTAGTTCTGGTGCAAGTGTTTTGTTTGTCTTGTGCAAGCTGTTGGCGCATCAATGGTTGTTCGGGCGGCCTCTGCGACTGCGATTTCGGTTACATTATCGCTTGACATGAAAGCGTTGTGGAATACGGGAGGCTGAAAGATGGCGCGCTTTGAACCTTGCCATGGCAAGGATGCTTGTCGCGACGATGGCGAGCGTTGTTTGACTTGTGGGCGAGAGCTGGACGAAATCGCGCGGCTGCGCGATGCCATTGACGTCCTGGCCAGTCTTGCCATGGATCGGGACTACGAGAATCGCGAGGAGTTCGCGAATTATGTCGCGCGCAAGCTGTTTAAGACCATTGGTTACCGCCGCGAGCAACTTGGCTCAGCTGGAGACGCTTCAGCCGGTTCTTGATGGGCCAGAATTCTGCTCGGAAGCCTGGCTGCGCGTGTTTGCCTCGGCAAGGAGTGCTTGTTTGATGATTGGTTTACCAGCCGGTGGCGCTTGCTTGTCGGGCCAGTCACGAAAGAGATCTGGCAGCATGCGCGCGCGCCACAAGTAGGTGAGTGCGGCCAGGTTGAGCAGAGCGGAGATCAGCACGGCTTCGCTCAGGTGCCGTCCGACGGAGCCGGGGCCGGTCAATAGGCTGTTGGTAAGCAGGCTGAGATAGACCAACAGTGACAGGCTGAGCAGGATGCGGGCGCGTTGCCAGACCTGGCGCATCCAGGCGGGCGTTATGGGCGCGTGGCGGCGGATGGCGCTGATGAAGACCGGCAGGGCGATGGCGTCGGCGAGCAAGTACTCGGGCCGGATCAATTCGCGCAGGACGGTGATCTCTTTGCCGGTGGTGGGCATGAAGGTGATGATCAGCAGCAGCCCGTGGCGCAGGAGTAGCACCATGATGAGCCAGAGCGTTGCCGGGATGCGCAGGTTGAAATGAATGTCGTAGCACTCGGGCGGGGAGGGCAGGCGCTTTGGGGTGGTCGGTTCAGGCATGCTGCTGGGAGGCGCGTGCGGCTGGGTTTGCGCTAATCGGCAGTCGGCGTTTCCAGCACGACCTGCATCACATCGATGCGCCCGTCGCGAAAGCCGGCCTCGCAGTAGGCGAGGTAGTAGCGCCACATGCGGATGAATGTCTCGTCGTAGCCAAGGCCGCGCACGGCGGTGAGCTGCTCCATGAACTGCTGGTGCCAGATGGCCAGGGTGCGGGCGTAGTCCTGCCCGAACCAGCGGCGGGCGCTGATGCGTAAGCCGGCCTGCTCGACAACAGCGTCGAAGCGGGCAGGCGTGGGCAGCATGCCGCCGGGGAAGATGTATTTCTGGATAAAGTCGGGGCTTGAACGGTAGCTGTCGAAGTATTGCTCGTCGATGGTGATGACTTGCAGCGCGGCGCGGCCGCCGGGGCGCAAAAGCTGGCGGATTTTGTTCATGTAAACCGGCCAGTAGCGCTCACCCACGGCCTCGAACATCTCGATGGAGGCGATGTGGTCGAACTGGCCATCCATATCGCGATAATCACGCAGGTGCAGATCAACCTCACCGCTAGCGATGGGATCGGTGAGGGTTTCGCTGGCCCAGGCGAGTTGCTCTGAAGACAGCGTCAGTCCTGTGACCCGGTGACCAGCGGCGACCGCCTCGCGCGCGAAACCGCCCCAGCCGCAGCCGATTTCAAGCACATGCGCGCCGGGTTCGGCGCCGAGCATCTCGAGTAGCGACTGATACTTGCGCCGCTGTGCCTGCTCCAGCGTGATGTCCTGTCCGTCAAACAGGGCGGCGGAGTAGGTCATGCCGGGGTCGAGCCAGAGCCGGTAGAAGGCGTTGCCCAAGTCGTAGTGATGCGCGATGTTGCGACGGCTGCCGCGCTTGGTATTGGTGCGGCTGTGGTGGCGGAAGAGCGCGACCAGACGGCCGAGCCAGCTGCCGAATTCGATGCTAGCCAAGACCGGTTCGTTGACGGCAAACAGATGGATCAGGCTGGTCAGATCCGGGCTGTCCCAGTCGCCGGCCAGGTAGCTTTCGCCAAAGCCAAGATGACCACGCCCGGTAACGCGCCGGGCAAAGGACAAAGGGCGGTGCAGCTGTATCTCGGCCTGAGGACCGGGCTCGTCACCCTTGTTCGCGTGCAGACTGTCGCCGATGCGCAAGCGCAGTTGCCCGGCATGAAACTGCTCGTGCAGGAGATGATCCAGCAGGCCGCTGAAGGGGCGGAACGCAAGCCCTTTGCGCCATGGGAGGGTGGCCTCGGCCGACTTCTCGCTTGCCATCAGGTAACCTCGTGTTTGGGGGCCGGTGGTGCTGGACACAGGGGCGCGCCACGCAGCCAGATCTTGAGCGCCTGCCAGTGAATGGCCGCGATTACCTTGATGGTCATCAGGGGCATACGTTTCAACGCCTGTCTCAGGTTCTGTTCGGTCAGCGGCTCGCCGGTGCCGGCTTGGCTGGCGACGAGTTTGAGCCGACCGTCATCATGGAACTGGCGGATCATCACCGATAGCCGCTCGTCGGGTTCGGACAGACGGAAGCGATAATCGCCGGCCATATCCATCAGGGGCGAGACATGGAAGCATTTGGTCGCGCGTGCACGCAGCGGCCAGTCGATGGGCGCGCCCTCTTTGGCCAGCAGGTAGAAATGCTTCCCACCAAAGGTGTTACTGACCTCCCCAATGGCCGCGCGCAGACTGCCGTCGCGGTGTTCACAGTACCAGACGCTCAGCGGATTAAAGCCGAAGCCGAGCACGCGCGGGAAGCATAGCAGCCGGATGCGCCCGCCTTCCAGATCAATGTCGCGGCTGCGTAGCACTTCTTCCACCCAGGGGCGCAGTGGTTTGCCATCGCGTGGCCCGTGATCGGCGGGGCGGAAGCGCATGAGCTGAAATTTCCCGAAGCGCGGGCCGCGTGGAAGTTGATCTAGCGCGTCGATGTCGATCAGCAGGCTGAAGACATTATAGACGAAGCGATATTCAACCGGGAACAGCCGCCGGTGCATAACCTTGGTGAAGTAAATGCGATGCGGGCTAGGGCCAGAGCTGGAGCCGGCTTGAGCTTGAGTCGGGGGTTTCGTTTGGGTTGGGGCTTGATGCTTCATGTCAGGCGCCTGCTTGCGTCAGCCAGTCGGTGTCGATGCCCATGCGCGTCACGGCATCCACCGCCGAGCGCAGTCCGTCCTCATGGAAGCCATAGCCGAAGTAGCTGCCGCAGAACCAGAGTCCGCCCTGACCTTGTAGCCGGTGCAGCGCCGGTTGGGCGTCCATGGCCGCCTGATCGAAGACCGGATGGTGATAAGTCATCTCGGCAATGCGGGTCTCGGGGCGGGGTGCTTCGAGCGGATTCAGCGAGACCATGTAATCCTTGCGGGCCTTGAGTCCTTGCAGGCGGTTCATCCAGTAGCTGACAGAGACGGCCTGACGCCCGTCCTGCTGGCGCGCGGCGAGATAGTTCCAGGCAGACCAGACCTGACGCCGGCGCGGCATCAGGTGCGTATCCGCGTGCAGCCAGGTTTGGTTAGGCTGATAACGGAAACAGCCGAGCAGTTGGGATTCATCCGCCGTGGGCTGATCGATCATCGCCAGGGCTTCGTCGGCATGGCAGGCAAGCACCACCTCGTCGAAGCGATGAGTCGCACCCGAGGCCAGGGTGACCTCGACGCCCTGGCCGCCGCTGTTCTGATCGGTGCCCGCAGCTATGCCTGCCGGGCTGCCCGAATCGCTCAGGCGACGCACGCGAACCGCCGGGTCATGCACAATGTTCGTTTTCCCGATGTCGGCGATGATCTTGTGCGCATAGCTATGGCTGCCACCGACCACGGTGCGCCAGAGCGGGCGTTGCACAATGCGGATGAGTCCATGGTTGTCGAAGAATCGCGCCAGACTCTCGACCGGGAACTCCATCATGGTGTGCGGTGGGCAGGACCAGATGGCGGCGGCCATGGGCAGCAAATAGTGATCCCGAAAGGCCTCGCCGAGCCGCTCGCGCGCGAGAAAATCACCCAGCTTCAAGCCGTCAAAGCCACCCTGGTTGAGTAGCTTCCGGCAACGCCGGTTAAAGCGCAGAATATCTGCGAGCATGCCGAGATACGACGGGTTGAACAGATTTTTTGGCTGCGCGAACAAGGTTTTCAAGCTGTCGCCCGAGTATTCAATCTCACCCGGACCAATGGAGGTAGCAAAGGACATGTCGCCCTCGCGGGTGGCGACGCCAAGGCGCTCAAACAGGCGGGTCAGCAGCGGGTAGTTTAGCTCGTTGTAGACGATAAAGCCGGTATCGACCGGAATCTGTTGGCCGTGCTCTTCCACCATAATGGTGTGAGTGTGGCCGCCCACATAGTCGTTGCGCTCAATGAGTGTGACCTGATGGCGACCGGCCAGCAGCCAAGCGCTGGCCATGCCGGCAATGCCGCTGCCAATGACTCCAATTTTTCTCGACATCTGAGGCCTCTGTGTGGCGTTTTGTGAATAGATTATTATACGAATTATCCTCGGGAAACCGCTCAGGATCGAGACTGGTTATGAGTCCACACAATTGTGCGCTGGCGTGGAATCCGGATAAAACGCATCATCCAGCAGTTGTTCTGTGAGATAAGGGCAGACGGTTGGGAAGCTTGTCAGCGGCAGGCAGGTTTCCTTGTGAGCTACGACGACTGCGTCGGGATAGGCGTCGGCGATGGTGTCGTCCAATGCGGACTTTAAGCCGGGCGACTTGCGCAGCAGGATGGCAAGACGCTGACGCTGTTCAATGATGGTCGAACGCCAACTGTCGCCCTTGAACTCACGCCAGCGTTCGTTGAGCGTCTGGTATTGGAATTGCCACTTGAGCAGATGCGCGATCAACACCAACAAACGGCTGTGCAATTCGCGCCGGTCGCTTTTGCTCATGTCGCTCAACTCTTCCAGTAAGTGTTCTATATCCAGCTCCTTGAAACGACCGGCACGCAATAAATCGGCGTTGCGCTGTGTCCACTGGACGTAGTCGGTCTGATAGAGGGCAGCGAGGTCGGTCATAGCGGACTCATCTCACGGATTAGATGCGGCAATCGATGCGGCATAGGGGCACCAGCATTTCGTCAGGACTCAGGCCGCCATGCACGCCGATAGGGGTGAAGGGCTTCTCCGTCGGCAGGCGGTCTAAGATGACGCAGTGATCACGGGCGATTAAGGTGGCATCGCCGATACGATGTGTCAACTCAGGATGCGGCGTGCCCGGACCAAAAACCCCCTGCGCCAGCAGATCGCGCGAGCGAACGACATCAAAGCGCGTGCCGAGCGTATCCTGTGCAGCCGCGATGAAGCCATCCAGTTCATCGGCACAAGTGTAGCAAAAAGCCGCGCGCGGCTCGCCGCACAGCGGCAGCCGCAGCCGATCAGCCAGCGCTGGATGTGCGGCGATTTGGGTCTGATCCGCCTTAGTACAATCGAGCTGACCATGATCGGCGCTGATCAACAAACAGGCGTCGCTGCCGGCCAGTCTTGTCGTCAGTTGCGCCAGGCCCTGCTCGAGCGCGTACAAATGATTGATCGTCTCCGTGCTATCGATACCGTGCTTGTGCCCGAGATGATCCAGCTCCGACCAGTAGGCATAGATATAGCTTGGCTGGCGAGTGCGCTTGACGGCCTGCTCGATCTGGCGAAAACAGTCTTTCAGGTTGCGATAGGGTCGCAGTCGCGCCGGGCCGCAATGGGCGCGATTGAAGGCTGAATGCGCGATCTGCTTGGGGCTGATCACCGTCGAGCCGGTAGTGATGCGCTCAAAAACTGACGGGCAGGGGAAGAGCGTGCGCAGATCCTCGACCATGGCCCAGTTGCTCTGACCGCCGCAGCGGGGCTGGCCGGGCAAGGTTTTCATCACGCAGCCCAGCTCGCGCAGCCAGGTAAACCAGCCGGTGATGCCATGCTGCGCGGGCGGCACGCCGGTCAGAAAGCTGCCAATGGCCGCTGCTGTGGTGGACGGGAAGACGCTGGTCAGGCTACCGAGCTGGTGGCGGGCGAGCAGGCCATCGGGCGAGTGCCGTGCCAGCCAGTTCGCGCCCAGACCGTCGATCACGATCAGCACCAGATGGCGGTAGTCGGCCAGCTCCGCCGCTGGCAGCAGTCGGGCCTCCGGAAGGTCGATGCTGGTGGCGCCGCGTGCGTGCAGCAGCGAACTCATCAGGTTGACAATGCAGCCACCAGCGTAGTCGGGTTTTATCATGCGGGGGTGCCTAGTCTGGTGAAATCGGCCACATTTCTGGCAAGGGGCTCAATGTTACTATGACACCACCGTCTGATCGAATCGATAGCCCCATCTAGCGCAATCGAACCGACCGCGTAACAATCGAGGTAAACCACAATGGCGACAGTCACTTTCGATACTCTGGACTCGTGGACAAACTCAAGACGGCAGGGTTCGCCCCAGAACAAGCGGAAGCGGTGGTGCGCCCCATCGGCACAGCACAGGAAGATACTGGTGAGAAAAGCTGATTTGGAACCAGCGTCGGCACCTGTCCGCACTGATTTGACGTTGTTGGCATGGATGATGGGGCGGTGCTGGTTGGGATCGTCTCACTGATCATCAAGACGCTGCTTTAGCTAGGCGACTGCGGTGTCGCCAGGCCATGCGGCTATTATGGCAAGACCGCCCAATACCGAACTGTCCCTTTGCACTCATGTCTGTCCAGGTTTCCGATCCGCCCCCAACCTTCAACCCGGCCTGCCGTGCCTGCACGCGCTTGGCGGATTTTCTCTCTGAGGTGCGCGCCGAGCATCCCGGCTACCATGCCGCGCCGGTGCCGCCTTTTGGCGATCCGAACGCGCGTCTGCTGATCGTCGGCCTGGCGCCAGGCATGCATGGCGCGAACCGCACCGGCCGGCCCTTTACCGGGGATTATGCCGGCATTTTGCTCTATGCCAGCCTGCATCGGCACGGCTTTGGCAGTCGTGGCGAGTCGGTCAGCGCCGGTGATGGGTTGGAATTGATCGATTGCCGCATCACCAATGCGGTTAAGTGTCTGCCGCCAGCCAACAAGCCGTTGCCAGCGGAGATGCGCGCCTGCAATCCGTATCTGAGCGCTGAACTGGCCAGCCTGCCGCCAGATGCCGTGGTGCTGGCGCTAGGGCAGATTGCGCATCGGGCGGTGCTGCTTGGCTGCGGGCTCAAGCAATCGGCGCTGCCTTTCGCCCATGCCGCCGAGTATGTTTTGCCCGGTGGTCGGCGGCTGATCGATTCCTACCATTGCAGCCGCTACAACACCCAGACCCGGCGCCTGACCGAAGCCATGTTCTATCAGGTCATGGCGCGCTGCCGGGCGCTGCTGGATGCGCCCGAGCCGTGCGGAGTCGATCCGTGCTGACCGACGAGGCCCGTCGCGCGCTGCTCGCGCGCATCCCCAGCCAGCCCGGCGTCTATCGCATGCTCGATGCCGAGGGCACTGTGCTCTATGTCGGCAAGGCCAAGGAACTCAAGCGCCGCGTTAGCAGTTATTTCAGCCGTTCGCTGAATCATCGCTTACAGGTGATGGTGGCGCGGATTGCCGATATTCAGATCACGGTTACTCGCACCGAGGGCGAGGCGCTGCTGCTCGAGGCGGACCTGATCAAATCCCATCAGCCGCGCTTTAATGTGCTGCTGCGTGATGACAAAAGCTACCCCTTTATTTATTTGAGCACCCAGGATGCCTTTCCGCGTCTGGCCTTCTATCGCGGCTCGCGCAAGGGCAAGGGGCGGTATTTCGGTCCCTATCCCAGTGCCTCGGCGGTGCGCGAGACGCTGCAACTCTTGCAAAAAATCTTTCCGGTGCGCCAGTGTCGCGACAGCTTCTTTCGCAACCGCTCGCGACCCTGCCTGCAATATCAGATTAAGCGGTGCACTGCGCCTTGTGTGGGGCTGATCAGCGAGCCCGACTACGCAGAGGATGTTGCGCGCAGCATCAAGTTTCTCGACGGACGCACCGATGAGGTGATCCGCGAACTTGGCGAGCGCATGGACGAGGCGGCGGCGGCGCTGGAGTTTGAGCGGGCCGCTGTGCTGCGCGACCAGATCGCCACCCTCGGGCGCATCCAGCAGCGTCAGTATGTGACTGCCAGCGGCGGCGATCTCGACATCCTCGCCTGCGCCACCGAGGCCGGCGTGCATTGCGTGCAGGTGTTCTTTATTCGTGCTGGGCACAATCTGGGCAACAAGAGCTTTTTCCCCAAAGCCCCGTTGGATGCGACGCCAGAGACGGTCATGGCCGGCTTTCTGACCCAATTTTATGCCGACAAGCCCATTGCGCCGGAGCTGCTGGTCAGCCACGCACCGGAGGAGCAGGAGTTTCTCGAGACCGCCTTCGCCCAACGCGCCGGGCGCCGGGTCGCCATCCGTCACCCTCTGCGCGGTGAACGTGCCCAGTGGCTGAAGATGGCCCAGAGCAATGCCGAGCTGGCGCTGAAATCGCGCCTCGGCAGTCGTTCCGGTTACAACCAAAGGCTGGAGGCGCTGCGCGAATTGCTGAAACTCGACGAGCAGCCGCGACGCATGGAGTGCTTCGACATTAGCCACACTCAGGGCGAACTGACCGTGGCCTCTTGCGTCGTATTCGACGACGAAGGGCCGCGAAAGTCGGATTATCGCCGTTTTAATATCGACGGCATCGCCCCCGGCGATGATTATGCAGCCATGGCGCAGGCGCTCGGGCGGCGCTACAAGCGCATCAAAGACGGCGAGGTGCCGGTACCGGATCTGTTGTTTATCGACGGTGGGCGCGGGCAGCTCAATGCCGCGGTTGGCATTCTCGAAGAACTCGGCATTCAAGGGGTGCGCCTGGTCGGCGTGGCCAAGGGACCGGACCGCAAACCCGGCGCCGAGCAACTCTGGCAGCCGCATCAGCGCCACGCCATCATCGCGCCGGCGGACTCGCCCGCCATGCACCTGATCCAGCAGATTCGCGACGAGGCGCATCGCTTTGCCATCACCGGCCACCGCCAGCGCCGCGACAAAGCCAGACGCACCTCGGTGCTGGAGGACATTCCCGGCGTGGGTGCCAAGCGTCGCGCCAGCCTGCTGCGCGCCTTCGGAGGGCTGCGCGGTCTGCGCCGGGCGAGCGCGGACGACATCGCCCGGGTCGATGGCATTAGCACCGTCCTGGCCGAGCAGATTCACCAAGCGGTCCATCAGGAACTGGGCGGATGATGACAGGCTCCAAACTGAGGGCAAAGGCAGCCAGGCGCGCCAAAATAGTCAGTGACTGAGAAATGCGGTTTTCCTAGCGCGCCAGTCGGCCTAAGATGGGCCTTGGCGGTACCGGCGGCGTGCCGAACAAAGACGGACAAACCATGATGAATATCCCGAATCTGCTGACCCTGCTACGGATTGGGCTGATCCCGGTGTTTATGGTCATTTTCTACCTGCCGGTCCCTTGGGCGCGGCCGGTCTGCGCGCTGGTATTCGGCGCTGCGGCCCTGACCGACCTGCTCGACGGCTACCTGGCACGCCGCTTGAACCAGACCTCACCGCTGGGCGCCTTCCTCGACCCAGTGGCGGACAAGCTCATGGTCGCCATCGCCTTGGTGCTGCTGGTGCAGACCGACCCGCGCGCCCTGCTAGCCCTGCCGGCAGCAGTCATCATCGGCCGCGAAATCACCGTCTCTGCCCTGCGTGAATGGATGGCCGAAATTGGTAGCCGAGCCAAGGTGGCGGTGTCCATGGCCGGCAAGCTCAAGACTACTGCGCAGATGATCGCCATCTTCCTGCTGATTCTGCAGGGACCGATGCTCGGACTGCCGATAGACCCCATCGGCATCGCGTTGCTCTACATTGCCGCCCTGCTAACGCTCTGGTCCATGGTGCTCTACCTGCGCGCGGCCTGGCCGAGTTTGATGGGGAAGGGCGAAAATCAGGTTTCAGATTCTTGACAGAACCCAATCATCGGCTAAAATAGCGGGCTTCCAAAGCGGGAATAGCTCAGTTGGTAGAGCACAACCTTGCCAAGGTTGGGGTCGCGAGTTCGAGTCTCGTTTCCCGCTCCAAATTATTGGTTTTCTTCGGTAAATGCGCCGCCACGGCGCATCAGCATCGGTTCTGATCCTGGTGCATCCGGAGAAAACACATCGCCACACTCGGCGACCTTATCGAAGCCTTTCTGGCATCTCGCGAGTTCGACGCCGCGACAATCTCGCGGCTGTCGTTCTGGCAAGAGCACCTTGGCGAGCAGCCGCTTGCCGATATCACCCCCCGACGCTGTTGATGCTGCGCTGGTGCAACTGGCTGAACGCGGTCGGCTGCGTCCGATTCGCGGGCAAGGCAGCACCCAATCCGGGAAGCCGCTCTCTGGCGCGACTATCAATCGCTATGTCTCGCAGCTGGGCAGCCTGTTCGTCTATGCCCGGCGGCTGCGCCTGCTCCCAGGTCCCTGCGCTGGTGCCCGGTGACCAGTCGCGCAGGTCGGCTTGATGGAAATCCACCTCGATCCTGCAAGCCGTCGCGAGCTTGCGCGCCTTGGCCAAGGTATCTCCGCAGCCGTCCCTTGCGGTCACTTTGAGCCCCAGCTCGGCGAGCTAGGTGGCACGGTGCTCTGCGGTAATCCTCCGTTGGTTCTCTCCGCCGGAGGATTCCGCATTGTGCGAGACAGCGTCGATCAGGCGACGATCTTAAGCGCCAGATAGGGGGTGATGGTGAAGACAATGGTCGCGATCTTGAATTGCGCCAGATACTGGAAGTAAGCCCGGCCTAGGTCCTTTTCATCCAGCCCGAAAAGCCGGGTGTGGATGCGCGTGATTGGGCCGCGCAGCACCAGCAATGCGGCAGCCGAAACCAGCAGCAGGGCGATGTTGATGATCGCGGCCCAGCCAAAGAAGGCCGTGAGTTGGTCGAGGGTCATGGGTTCTGTTAGCGTCTCGGGTTAGATTGATCCATCCATCCATTGAGGACGAAGAGATGCATGATAACGGAAGTGATCTGCGCACCATCACTCTGCATAACGGCGTGGCCATGCCAAGCCTGGCCTTTGGTTGCGCCTTCGGCGATTGGGTCGGACGGACAGCCTTCCAGGGATTTCTGCCGGAGCAGGCATGGCGGGCCATCAGCTTGGCGCTGGACAACGGCTATCGCGCCTTTGATGGCGCTCGCGTCTATGGGACCGAACGGATTCTCGGCACCTTGCTCGGCCAGCGCTTTGCCAGCGGCGAACTGAGCCGCGAGGAACTGTTCATCACCACCAAGCTGGCCCATCCCGCCGCGCCGCCGCATATCAACATCTCCCACCGTCGCACCTGGGATGCCGACAAGGTCGAGGACATCGCCCAGAAAGTGCGCGACGACATGGTCGATACCCTGGACGATCTGGGTCTTGGCTATGTCGATCTGCTGCTGATGCACTGGCCGGGCAGTTTCAGTGAGAACACCACCGGTGATCCGGACTTCCCGCGCAAGGCGCGCGCGACCATCTGGCGCACCTTCTGCGAGCTGGCCGACAAGGGCGCGGCGCGAGCCATTGGCGTATCCAACTTCACCATCGGGCATCTGCGTCAGCTGATGGAAGACGTGCCCGAGTCTGAGCGCCGGCCCACCGTCAACCAGGTCGAGATCCATCCTTACTGTCGCGACCCGCAACTCGAGACCTTCTGCCGCGAGCAGGGCATCGTCGTCACCGCTTATGCGCCATTTGCCAGCGGTGCCTTTGATCTGTTACGCAACCCGACCCTCACCGCCATCGCCGAACGTCACGGCAAGACGACCGGACAGGTCGTGCTGCGGTGGCATGTGCAGAGTGGCCGCACCGCGCTGCCCAAGACATCCAAGGCCGCGCGCATGGCCGAGAATCGCGACATCTTCGACTTCGCGCTCAGTGACGAGGAAATTCAAGCCACTGATTCACTTGGCACTGGCGAGGCGCGCCGAACCTGCCCAGACCCCTCGTTGGTCGCCTAAAGGTCCTCGTCTCGGCTGGCGTGGCTCCGGTATGGGGTTTTTACCAGGACTGGATTATTGGTTTGACCGCCGCTGTTCGCGTCGTCGAGGGGCTTTGCCGCATGTCCTTTACATGGTGGGATTGTCCCCTGGTGCTCTTTCAGGTCGGCGATATCCGCGAACGCCCGATCATCAGCCCGCCAAGTAGCGCGCCAGCTGGAATGGTCACCCAGCCGAACAGGAACAAACTGAAGGCGCTGAATGCAGCCGCTCCGGCGAGTCCCTGGAAAGGGTTCATGGGTGGCTCGCCCAAGGAACTTGTCGTGCCGAACCACAGATAATCCAGATTCGCGCTCAGAATCAGCAGGTACCAGCACAAGTAATGCGCCAGTGCGCCAGCCAGCGCGCCGGTCAAGATGCCGGCCCGGCGGCGGGTCGCTTGCCGACGCTCAATGAGCCAAAACCACAGACCAAAGCCCGTCAGGAAGGCCGCGAGAGTCGCGCAAATCGGCAACAACTGCCAGCCGTCGCCGGTGGCCGAATAAAACGCATAACCACCGACAACCAGACCAACGGGCGCGCAGACAGCCCCGAATCGCAGCGCGCTGCCGGTCGTCTTTTCGGGCGCCGTTTTCAAGTCTTGGCCTCCAGTGTCCTGCGGGCATCCGCGATGGTGATTGCGTCGCTGACCGTGGTGTTTGTCGGCGGAGGAAGTGGCCGCCTGCAGCAGGGAAGTGTCGTTATCTGGATTGGGCAGATTCATTATCTTGTGCCATCGTGATATGACCAGTGCAAGGATGACCGGGGGACCGATCATCTGCAATGATCAGGATTTGCAGAAGAAGGCTTGGAGTAATTACTCTCCCCGTCCATGTTACTGGCAAAGTCACGGAAAATCTCAGCTGAAAAGGGTCAATCTGTTGGCGTTACGCCGACAGCCCGGCATAGAGCGACATCGCACCACCCAGGAGGTCAGATTTGGATCAATCCGTCATCGTCATCACTGGCGGGACGCGTGGCATTGGTCGCGGGCTCGCGCGCGCCTTTCTGCAACGCCAGTGTCGGGTGATGATCTGCGGTCGGGATGCCGGTCGCCTCGAGCAGACCCTGGCCGAGTTCATGGCGTCCATCCCCGCAGCCGAAGGCCGGCTGCATGGACGGCTTTGTGATGTCGCCGACGCCACGAAGGTCCAGGCGCTCTGGGACGCGACCGTCGGTCATTTCGGGCGCATCGATATCTGGATCAACAATGCCGCCATCGGCTCGCATGAAGTCGACTTCTGGCAGCACGACCCGGCCACCATCGAGAACCTGATCCGCATCAATTTGCTCGGCACCATGCAAGGCTGTCGCACCGCCGCGCGCGGCATGCTGGCGCAAGGCCATGGCCATATCTATACGCTTGAAGGCTGGGGGAGCGGCGGAGAGCGCCGCCACGGTAGCACCCTCTACGGCACCAGCAAGGCGGCGCTGCGGTATTTCACCAAGTCACTCGCCGCCGAACTGCGCGGCACACCGGTGAAACTCAGCAGCCTCAACCCCGGCGTGGTGCCGACCGACCTGCTCGCGCTCAGCATGCGACCGGAACAAGCGAAGCAGATCCGGCGCTTCATCAATATCTTCGGCGACAAGGTCGAGACCGTCGCTTCCGGACTTGCCGAGCGGGTGCTCAACAACCAACGCCACGGCGCCCGCATTCAGTGGCTACCGCCGCGACGCATGCTTATGCGACTGCTGCAAGCACCCTTCCGCCAGCGGCGGATCATCGATCCCCGCGGGGAGAGCCCGCGTTAATGCTGTCTAGGCGGATGACCGGGGGATTTGATGATGGAAAACAGCCTGGTCATGATGGCGTGTTGCTCCCCGGCCAGTCGTCCCCTGCGCGACAAGCCCATCACCTGTCGGCATCCCACGTGTGATGAGATCCGCCGCGCGCTACTGGAGGCAATTCTCGCCGGTGCCATCCGGCCGCAAGGGCCCCTGACCCAGCAGCTCCTGGGCGTTGGCGAGATCGCGATCCACGTCGCCTTGCACCGTGACGGCGCGCTGGCCTGGCCTTTGACGCGGTTGATGCGCAAGACTCCGTCCCTCTCGCGTCGACAAGCCTCTGGGCTATCGATAGTCTCGCGGTTCACCTCTACCTCAGCGAGTTCGATATTCACGCAGCCGCGTCATTTCAACAAGATGTGGCATGTTTTGTAACGTGAACACCTTCCCTCGTGTTGCAAGCAGCAGCTTCTTCATATCCTCTCGCCGAACGCCAAAGCCCCGGCCCGCAATACAGGCGATCACCTCGAACTTCGGATCATCGGCAGGCTGACCCTGCATGCTCAGCGCTCCAAGATGCTGGACGCGCGTCACCTTGTCCCGCGCTGTGCCGTCGTCTTCGGTCAGCTTGGCTTCGATGACGACTTTTGGATTGATCTCGTTCGGGATCACAAAGTCCGGTGCCTGGTCGAGGCCCGGCAGGCGTTCGGCTCGCTTGGTCTTGCGGAAACTGACGCCTTCTCGGCTCAGCACCTCCTCAATCGCGTTCTCGACCACGTTTCCGACCAACTCGCTGATAGAGTCGCGATGACCGGCAAAGGGTCGGCCAAGGAAGCGTTCATAGAGCAGCACCGAGTAAGGCGCGCCCAGATCAGCGAAGTTTCGCAGGCTAATAAGACCCGCCCTGGTGTCGGGCTTGTCAATTCGGTGCAGTCGGCCCGTTTCGACGTTCGGCGCTCCTGTTTCAAGAATCAGGCACGCAGATTCAACCAAAGCGCGAATGCGGGCATCCGTGACGCCGCCTGCTTCTCGCAACCGCTGGTCGGGCTGCATCCTGATTTTGCGGTCAATGGATCGCGCCGCGCCTTGGCTGACCTCAACACCGGTCTGCCGTGTTGCGAAATAGGCCCATTCTGGCGGTGTGAAGCCGAGCATGCAGCGCAACACAATCAGTGCCATCGGCGTCTCGTAGACGGCCGCAACAATCGGTTCGACCGTTACCTGCTCGAAACCTCGTGTCGCACGCTTGAGCGCCTCATAGCCAGCATCGAAGGTCGCGAACTCCACAAAGCCCGCGCCCTTCGGCATGACGAGAAATTCCGATGTCAGGCAGGCGAATACCTCGTCCACATAGGCGTCGAGGTTCGCGCGGATATCGTCGAAATCGGCTTCAAAAGGGTATGGCATCTTGCGCCTCCGTCGCGTTAGTGGCGGTTGGGTAAGGCTGCGGTGGCGGTTCGCTGATCGCGTCGGCGCGGAGCCCGGCGATCAACTGACCGACCTCCCCAAGCGTGGCGACACCCTCGGCGAAGCGCGCAAGCTTATCGGCCATTGATCTGGACGGTTCCCACTCATTGCGGAGATTCCAGACGACCATGCGTGTCAGATGACCGAAGGCGATGCAGCGCGTGTCTCCCAGCGTTGGTGTTCTGCCGGCGGCGCTGAGCTGAGCGATATCACTTCCAATCAGTTGGCTCAGTTCCGCTGGCGTCTGACACAACCATCCGCGACGAGTGCTGCCCGTGCTGCGGCAGACAAAGACGGTGTCGATGATGGATGATGCCGTGCCGTGGATATGAATCGAGCCGCTCATCTCGGCGGGGCAAGGCAGCGACGCCGAGCAGACGAGGCCGGAATCGAGCATGGCAACACCGACGGCGTAGTACGCCTCGATGCGGTTGTGATGGAAGGTGAACGCCAGCGGAGCGCCGGGTTTGAGTGCCTTAGCCATCCGTGCATAAACCGTGGCCAAACCCTGGGCGAAATCCGCCAAGGCGCGCTTTTGGGTCAGGTTGCCGGTCAACTCGTGCCGTGAGTGGGTCGAATCGCGATCGAATCCCTCCGATTCAGGACCGACCAATCGGCGCAGCCAGACGTAGCAAAAATCCATCAGCTCGGCGTATTGGACGTTGCCGAAGTACGGCGGATCGGTGAAGACGGCGTCCAGACTGGCTTCCGGTAACTCGGCCTCCGTAGCGCTTGTGCAGCTTAATCGGATGCCGCGAGGCTCCGCGCCGCTCCGCCGTTCACCAAGCCATTCGCCGAGGATCGGAACCTGTCGCTTGCGGCCGCCCTGATGGCGGAGCTCGAACGGCGCGTCGCCCCAGCGCTTGGCCTTGGCGTATTTGTCGATGATGTTCACCCAGCCCCCTGAGCCAACGCCTGCGCCGGTCCCGTTACGGATACCGAGGATATTGGATTCGCATTGGACCAGCCCGACCGGAAAGCCGTGCACCGAAAAGATATCCAAGGACTTCAGCGCCATGGTGTCGTAGCGGCAGAGCATGTTTTGATACCGCAGTAGATCGGATAGGTTGGTCGCGAGCGCGTGCCGGATGCGCTCGTCGGCAACCATGCTGATACGCCGACAGCTGAGTTCCAACGCCAGCAGCTGTCTGGCGTTGAACAGCTCCCGATACTGGCGATAACCCCAACGCAGCAGCCTGTCGGTCTCGTCGCCAGCCGGGATTGGCTGTGGCGGCACAAAGTCCGGCGACAAGGCATCGAAATGCGCCGCCGCTTTTGCCGCGCGTGCTAGGTCGTGCTGGTCTGGCTTCTTGAAGAAACGACCCTTGTGTCGCGCCTTGCGCGCCGGGTTGTAATACTCCATTGCGAACAGTCGATGCCGCGGCGCCCCCGCGTTCGGCCTGGGATAGACATTGACCTGCCCGCAGTGCGGGCAGTCGCAGCGATTACGCTTAGCCGGGCCGGCGGTCGTCAGCGCGGTTCCGCAGGCGGCACATGCCCCCGGATGCTTGCGGTCATCCACCTCGTTCAGTTCACCGCATCGCGAGCAAACGAGCACATTCTTCGGATGACGCCGGTTCTCGGCGAGAAGATATCCTGGGAACAGATCGAATGGCCGACCGCAGGCCGTACAATCCTGGATCTTGACCCAAAGAAAATACTTCACCGGCACGTCCTTGTCGCCATATAGAGGGCAATCGGTCCGATAGAGGTCGCCGATCTCTTGGTCCAGCGCCTGCGCTAACGCGGTGGCGCCCGCCGCATAGGCTTCCAGGTCCAGATGCTCCAGTTCTTCACGGACGATCCAAGCGGACATCGGGTTGATATCGAACCCTTGCACATCGCAGCCGATCCGATTGGCCTCGATCAGCGGTGTGCCCCCACCCATAAAAGGGTCTGCAATCTGGACACCGGGAAAATGGTTGGACGCATAAAAGACCTCCGCCAGCGGCCGGTCAGCGAGTTCCGACAACAGCAATCCGCGAAACAGCGTGCCCGGCCGCCGCGCGAACCATTTATGCACCGCGATAATCGGCCGATAGTTCTGCTGAATCTGCTTTTCCTTAAGCGCAAGGGCGGCAACGAACGGAACGTCGAAGTTGTGCTCGATGGACATGAAAGGATCGAAGACTCCGTTCGTTTTGTGATGGGGCGTAGGTCCGAGGCTGGCTGGGTGAATGATCCCGCTTATCGGATACAACCCCAATACCAGCGGAGATTTGGCTCCCTGCTCCCTGCTCAGAACGCACCAACAATTGCTGAAGACAACTAGCAGAGTCTCTGTCCGCAAGCGATACCAATATCGGCTGTCCAGGAAGAAAAGCACACGCGATATCGCGACTGAAGGATCTTCGATACGCTAAGATTCGAGATCGAGAAACATTTGATCTCCCCTTGCGGGGAAGGCTAGCTTTATATGATTCTCAAATGTCGGCCAATCCGGAGAAATGCGCATAAGTGCAATGAGTTGCATCAAATGGTCTCTAAGGTCTGGCTGGCCTATGTCTTCGGAAAGAAACTGATGATGCTTCCATTTTCTCCTTCCTGTCCCTTCCTGCGTCGGATTCCGTGATTGCAATTCTTTCATAACGCCTGGTGGTAATTTTTCATAAACAATTGCGTTAGTTATCTTTCCAACATAAGGCGTCCGGTTGCCGTGATTCGGCCACCGCCACTTTTTTAAGCGGTAAATCTGTTTGTAAAACTCGTCAGGAAAGCGCTTTGCCCACTTCAAGCGCTCATCAGCAAGATAACACGACAATATCTTGTTGAGTTCATCGCGGTCTCTTTCAGATTGATATCCGGTTGCTTCGTCAACAAGTGCGACGATACCGACATGAGCCAGGCCGCGCATGAGGATCTCGGCGTTCTGGGCCTTCGCGAGTTGCTGCTGCTGCAGCGCGTTGGCATGACGGGCTTCAAGCCAGATTTCGCAGACAGCAGGCAAGGCTTCTGCGGAGTAGCCAACGACTCTCCGCTGCTTGTCGCGGTATATGACGGGCTTGAGAGGCCCATTCAGTATTTCGTCGCTGATGAAAGGCTTCAAGCGAGGCGGAGCAAGAAATACAGGCACTAAGGCCCCGTCCTCTTCAGACGCTTTCTTAAGACGCTTCGACGCGCCGCTACGCGACCCAAGGACCCGCGTGATGCCAAACTCAGACACGACCCGCTGCCCATTGTCCAACACCGCGCAAGGGAGCTTGATATCTCCGATAGAGATCTCTCCGCGGTGTGTTGCTTTCGGAAGATCATCTTCTCCCGTGTCCTCTAACCAGCGGGCCTTTGCGGCGGAAGATGCGATTGCCGAGCGTTCTTCCGGCGAGAGTTTCTCGGCCCGCGCGATCCCACCTTGAGAGTGCTTGCGATGCCCTGGCATTTTGCCACCTATGCTTGCAAAGTTAGCGCAGTGTATATGCTTGCATAAAGTCGCGCAAGCATTACTTACAAAAAAATCGATCTGCATGCTTGCGCGCTTTCGAGCAACCTATGTCCAAAGGATGTCCGTTCTTCGTTTTGCCCGCGGATGAGCTTCTCTTTCGGCAGGGCAACGTCCAGCCGGACTTCTCAGGCAACCTTTGGCAGCGGCAGAACGATCTTGACGGCCGAGAACGTGATCGAACGCAGGTGGTCATCGCCGAGCTCGATCAAGCCAAGCATCCCAAGGCGGCCAAGTGCGGCGGAGGTATCCCGCGACGGAGGGGACGTCGGTAACGCATCGACAAATGCAGCGAAGGGGCTTGGCCCTAAGCCAACCCGCTGCCCCTCAACAGTTATGAAAGGCGCTTCCATCAGCCCACCCGACCCGGCGCCGTCGGCACCCCAGCCACCTGATCATCCTCCTCCCCCTCCAACGCCCCCAGCGCGCCAAAGTCATCCAGGATCACATAGACCGCCGGCACCATGAACAGCGCCGCAATGGTGGCGGTGACCAGCCCAAAAGCCAGGCTGGCGGCGAGCGGGATCAGGATCTGTGCCTGTAGGCTCTTCTCCAATAGCAATGGCGTCAGGCCGGCGACCGTGGTGATGGAGGTGAGCAGGATGGGGCGGAAGCGCGCGCGGCCTGCTTGCTTGGCAGCGTCGATGGTGGCCATGCCGCGCAGGCGCGCCTGGCGGATGAAGACGACCAGCAGGATGCTGTCGTTGACGACGACGCCGAACAGCGAGGCCATGCCGACGATGCTGGGCATGGTCAGGTCCAGCCCCAGGGCCATGTGGCCGAAGACGACGCCGATTAACGCGGTGGGGATCACCAGCATCACGGTGATGGGCGCCAGGTAGCTGCGGAACTGCAGGGCCAACAGCATGTAGACGCCGATCAAGCCGAGCAGGACGTTGCGCACAATGGATTGGCCGGTCTTGGCGGATTCCTTGCTCTCGCCCTCCACGTCCAGCCGCACGCCTGGATAGCGCTCCAGCAGGTCCGGGATGAAGTGGGCGCGGGCCTGGCCCAGCAGCTCTTGGGCGTTGGCGAGATTGCGGTCCACGTCGCCTTGCACTGTGACGGCGCGCTGGCCGTCGACGCGATTGATGCGTGCCCAGCCGCGCACCGGCTCGATCTCGGCGACAGTGGCGAGCGGGATCAGGGCGCCGTCTCGGCCGGTGACGGTGAAGGCTTCCAGATCGGCGGGACCGGTGCGGTCGCTCGCGGCAACGCGCAGGTTGACCTCGTAGGTCTCGGCGCCGAGCGGGAACTCGTCCACCTTCATGCCCTGATAGGCGGCGCGCAGTTGGTCGGAGACCGTGCGTGCGTCCAGACCCAGCACGCCGGCGTCCGGCTTCAGGCGCAGCCGATACTCGCGCTTGCCTGGGCGCAGGTCGTCGCTGAGGTCGAGCACGCCAGCGAAGCCGTTGAGATAGGCCTGGAGTTCATTGGACGCGGCCTTGAGCTGGTCCAGGTCGGCACCCACCAGGCGCAGGTCGATGGGGCGCCCGCCGGGGCCGATGGCTGGCTCCGTGTACTTGATGCTGATGACGTCCGGCAGCTCGCCGACCGCGGTGCGCCAGGTGTTGAGCACCGAGCCCAGCGCGGCGTCCCGCTCCTCGGTGCCGAGCAGGTCGGCGACCACGCGCGCCACATGGGGGCCGGTCTCGTAGGCGTCGGGGTTCTCGCCGAAGATCACGGTGACCGATTGCACCAGGTCCTGCTGCTCGGGCTGGCGCTCGCGGAAGGCGTCGTTGACCTCGGCCAGCGCCCCTTCGACCTGGGCCACCACCGCCTCGGTGCGCGCCAGCGGGGTGCCCTGCGGCAGCAGGATGTGGGCCTCGACCACGTCGCCGTCCAGGTCCGGGAAGCCGACGAACTTGAGCTTACCGCCCACAGGCATCGCGATGGCGAGGATCAGCAGCATCAGCACCAGGCCGACCGTCAGATAGCGATAATCGACGGCGCGGTCCAGCAACCGGCCGAAGGCGCTGTCGCGCAGGCCCTCGAAGCCGCGCTCGAAGCCCTGCCGGAAGCGCGATGGCCGCTCGCCGCGCTGATGCGCCAGCGAATGATTCAGGTGATGCGGCAGGATCAGGAAGGCCTCCAGCAGGCTCACCGAGAGCACCAGGATCAACACGATGGGCATGATGCGCAGGATCTGGCCGATCTCTCCGGAGATGAACACCAGCGAGCCGAACACCAGCAGCGTGGTCGCGAACGAGGAAAGGATGCCCGGCAGCACCTCGCGCGAGCCCTCGATGGCGGCCTGGGCCGGGCTGTCGCCCTTGGCCATGCGTGCGGCGATGTTCTCGGAGATGACGATGGCATCATCCATCAGCAGGCCGACGCCGATCAGCAGGCCCACCATCGAGATCATATTGATGGTGACACCGAACACCGGCAGCAGGAACAACGCCCCGAGGAAGGACACCGGCAACCCCATGGCGACCCAAAAGCTGTACCTCAGCCCGAAGAACAGCCAGAGGATGAAGAACACCGCCGCCAGCCCCTGCACGCCGTTGCGCGTCAGCATGTCGAGCCGGTCCTGCACGATGGACGCGCGGTCCTGGGTTAGATGCAACCCGACGCCGGCGGGCGTGGCGATCCGTTCCGCGGCGACGAAGCCGCGTACCTGTGCCAGCAGGTCGAGCACGTCTTGATCGCGGGTCTTGGCGATGTCGAGCACCGCGGCGCGCTGGCCGTCGAACAGGATCTTCTCCTCGTCGCGGTCGAAGCGGTCGGTGATGCTGGCGATCTCGCCGAGACGGATGCTGGCGCCGGTGCCGCCGGAGATGACCACCAGATCGTTGAAGTCCCCGGCGCGCTTGCGTTGGTCGTCGAAGCGCAGCAGCAGGTCCTCCGAGCCGCCTTCGAGCCGTCCCGCTGGGCTGCTCAGACTCTGCCGGCCGACCGCGTTGGCGATGTCTTGCACGGAGAGACCGTACTGGCGCAGCCGCCAGGCCGGGATCTCGATGCGGATGTGATGATCCGAGAAGCCGGAGACGTTCACCTCGGCGACCTCGGTCTCCGCCAAGAGCCGGTCCTTGAGGTCCTCGGCATAGGCCTTGAGGTCGACGGCGTCCGCGGGGCCGGTGACGGCCAGCGAGATCACGGGCTCGGTGCGGCCGAGTTCGGTGATCACCGGCGTCTCGACCTGGTCCGGGAAGTCGTCGATGGCGTCCACCTCGGACTTCACGTCATCGAGGAAGCGCATCATGTCCGCGCCCTCGCGCATCACCGCGGTGGCGGTGCCGACGCCCTCGCGGGACTCACAGCGCAGCTCATCCAGATCGGTGATGCCTTCGATGGCGTCTTCCAGGCGGCGACAGACCGCGTCTTCCACGTCCTCGGCGGTGGCGCCGCGGTAGATCAGCTGGATCTGGACCTTATCGTTCTGGATCTCCGGCAGGGTCTCGCGCTGCAGGCCGGGCAGTGCGGTGAGGCCGAGGATCATGATGGAGGCCATCAGCAGGTTGGCCGCGGTCTGATGGCGGGCGAACCAGGCGATCATGGCGCGTCCCCGAGAGCTTGCAGCTCGGCGGCCAGTTCAAGATCGGGCTGCGGGTCGATCAGCATGCCGTCGACGGCGGGCACCAGGTCCGACAGCACCACCTGCTGGCCGGCCGTAAGCCCAGCGCCGATGACGCTGTAGTCACCCTGGTCGAACAGCACCTCCACCGGTTGACGACGCAGACGCTGCTCGGCGTCCACCAGATAGACGGCACCGTCGCGCACGGCGTTGCGGGGCACGACCACCCGCGGGCCTTGCGCGCGCCCGCGCAGCAGCACCTGAACGAACATGCCCTTGGACAGGGGCGGGCGCTCGCCAGGGATGACCTTGTCGAAGGATCGGTCCACTGCGACCACCACGCCCATGGTGCGGGTTTGCGGGTCCACCTGATCGTCCATGCGCACGAACTCCGCCTGCCATTCGGCCACCGAATTGCCCAGGTCCAGCCGCACCAGGGGGTCGAGGCCGACCAGCTTCGACAAAAGCTCGTTCAATCGGGTCGGATCCAGTTGGCCAGAGGTCTGTGATAGATCCGGTGTCGGCATGCCGATGAACAGGCGTCGCAGGCTATAGAGCGGTACCTGGACGTCAATTTCAACCCGGTCCACGGAGTCGCCCTCAAACAGGGTCTGACCGACGCCGACGTATTGATCCGCCTCTACAGCCAGATTAGCGACGCGCAGATCGAAAGGTGCCAGGATTCGGGTGCGCCCCAGATCGCGCTCGGCACGGGCGACCTGAGTCTCCAGCACCTGGCGCTGAGTCGGAATCAGGGTCAGGGTGTTGCGCAGATTCTGCGCCGCGCTGTTGCTGGTCAGCGCGGTGCGCTCGGCCTGATCCACGTCGCTGGCAGACGCGGTGCCCTTGCCGGCAAGTTTGCGCAACCGCTCCAGCTCCTGATTGGCCAGTTCGCGATTGCGCTCCTCGATCTCCAGCGAGGCGCGGGTGTTCTGCTCCTGAACCCTCAGCTCCGCGAGTTCGGCCTGCGCCTGCGCCAGCGCCAGCTCGTAGTCGATGGGGTCGATGCGCACCAGCTCGGTGCCGGCCGCCAGGATCTCCCCGTCGCGCAGCCGTGGGTGGATCGCGATGATGCGCCCGGCCACCTGAGCGACCGCCTTCCAGACCCGCGCCGGGCGCACCGGGCCATAGCCCTCGGCGGTCGGCACCAGTTCGACGGCGGGCGCCTCGATCACCCGCACTGGGCGGGCGATCTCGCCCTGTTCAGCTTGCGCCGGCGGCTCTCGGCCCTGGGCCATCCAGACCAGGATGCCGATCCCGATGGCGATGGGAGGCAGGATCAGCCAGCGGTGTTTGCGGTCGTGTCGCTCGGCGCTCATCGGTCTGCTCCTGAGTTGGGTTGGCGAGGGCTGGATGGGAGGGGATTGGAGCCGAGGGACCGATAGTCCAGCGCGGCCTCGGTGATCGCTTGCAGCAGCGCCTGGATCTGCGCCACATCGTCGGCGGCGTAAGCGTCCTGGCCGAGATGGCGCAGCAGCGTCGTGCGCGCGGCACGAAAGGCAATGGGCGGCCCTGTCATTGCGTGTGCGACTAGTCGGCACTCGGTATCCACCTGCTCCCGACCGCGGGCGCCGGCCACCAGCTTGGCCATGACTGCGTGCATCGGGCCGAAGAGTTTGGCGTAGATCACGTCGAAGGCCTCGGTCGGTTGGTTTTGTTCGCGAAAGATAAAGCCGGGAGCATCCTCACTGAATGGGCCAGCCATCAACTGTTGCGCCAGACCACTGAGCAACTGCCCGAGCATTTGTCGGCAGTCAGCCGCCGACGCGGTGGGCAGTGCCTGCTCGATGCGTTCCAGGTGCTCGCGCATGCCCTCGCTCATCTGCTCGGCCAGGTAGGCGGCGGTGGCCAGATAGAGCTCGCGCTTACCGCCAAAGTGATAGGAGATGGCGGAGATATTGGCACCAGCGTCCTGCACCAATTGCCGGTTGGAAACGGCGTCGTAGTCGTTGTGCCCGAAGGCGTGCAGGGCGCTGCGCAGCAAGCGTTGGCGGGTGTCGGCAGGTTCGGCGTTTACAAGTTGATCGGACACGATGACTCTCAAGCTCGGGCTGGGCCTCTGGTGGAGCTGAGACTAGATCAATCGATTGATTGAGTCAACAATCAGAGAGGCGCCAAAGCGGCGAAAGGGAACTATCTCCGGGCAGCGTCGGGGATCACGACGCGCCAGACCTTCTTAAGGCCAGACCAATCGGCCCATGACACGCCTATCGGCGATTGCGCGCGGTCCGGGATCAGACTGTCGTTCAGCGGCTCGCAACTCGAGTTCAAGGCGCTCAGCGCTTTCCGCCTCCCGACATGCCTGTCGCAGGCTGCCTGTCAGTCATCATCACGCCAGGCGTTCAATCGCACCAGGTTGCCCCAATCGTCAATTTCGGCCTCGAATTCGATCGGTTGGCAACAGACTGGACAATCCTCGATATAACGATGGCTGGCCGAGCCATCGACCTCGGTTGCGATGGTTTCACCGCAATACGGACATTGCACTGCCGTTTGTTCAAGCATCAACGACCTCCAGGACGAGTGGCTCATTGGATCAGGCCATCAGTGAATGGGCGGATCGGTGCGCGGGACTTGATCGATCGGAGCGACTGGTTCATCCGGCGTGCGTGGGGGCATCGCATCCTCGGGAACGTCGTTAATCATCATGTTTGGTGTGTCGTGATCCTCGAGATTGCGCACGGTGACGCTCAGTTGCGTGCCATCCCAGCGCAGCTCGTTGAAGCTCGGTGGGGTGGAGCGCAGGCGCCGCGACAGGGTGCCGGCGCCGATCATGCGCACGGGCCCCTGCGCCGTCTGCTCGGTGAGGTCGAAGGCGTCATGGACATGGCCCGAGAGCACCGCGAGCACTTGGCGCTTGGCCAACTCCGTCAGCGCCTTCTGGCCGTGTCGGGTCAGCGCGGTGCCTCGGGTCCCTACCTCGCGCAACGGGTGATGAGCGGTCACCAGCGCGCGCGTCCCCTCGGGCAGCGCGTCAAGGGTGGCGAGGCAGCGCGCGAGTGCTGCTTCCGTTACCCAGCCTTTCGACCAGTTCAGGCGCGGCTGCCAGCGGGTCACCGTCTTCAGCGGTACCATGACCAGCCCAGGCAGGTCGATCTCCGCCTCCACCTTGTCGGCGATGGTCTGTATCCGCTGGTAAGGGTCGAAAAAGCGCTGGATGGGGTTGAAATAGGGCAGGTCGTGATTGCCCACCACGACCGTGACCGGTGCCTCCAGCGCGCGAATCCAGGCGCATGCGGCGTCGAATTCGCGCCGTCGGGCGCGCATGGTCAGATCGCCGGTGATGGCCACGGCATCGGGACGCTGGTCGGCGATTTCCTGCCTCACCCAATCGAGCGCGCGCGGGTCCTCAAGCCCGAAATGGACATCGCTCAGGTGGAAGAGCACGGCGGGATCAGGCATTAACAAAAACTCCTTGGGTCGGGCCTTGCGTGACCAGCGTTAAAGGTGGAAGTGACTCACGAATATAGCGAAGCAACAGCGGGTCAAGCAGCTTCTCCGCTCAATTGAGCAAGTTGGATGCCAGGCGAATTGTAAAGCGGTTGAAGTCCAAGCGCAGTCGCTGGTGTCTGAGGAGCGGCATGGCGGTTGTCTAGTGACGAATCCGATCTATACCGAAACCCTTTGAGTTTTCGGCTCGTTCTGGGCCGGGTGACGGCCACGGGGGACGCCGTGAATACCTCCCTGCAGGCTTCCCGGCGGCGTCCTGCCGCCGAGACCCCCGTGGCCGTCACCCGACCCAAAACCGACAACCAGTTTGCGATTGGTATATCGAAATGCGCAGAGCCAAAAGGTCTGTTACTGTCTATAGGTTTGGTACCAAGGAGCAAGCCATGACAACTCTCAGCCAAGAATGCTGCGAGGCGTGCCGCGTCGACGCGCCCAAAGTTTCTGATGAGGAAATGAACAACCTGATGGCCGAGATTCCAAAGTGGCGGGTCGAAACCCGCAACGGGGTCCGCCAGCTCGAGCGGGGATTTGAATTTCCGGACTTCGCGCACGCTCTTGCCTTTACCAAGCGCGTCGGCGAGCTCGCCGAGGCCGAAGGTCATCATCCTAAGCTCACGACCGAATGGGGCTGTGTCATTGTCACCTGGTGGTCGCACAAAATCGGCGGTTTGCATCGCAACGATTTCGTCATGGCGTCGAAGACGGACCAGATTATGGCGGGCGCTGGCTAGTCGCTATTCGCCACTGAGACTGGACAGCAGGCAGGTGGGTGGCTGCGTGTTATCGCCCGAGCCTGAAATCTTGTTGGTGCTTGGCCGCGCCTGGGGCCTCTGGTTACAGAAAGGGGAGGAATCTTCACCCACATGGTGATTTCCATGCGCCTGATCGATTATCTGCGACTAAAACCCTACGGAGACTCCCTGCTGACACCGGCGGCCGCTGCCTGGATTGGTTCGGCGCGGGTTCTGGTCTTCCTAATGGCCAGTATTGAAGGCTTCGTCTGGGGTGCTGTCGGTCTCTCAATGGTGCCATCAGAAACAGCTTGGCTTGGGCCACCCGTCGGCCTGTTTCTGTTCGCCTTGATGTTCGCGGTCATCTGGATCCTCGATGCCTCGTTGGTCATGTCCGAAAAGCCGAGCCTCGGTGCCCAACCCGCCAACAAGGGGCTGGCTGGCACTGGGCGCAGGGTGCGTTGGCTGACCGGGCTGCTGGTTCGCGTCGCCATTGTCGCCATCTCGCTCTATGTCACTGCACCCTTTGTCGAGAAGCTGATCCGCGCCGACGATATTGCCACTTGGCATCAGGCCCAGGTCGAGCACTATTTCGACCAGCGCGCGCGCGGTCTCGCGGCACAAGTCGAGGCCCGTGCCGCTCAGCAAGGTGCTGGCTATGACGCCCGCATCCAGGATCTGGAACGGCAAATCAGCGTCTTGCAGCAGACCATCGAGGGCGAGCGCGAAGGTCGCGAGCAACTCACCGCCGAGTACCGGCCCGAGCTCCAAGTGTTGACCCGGGATCTGGCCGAGGCACGCGAGCGGGTTGGTAACGAGGTACTCGGGCGCGACGGTCGTCCCGAAGGATTCGGCCCCGAGGCGCAAAAGTGGACGGATCGCGCGGATCGCCTGGCGGAAGCCCTGGCCGAGAAGCGCGCCGAGCTAAGCGAGCGTCTGGTACCCGTCGAGGCCAGAATCAAGGACCAACAAGAACGCCTCGATCGGCTGAATGACGCCTTGGCGGATCTGCGCTCTCAGCAGCAGGATCTGCTCGTGCGCGTCGCCAAGGAGGTCGAGGCGGAGCAGCCGCCGGCCGCAGCGCCGACACTGACCTTCGCCGCGCGATCCAAGGCACTGAATGCGCTGCGAGAAAGTCCTGCCGAGCAAGGCGTACCGCATTTCGAAACCGTCGAGGGCTTTGCTCAGGCCGCGCTTGGCATCCTGTTTTTTGCTCTCATCGCGCTGAAGCTATTCGAGCCACCCGCGGTGCAGGCCTACTACAGCGACAGCATCCAGGATGAATACCCCAAATATCTCCATGGGGGCCTGGCGGACATCCCGGGGTTTGACCAGTATGACGACCCCGCTCGTCGCCTGACACCGGGCGAATTCGCGCGTCTTTGGCGGCAATGGCAGCGTGATCCAGACGCCATGGTGGCCGAGCACCGCGCCGAGATCGAGGCGCAACGGCGTTTGGCGCGCATGAACGCCGATCAAGCCTATGAGGACGAGCTACTCAACCGCCGCCGCGAGAACATTGATGCGCAGCTCGCACTCGAACTGCGCGAGCGCGAGTCCAAATTCGCGGCACGCGAGCGCGAGTTGGAAATGCGTTTGGAGAAACTGCGTGTACGACTGGGCGATGAAGCCGAGCTGGAACGTGAGCGCGACAGACTGCAACTCGCCCACGACCATGAGCAACGGGCCGCAGCCATGGCTGAGGCCGAGCGAGAGCAGCGCGAACAACAGCTCCAGGCACTGGAGCGCGAGCTCGAACACCTCCGCGCCGAACTCCACGCACAGCATGAACGTCAGCTCGATCTCGCCCGCCAACTCGCCGAGACCGAGCGCGCGATCAGCGCAAGCAAGCAGTCAATTCAATTCCTGGAGGCCGAGGTCGGCAACAAGGAACCAAGATTGCATCGTTTACGCGACGATCTCGCAAGTCTTGAGCAGGAGCGCACCGCAACTCGGGCCCTCGGGCGTTTCGGACGCCTGGGCCGGCGCGCGGCGCGCTTGCAAACCGCCATCCGACGCATCGAGCGGTCCCTGGCGCCTAATCAGCGAGCACTTATCGATCAACGCGGCCAGCTCAGCGTCTTGGAGTTCGGCAACCAGCAACTCGAGCGCGCACTGGAAGACAGCCGAGCCACCGAGCTGACATTGCGCCACCGTTGCGACAGTCAGCGCGCGGCGCTTGATGCGCTGCTGCTCTCGACACCAGCTACCTCACAGGCGACCAGGTAGGAGTGAACACCTGATCGCAATTCAGCGGCGCAGTCTCGGCCTCCTGAGCGGCGCTGACAGACCGCTTGGCCCTGGAACTAGAGTTACCGTTCACGGAGATTTTTGTGGAGCTACCGACGCTTGTTTCTGATCCAGAAACCGAATAAGACGATGATCGATTGGGTGATGACTTGTGCGCGATGGCACTGTGGAGAGCTGGCATGATCCGCTTTTTTGACCTGGTGTTTTCCGCGCTGGGCTTGCTGCTGGGGTGGCCGATCATGCTGTTGCTGGTTGTGATCGGTTTTTTCGACACCGGTTCGCCTTTGTTTCGGCAGGAACGGGTTGGGCGTCATCAAAAGCCCTTTTTGCTGGTGAAGTTTCGTACCATGCGTCCGGGTACTGCGTCGGTGGCGACACATTTGGCGAGCGCCGAGGCGATTACGCCTTTCGGCCGTTTTTTGCGGCGCACCAAGCTGGATGAATTACCCCAGCTGTGGAATGTGTTGAAGGGCGAGATGAGCTTGGTCGGGCCGCGCCCCTGTTTGTTCAATCAGCAGGAGTTAGTCGCTGAGAGGGCCCGGCGTGGGGTCTATAATGCGCGGCCGGGGATCACCGGCTTGGCCCAGGTGAACAACATCGACATGTCAACGCCAACCTTGCTGGCCGAGACGGACGCGATCATGCTCTCGCGACTCAGGGTGGTGGACTATTTTCGCTATATTTTGCAAACACTCCTCGGAAAGGGTGCCGGTGATCGGGTTCGCTCGAATTCATGACGACTCCAATGCTGTGCTTTTGACCTGCCGGAGTTGCGCATGAATCGGCGAACGCTTCGCCCGTTTCAGCGCCGATCAGGTGTTTCGCTGGGTTTGGCGCTTGCTCTGGCGCTGGCTGTGACTCTTTGGATGCTGTCTGGCAGCTTCGTCGGCAGCGGGGAAGGGGAGCAGGAGCCAGAAGACCCTGCGCGGTCTGCGGCCCGCCTGCGGGTGCAGGTGACGGACAGCCTGGCTCAGAGGGTCACAAATGAGGTGGTGGTGCAGGGGCAGCTCGAGCCTTGGCGACGGTTGACGCTGCGCGCTCAGGTTGAAGGAAAGGTGACGGCGCTGCCAGTGGAGAAGGGCGCATGGGTCGAGGCCGACACCTTGCTGGTCGAACTGGCCGAGGATGATCGCCCGGCGCAACTCGCGCGCGCGCAGGCCGATGTGGCCGCGCGTGAACTGGAATTGTCGGCGGCAGAAACCCTCGGTCAGAGGGGCATGCAGGCGCAAACCCAGATCAAAACCGCCCAGGCCGAGTTGGCCCGCGCCCAGGCTGAGGCAACGCGTCTGCGGCTGGAAATGGAGTGGCTGGCAATTCGTGCGCCCTTTGCTGGCGTGATCGATGGCCGCGACGTCGAGCTTGGCAGCTTTCTGCAACGCGCGGATGCCATTGTGGAGTTGGTTGACGATTCCCGTCTGAAAGCGACCGCGCAGGTGCCGCAGCAGCGCGCCGGCGCACTCGCCATCGGCCAGCCAGTAGCGGTCGAGCTACTCGATGGCACTCTGGCGCAGGGCCGCCTGATTTACATCTCCCGGGTGGCCGATGCGAAAACGCGCGGTTTTCGCATTGAGGCCGAGGTGCCGAATGCTGAGCGGCGCCTGGCTAGCGGTGTCAGCGCGGAGCTGCGCATTCACACCGGGGAGGTGGACGGTCATTTTCTCTCTCCTGCCGCCCTGACGTTAAATGATAAGGGTGAGATTGGCGTGCGTACCCTCGATGCGGAAAATCGGGTGCAATTTGTTCGCGTCGATCTGCTGCGTACTCAATCCGACGGGCTGTGGGTCTCCGGTCTGCCAGCCTCGGCGCGCATTATCACGCGCGGGCAGGGTTTCGTCAGCGAGGGCGAGCAGGTCGAGCCGGTTCCGCAAGAAGACGGCGTCTGAGCTGAACAGCACATGGGTTCCCTGATCGATCTCGCCTTTGCGCGCAGCCGCACGGTGCTTCTCACCTTTGCCTTTCTTCTCCTCGCCGGGGCGAGCGCCTACCAGAGCATCCCCAAGGAGGCCGAGCCCGATGTCACTGTCCCCATCATTTTCGTGTCCATGTCACACGAGGGTATCGCCCCCGAGGATGCCGAGCGCCTGCTGGTGCGCCCGATGGAGAAAGAGTTGCAGAGCATCGAGGGCATCAAGGAAATGACCGCCACCGCCGGCGAGGGCTTCGCGACGGTGCAGCTTGAGTTTCTGGCCGGATTCGACAGCAGCAAGGCGCTTGCGGATGTGCGCGAGCGTGTCGACCTTGCCAAGGTCGAACTGCCGGATTCCACCGAGGAGCCCTCGGTGGATGAAATCAATGTCGCGCTCATTCCGGTGCTCACCATCGCCCTTTCCGGGACCCTGCCAGAGCGTGGGTTGGTGCGCATTGCGCGGGATTTGAAAGACCGCATCGAAGCCTTGAGCGGGGTGCTGGAGGTCGACATTGGCGGTGATCGCGAGGCGCTGATGGAGATTCTCGTCGATCCCGCGGTGATGCACAGCTACGATGTCAGCTATGGCGAGTTGTTTGAATTAATTTCCAGCAACAATCGCCTGGTCGCGGCCGGAGCGGTAGAGACAGGCGCTGGTCGGCTGGTGCTCAAGGTGCCCGGCGTGATTGAAGACGTGAGCGATGTGCTGGCGATGCCGGTCAAGGTCGCAGACGGGCAGGTGGTCACCTTCGGCGACGTGGCGGAGATTCGACGCGGCTTCAAGGATCCGCAGGGCTTTGCCCGCGTCGGCGGACAGTCGGCGGTTACCCTGGAGGTCAAAAAGCGCGTCGGTGCCAACATTATCGACACCGTTGCGGCAGTGCGCGCGATTGTCGCCGAAGAGCAAGCGCACTGGCCCGAGGCGCTCCAGGTCGCTTTTATGCAGGATAAGTCTGATCGCATCCGCGAGATGCTGGGTGACCTCCAGAATAATGTGCTCTCGGCCATTGTGCTGGTGATGATCGTCATTATTGCCGCGCTGGGACCGCGCTCGGCACTGCTGGTCGGCCTCGCCATTCCCGGGTCTTTTCTGGCGACCATGCTGGTGCTGGAGTCCATGGGCTATACCCTCAATATCGTCGTGCTCTTTAGTCTCATCCTGGTGGTCGGCATGTTGGTGGACGGAGCCATTGTGGTTACCGAGCTGGCTGATCGGCGATTGCGGCAGGGGCAGGCGTCACGCGCGGCCTATGCCGGAGCGGCGAAACGCATGGCCTGGCCAGTGGCCGCATCCACCCTGACAACCCTGGCGGTGTTCTTTCCGCTGCTATTCTGGCCGGGGATGGTCGGCGAGTTCATGAAATACCTGCCGATCACGGTGCTGATCGCGCTCACTGCCTCGCTGGCGATGGCGCTGATTTTCCTGCCCGTGCTGGGCTGGACCCTGGGTGGGCGAAAGGGGCAACAGGCGCAAGACGTCGAGAGTTCCGAACTGGCACCAACTCCGGCGCGCAATCCCGACAGCCTGGCTCTGCGTGCTTACCTGGGGCTGCTGGAAAGGCTGTTGCACCATCCGGGCAAGACGCTTGGCATCGCCGTACTGGTGCTGATCGCTTCCTACGCCGCCTATGCGCAATTCGGCAAGGGCGTGGAGTTCTTTCCCAGCGTCGAGCCCGACCTTGCACTGGTGCAGGTGCATGCGCGCGGAGACCTGTCGATTCATGAAATCGACCAGATTCTGCGAGAGGTGGAAAGCCGCATACTAGACATGCCGGAACTGGCCGCCATTTACTCCCGCTCCTACCACGGCGACGGTCAGAATCAGGGAGCCGAGGACGTGATCGGCACCATTCAGCTTGAGTTCATCGAGTGGTTCCAGCGCCGCCCAGCCGACGCCATCTTGCAGGAGATTCGCTCCCGCACCGCAGACATTCCGGGCATTCTGGTCGAAACCCGCGAGGCCGAGGGTGGCCCGTCTGAAGGCAAGCCGATCAAGATCGAACTGAGCGCGCGCGAGACCAAGCGGATCGGCCCGGTGGCGGAGCAGGTAAGAGCGCTGATCGACCAGCTCGGCGGCTTTGCCGATGTAGAGGACAATCGCCCACTGCCGGGGATCGAGTGGCGGCTCAAGGTTGATCGCGAACGCGCCGCGCGCGATGGCGCCAATATCGCGCTACTCGGCAATGCCGTGCAAATGCTTACCCAGGGAATTTTGCTATCCGAATACCGGCCCGATGACAGCGATGACGAGGTCGACATCCGCGTGCGCTTTCCCCATCACGACCGGCATCTTGATCAGCTCGACACCCTGACAGTCCCGACCGCCGGCGGCATGGTGCCCATCAGCAACTTTGTTACCCTGAGCCCCTCACCCAAGGTTGGCACCCTGCATCGGGTTGACGCTCGGCGGGCTGTCACCATTCAGGCCGATGTCGCCCCTGGTCAGATGGTCGATCATCAATTTCAGCGTCTACGCGAGGCGCTGGCGGCCGCAGACATACCGCCGGAGGTGGAAATTCGCTTCAAGGGAGAAGACGCCGATCAGCGCGAAGCGGCGGACTTCCTCACCAGCGCATTTATCAGTGCGATTTTTCTCATGGGGCTGATTTTGGTCACCCAATTCAATAGCCTGTACCAGGCGCTGCTGGTGCTTTCAGCCATTGTATTTTCCACGGCAGGCGTGCTGCTCGGGTTGCTGGTGACTGCCCGCCCATTCGGCATCGTGATGGTCGGCCTGGGCGTGATCGCGCTGGCCGGTATTGTGGTGAACAATAACATCGTGCTGATCGACACCTACAACCGCCTGCGCAGCGAGCAGCCCGACCCCATACTCGCGGCCTTGGAGACCTGCCGCCGTCGCCTGCGCCCGGTTTTTTTGACCGCATTTACCACCGTGCTCGGCTTAATGCCCATGGTGTTGGCAATGAACATCGACCTGATTGGCCGTAGCATTCGCTTTGGCGCTCCTTCCACCCAATGGTGGACGCAACTGGCCAGCGCTATTGTTGGCGGTCTGAGCGTCGCGACCCTGCTGACACTGATCCTGACGCCCTGCCTGCTGGTGCTCGGCGACCGTGCGGCCCAAGCCATTGGAGAGCGATGGTCGCGCGCGGCGGAGTAGGGGAGAAGCGGGAAGACACAAAAAAGGGCGCCTAGACGCGCCCCTTGCGAGTGTAACCAGTTGTTTTTTGGTGGGCCGTGAAGGATTCGAACCTTCGACCAAGGGATTAAGAGTCCCCTGCTCTACCAGCTGAGCTAACGGCCCGAACGGGATTGATCGAAACGGGATTGATCGAAACTGGGTTGATGGAAACTGGGTTGATGGATGAGTGGCTTTTGATGGGGTGGACGATGGGAATCGAACCCACGACCACAGGAGTCACAATCCTGCGCTCTACCAACTGAGCTACGTCCACCATTGTTACAGTGACTGTGTTGAAACAATCTTCGTATTGGCACGCCCGGCAGGACTCGAACCTGCGACCCACGGCTTAGAAGGCCGTTGCTCTATCCAGCTGAGCTACGGGCGCCTGCTGAGCTAGAGCTCTTGCTACAGTGCTGGCTGAACTGACGACGCCAGCCGAAAATGCAACAGCTGAGAAGTACCCAAAGGGGCTTGAGAAATACCCAGGGGGTTTCATCAGCCCAGCGAAAATGGTCGGGGTAGAGGGATTCGAACCCCCGACATCCTGCTCCCAAAGCAGGCGCGCTACCAGACTGCGCTATACCCCGGCGAATTTGCCCAACGGCTTTCGCCAACGGCTTTCGATAGAGGCGAAAGCTAAGCGCGCAATGGTACCCGTGGGTTGGTCATGGCGTCAATAGCTTGAGCTGTTTTGTCGTGCATCCGCTCGCTTGGGTGCGGACTGCCTGCTGGTGTGATCATGCCCAGGCAGGCGGTGATTTGCCGGTGTTTGCTTGGGCCGTTGCGGTTGCTCAGCTCGCGCTGCTCGGGTTGGAGGAGTCCGCTAGGGCACGCACCCATGCCTCCATGGCGTTGTTAGCCAGCGGCATGGGAGCCTCGAGGAAACTAACGACGAACTCATCGCCCTGTTCGACCACGCCAATGGAGCGCGGTCGCACGGCCATCACATAGGGATTGGGTAAATGGGTGCCAAAGCAAAAAACGATGTGCTTGGCCGCTGTGATGTCCTCGGCAATTTCACCGCCCTGCATGTCGCTGGTGTGCTGGTAGTGATCAAAGAACGAAATAAAACGCGCCTTTGGGTGTTCGTCAACGCAAGTCTTGAGGTAGTCAATGATCTCGTCGACGCTTTGGAAGCGTGTTTCGCTCTTTTTTGTCTCAAGGGTGTAGACGGGGTACTTTTCCTGCAGCAGGGTTTGTTTCATTAGGAAGTCTCCAATCGGGTGGGTTTGTTGGGAAGGGGCGGATGACAATTGCCTAATGTCCGGGAAGACAAATGCTATGCTGGCCAATGGCAATAATGGTTCTAATGATCAGAAAACAGACCAGGGTTGTAACCACTATTAATAGGCCTGCGCCGAGATAACCATAGGCCAGCTTGCTGCTCATCTCATAGAAGAGCAAGCTGGCGATGCAAATGGCCGCCAAGGGAAATGAGTAGGCCCACCACGACAGAAAGAATCCAAGTTTCGCGAAGTGACGCACCTGGGTGAACAATAACAGGGTCAAGAAGAGCCCGCTGAAATACAAGAGCCGCGCGATGGTGTCGATGTCTGCAATTAGCCTGGTGTAGGCAATGAAGCCAACGGCTGGCGGTGCGATGAGGATGAACAGCGTCGGCATGAGACGGTCGTCGATCGGGTTGTGAAACATGATGCGATAGAACGCAATGGTCATCAGCATGCCCCAGAACACCATGCCAGTGCTGAAAAAGAACCATGAGATATCGCTGTATCCCAGCGGGACCCCGGCGACCGGGATTAACACATTGCCGACTGCCGGAATGAACCAGGCGGGATTCATGTGATGCACCTCGAAGTGCTCATGGTGCATCCATACGCTCACAACGTAGAGCGTGAAGACCAAATGCAGCGCAGTGCCCGCCATCCACAACGGGCGGCTGATGGCGGGATTAATGGCCAGAAAAGCAATGGCCAGCAGGAGCAGGCTGATTGAGATAGTCGGGAAGAAATTGAGCTTCACCGGGTGACGCAGTTCAGCGATTACCGCCTGGCGATGGAAGATGAGCTTGGCTGCATAAAAGAGACCAATCACCACAAAGATGGTTGAACTGAAGCCAACCGTCCAGGGATTGATTCCGAGATCCCGCTCAAAGACGTGCTGGGCCTTTTCCCAGGCAATGGTCAGCCCGGTCAAGCCCATTACAATGGAAAAGAATGAAATCGGCATGAAGGACAGGCGGTCAGATGCCTGGTGATCCCCGGTGTTTTCTGCTGTTTGTGTTGGTGCCGGCGCCGATGATGAAACTGAGATGGAGGTCATGCTAAAGGCTCCATGGTAGATCCAAAATAACTGATCGCGATTCTAGGGATTAGCCTTGGGTTTGCAATGAAGATTCGCAATCCTCAGTTACTCGGCAGATGGTGCAGAGCGGTCGCTGAGATCGTTGCGTGCCAGCAAGGGGAGCTGGCTACGACCATGGCGGGGGACTGCTGGTTGAGCCTGAAACTGCCGTGTTGCAAGTACCTCGGCTTGTGCCAGCACAGACCGGAGTCACAGATCCTCGAGGAGCTTGTGTCCGTTGGCGATCTGAGTGTTATCTACAAATCCCAGTGGCAGCTCGCCAACCCGCACCAATTGGCGTTTGGTGCTGACCAATAGGGGAATTGGGCTGTATTGTGCTAGCATTCGCGGCTGGTATGGGTAGAGGTTGGCATTAATATGGCTGTTTGTTTGGTTTGTTTTTTCTCAACGCAGAGGCTCATGCCGGGGCGTGGCAATGCGCGCATCGCAGCAGATGCTGTGCGCGGGTGTCGGCGAGGCCCGGCTGCGCTGCCGGCCTTGCTACTGATCGGCCTGGTACTCTTTGGCAGCGGCTGCGCAACCACCCCAACCGGGCCTGGTGGCTTTGGCGGGGTCAGCGGGCTGCCCAGCACCCTGCTGGGGGGGGCCAGCATTGACGAGGCCCGCTCGGTTGCCATGGCCGCGGCGCTCAGCAAGGGCTGGGATCTGGTTCCGGCGGATGGTCCGGCGGATGGATCTGACACTGAGCAACAAAGGTTGATTCTTGAGCGCAGCATTTCCCCTGCGTCACCGCAGGCGGTCGCGCTTGGCACGCTGCCTGGCGGGCCGGCGCCCAAGGTGCAGGTGGAGGCCGATTTGGTTGAGCGCGAGACTGGCACCGAGGTTGGCCTGCGCGCCTTTATGGTGGTAAACCCCGGCAGCGAGAGCGAGAAGCGCATTGAATATACCGATGACTTCGAGCAGGATCTGGCCGTTTCCTTAAGCGCCCTGCAAAGCGCCTGGCTGGCCACTGAGCACCGTCTTGCCTCGCCTGCGCCGGTGCCAGAAGCGCCGGCAGCGCCCGCCCCGGATGACATCACCAGCCCTAGCGCGGCTGCTGCCATTGCGGCCTCTTCGGCTCCGGTCGAAACCACCGCCCAGGTCGCTGCGGATGTTGTTCCTTCAGAGGCGCCAGCGTCGGACCCGGGTCCGGTCCGGTCGGTTGCGGGGGGAACCAGCGCTGCGATGGCGCCCTCGGCACGCATCGGCGCTGACACCCAAAGCAGTGCATCAAACCCGATGCTGGTGCTCAATACCGGTGCCGGCACCTGGTCTTACTATGCCGAGCGGTTTGCCGAACAGCGCGGCTGCGAGCTGAGCGACAATGGCGCTGCCTTGTTGCGAAAAACCGCCTCTTTCGAGCTGCATGAAGTTGGCTGCCGCAATGGCGGCAATTTGCTGGTCAAATGCCAGGACGGCATTTGCCAGGCGATGCGGTAGTTGCTTCGCGATTCACCGGCATGGCGTCCGCGTTCCCGTTTCTGCTGAGCCTATTGCTGCTGAGCCTGTTGCCCATGCTGACAGGCCCCGGCGCCCTTGCGGAATCCTCTAATCGCGCATACGAGGTTCCAAGCGTCTATCTTGATCAGGCCAATATTCCGCGCGCCAAGGCGCTGGCGCTGGATGCTGCGCTGATGAAGGGGTGGCAGGTGGCGGTGAGTGCGCCTGACTATTCGATATTCGAGACCACGATTCGCGAAGAGAAAAACACGGCGGATGGCGACAGCGCGACCATCCCGGTGCTGCTGCGCATCCGTGCCGGTTTTGCGCGCGACGCCGGCGGGGTGCGCGTCTCCTTGACCGCAACGGAGATCCGTTTGCGAGGGACTGGAGCAGAGAGTCAGCGCGATGTCACCGACGACTATGGTGCCAATTTGCACAATGCCCTGGCTTCACTGCGTCGCCAGTGGGAAGATTTAGCTCTGGGGGGGCGTCGCAGTCGTGAAACCGAATCGCGTTCGCAACCCACCCACGCTGTTGTGCGCGCGCCCGCCCGTGATCAGCCGCCGCCTGCGCGTGGTCAATGGTCTTACGAGGCAGAACAACTCGCCCGCCGGCATGGCTGTCAGGTGGATGATCGCGGGGCGATACTGCTCGGTGGTCGCGCCGACAGCCAGAGCGGCGGGCATGAAGTTTATCGCGTGAGTTGCAATAATCGCTCGGCACTCATGGCGCGTTGCGACAGCGAGGGCTGTCGCATGGGGCCATAATCGGGATTGGCTGAAGAGTTCGCGGCAGCCCGCAGCTAGCCGGATTGGGACGGGTACCAGCCTTGGGACGGGGTCAGCCTTGGCTTGTGCGGCGTTTGAGCGTTAGCAAGACTTCCTCAAGCTCAAGGCGCACTTGATGGATAATTTGCGAGCTGTGAGACACGTCCTGTTTGGCCGTGTCGCTTGAGAGCTGCTGGCGGGCACCGCCGATGGTAAAGCCATGATCGTAGAGCAGGCTGCGAATCTGGCGCACCATCAGCACGTCGTGGCGCTGATAGTAGCGCCTGTTGCCGCGGCGCTTAACCGGTTTAAGCTGGGGGAATTCTTGCTCCCAGTAGCGCAGGACGTGGGGTTTGACGTCGCAGAGTTCGCTCACTTCGCCAATGGTGAAGTAGCGCTTGCCGGGAATCGGCGGTAACTCTTCCTTACTGTCCTTACTGCTATTCAGTTCCGACATAGGCTTCGACCCGTGACTTGAGTTTTTGTCCGGGGCGGAAGGTGACCACGCGCCTGGCGGTGATGGGAATCTCCTCGCCCGTTTTGGGGTTGCGACCCGGGCGTTCCTTTTTTTCGCGCAGGTCAAAGTTGCCGAAACCGGATAACTTTACCTGCTCTCCGCGCTCAAGGGCGCTGCGGATTTCCTCGAAAAACATCTCCACGACATCCTTGGCCTCGCGCTTGTTGAGACCAAGTTCTTCGTAAAGGTAATCCGCCATGTCGGCCTTGGTGAGTGCCACTGAGTTAACTCCTTAATCTGGCGCCCAGATCTTGTTTTAGCCGGTTTAGCACGCGCGTGACTGTCGTCTCCACGTCCTGATCTGTAAGTGTCTGAGAAGATGCTTGTAAAATCAATCCCAAAGCGACGCTTTTTCGCTCTGAATCAATTTTTTCGCCGGCATAGACATCAAACACCAGTGCCTCGCGCAGCCAGTCGCCGCCAGCGGCGCGGGCTGCGGCCTCGATTGCGGCACATGGAGTGGAGCGATCAACCAGCAGCGCGAGATCACGGCGGATGGACGGAAATTTGGACAGGGGCGAGAAGTTTGGCACGGCGCCATCAGCCAAGCCTGCAAGCCGCAGTTCAAACAGGTAGGTGGCATCAGGCAAGTCAAGCGCTTTGGCGACGCCCGGATGTAGCATGCCGATCCAGCCGAGCTCGGCACCGGCGCGCTCAATACGCGCACATTGTCCAGGATGCAGGGCCGGATGCGCGCCTGTCACCAGGCTGAACTCCGGCGCCCGGCCGGTCAGTGCCAGCAGGCTGTGCAGGTCGTTTTTCATGTGGTGAAAATCGACCGGCTGTGCGGCCATGCCCCATTGTTCTGGCATTACATCGCCGATGCCCAGGGCGGCGAGCATGGGTTCCTGTAGCAGTCCCTGCTCGCCTTCGACACGAAAGCGCAGGCCAGTCTCAAACAGGCGCACCCGGTTCTGTTGGCGCGCCAGGTTTTGCTGCGCGGTTTGCAACAGTCCGGGCCACAGGCTGGTGCGCATCACCGACAGTTCGGCTGAGATAGGGTTGCTGAGCGCTAGTGCTTGCGTCTCGGGGTCGATCAGCGCCTGCTGGGCGGGGCTGATAAAGCTGTAGGTAACCGCTTCGAAGTAGCCGTTGCCGACGAGTCGCGCCCGTGCCTGGTCGAGGTCGAAATCCGCCTCGCGCGGGGCGCTCATGCGGGTGGCGGACTGGGACTGGCTGCGGGGGATGCGATCATACCCGTAGATGCGCCCAAGCTCGGCGATCAGGTCCGCTTCGCGGCGCAGGTCGAAGCGATGGCCCGGAACCTGCACCTGCCAGCCATCGGCTGCGGGTGCAAGCTGCAAGCCGAGCCGGGTCAGAATGTCTTCGACCTCGGTGGTCTGGAGTTCGATGCCGAGCAGACGGGGGATGCGATCAGGGCGCAGGCTGATAGAGGGGCGCTGTGGCAGTTCGGATTCGCTCCGCGCGGCCACCACCGGGCCGGGTGTGCCGCCGGCAATATCAAGCAAGAGGCTGGTGGCGCGTTCGATGGCGCGGACCTGCAATTCGGGATCGACGCCGCGCTCGAAACGGTGCGAGGCATCTGTGTGAAGCCCATAGCGGCGAGCGCGCCCGGCGACAGCTTGGGGCGTGAAAAAGGCACTTTCAAACAGGATGTGCCGGGTGCTCTCCGAGACCGCTGTGGAGGCGCCGCCCATCACGCCGGCAAGGGCAATGGCGCCGCTGTCATCAGCGATGACCAGGGTATCCGGTTGGAGTTTGATCTGTTCGTCATTCAGCAGAGTCAGGGGTTCGCCGTCGCGCGCGAGGCGCACCTGAACCGCCCCGGTCAGGCGCTCGGCATCGAAGGCGTGCAGCGGCTGGCCGAGTTCGAGCAGCACATAGTTGGTGACATCCACCACCGGGCTGATGGGGCGCAGACCGCAGCGGCGCAGGCGCTCCTGCATCCACAGTGGGGTCTGGGCCTTGGAGTCGATGTCGCGCACCAGGCGACAGACATAGTGCGGGCAGGCGTCGGTGGCACTGATCTCAAGCGGCCAGCGCTCGTCGCTGGCCGGCGCGACCGGGTCAAATGTAGGACCTGAGAGCGGCAGGCGGTTGATGACGCCGACCTCACGCGCCACGCCGGCCAGGCTCAGGCAGTCGCCGCGGTCGGGCGTTAGATCCAGCTCGATGGAATGATCATCCAAGCCCATCCAGGCACGGAAGTCGTCGCCCACCGGGGCATGCTCCGGCAGCACCAGGATGCCCTCGGAAGATTCCGCCAGGCCGAGTTCGGAAGCCGAGCAGATCATGCCGAAGGATTCGACTCCGCGCAGTTTGGCTTTTTTGATTTTGAAATCGCCCGGCAGGCGGGCGCCAATCACCGCGACAGGCACCTGCTGCCCGGCGGCGACATTGGCCGCGCCACAGATGATTTGTAGCGGGGCGCCCTGACCGGCATCTACCTGGCACAGGCGCAGTTTGGCGGCGTCCGGATGCGGGTCGACGCTGAGCACCCGGCCGATGACCACACCGGTAAATTCACCCGCTACGGGCGCAAGCGCATCGACCTCAAGTCCGGCCATGCTGAGTTGATCAGTCAGCGTTTGGGTATCGATGGGTGGGTCGACCCATTCGCGCAGCCAGGCTTCGCTCAGTCGCATGGTGTTTGTCTTGTGTTAAGAATTGAGTGGGTGGCTGGTGGGAGCTGAATCATTGGGGTCGCTCAACGAAACTGCGCCAGAAAGCGCAGATCGTTCTCGAAGAACAGCCGCAAATCGTCTACGCCATAACGCAGCATGGCTAGGCGCTCTACCCCCATGCCAAAGGCATAGCCCTGGAAGCGCTCGGTATCGATGCCAACATGGCGGAACACCTCCGGGTGGATCATGCCGCAGCCCAAGACTTCAAGCCAGCCGCTCTGCTTGCAGATACGACAACCACTGCCGCCACACTTGACGCACTGGACGTCCACTTCAGCCGAGGGCTCGGTGAAGGGGAAATAGGACGGGCGAAAGCGCAGGGAGAGGTCATCCTGCTCGAAAAACTGGCGCAAAAAGTCATAGAGCAGGCCTTTGAGATCAGCGAAAGTGGCTCGATCATCGACCAGAAAGCCCTCGACCTGATGGAACATGGGCGTGTGGGTTAAATCGCTGTCGCAGCGGTACACCCGCCCAGGCGCGATGATACGCAGCGGCGGCTCACAGCTCTCCATCACGCGAATCTGCACCGGCGAGGTATGGGTGCGGAGCAGGCGCCCATCAGGAAAGTAAAAAGTATCGTGCATGGCCCGGGCCGGATGCTCGGGCGGAATGTTGAGCGCCTCGAAGTTATGGTAGTCATCCTCGACTTCCGGCCCCTCTGCCACCTCGAACCCAGCGCTGGCGAACAAGCGCTCAATGCGATTCATGGTGCGGGTGACCGGATGCAGACCACCGGGATGCTGGCCGCGGCCGGGCAGGGTGACATCAATGCGCTCGCCGGCCAGTCGCGCTTCGAGCGCCTTGGTTTCGAGTCGCGCGCGCTCTTGGTCGAGCTGCTGCTGGGCGGCGCTTTTGGCCTGGTTGATCGCCTGCCCGGCACTGGGACGGGACTCCGCCGGCAGGCGGCCAAGCTGTTTAAGCAGCGCGGTGAGATGGCCGTTCTTGCCGAGATAGCGCACCCGCACCTCATCAAGTGCGGCGAGGCTGTCGGCTGTGGTGGCTTCAGTGCGCAGGCGCTCGCCAAGATCGGCAAGTTGCTGGCCGAGCTCAGTGGCATCGCTGATCGCGTTCAAACCCGTCCCCTGTGTTGGAAGGCTAGTGCGGAAGATGGAGCGGATAGGGGGTGCTCAACCGAGTCAGGGAAAGGATTCGAGACCTTTCCCTGACCCTTGTGGTTGCAACCCTTGTGACTGGGTTTCTTGTTGCAGGGGCGCTTGACGCCTCAGGCGACGAGCGCACCCTTGGCCTGTTCGGCCAGTGCGGCGAAGGCGATCTCGTCATGATAGGCGATGTCGGCTAGCACCTTGCGGTCGATCTCAACGCCGGCCTTGTTCAGGCCATCCATCATGCGGCTGTAGGACAGGCCGTTCATGCGCGCGGCGGCATTGATACGGGCAATCCAAAGCGTGCGGAATTGGCGCTTCTTCTGTCGGCGGTCGCGATAGGCGTACTGGCCCGCCTTGATGACTGCCTGTTTGGCGACCCGAAAGACCTTGCGTCGGGCACCGTAATAACCCTTGGCTTCGTCTAAGATTTTCTTGTGTTTGGCGTGTGCGGTAACGCCGCGTTTGACTCTAGGCATGGCCTCTCTCCGGAAATAACGTCAGTGGTTGCGGGATGCGATGGCTGGCTGGCCTGAAGACGTGCCACAGGGGTTGTCTTCAAATCGACCCGTCTTAGCAGTAAGGCATCATCCGTCGCGCGGCGCGCTGATCGGCCTTGTGCAGACGATGTGACCCGCGGAGCTGACGCTTTCTCTTGGTGGCCTTCTTGGTCAGAATGTGGCGCCGATGGGAAGCGTTGCGTTTAAATCCGCCGCCAGCGGTGCGGGCAAAGCGTTTGGCCGCACCGCGATTGGTTTTGATTTTGGGCATTTTTATCTCCTTAGTCTTAATCCATGCGGTGAGTTTGTTTGGGAGTTCGCTCCCAATCAAGACATTTGCATGGGTGGTTTATTGGCGGCAAAACGCGCGGAAGCCCGTTCCCGCGGGCCGCTGTTAGTGGGTATCCGTCGGTCGCTGGAGGTTAGTCTCCGGCAGCATTGTCTTTGCGGAGAATGCTCTGAGGGGTGTTGTCCGGTTTGGGGAACCCATCCCCCGTGCCGGCCCTCTGCCTGCTATTACTGATAAGGTAATAGCTGATGGCGATTGGCATCATGGTGCTACTTTTTCTTAGGCCCCAGAACCATCACCATCTGCCGCCCTTCCATCTGCGGCTGCTGCTCGACCACGCTGAGGTCAGCAAGATCCTTTTCGACCCGTTGCAGTAATTCAAGGCCGAGTTCACGGTGGGCATGCTCGCGTCCGCGAAATCGCATCGTGACCTTGGCTTTATCGCCTTCTTGCAGAAAGCGGATCAGGTTTCTGATCTTGACTTTGTAGTCGCCCTCGTCCGTACCAGGGCGAAATTTCATCTCCTTGACCTGAACTTGCTTTTGCTTTTTCTTGGCTTCGGATTTTTTCTTTTTCTGGTCGAACAGGAAGCGGCCAAAATCCATCAGCCGACAAACCGGCGGTTCGGCATTTGGATCGATTTCGACCAAGTCAAGGGTTTCTTCGGTCGCTCGGGTCATGGCCGTCTGCAGGTCGACGACACCGATCTGGTCTCCATCCGCGCCGATCAGTCGGACTTCCGGGACTGTGATTTCTTCGTTAACGCGGTTACGTTTTGGCGCAGCGATAGTGGAACTCCTCCTCAGAAATTGGCTCAGAAATTGGCTCAGAAATTGGCTCAGAAATTGGCTCAGAAATTGGCTCAGAAATTGGCTCAGAAATTGGCTCGCAAACTGGCTCGCAAATCGGCCCAGCAATTGTTAGGTGTTAGTCGTTCGCAGAAAATTACCTGACCCTTCGGATGCAGCTGTCGATGGCGGATGCGGGTGTAAAGCCAGGCGTGACTGCTCTGTCCGCAGCTAACCGGACGACGTCAGCGCCGTTCGCGAACATCGCCAACGAGCTGTTCGGCAAAAGACTCAACCGACAGGCTGCCGAGATCTTGGCCGTTACGATCCCGCACGGCGAAGCTGGCATTTTCCACCTCGCGATCACCGACGACCAGCAGGTAGGGTATCTTCTGGAGCGTGTGCTCGCGGATTTTAAAGCCGATCTTCTCGTTTCTCAAGTCCGAGATGACGCGGAATCCCTTGTCATGCAAGACTTTCGTGGTCTGGGTGACGGTTTCGGCCTGGCGATCGGTAATATTCATGATCACCGCCTGCACGGGCGCGAGCCAGACGGGCAGGGCGCCAGCGTAATGTTCGATCAGAATGCCGATGAAGCGCTCCATGGAGCCTAAGATGGCACGATGGATCATCACCGGGGTCTGCTTGCTGTTGTCCTCGGCGATGTAATGGGCGTCGAGCCGCCCAGGCATGGAGAAATCCACCTGAATGGTGCCGCACTGCCAAGTGCGCCCGATGCTGTCGCGCAGGGTGAACTCAATCTTGGGTCCATAAAAGGCGCCTTCGCCAGGCTGTACGCGGAACTCAAGCCCCTTGTCGCGCAGAGACTGATCCAGCGCCGCCTCGCCCTTGTCCCATAACTCATCGGAGCCCACGCGCTTTTCAGGGCGCAGTGAGAGCGCCAGATCAATCTGCTCGAAGCCGAAGTCCCGATAGGTCTCGAACACCATGTCGATCAGGGTCGCGACCTCGGCCTGGAGCTGGTCCTCGGTGCAAAAGACATGGGCGTCGTCTTGCGTAAAGCGGCGCGCGCGCATCAGCCCGTGCAGGGTGCCCGAGGGCTCGCTGCGATGCACCACGCCGAACTCGGCCAGTTTCAGCGGCAGGTCACGATAGCTGCGCAGGCCTTGATTATAGAGCTGAATATGGCCGGGGCAGTTCATCGGCTTGATGGCATAGTCGCGCTCATCAAGCTGGGTGGTGAACATGTCGTCGGCAAACTTCTCCCAGTGTCCGGAGCGCTCCCATAGAGATCGATCCAGCACCTGAGGTGTTTCGACTTCTTCGTAGCCGTATTCGTCGAGCTTCTCGCGCATGTACTGCTCGACCAGCCGATAGACCGTCCGGCCCTTGTGGTGCCAGAAAGCCATGCCCGGAGCTTCGTCCTGAAAGTGGAACAGATCAAGCTGGCGCCCGAGCTTGCGATGATCGCGCTTCTCGGCTTCCTCCAGGCGGTGCAGATAGCCCTTCAGCTCCTTCTTATCGCGCCAGGCGGTGCCATAGATGCGCTGCAGCATGGGGTTGCGCGAGTCGCCGCGCCAATAGGCCCCGGCCACCTTGGTCAGCTTGAAGCCATCGCCGAGCTTGCCGGTGCTCGGCAGATGCGGCCCGCGACAGACATCGAACCAGTCGCCCTGGCGATAGATGGAAACTTCCTCGCCTTCAGGGATGATGTCGTTGATGATCTCGACCTTGTAGGTCTCGCCCAGTTCACCGAAGACGCGCTTGGCTTCCTCGCGATCAAGGACTTCGCGCTCGATGGGCAGATCGCGCTTGACGATCTCCTTCATGCGCGCCTCAATGGCGGTCAGATCTTCGGGTGTGAAAGGCTGCTCGCGCGCAAAGTCGTAATAGAAGCCGTTTTCGATAGCTGGGCCGATGGTGACCTGGGTGCCGGGATACAGCTCTTGCACCGCTTGGGCCATCACATGGGCGGCATCGTGGCGCAGCAGTTCGAGGGCGTCCTCGTCACGGCGAGTGATGATGGCGATTGCGGCATCGTCGCTGACCACAAAGCCAAGATCAACCTCGCGGCCATTGACGCGCCCGGCGAGCGCGGCCTTGGCGAGACCCGGGCCGATGTCTTCAGCAATGGCCTGGATGCTGAGCGGCGCGTCAAAGCGGCGCTCGGAGCCATCGGGGAGCCTGATCAGGGGCATGGAAAAATCCTTGGGGTAACAGTGGTGGCCGATACGCGGGGCCACTTGAAAGAAACAGAAGGGGTTTAGCTGAACAGAGCGGGCTTGACGAAACTGAACGGCGAAAGCCAAAATGAAAAAACCGCCAGCCTCTCAATCCGCAAACTGACCGGCGACGACAGCCATGCGGCTGACGGGGCGCTCGGCGGTGCGGAATCAGATGGACTGACGGCGTCTCAAGCAGATAGCCCGACGGCGTTCTGATAAGGAATTGGTAGGCACGAGTGGACTCGAACCACCGACCCCCACCATGTCAAGGTGGTGCTCTAACCAGCTGAGCTACGCGCCTAGCGATAAAGCGGAGCATTATAAGCGCTCGCCGCCGCCAGTCAATACTTTTTGTAAGTTTCGGTTTTAGATACAAAATAAACTGGCACCTGATGTGCTAGTGGCTGGCGTTGGTATTTCCCTCGAGTGCCTTGCCGGGGTCTTCAGACGTTCTCAAAGCGCTGGTGCCCACCTGGTGCACGCCTGGATTCCCGTGAGGCATTGTACTATCCACTCTCTGAGTCGGATGACGATGACAGAGACGCCTTTCGCAAATGGAATGAATACCTGCTCGATATCAACCGCAAGATTGGAGAGGAAAGGGGGCGTCACAGAGACGAAGGCGACACCGAGTGCCTGACATTCCCACCGCGTACCAAGCGGACGTAGTTGTGCACCCGCTGTGCGTCACCTTGTGGGCCGTGTCCGAGGCGTGCGCTGCCCACCTTGGGGTCGCTGCGCTGCGCTCCGGCGCCGTGCACGTCCATTACGCGACCTCTCATGCTGCCGATGGCTCGCCCGAAGGAGACATAGGCAGCGCTGGAGCCGGGCATGGGGCCATCGAGATGGGTGGTGGACGTCCAGTAGAAGGGGTAATCGCGCTGGCCTGCCTCGTTGGTGATAGCGGTACTCTGAAACACCGGGGCGATTGCGGGGCTGTTGGTCGTGTCCGGCGAGCGGCTGTAGTCCACCAGATACTGTAGCTCTTTGGCGTTGGGCAGTCTCCAGTCGTCGTGGCCGGCAAATTCCATATTCTCGGCGTAGGCGAGCGCTTCTTGCCAGGTCATGCCGCGCCCGCTGTCGGCCAGCATCCAGGTCAGGCCGGTGCTTTGGTCGGTGACTGTGCCGTCGCCATTAGCCTTGAGTTTGTTTTCCCCGTAGGGTGCGCCTCGCACATAACGGGCATAGAAGCGCTTCTCGAACCCGTCGCGCCGGTTGGGGTGACGGTAGCCGTAGCCCTTGATTCGCCCATCGGCGAAGTTCACCCCGAAAAGGGTCCGGGCGCCGCCCATGGTGGTGCTGACGTATTCGGTGCTGCTCAGCCACTGGGCGTCGATGTAGCGCTCGCCGGCGGCGACATTGCCGTAGGCGAACTCAAACATGTCGGTATCGATAAAGGGCACCGCGTTTCCGGGCACCCTTTGCATGGGGCGGCTTCGGGCGTCCTGCTGGCGAGGCCCTGTTGGCCGGGGGGGAGGCAAGAAACCGGTGTAGCCACGGAAGTCGATCAACGAATAGAGCTTTTTGATGTTGGGAACGCGCCAGTCGTGGTGCCCGCCAAGAGTCATCTCAGCGGCGACCCGTTTTGCTTCCTCCAGGCTTAGCTTGTGTGGGTCTAGCCCCTTGGACCACATCAGGCCTGTCGTGAGATCAGTCACTGTTCCGTCGCCGTTGTCGCGGTATTTCATCTCTTGCGAATGGTACTGGGCGTCCTGCCCATAGAAGGGCTCACCCGGCGCCGGGCAGGCAATTGGGTGGCTCTGGTCATAGCAGCGGACCTGTCCCGTATCGACCTGGGCAGCGGCGGCGGTGGTGAATACGAGCGCCAGCGCGGGCGCGAAATAGCGCATCGACATGATCTCTAACTCCTATGTGCATAGCAGGGCGAATGTCCGCGCCGCTTAAGTTTCAAAGCGATAGCCGATGCCATACACCGACTGGATTGGCTCACCACCGCCAGCCGCAGCGATCTTGCGGCGGATATTCTTAACGTGGCTGTCGACCGCCCGGTCGGAGACCTCCTGCTCGTCGTCGTACGCCAACTCCAGGATCTGCGCGCGAGAGTAAACCCGCCCCGGACGGCTCGAGAGCAGGCACAGGACCCGATACTCGGTGCGGGTCAGCTCGACCGGCTTGCCAGCGACGCAGACTCGCTTTGCGTCCTCATCGATGACCAGGGCCGTCCCCGGCTTTTCTGTTTCGGCATCGCTTGTCTGCGTGCGGCGCAGCACTGCTTTCACCCGAGCGACCACCTCTCGCGGGCTGAAGGGCTTGCAGACATAGTCGTCTGCGCCAAGCTCCAAACCCAGCAGCCGGTCTAGCTCCTCGACCCGGGCGGTGACCATGACGATGGGTATCTGCGACACCTTGCGTACCTCGCGACAGACCTCTAGTCCGTCCATGCCGGGCAGCATCAGGTCGAGTAGCATGAGGTCGAATTCCCCGGCGCTGGCTCGCGCCACTGCGGATAGGCCGTCGGCCAGGTGCTCGGCGACAAAACCGGCGCTTTCCAGGTAGTCCACCAGCACATCGGCGATGTCGGGCTCGTCCTCCACCACCAGAATCCGGTATTGCGCGCTCATCGAGTCTCTGCTCCTGGCTGTCGTAGGGGAAGGCGTACTTCGACGCATAGCCCGCCCAACTCGGATGGGCGGGCGATAATGGTCCCATCGTGGGCCTGAACGATGGTCCGGCATAGCGCCAGTCCGAGACCGGACCCGCCCAAGGCTCGGTTGCGCGAGCCTTCCACGCGGTAGAAGCGGTCGAACAGGTGCGCCAGATCTGTGTCTGGAACTCCGGGCAGTGTGTCGTGGAAAGCCAGCCGCAGGGCGCTGCGCTCGATGGTGCAGACCACCCGGATGCGCCCGCCGGCGTCGGTATAGCGCAGGCTGTTTTCAATCAGGTTGCTAAACAGCTGGCTCAGCCGCCGCTCGTCGCCCAGGGTGATCCAGTTGGACGTGGCCGAGGGTGCGGTCAAGGATGCGGGGGAGGACGCGGGCTCACTCTCTCCATGCTTAATCTCTAGGGCGAGATTTGCCGCCGACAAGCGGGGCTGGAATGCCTCCAGAACGTCATCCAGCACCGATAGGGGTTCTACCGGCAGCCGCGCGACCTCAAGGCGTCCCAGGTCGGCGCGGGCCAGGGTATAGAGGTCGTCCACCAGGGCGGAGAGGTTCATCACTTGTCGGTGCAGCTCGCCCAGGCGGTGCGGCTCCACGGCATGGATGCCATCCTGCATGGCCTCGATTCGGGCGCGCAGAATGGTAATGGGCGTGCGGAGTTCATGGGAGGTATCCGCGACCCACTGGCGGCGCATGCCCTCGTAGCGCTCCAGCGCACCGCCGAGGTGATTGAGCGTGCGTGCTAGGTCGCCCAGCTCGTCGCCCCGTGCCTCTGGGATGCGGGTTCCATAGTTGCCATCGGCGAGTCGCCCCATGGCCGCGACCAGTGCTCCGACAGGCCGCCGTACATTTGCTGCCAATCGCCACGCCAAGAGTACGCTCAGTACGACACTCAAAGCGCTGATGAGCAGCATGTTGTTGCGTTGCCCGTGCAGGAAACGCCGGGCGAGATCATCTTCTCCTGCGTTGCTGCGGGTCACCGCCAACCAGCCCACCACTGTGGTGTCGACTGTGATTGGTCGGCGAGCATCTTTGAGCGTCGCCTCGGCGGGACCGGCGATCAGTTCACCGTCGGCGTTGAGCAGAGCGATTCGGCCGAGCAAACCTAAGCGGTCGGGTGGTCGCGGCCCACCTCTTTGGCCTTCAGGAAGGGGTGGCGGACCGCCGATGGGGGGCGAGAAGTTGCCTTGGGCAAGCGGAGGCGGTGGGAATCCTCTGTTTCTGGGTGGCGCTCCTGGCGGCGGCGGAAAGCTTGCCCAAGCTTCTCCGGGCGCTGTTGCTGGCAATGGACCCAAACTGTCTAAACCAACGAATCCGCCAGGGGCGGAGAGTCGCGGTAACAGCCAGCGGCGGAAGGATTCGGAATCCGTCGGTACCGCCCGCCAGTCGCCATCGCGGGCGCGGATATCCTGCAAGACTTGGACGATTTCCGTGGTCCGCTCCAGCTCTATCGCGTGGATGTAATCAAGAAAGCCGCGGCCGACACTGGTATAGGTGAGAGCCAACATTCCGGCCACCAGGGCAACCATCCCGGCCAGGACAACCAGAAAGATTTTGAACGCGAGTGTCTTTATCAGAGAGCGCTTCATGTCAAGCTACCATGCGCGCGGGAAGACTCCAGCCGGCGATGCCGATGTCCGGCTTGACGCCGTGGCTGACCAGTCGCGCACCAATGCGCTGTCCGTCCGCTCCAATCACATGAAAGGCACTCACTCCCTCGCCCTCGACGATGCGCGCCATGCTCTTGCAGGACCAAAGCATGCGCTTGCCCAACAGCACTTGGTGATGCCCTTCCTGGTGCCAGCCGCCGGTCGCGGCCGGTTTTCGCCGGTAGTGGCTCTCCACTCTTAAAAGGCCCGGCAGCAACCAGCAGACCAAGTTGAGAATTTGCGGCAGTGCCAGCAGCGAGAGCGGCGGGGCATCTCGCCACTCGGTCTTGCCGCCGATCAGGGGCGTCAGGCCGGCGGCTAGTGCCAGGGCGTCGAGCAGGGAGTCGGCGGGTCCATGGCGGTCGTACAGGGCTGCCGCGCAGGCTCCCTCTGCAATCCCGATCCTTGCGCCGTTGGAACTGACCAGCCAGGCGCGCCCAGCCATGTCCAGCTCCACGGCTGCCTCCCAACTGCGGGCGGCCTGCCACTGCCCTTCGCCGGCATAGGCGTATCGGCGCCTGACCGGGTGATGCATTGCCCCGGCCAGAGCAGGATCGACCACTGCTGCGGTTACGCGTTCACGCGCCCTTGGCACGGCATTGAAAGCCAACGCATCCGGTGCCGGGGCAGACTCCCGCTCCAGCATGACGAAGGCGAGATGGAAGGGAATGGTCGGTGCTCCCAGCATTGGGAGCCGTTGCACATGGAGATGGAGGTGGGGTTGCGGGGAGCGGCCGGAGTTGCCGCAGCGGGCCACCGGCTGGCCGGGAGCAACCAGGGTTCCCGTGGCGACCGTCAGACTTTCCTGCTGGAGATGGGCCAGCAAGGCAAAAACCCCGATATCGACTTGAATCAACACATGGTTGCCCCATGGGTGGAAAGCGTCGACCTCTCCTGGCGGGTTGTCCGCGAGGTCGTCGCGGCAGGCGACTACGACGCCATGGACCGGGGCTTTCACCACCGCCCCAAAACAATAGTAATCGGTCAGTAATCTGCCATCACCGCGATGGGCGCTGCCACCCACCAGCCGGTGGAAATCGAGGGCGTGGCGCCAGATACCGCGATGGGTATGGGGGCCGTCGAACCCCTGGTAGACATCCCAGGTGCCGCTAAAGGGGGCACGCACGGGGAGACTTCCGATCCCGACGCCGCGCGTCTCAGCCAGCCGGGTCCCCTCCAGAGAACGCTCGGGCACCTGAGGAAAGTCCAGCCAGTAGCTGGACCAGGGCTGCCCCCGATGGCGACCGCAGGCGGCCATCGCCAGCCACAGCGTCGCCAGATAGGGCAATGAGAGGGGTGGCAGCGCGAGGTACCACAGGGCATTGGTCAGGGCCAGCGAGAACAGCGCGGCGACTACCGCTACGGCCATTCCCACCGCCAGGGCGCGCCTGCCGGGGCGGGCGAAAACTCCGCCTGCCATCAGCGCAGCCACCATCGCAGCAGTCGCGGAGGCGCTGACCGCCGGCAGCTGCCAGGACAGGCCGAAGGCAGCCAGCACGCCGACGGCAAGTGCCCAGGCTAGTAGCGACAGCAGTGCGAGTGCCCGGGAGGCGACCAGCACCGCCGCTAGCACCAGGAGGCCACCCACCAGCGTGGGGGTGAAGTAGATAGCCCCCATAGACACCAGATAAGCCTGCGCGCCGCCGGGCAGCGCCGTTGCCAGCCAGGTCTCCACCGACCCGGAGAGATGCGCGGAGGCGAAGGGCAGTGCCAGTGCGCGCCCCACACCCAGCATGACGAATGCCAGCACCACCATTGGGGCCGACAGCACCGGCAGGCCCGCGCCCAGGGTTAGCCGATCATGGAGCACGCGGGTGAGCGGTGGCGCCAGGGCTCCGGCGAACAGCGCCAGCGCCAACAGCTGCGGACCGGGAGCGAAGGTGGCTCCTACGAAAAGCCCTGCCAGCATACCGTTGACCCTGTCCATGCCGCCCATGCCACCGTTGCCATCGACGGCGTCGTCGGTCATGTCCAGTGCTCGCCGCGACGCCAGCGCGGCGGCAGCCGCGATCAGTCCGCACAGCCCGGTCCAGGGTGCTTGCAGCGTGGCTCCAACCAGCAGCAGGTTGGCCCAGGGATGACGGAAGAACAGAAAGGACCCGTAGGAGGAGAGGAGGGCGTTGGCGAATCGGACCATGAAGCTCTCCTAGCCAACCACGGCGAGTTGCGGGGTGTTGGCGGGACGTTCCAGATGGGCGGGCATGCGGTCATGTTGGCACATGCTGTCCAGATCTTCCCCCTCGCGGATCACTGAGTGATTGCCGTCGGCATGAACTAGGACCACCGGCGGGCGATATTCAATAAACTGTAGCCATTGGGTATTGTTGTAAGCCCCAACCGGGGCGAAAACCAGCCGATCCCCCGGCGCTAGCGGCGGCAGCGAGACAGTGCTGCGCATCACGTCGATATTCATGCACATTGGTCCGAACAGTGCCGTTTCCTCGGGCAATCCCGGCTTGGGGGTCACCAGTCTGACGGGGTGGTTGTACCAAAGGGCCGTGAGCATGAGGTTGATCCCCGCATCCAGCACCGCTGCGCGGCGGCCGTCGGGCAGCCGCTTGGTGCCTACTACGCTGGCGGCCAGCACTTGGGCATCGTCCACGACTGCCCGGCCGCTCTCGAACACGAGCGTGGGCGGTGGGCCCGGGCGGCCCGCCAGCCCGTCCGCGAGCGCCTGACCGATGGCATCGGCATAGTCCTCCAGCGGCGGCACCGCCTGCTCCGGTGGTGCATAGATGCCTTGCAGGGCATTGCGCGATGGCAGTCCGCCACCGATGTCCAGCCACTCGATGCGGGTAAGGCCATCTGCCTCCAGTTGTTGCATGAAGGCGCACATGCGGCGGGTCTGCTCGCCGTAGGCGCGGGGGTCAAGAATGAAAGTCCCCAGGTGACTATGCAGCCCGGTGAGACGCAGGTGCGGGCTGGCCGCCACCCGGGCTGCGGCCTCGTCGGCCTGGCCGTTTTCCAGGTTGAAGCCGAAGCGGCTCCACGCTTCTGTGTAGCCAGTGTTCATGTTCAAGCGCAAAGTCACCGGCGCCGCCTGGCCACGCTGTCCGGCAATGGCCTCGATCAGCGCTAGCTCGTCGAGGTGGTCGACGTGGAGGTGCGCTCCCTCCGCCACCGCCCGCTCCAGAATCGCACGCGATTTGTTGGGGCCGTTGAACAGGATGCGCTCGCCAGGCACTCCGAGGAGGCGCGCTTTCTCGTACTCGAACCGCGAGACCACCTCCGCCCATGATCCCTCCTGATGCAGGATGCGGCAGACTGCGCTGGTGTAATTGGTTTTGTAGGACCAGCCATGGACGACAGTCGGATAAACCCCTTCCAGCGCCGCGCGGATGCGCTGCACGTTCTGTCGCAAGCGCCGTTCTGAGGTAATGAACAGGGGCGAGCCGTAGCGGTCCATCAGGTTATCAATAGACACACCGTCGATTCTCTCCATCAGGTTGCTGCTGCCGGTGCGGTGGCCGAATTTATTGAGCCCGCCCGGGTGGTGAGGCTGGATGACGGGTGGCTCCCACATGCGTTGGCTGTGGCCTTGGATTGGGGTGACATTGTGCATCTGCTTTCTCCTGCCGGCTCAGGCCGCAGCGCGTTGGGTGGCGGTGGCGGCTCCACGAGTGAGACTGCCAGTGGTGGTCAGGGAGGCATAATCTTCGAGCGCGACGATGCGTTCTTCCGCCTGGCGGATGAACAGCGTGCCGGGGCGCGGCGGTGGTAGCGCGGGTAGCGCCTCCTTGGCCATGAGTCGCAGTTGCAGTTCCGGTAGGTTGCGGCCGACCCCGTGGCTCAGATAAATCCATGCGGGAAAGCGCGGGTTGATCTCAAGCAGCCTCAGCTCGCCGTCATCTCCCACCAGTGCCTCCACTTCGAGCGGGCCGCGCCAGCGCAGGGCACGCACCAGCCGTTCTGCCAACCGCTCCAGTTTGCGGTCCGCAATGGCGATGCCGGCCCACGCCTTCCCTTTGTCGGTAAGTGCTTGTTTGCGCATCATCACCGGTCCCATCAATCCTCCCTGCCCATCGCCGAGCCCAGCGAGATTGACTTCGTGTCCACGCACAAAGCGCTGCACCAGTACCGGGTAACCCCACTGAGCCGCGATTGCGCGCAGAGCGGCCCGCGCCATGTCGCGGTCGTAGGCCACCCGGGCATCGTAGTAGAGGCCCTTGACCACCAGCGGATAATCCCAGCCCCAGTCGTCGGGGCGGTCGAAGAAGGCCGGATCGGCGACCAAGCGCGTCTCGGGACAGGCAATGCCGAGCCGTTGGCACAGGTCCGTCAGACGATCCTTGGCGCGCGCCGCGAGTGCAGCGCCTGCAGGCAGGAAGGTGCGCAAGCCCGCGCGCGTCAGAGCGACAGCGACGGCGTCGAAGTTAGTCAACTCAGCATCGAGGCAGGGAATGATTGCGTCGATCTTCTCCATCTCCGCAATCTGGCTCAATCGCTCGGCGAGCGCCTCGGCGCCGGCTGAAGGGTAGGGCAGCAGGTGCGCGGCACAGCAGATGCCGTCGTGGTAAAGACCGGGATCCAGCGCGTCATAGCCGAGGCCGACAATGCGCCCCCGAAAGGCATTGGAGGCACTCAGACAGCGAGCCACCGCCAGGCCGGGGCCTGGGTTGTCGGGGATGGCATTCATGCCGGTGACCGCGACTGTCCAGCGGCGCCAGTCGCTGTTGCGTCGCAGGGCGCTCACGCCAGCACCCGCTTTAGCTGGCGGACAAAACCCTCCACCGCTCCTCGGGTCAGGGCGCAGGACACGCCGAACTGCTCCGCAGCGGCGCTGGCCGCAGTGGCAGCGTCACCGCCGTCACGCAGCTGGGTCAGAAAGAAGACTCCGGTTGGATTGAGGGTATAGCTTTGTCCGCTGCGTGGGTCGAAAACGAAACCCGACGGACTCACCGCCAGCTCTGTCAGCCGTCCCTCCCGGCGCAAAAAATCGAGAATGGTGTCGATGGTTTCCATGGTCGCTCCTCCTCAAGGTTGCTCGATGTCTATCCGACTCGAGTTTGAGCTTAGGCTCCCATCCGGGAGAAAGGATGGAGACTATGGAGAGACAGTGGAGAAGCGCGAGAATTTTCGAAAAATTACGCCATCTGGGCCATCATGGCGACAGCCTCTAACCATAGAAATAGCGCACCACATGAAAGAAAACCGGGGCGGCAAAGCAGAGTGAGTCGATGCGGTCCATCATTCCGCCGTGACCTTCGATCAGGCTGCCGAAGTCTTTGATCCCACGGTCGCGCTTGATTGCCGACATCACCAGCCCGCCGGTGAAACCCAGGGTGCAGACGAGCAACGCGATGGCGCCGCTAGTCCAGGGTGTGAAGGGCGTTGTCCACCACAGGAGCGCCCCCACCAGACTGGCCCCGGCAATGCCGCCCAGGGTGCCCTCCCAGGTCTTGTTGGGGCTGATTCGCGGCAGGATGCGGTGCTTGCCGAGCGTCTTGCCGAAGACGTACTGAAGCACGTCGCTCAACTGCACCACGACGATGAGAAAGAGCAGGAGCTTGGCCTGCTGACCCTCGTACCCGGGGATCTGGAGCATCAGCAGCGCCGGCGCGTGACTGACGCAATAAACCGCAATCATCAGACCCCACTGGATCTTGGCGGTGCGGGCCAGGAAGTCCTCGGTATCTCCGGCCAGCACGCTGCGCACTGGCACGAAGAGGAAAGCGTAGACGGGGATGAAGATCACGAACAGTCCGTACCACTGGATGCCGACCAAGACGTATTGAACGGGCGCGAAGACGAAGAAGGCCCAAAACAGTGTGCGGTGGTCCGCCCGTCGGGTGGGGGTGAGGGTGATGAATTCGCGCAGGGCGACGAAGGAGACCAGCCCGAACAGGATGACCGAGCCGACCCCGCCGGTGGCGAGTGCCACCACGAAGACGGCGGTCATGACCCACCAGGAACGGATGCGAGCGTTGAGATTGTCCACCACCGCGCGCGCCGACTCGGTCCGCACCCGCCGATCGAGCAGCAGGCCGATCAGGCTGCTCAGAATGAGTAATCCCGCGATGCCGCCGAGCAAGATCAAGAGTTGTTGGTCCCAAACCAGATTCATTGGCCTTCCCCCAAGTCTAGAATGGCGGCCCGCGCCCGATTCAGAAAGGAGTCTCGGTGCTCGCCTGGTCGCAGGTGCATTGGCGCACCAAAGGTGGCGCTGCCCATGATTGGCACGGGAAGTAACTCGCCCTTGGGCAGAATGCGGCTGAGATTATGCAGGTGGACCGGGATTAGCTCGACATCGGGACATTGCTCGGCCACAAAGTAGAGCCCTGGGCGCAGCGCGCCGACGGCCGATCCGTCCCCGCGGGTGCCTTCTGGAAACAAGATCAGGGAGTCGCCGGCTTTCAATGTCGTCACCAGGCTGTGCAGGGCCTCGCGGCTGCCGCTGCCGCCGGAGCGCTCCACCAGCAGGGCGTTGAGCACCTCAGTCGCCAGCCAGCGGCGCAGCCTGGACTTGCCCCAATAGTCTGCGGCAGCCACGGGTCGGACGCGGGTGCGCAACGCCTTTGGCAGCGAGGCCCAGATTACCAGCGTGTCCAAGTGACTCGCGTGATTGGCAAAATAGACTCTCGCGGCGGTGCTGGGAGCCGTGCAGACCCAGCGTGCGCGCACGCCAGTGATCAGGCGGGTGAGTCCCGCCAGCAGCCCGGCGGCGAGGGAGGTCGCAGCGCTCATCGGGACTCCAGGGCAGCGACAATGGCCCGGGTGCGCCGCAGCGCGGTCCAGGCAGCACCCAGCGCCACCAGCGCGAGGGTGACCATCAACGCTGGTCCGTAAAGATCAAGCGGCACCATGATTGCCGCGACCAGCAATCCGACAGCCATGCTGGCCATGCGATGGGGCTTGGCCATGGGGCCGCGAAAGTCCTGCGCCAATCCGCAGGCGCCACCAAGCATGCGCAGATAGGCGGTGAGCAAAGCCAGACACCCAGCCGTCCAGGCCAGCTCCGGTCCCCAGGGGAGCCCGCATGCATAGCCCGCCGGGACGATCAGTAGCGGATCGGCGAGCCGATCCGGCAAATCGTTATAGACCTCGCCAGCACGCGAGCCGAGTCCGCCCTCGACTGCCACCATGCCGTCGAGCAGGTTGCACAGCAGGCGAAGCTGGATGCAGCCGGCTGCAAGCAGCAACAGCAGAATCTGAGTTGCCGGCTCGACCGCAGGCACCGCGAGCATTGCGATCGCCCCGAGTCCGGCGAACAGGAGACTGAGCAGCGAGATGCCATTTGGTGACACTTGCTGCCGCGCGAGCAACCGGGCCAGGGCGCGCGCCCATTTGGCATCGCGGGTCTTGAGGGGACGGCGGGCGCTTGGGGCAGATGGGGTAGATGGGACGGATGGCATGGGATCGGACTCCTTGCTGGCCGGACCAGACTGGGCAGATCGGGCTCGCACCGTCAGCATTGGACAGGCAATGCGCCGGAGTATGCACGCATGACTTGGCTGGGGACAAGTCTCGGGGAACCTAGTAGCGCAGGCCGTCGGCGACGAGATCGCTCTGCCGCAGCAGGCGCTTGCCAGTCGCAACCGATACCAACCAGTCGTCCACCACCGCCGGCAGTTGGGACTTGTCGCGGCGCGAAGGGTGCGGCAATGCAACGCCGCTCCTGGCGCCGAGGCCGACACAAAAAAGCCCCCGAGGGCGAACCCCGGGGGCTGGAAGGTGAAACCTGAGATCAGGTGGAATGGGTTACGGGGCTGGGCGTCCTTGCCCGGCGGGCTCGAAAATTAATTCGACCACGGCGCCTTTTATTTGTAATTAGATCATCAAGGTTTTTTGCCGCTGGGCAATCTTTGCCCCAGTCGCCTGCAGCAGTTGGTTGCTGTTCAAACCTTGTTGTGCACCAAGAAATGGTGTGACCACGAGCAACGTTCTATTACCCTTGCTTTTGCCATCTAGTTCCAGCCAATTCAGCTTGCGTCCTGCACCGATATCTTCACCTTGTTCTTTGATCTTTCTAATATTCTCCTGAAACGCGTTCTTGCCGCCGAAAGCTAAGACAAAATCATCCATATAATCACGACTAGTGCCAATAATTACCTTGGGAGAGTGTTCTTCCACCCATCCTCGAATTACTGGAAAACGGTTATCCCTGCACCATTTCTGATAGCACGCTTTGGTGGGTAGCCCTGTTTTATTTGGAAGCCATGTTGTCCACAATTTCTTCAGATCCTTACGAAAGCTGATCGGATACAAGTTCATCTTAAATGTGTTCGATTTCCGCGTGAAAGGTCCGTTCGACGCCAAGCCAATTTGGCGATAATCAGTTACAGTTTTATCCAGCATCGCTGCATAGAGCTTAAGAGCGTTTTGATTATATCGAGATTTTAACTGCCACTTTCGGTATTTTTGATCATCCTTCCACGCACTGGGGCTCGTCACGTCATTGAATTTCAGATCGCTTTCATTAAGACTACCGGCCCACTCGATTCCGCAGATCCAATAGTCTCCTTTAATGTTACCTCCGCTGCAGCCAGAAAACCCTTTCGCCCATTTTTCGAAGTCAGCTTTCGCTTCGCACGGATTCTGGTTTGTCATATTTTCTTTCTCCTCCAAAAAAATAGCTTTAACCGCCGTGAGTGACAATAAGCTTTCATTTATTTAACAAATGCCGAATCAAATTGGCCGCCGCAGATGAGTTGCTTCGATAAAGATGCCGGGAAAGCGCGCCATACTTTTGCAACAGATGGAGCGCCAAATGCGGTCTTGCCGGTGCCGGATGGGTTGGAGAAGAACAGCCGGCCTTGGTCATAAGTCGGGCCACCTAGGGCCGCCGCGCGGTGTAGGGGCTGGTTAAGTTATTGTATCATAAATGCTTTGGTATGGAATTGCCGACCTGGGCACTGAGTTTTGGCCCGACTTACGTCGGCAGATGAGTGATACGCACCGCACTTTCGGTGCGGTTGACGTGCTGTCCGCCGGGCCCGGGGGCGCGCTGCGTTTCGATGCGCAACTCGTGCTCGTTCCAAGTATAGACCACCGGTTCCGTGAATGCTGCGACGCTGACGAACCAGTTCTTGCGCTTGTGGTGCGGTCGATAGGGGTTGGTGCCGATCCATTGGATGGTGCCGAGCCAATCGGCAGCGCGCGCCAGAACATCCAGTCCGCTGACTCGCAGCAGCACCGAGCGAGCATCGCCGGCATGGCTGCCCGGCGTGCGATCAATCTCATCCACCGCGAGGCCGCGCGCTTGCAGATCCGCGCTCAGGCGCGGGGCGAGTTGGCCGACCACCCATTCGCATTCGGCTGGGCAGCGGCCGGCGGAAATTTGCAACCACAGGGTGGGCTGACTCATCGGCGGCCTCTTTTTGTTTTTCTGGCGCCAGGCTGCTTGTGCGCCGGATGACGGACCTTGTAGGTCAGCACCGGGCGCAGGGTGGCGATGACGCGGCACAAGCCGGCGTCGACCAGATCGGCCACGACGCGGTCGACCGCTTTGTAAGCTTCCGGGGCTTCGTCATAGAGCAGCTCCTTGTCTTCGCAGATGACATGGCCGCCGAGGGCAGTCTTCTGCAAATCGTCTGGTCGCTGTCTGGCACTCAACCGACCCCGCGCCTCGCCGCGCTTCCATTTACGCCCCGCGCCATGGGCGAGCGAACGCAGACTGGCGTCGGTCTCAGGGGCTGATTTCAATCGCGGTTGGATCAGGGGCTTGACCAGGTAGGACAGAGTGCCTCGCGAACCTGGGATGACTACCGGTCCGCGATCAGCGGGAGCCGCGCCCTTGCGATGCAGCCACAGTGTCTCGCCCGCCCAGTCGATGGGTTGCACCAGGTTGTGCCAAACATCAAGCCGGCGCTCGGCCTCGGTGCCCAGAGCGTTAAGCAGGCGCCGGGCGATCAGTCGGCGATTGGCCTCGGCCCAGTGGATAGCCTGGTCGTGGGCCTTGAGGTAGTCTCGGGCAGCGGTGGATTCCGGTTCCAGCCCCAGGTGACCGTGCCTGTCGATGACCGCGCGCAGGACGGACTCGCCGAGGCCGCGTGAGCCGCTGTGGACCAGAAGCAATAGCCGCTCGGGGTCAAGATCCAGTTCGGCGAGGGCGCTTGGGTCCAACACCTCAGCCAAGGTCTGCCATTCAGCGAAATGATTGCCGCCGCCGATGGTGCCGAGCGCCTGGTCGAAGGCAGTGGGCGTGAGGCCGTGATCGACGCGCCAGTGCGCGAGGTCGCCGTCCCAGGGGCCTTCCAGTCCGGTCAGGCGCTCGGCGGCCCGCTCGGGCTTGAACTTGCGGATCGCAAGGTCTGTCTGCCACAGCCCCATGCCGCAGCCGATGTCGTTGCCGACCAGGGCAGGATAGATTCGCTCAGACAGGAAGGCCGCGCCGATCGGATAGCCCTTGCCAGGATGCAGGTCAGGCAGACCGACGGCGGCGCGCATGCCGGGCAGCGCGGCGGTTTGCTCCAATTGGCGCAACGCCTCGCCTTCGATCCAGATGTCCGGCGAGGCGATCAAGCGCGCGGTGGTTTTTTGCAACACCATCAGCAAGTGACACCAAGAACCCGCCGGTCGCGCGGCCAGTCCTCATGCAGGAAACCCGTCTCCACCAGCCGGGCCTCGTCGTGCAATGGCAAGCGCATCCGCAGCTCATGCATCAGATCGGCGAATTCCACGATCCCGAGCCCCTTCCCGGCATGGACTGCGGGACATGCCGGGCCAGGTCGGTGAGCGCCTGCGGGTCGCTGGCGTCGATGACCACCACGACGTAGTCGCCCGGTGCCGCCTGAGAGTGCAGCCAATCCGTAACGGCCTGAGGCTCCCGCGCCTGCTCCGTCATCAGCTCGACTTGCTCAATGTCCGTGCGGGTCTTCAGGGTACGAATGAAGGCTTCGGCACCCGTGCCCAAGCCGATACAGCAGGATCGCGGGGGCTCGAACAGCGCAGTCAAATCCATGGCACCCCCGGTTTCACAAGCGCTCGCCGGGCGCGACTCCACCAGGTGCGGCAGGGTTGGAAACAGGTTGGCTGAGGCCCTTGCGGCAACGCCACCCAGCGGCCAGAGCATGCCAGCCCCGAGCGCTTGCAGCCATTGACGTCGATTCATGATGCTGACCTCAAATGCCCTCTGTATTCCCACCGACGGTGCCGGCGACTCAGCTCTAGTCTAGCCGCACCTTGCGACTGTCTTTGTCGCAAGGCGGCCGCGCCGCCCCAAACCAGCTCAACCGACGCCCGATGCGACAGGGGGCGTCGCATGAGTGCGGTATATATATGTCTTGCTCAACACCGTGAGGGAGCTTCCTAGCCGCTCCGCGACGCCTCAGTACGGGAGCCGAGCCGGGCATTCCAGACGAGTGGTCGGTTTCCGACCATGAACGGTCGTTTTCGCAGAATTTCACGCACCGCCTAACGGACATCACGGGTTTCTCGTTCTGGGCGGCGGTGGCCTTTGGTTCTTTAACAATTTGTGCAGCGCCACCGCAAGACCGCACTGGGTTCGCTGGGGCTTTTTGCGCCCCATAGACTGATTCTTACTCGGATCACTTTCTGACCATTCGCAGACGCATGAAGGAGATTGATGAATGCCTAGAGACAACAACCGCTTGAGCGCCAATGACTGGCTCGCGCGCATCGGCCTGGATGAGGACGGCTCGAATGATCTGCTGCTGGAAGACGAACCCCTCGACGATCTGAGCGGCGACCCCTCTGCCGCCTTACAGGAACGCTTCCGCCAATGGCAGCAGGCGCATCGTTTCAAACCCGGCGATCTGGTGGTCTGGAAACCGGGACTGATGAGCAAGCGCTACCCTCGCGCCACCCAGCCGGCGGTGGTGTTGGAGGTTCTCGATCAGCCGGTATTCGACAGCGAGCGGGATGCCGGCAGTCCCTACTTCCGCGAACCGCTGGACCTCGTCCTCGGCTTGTTTGTCGACGAGGGGCCGCATCGCGGCGACTTCTTGAACTGGCATTACGACAGCCGTCGCTTTCAGCCCTGGCAACCAGACTGAGTTTGACCGCCGGGCCCCTGGGGTCCGGCGAAAACCCGCCTTTGGCTTCCGACATTCGCTCTTTATACATCAGGAGAATCGCATGACTGACACCTCTTACTGCTGGCGCCCTGACTTCAACGCGGTCCCAACCAGTGAGCTGCGCCTGGCCCGCTTCGCACTGGGGCTGCTGTTCAGCGACAAGCGCGTGCGCGAGCGCCTGGAGGATCGCGATTTTCTGCGCGCGCTTTGGGAGCTGACCGGGACGTTGCTGCCGACTCGGGTCCGCGCCGAACTTTATGCGCAGGCAACAGACACTGACGAGGACGACAAGGATGACAAGGACCTAAGTGATCTGATCAGGAAGTTGGAAGCGGAGCTTGAGCGGCCCCTTCCCGAGCCGGATGGGAGTGAGCACTTGTTCTCTACCCGTGGTCCACTGCGCAAGTTTTACCGGGGCCTGCCGCGCCGGATGCTCAAGCAATTGGATCAAGCCGACGACAATCGCTGCATTTCGCCGGTGGCCAGTTTGCTCAGCCAGTCCCTGGGGCTGGACGCCACCGCCGAACGCATCCTCGAGTACCTCGACCTGCGCGACACCAGCAGCGCTTTTGACGAGTTGGTGAACGAAGGCCGTATCAATCGTCATGTGCGCGGCGATGTGCGCCATTGCGTCGCAGCTATGCTGCGCATCGATGAGCGGGCGCTGCGAAATGCCGTGAAGAAAAGCGCCCCGCTGCGCCAGCTCGGATTACTTGACTATCGTCGTATCCATCCGGATGTCGAGGATCTGCTGAAGCCGAGCGATCTGCTCAGTGATCTGTTCGAGGCCGAACCGCAAGACGAAGCCGCCCTGCTCGCCTGCCTGGTCGAGCCGGCGCCTGCGGGCGACTGGACGCCGGCGGCCTTTCCACATCTGCGCGAGCGCGCGCTGGAGGTGCAGGAGACCCTGGCGGCGGCCGCGCGCGAGGGAGTGGCCGGGGTCAACGCGCTCTTCTATGGCCCGCCCGGCACCGGCAAGACCGAGCTGGCACGCGCCCTGGCCTCGGCGTGCGAACTGACGGCCTATCAGGTCGCCAGTACCGAGGATGATCGCGACGGCCAGGAGGAAGGTCTGGATCGCGACGGGCGCCTGTCCGCCTATCTGGTCGCACAACGCCTGCTCGCCAAGCGCCGCGACGCGGTGATCATTTTCGACGAAGTCGAGGATGTCATCACCCAGCAGGACAGCTTTTTTGCCTTCTTCGGCGGTTCCGGCCCGACCGGCGAGCAGAAGGGTTGGATGAACCGCATCCTGGAAGACAACCCGGTGCCGGCGATCTGGATCAGCAACCAGACGCGCGGCATGGACCCAGCTTTTCAGCGTCGCTTCCTGCTGCCGGTGGCCTTCGTCACCCCGCCGCGCTCGGTGCGCTTGCAGATGGCCGAGCGTCACCTCGGGGATGTTGGCCTGTCGCCGACCTTGCTCGAGGATCTAGCAGCAGACGAAGAGCTGGCCCCAGCCACGCTAGGCGCTGCTCGACGACTGCTGGACTTGCGCCCGGATGCGCCCAATGAAGAGACCGTGCGCCGCAACATCGCGGCAATGCGACGCTTGTTGCACGGCGCGCCGAGACCACGGCGGCGGGAATCGGCGGCGGATTTCGATGTGGCCTATCTGAACCTGGCCGGCGGTATTCAACCCAATGCGCTGGTGCAGGCGCTGGAGCGCGAGGGCACGGGCCGGCTGTGCTTCTACGGCCCGCCCGGCACCGGCAAGACGGCCTTTGCCGAGGTGTTGGCCGAGGCGCTGGATCGGGAACTGATCGCGCGGCAGGCCTCGGACCTGATCTCGCCTTATGTGGGCGAGACCGAGCAGAATCTGGCGCAACTGTTCGTCAGCATTGATTCCGAGCGCTCGGTGCTGCTATTGGATGAGGTCGACAGCTTCCTGGCTGATCGCAGTCAGGCGCAGCGCACTTGGGAGCGCACGCAGGTCAATGAGCTGTTGCAGCAAATGGAGTGCTTCCCCGGCATCTTTATCGCCGCGACAAACTTGATGAGCGGTCTGGATGGTGCGGCATTGCGACGGTTCGACTTCAAGTTGAATTTCCGTGCGCTGAAACTGGAGCAACGTCTTGGGCTATTTGCGCGGGAAGCACTCGGAGACGCGGACGCCGCGATACCCACCAATCTGGCCCGGCATCTGGAACGGCTGGAGTCCCTGACGCCGGGGGATTTTGCCAATGTATGCCGCCAGCAGCGGCTGCTCGGTGAGCAGCTGGCGCCGGAGGCTTTCCTGCGGCGGTTGATCGCGGAGTGTCGGTTGAAGGACTCGGGGATGCGGGAGGCCGCTTAGGGGTCCCGGGCGCGCCCCGCGCAAGCGGGGTGCGGGAAACCAAAAGACAGGTCCCACGCAAAGGCATGGACGGTTTCGCTTCGAGGCCAGCCAATCTGCAACCATAATCAGAGCGCGCCGCCCGATCAGGCCCGCTATCCTCAAACGAGGTGATGCCCAATGACTGAAACTCAGACCACACCACCGATGCCTTTCGATGACGAATTGCTGACCCGTTTACGGCAATCTCAGCACTTGGTGGTCTTCACCGGCGCCGGCGTCTCACGGGAAAGCGGCATCCCGACCTTTCGCGATGCTTTGACCGGCCTTTGGTCCCAGTACGAACCTGAGGATCTGGCGATGCCCGACGCCTTTGTACGCGATCCGAGCCTGGTCTGGGGTTGGTACGAATGGCGCCGTGCATTGGTGGCTCGTTGCGAGCCGAATCCCGCACACCTGACCATCGCCGCCTTGGCGAACCGGGTGCCAAAACTCACACTGATCACCCAAAACGTCGATGGTTTGCATGCGCGCGCCGGTAGCCCGGATGTCTTAGAACTGCACGGCAGCCTGGAACGGCCGCGCTGTTTTGATTGCGGCACCCATTGCCCGCCGGATGCGCCAATGGCAACCGATGATCAACAGCGCATCGAACCACCGACCTGCGTTCAGTGTGGCGGATTCATCCGCCCTGGAGTGGTATGGTTCGGCGAGGCCCTGCCGGTCGACGTTTGGCATCGGGCCAAACGAGCCGCGCAGGCCTGCGATTTAATGCTCAGCGTCGGCACCTCTGGGTTGGTCTATCCGGCGGCTTCTTTGCCGAAAGAGGCCGTGTTCCAACAAATCCCGGTTGTGCAAATCAACCCTGAACCGACGGCTCTGGATGAAACCATGTGGCACAATCTGCACGGCGAGGCGGGTGTTGTTTTGCCTTCGTTGCTGAAATCGGCTTGGCCTGATTTTTAAGCGATTAACACGCCATCCTGACCGATCTTCATGAACGAACTCCCGGGAGACAGCTACCTGCTTCAAACCCTGCGACAGGCGATGATTCAATTCTTCCATTTAACCGAAGCTTCGCGTCTGTCACGCAGGCTAATCAAAAACAAGGAGGAAAAATTCCACCTCAACCCACTCCAAGTTAAAGCAGGCCCCTTCACAATCGCTGACAAGATGGAGGCGAAGCAGCCTAATGCACGTGACTTCGCTATTCGATCAGCTTACAAGCGCTAGGTTACCTAATCAGTGGGTTGTCAGAGTTGCAAACCACCGATCTCTTAGGAATAGAGATATCTTTCAATCGACTTAGAGGACGTTTACATGCAAACCATAATATATCATCCTGACCTTGAGAATCAACTGCGCAGTATCGCGGATTCTTCTGAACACTCACAGATAGCGGTAACGATAAGAGCGAATGATCCATCAGACGAGAATGAGTTGCACGACATCCGCAGGATAGAGAAACTGATAGATAGTGGAGAAATTTGCGGCTTGGTCTTTTGGGAAGACTATCCGTCAGGACTTTTTCAAGTTGAGAGCTTATCCGAGTTAGGGATTTAGCAGTATCGTGAATAACTCTTTCAGAACGCAGCGTGCGATCTAAGATTATTAGTAAGCATCCCCCGGCAGAACCGTGGGCCGGCTGAAGTAGGTCGATCGTCAGGTAAGCTCATCAAACTGATACGACACTTTTTGTCGTTTAGAATTTTAGGAAGCGGTCTTCAGAGACCAGGTGCTTCGAGATCAGCAGATCATGGACGTCCAGACAAAGGCCGCGAATGCCGCGAGTATTCTCGTTGCAGATGGGCACAAGGCGCCCCTTCCAGCCCTCGGGCAGTGTGGCGGTGGTCTCTTCGACGCCATCGGCATAGTAGCCGAAGGTTTCATGGAAGGGTGAACCCTCTCCGATCACGCCGTCGATCAGGTTCCAACGCTCAGAGTGGCGCGTTGGAATCAGGTCCGCCTCCATGGATTTCAGCGCGTCGGGAGCGGCCTGGGGATAGGTCGCGAGGATGGACTGACTGCCGATGACGATCAGCGTATCTTCCTCGGCGATTGCCCCGGCGGCGGTTCGTTCGCTTGGCGCAGACCCGCCACTTCAAAGCCCACCGGAGTAATGCCAGCCGCGGGCGGTGCCAAGCAGCCGCCCGCGCTTGTAGACCCATGTGATTAAAAAACCGTGTTGCAGTTAATTCAGCAACGCTTTCAGATCCTTCAGCAATAGAAACAGATGGTAAGGATCGGTTGGACTCGGCTCGAATTCCCAGGCCGAATACCAGCGTTTGGCTGCCTCGTCTTTTGCATGTACCAGCAAACAGCGCATACCGGCAATCTCGGCAGCCTGCGCCGTGCGCAGCAAGGCGTCCTTCAGCATGGCCTTGCCCAACCCGCACCCCTGGTGATGCCGGTCGACCGCAAGGCGCGCCAGAATCATAACGGGCAACGGGTGACGTGCCATGCCCTTCAAAACGCGGGTCGGCGCATCCTGCGAATCGACACTGCCCACAGCCAGACTGTAGTAGGCCACGACAGCGCCATCTTGGCAGCAGACATAGGTTTGGGTGCTATTGGCTTTCTGATTAACGAGCGCGAAGCGCTGCAGGAACTGATTCAGTGGCGGTTGTCCGCAGTCAAACCCGCCGACAAGATCGCTCGCCGCGAGTTTGCGAATCTCCCCATAGGCCATCCTCAGCCCAAGACTCCAGGCTCATTGAGCAGCTGCTTCAGGCGCGGTTTGATTTGCACAGGTTGCTCCAGCGCGGCCTCAAACGCCTGCCACTGCGCTTCATCGAGCTGAAAATGGCGGCGATCCGCGAGGGCTTGATTCGCGGCGATCACACCGGCATCAAGCAGGAATTCGCTAACCGTTTTGTGACTGGCGCGCGCCGCTTCTTGCAGTAACAGCTTCACTGCATGGCTGGCACGGACATCGATTCGATCCGTCTTTGCCGGATTCAAGGCGCTCATCAATCACTCCGAGTGATAGGCTTTCAATGCACATAATAGCGTCCGGATGACGTCCGGACAAGCTTGATGCACGGTCACTACACGAGCACCCCCCCAACACCTCCACCACCGCCGGCAGTTGGAGCTTGTCGAGGCGCGAAGGGAGCGGCAATGCAACGCCGCTCCTGGCGCCGAGGCCGAAACAAAAAAGCCCCCGAGGGCGAACCCCGGGGGCTGGAAGGTGAAGGGTGCGGCTCCTTTAGAACGACGCTCAGCGACTAGAAAACAACAGCTTAACCAGCTAGAAACCTGAGGACAGGGAAGACAGGGCCTCCACTCGGGTGCGAAACTGAAGGGACGAAACTTTTGTCACGGACCCTGAGGAGACCCTGTCGATGCCATGCTACACGATTTCTTTGCCAAGCCTCGATTGCTACGAGGGGGCGATCGCGCAGTTCGTCCAACTGCTTGAGACGCTGAGCGGGGAGCAAGCCCAACATGCCACGCACGGGGAAATCGAAGCGCTGGTGCAACAGGGCGGCATGAAGCTGCTGTGTGAGATGGTCCAGTCGCACCTGGAACAAAGAGCGCGAGAGGAACCGCGGTATGCGTCCGTGATTGGCGCCGATGGTTATCCCCGGACCCATCATCGCGCCGGCTGTACCCGACTTCTGGAGACCCGCTTTGGGGAAGTGACCGTCACGCGCCGGGGCTACGGTGCGCGGGGACTCCAGAGCGTCTTCCCCTTGGATGCTGAGCTGAATCTGCCCCCGGGCAGGTATTCCCATGGCCTGTGCGAGGTGCTGGCCGGTGAGGTCGTGAACAACTCCTTCGACGCCGCGCTTGCGGCACTCGAACAAGCCGGCGGCGGGACGCTGGCCAAGCGCCAAGCCGAGGAGGTGGCCGTGCATCTGAGCCAGGACTTCGACGCCTTCTACGCCCAACCCTTTGTCCCCCAGGAGCCGAATGAAGCGAGCGAACGCCTCCTGATCATCAGTGCTGACGGCAAGGGCATCGTGATGCGCCCCAGCGATTTGCGCGAGGCCACCCGCAAGGCGCGCGAGCGCCAAGCGCACAAGCAACAGACCCGGCTGAGTCCTGGGGAGAAAAAGCAGCGCAAACGCATGGCCACCGTCGCCTCGGTCTATGAGGTCGAGCCCTACCCACGCACCCCAGAGCAGATCCTTGATCCCAAACAAGCCCCCGCGGGCAAACGTCCCGAAGTCCAGAACAAACGCACCTGGGCACGCGTGGAGGCCGATCAGCGCACCGTCATCGAGCAGGCGTTTGAGGAGGCCATGCGCCGCGACCCGGATCAGCACCGCCGCTGGGTGGTGCTCTGTGACGGTCAGGAAGATCTGCTGCGCCAAGTCACAGCCGCGGCCGAGCGCTACAAGGTCGAGGTGGTGGTGATCCAGGACTTCATCCATGTGCTGGAATATCTGTGGAAAGCCGCGCATGCGCTCTTTCCCGAGACCCCCGCGGAGCGCGAGCAGTGGGTGATGGAGCGCGCCATGGCCATCCTCGAAGGTCGCGCCCACGACGTGGCCGTGGGACTGCGCCGCGCGGCAACGCGCAAGCAACTCGGCGAGACGGCGCGCAAACCCATCGATAAGGCGGCCGACTATATCGACAACAACCGCGAGCGCCTCGAATACGACCAAGCGCTTGCGCTGGGGCTGCCAATCGCCACTGGTGTGATCGAAGGCGCCTGTCGCCATCTCGTCAAAGATCGCATGGATCTCACCGGGGCGCGTTGGGGGCTGGCCCGCGCCGAGGCGATCCTGAAACTGCGCTCACTAAAGATCAGTGGGGACTTGCCGGCCTATCTTGCGTTTCACTTCGACGCTGAGCACCGACGCCACTATCCAGGACCACCGATCCCGCTGGACTTGCCCGTGGCGGCATGATGTCTCACTTGCGCCATCACCATCGACCGGAAACGTCGCCCGCAACCGCTGGATTCTGCGGCGCTTGGCGTCGTTCCAAAAGAGCCGCACCCGAAGGTGAAACCAGAGATCAGGTGGAATGGGTTACGGGGCTGGGCGTCCTTGCCCGGCGGGCTCGAAAATCTATTCGAGCACGGCCCTATTAATCTTTTAATCCACGGGCTACCGGTTGATGTTGCCAGAGCCTCAGTGGAAGATGGTCTCGGGGGTCTCGGCGGTGAGGATGCGTTTCGACCATTGCAACAGTTTTTCCGGGTCGGCTGCCACGATGCGCTCGCGGTGCGCTTCGACCGAATCTGAACCGAATTTTTCTTCCATCTGCATCATCAAGATCGTGGCTTCGCCCTGCTGCACTCCCTTCTCAATCCCTGCTTGCTCAACAGTCGTCAGGTATGGCATGTGGTATTGCTCCTCTAATTCAAAGAGTTCTTTGCGAAATTCGGCTTCCAGCTCCGCTGGCAGGCGGACCATCCAGTCGATGAGGCGAAAAAGCTCCTGAATGAGCGCGCGCCCATAGCCACGATCATACATCAAGCGCATCAAGCGGAATTTCCAGCGTTTCAGTGTCTCGGCATCATCGGTGACCTTGGCGCGGATCTGAGCCATGACGACCAAGCCAAAAACATTGTCACTAGCTTCCAGCTCGGACCAGCGCTCGGGTTCAGCGTAGTCGAGCAGTTTGACCATCGGGAAGTCGAATTGCACCCGACAGTCCCACAGCGCGGCGCTGTAGTGCTGGGGGCGGAAGTTGCTCTCCGTATCAGCCAGCACCGCCAGGCTCGCAACCGGCACTTGGTAGACATCGCGGATTTTGTAATTGTAGGCGAACATCCGCTCGGCAAAGACGCTTTCCGGATCGCCTTGCACTTCGATATGGATCAGCACCCACACCGGCGTGCCATCGCATCGGGTGACCCCGACCAGCTTGTCGGCATAGCGCCGGGTGGTCTTGGCCTCGCGCACGATCTGTTGGAATTCCTTGTCGAGAAACTGCACGCCCTTTGACCAGTCAATCTCGGCATGGATGGCCCCTTTAATCCCCCTTTAATCCCTTTAACCCTCTACTTTGCCACCGGCCTTGATCATCATTTGGCATTTCGTAACGCATCGCGTTATGCTTTCGCCATGATCAAGACGTTCCGCTGCCGCGATACAGAGACGTTGTTCTCAGGGCGGCGCGTCGCGCGGTTCGCCAACATCGAACGTGCGGCGTTGCGCAAGCTCGTCCAGCTCAATCTCGCGCGTGTCATCGACGATATGCGCGCGCCTCCCGGCAATCGGCTAGAGGCACTAAAGGGTGATCGCTCCGGACAATGGAGCGTGCGGATCAACGCGCAGTGGCGGCTGTGTTTCCGCTTTTTGGATGGCGACGCCCTGGACGTCGAAATCGTCGACTACCACTGAGAGGAAAACAGATGACTCGGGAGCTAGCGCCGGTTTCTCCCGGCGAGATGCTGATGGAGGAGTTCCTCAAGCCGCTGGCGCTATCGCAGTATGCGCTGGCACGGGCAGTGCGTGTGCCGCCCCGGCGGATCAACGAGATCGTGCATGGAAAGCGCGCGGTGACGGCGGATACTGACCTACGTCTGTGCCGTTTCTTCGGCCTGTCGGAAGGCTGGTGGCTGCGCCTGCAAGCCGACTATGACATTGCCCTGGCCAAGGCAAGCATGACCGAGGAGCTCAACGAGATCGAGCCCTTGCCCCATGATCGTGAGGCCGCATGAGCCCGATCTGGAGGTCACTGAAGCGGCTACGCCGGCGCGGGTTACGCCGGCGCGGGTAAAGTGTCCGGAGGCTGCAATTGACGTCAATTATGGGGTCTGGATCGAATTATTCTGTCATGGTGAGAGTCTAACCGAGCCGCCGTAGGCTGTCAGGTTAGGCGTGCGCGCGTTCACCCGAGCTCGGCGCCCGGCAAGGCGGTGTCGAGATAGATCTCCGCGAGCGGCAGGGAGATGCCAAGGTTTGGCAAATCAACCGCGGTCTTGATCGCATCGGGGGGATCTTCGAGCAGGCCGGTGCGCGTCGCTTCGGTTGGCGCTTCGTGGAGTCGTGGTGTCCACACCGCCCCCTCCTCGCGTCCGCCCTGCTTGGAAAAATGCAGTACCGCGACCTCGTTCGAGTCGACCAGCAGATAGTCGGTGAGTGTCGGGATGGTTTGATACTGCATGAATTTGGTGCCGCGATCATGCGCCGCGGTGGAAGTCGACAGCACCTCGACGATTAGCACCGGATTGGTGAGCGCGCGCAGGCCATTGATGGTGACGAACTCGGGACGGCAGGCCACCGAGACATCCGGATAGAGATAGGGGCTGCCAGCATGGACCTTCAGCCGTTGGTCGCTGGGGAAGGTCCGGCACGCCGAGCCACGCAGACGCGCGCGCAGTTCACCCACGAGATTGGCGCAACAGAGATTGTGCTCCGGCTGGGCGCCGGTCATGCAAACGATATCACCGTTGCGCCATTCCCAGCGCGCGTTCGCCGACTCGGTATCGAGGGCGAAATAGTCCTCGAGGCTGACAAAGCTGTCTTTCAGCGCGGTGGCCATCGGGAGTTCTCCATGCCTTTTCTTGGCTTGGATTATAGCCGCGAGACCGACCGGAGGTGCGCCGAGCGCGGCTTGGTTCTTGTCGGGGCCGCAAGTGCCGCCGCGCTCTGGCGCGAACCCTGCCCGGTCTCAGGTCCGAGGACAATGGGTGCGCAAACGCTCCTCGACCCTCGCGCGTTCGGCGGCGATATCTTCATTGTCTGGCGCCAGGGTGATGGCGCGCGCGAGCAGGGTCGCGGCCTCGCGCAACCGGTCGCAGGCAGCGGACAGATCGCCGCGTTGGTGTTGCACATCGGCGAGCTTGCGCAGGAACTCACCCTGGTTACCGAGGGCGATGATATCGTCCGGTGCGATCCGCAGGGCCTCGTTGGTCGCGGCGATGGCATCAAGCCAGGCAGTCTCAGCGCGGGCTGAGTCGCTCTGGGTGAGACGCAAGTCCCCGACTTTGCAGAGGGCGTTGCCCTTGTTGTTGTGGACGTCGACGTCGTCCGGCGCCAACGTCAGGGCCTGGTCGTAGGCGGCGATGGCCTGGTCGTAGGCGTCCTCGGCTCGGGCGTGGTCGCTGCGTGCGGCGCGCAGCTCGCCGAGTCCCCGGAGGGCGTTGCCCTTGTTGTTGTGGGCGTAGACGAGGTCCGGCGCCAGCGTCAGGGCCTGGTCGAAGGCGGCGATGGCCTGGTTGTAGGCGTCCTCGGCTCCGGCGTGGTCGCTGCGTGCGGCGCGCAGCTTGCCGAGGCCCTGGAGGGCGTTGCCCTTGTTGGTGTGGGCGGTGACGTAGTCCGGCGCCCGCGTCAGGGCCTGGTCGACGGCGGCGATGCCCTGGTTGTAGGCGTCCTCGGCTCCGGCGTGGTCGCTGCGTGCGGCGCGCAGGTCGCCGAGGCCCTGGAGGGCGTTGCCCTTGTTGCTGTGGGCCATGACGAAGTCTGGCGCCCGCGTCAGGGCCTGGTCGTAGGCGGTGATGGCCTGGTTGTAGGCGTCCTCGGCTCCGGCGTGGTCGCTGCGTGCGGCGCGCAGCTTGCCGAGTCCCTGGAGGGCGTTGCCCTTGTTGCTGTGGGCGCCGACGAAGTCCGGCGCCCGCGTCAGGGCCTGGTCGAAGGCGGCGATGGCCTGGTTGTAGGCGTCCTCGGCTCCGGCGTGGTCGCTGCGTGCGGCGCGCAGCTTGCCGAGGCTCTGGAGGGCGCTGCCCTTGTTGCTGTGGGCGTAGACGTCGTCCGGCGCCCGCGTCAGGGCCTGGTCGTAGGCGGTGATGGCCTGGTTGTAGGCGTCCTCGGCTCGGGCGTGGTCGCTGCGTGCGGCGCGCAGATCGCCGAGTCCCTGGAGGGCGCTGCCCTTGTTGCTGTGGGCGTAGACGTCGTCCGGCGCCCGCGTCAGGGCCTGGTCGTAGGCGGTGATGGCCTGGTTGTAGGCGTCCTCGGCTCGGGCGTGGTCGCTGCGTGCGGCGCGCAGATCGCCGAGTCCCTGGAGGGCGTTGCCCTTGTTGTTGTGGGCGTAGACGAAGTCCGGCGCCCGCGTCAGGGCCTGGTCGAAGGCGGTGATGGCCTGGTTGTAGGCGTCCTCGGCTCGGGCGTGGTCGCTGCGTGCGGCGCGCAGCTTGCCGAGGCTCTGGAGGGCGCTGCCCTTGTTGCTGTGGGCGTAGACGTCGTCCGGCGCCCGCGTCAGGGCCTGGTCGTAGGCGGCGATGGCCTGGTTGTAGGCGTCCTCGGCTTGGGCGTGGTCGCTGCGTGCGGCGCGCAGCTTGCCGAGTCTCGTGAAAGCGATGCCCTGTTCGTTCAGGGTTCCAACATCATCCGGTGACTGTCCCAGCGCCGCTTCCAGGCTCGCCAAGGCGCGCCGGTACGCGGTCTCCGCTGCCGCGTGCCGCGAGCGCGCGGCGGCCAGGTCCCCGATGCGCCGATCAACCGTTCCCTCGGCAAAGGCCGTCTCGAGCCGCATTACCGGCCGCAGCGCGGTCAGTGCCTCGCCGAGGGTATGGCGGGCGTTGTCGCGGGCCTGGTCCATCACCTCGGTCCATTCCAGCCAGCCCCGCTCCCAGTCCTGTTGGTTGGCGTGGTAGATGGCCTCGGCGACGGCCTCCGGGTCGTCGGGGCCGCGGTCGCGATAAATGGCCTCGAGCGCGGCATGGGCCTCGCGGGTGGGCTCGGGCTTCCCGGCCGCGACGAGCCGGCGCAGTAGGTCGTGGATGCGGTAGCGCCCGGGGCGGGCCGGGTCGGGCCAGACGAAGGAGAAGCCGGTGAGGATGTCGAAGTCGGCGCGGCTGGCGTTGAAGCGTAGCCGATCGCCGAGGGTGTAGAACAACTCGCCGTCGAAGCCGCGTGCGGCGGCGAGCAGGGGCACGGCGGCTTGGACCTCGGCGTTGCAGTACCTGAGTAGACGTTGGACCAGTTCCTGGCCCACCTCCTGGCTCAGCGCGTGGCTGGCACCATGGGCGCCGGTCGGAAAGTCAGCGGCGGTCAGCTGTTCGCCGCGGGCGCGGGCTTGTAGGCACAGATCGGCGGTCAGACCCAGGTATAGCGGATGAACCTGGTCGGGGTGGATCTCGGCGAAACGAATCAGCGCGGCGCGCAGTGCCTGCTCGGTCTGGGTTTGGGTATTGTCGCCGGCATCGGTATCGGTATCGGTATCGGTATCGACCTGATGCCCGAGCGCGCCAATCAAGTACTCATCGGCATAGGGCGGGTCGAGGTGGCCGATGAGCTGGCAGTTGATGTGGTTCGCGGGGATTTGGTGCTCCACCGCCTTGTCCCAGCGCGGCGGCTCGCGTCCGGCCAGCACGACGATGATGCCTCGGTTGGGTTGGTAAAGCTGGGCAAGGAGCGCCCGCAACCATTCGTCGCGCTCGAAGTAAGTCGCATCGGACTCGCTGTGGCGGCCGGTGCCCCAAAAGGATTCGTGGGTGTCGATGAGTAGCACCAGCCGCGCCGGCGCATTGGGCATGTCCATGGCGACCTGGATGGACTCCCCGAGCAGCCGCGGCAGCTCCTCCCCGAGCCGGGCGCCCTGGTCGTCCGTGGCCATGGTCTGGATCTCTTGCAGGCGGTCCGCGTCGACCCCGAGGCTCATTCGCCACAGGGCGAAGTTGGCCTTTAGGTGCTTGTCGAACAGACCGAGCACCTTGACGGCCATGAGACCCACTGAGGTGTCGCTGACGATATCGAACAGCGAGGCCACAAAGTCGGCCTCCGCGGCCGGGAACAGGGCCTTGATGCGCTCGGGGGAAAGCTTGCGGCGTGCGCGCAGGTAGAGCATGAGGGCGTACTGGAACAGCGGCAGCTTGAGCCCATGGGCGCCCAGCTCGCGGGCGATCATCAGCGGCCCGGACCAGTAGCCACGCGGGTCGTCCTCGGCGGCGCCGCGACCGGCGAGGTCGTGATAAACGCAGGGCACGGGTCCGCCGGAGAGCGCGTCGTAGCCCTCGACACAGGCGCGGTCGTCGGCAATGGCGTCGAGCCGCGCCCAGTCCGCGGCCCGCAGCCGCTGGCAGTAGCGGTCCATCAGGCGCTTCAGCAGCAGGGACTTGCCATTGCCGCCGTCGCCGTGGAAGAACAGCATTTGTTCCGGGGGCGGGGCGGCGTGCAGAAAGCGCAGGAAAAGCCGGCGCTCGCCGAAGCGGTCGGTGAACAGCGGCAAGGCTTGGTCGTGCTGGGTGACGCGGGGTTTTTTTGGAGCGATGGGCATGGCAAGCGTCCGCGTTTGAGGTTGAACGAGGCGGCTGGTCCTGTCCGCCCGGCCAGCTCACAAGCCGGGGTGGCCGCCTTGGTGGCTTGGCGGTCATTATTCGCAACCAACCGCTCGCGGGCGGCAACAAGCGCTCGGGCTTCGTGCTGAGATGGCCAGAGTTTACCCGGGCCGCGCGGCGTTGTCATTTGCCGTGCCTGTGCTCTCACCCAAGCTCAGCGCACTGCAAGCCGCTGTCGAGAGAGAATTAAAGCGGCCGTGGCCGAGTTTTTTGCAGAATAAGGGTCCGCCTCCATGGATTTCAGCGCGTCGGGAGGGGCCTGGGGAGAGGTCGCGAGGGTATGGAGTGACTGGCGATATGCGTTGCGCCTTGTGATGCCGATGTCATGACGGGGCGATCCGTTTGGCTAATCCAGCCGCGACCGGTGCCAAGCAGCCGCCCGCGCTATAGAATGCGGCCATGGACAGCGCTTCGCCAACGGCCATGGACGCATCGGTGCGCGGATCGATCGATCCGCTGCTGCAACGATCCCTATTTCTTGACCTCGAAACCGGTGCGGACGGTGCCGTGCACAAGATCGGCGCCATCCGCGACGGGCGCGAGTTCCGCCGACAGGGTGCCTTCGACCTGCATCGGGCGCTGGCCGATCTGCAAAGCTTTGCTGGCGACGCCGAGTTCGTCGTCGGCCACAACCTGCTCGGCCACGATCTGCCGACGCTGCGCGCGCTGGCGCCGGCCCTGGGTCTGCTTGGCCGGCGCATCATCGATACGCTGTATCTGTCCCCGTTGGCCTTTCCGCAGAATCCCTATCACCGGCTGGTGAAGGACTACAAGCTGGTGCGCGATAGCGTGGCAGATCCGGTGGCCGACTGCCGCTTGGCCGCGCAGATCCTGCGCGAGCAGTTCGACGTGCTGGTCAGGCGCGTGAGCGCTGGTGAGGCCGACCTGATCGGCGTATTCCAGTTCTGCTTTCGCGGTGCCACGCTGCTCGATGACAATCCCACCGGTGGTGACGGCATGGCCGCGGTCTTCCGGCTGCTGTCGGGCGACCTGCCGAACGTCATGGGCGTGCGCGATACGCTGCTGGCGCGCTGGCAAGGCCGCGCCTGCACCACCACCGCGCCGCGGCTGATCCTGGATCACGTCAGAGACGTGAATCTGCGCCCGGTCATTGCCTATACCGCAGCCTGGTTGCAGGTGGCCGGCGGCGACTCGGTGCTGCCGCCCTGGGTGCGGCACCGCTTTCCGGCGACACGCGGGCTGTTGAAGGCCTTGCGTGAGACGCCCTGCGGCGACCCGGCCTGTCGCTGGTGCCGCGAGACGCACGACCCGGTGCGACAGCTCAAGCGCTGGTTCGGCTTCGACGCCTTCCGCTCTGAGCCAGCCGCAGCGGACGGCAGCAGCTTGCAGCAGGCGGTGGCGACCGATGGCATCGCGGATCAGTCGCTGCTCGCGATCCTGCCGACCGGTGGCGGCAAGTCGCTGTGCTTTCAGTTGCCGGGGTTGGTGCGGCATTTCCGGCGCGGCACCCTGACCGTGGTCATCTCGCCCTTGCAGGCGCTGATGAAGGACCAGGTGGACAATCTGGTCAAGAAGACCGGCACCACCAGCGCGGCCGCCATCTACGGCATGCTGACGCCGCCGGAGCGCGGCGATGTGATGGAGCGCGTGCGCCTGGGCGATGTCGCCATCCTGTACATCTCCCCGGAGCAGCTACGCAACCGCTCGGTCGGCAACCTGCTGGCCAGCCGCGAGATCGGCTGCTGGGTGTTCGACGAGGCCCACTGTCTGTCCAAGTGGGGCCATGACTTCCGCCCGGATTATCTCTACGCGGGGCGCTTTATCCGCACGCTGGCAGAGCGCCAGCAGGCCGAGATCCCGCCGGTGGCCTGTTTCACCGCCACCGCCAAGCCCGATGTCATCGCCGAGATCCTGGCGTATTTCCGCGATGAGCTAGGCCTGCAACTGCGCGCCCATGAAGGTGGCGTCGAGCGCGATAACCTCGCCTTCGAGGTGCAAACGGTCGGCAAGCACGAGAAGGATGAGCGCATCCACGTCATCCTCGCCGAGCATCTGACGCAAACTATCCCCGGTGCGCCCGATGATCCGAACCAGTCAGCCGGTGCCGCGGTGGTCTATGCCTCGCGTCGCAAGCGCACTGAGGAACTGGCGGATACCCTGATGCGCCACGGCTGGGCCGTGGCCGCCTTTCACGCCGGCATCGAGGCGCCCGAGAAGAAGCGCATCCAGAATGCCTTCGTCGCCGGCGAACTACAGGTCATCTGCGCCACCAATGCCTTTGGGATGGGCGTGGACAAGGAGGACGTGCGCGTGGTCATCCATGCCGACATCCCCGGCTCGCTGGAGAACTACATCCAGGAGGCGGGGCGCGCGGGGCGTGATCGCAAGCCGGCTCTGTGCGTGTTGCTGTACGACGAGCAGGACATTGAGGCCCAGTTCGGCCTTGAGGCCATGTCCGAGCTCAGCCGGCGCGACATCGCCGAGATCCTGCGCGGGCTGCGCCGGGCCAAGCGTGACCAAGAGGGACGGGTGGTCGCGACCAGCGCGGAATTGTTGCGCGACGAGCAACTGCGTCTCGACTTCGACACCGAGGGCCGCGATGCCGATACCAGGGTGCGCATCGCCATCGCCTGGTTGGAGCGCGCCGGTCTGGTGCAGCGCGACGACAACCGCACCGGCGTCTTCCAGGGGCGACCGGCGGTGCCGAGCCTGGAAGCGGCCGAGCGCAAGATACGTGGACTGGGCTTGTCGAAGGCGCAGCAGGCACGCTGGCTGGCGATCATGGAGCTGATGCTCAATGCCGAGCCGGACGAGGGCATCACTGCGGACGACTTGGCGCGCTTGCCGGCCTTCGCGCCTGAGGCCGACGGCACGGCGCCCGCCTGGGACCGCGGCGAGACCCCTGGCCAGCGGGTGCTGCGCACCTTGCACGACATGGCCGGCGCCGGGCTGCTGAACAGCGGCCCACAGTTGACCGCCTTCGTCCGGCACAAGGTCAAGGACCACTCGGCGCTGATCCTGGAGCGGGTTGCGCGGCTCGAGCGGGCAATGCTTGATGCGCTGCGCGAACAGGAGCCGGACCCGGAATCGGGAGCCTGGCTGCCGCTGTCGCTGCGGCGGCTGAATCAGCACCTGCTCGATCAAGGCCAGCCGAGCAATCCAGAAACCCTGCGCACGCTGCTGAAGGGGCTGTCCCTGGACGGCCGCGGTCTGGCCGGCGCCCGCGGCAGCCTGGACCTGCGCCAGAGCGACCGCGATCACTACAGGCTCAAGCTGCACCGAGACTGGCCGACGCTAATCGCGACCGCCGAGCGCCGCCGCGCCGTCGCCGGGTTGATCCTGCGCAAACTGCTGGCCAAGCTGCCCGCCGACGCGGGCGCCTCGTCGGATTTGCTGGTCAGTTTCGGCACCGACGAGCTGACCCAAGCGCTGCGCGACGACCTGACCCTAGCGGCTGAGGTGCGCGACCCGCTGGCGGCCATGGAGCGCGGGCTCATGTTTCTGCACGAGCACGGCGCCATTATCCTGCACGGCGGCTTCGCGGTGTTTCGCTCGGCGATGACAGTGCAACTGCTGCCGGAGGCCAAGGGCCGGCGCTACAGCAAGGCGCAGTATCAGCCTCTGGCCCAGCACTATGGCGAACGGGTGTTTCAGATCCACGTCATGGATCAATACGCCCGGCTGGGCGCGGAGATGATCCGCCAGGCACTGGGTCTGGTCACCGCCTACTTCACGCTGGGCAAGGCCGCGTTCGTCAAACGTTTCTTCGCCGACCGCCGCGAGATGCTGACCCGCGCCACCACCGCCGAGTCCTTCCACGCCATCGTCGACGCCCTCGGCAACCCGGCCCAGACCGAGATCGTCGCCGCCCCGCAGGACGGCAACCGGCTGGTGCTGGCCGGTCCGGGCTCCGGCAAGACCCGCGTCATCGTGCATCGATGCGCCTACCTGCTGCGGGTTTTGCGGGTACCGGGGCACCGCATCCTGGTGCTCTGCTTCAACCGCTCCGCGGCGCTGGAGTTGCGCCGCCGGCTCGCGGACCTGGTCGGCGACGGCGCCCGCGGCGTTACGGTGCAGACCTATCACGGCTTTGCGATGCGCCTGACCGGCCATTCCTATGCAGAACGGCTCGCGAACGGGGCTGGGACCGGGGCTGGCACCGGAACTGGGACCGGACCCGACTTCGACGGTCTGATCGCTGAGGCCGTGGACCTGCTCGAGGGCCGCGTCGAGCTGCCCGGCATCGCGCCCGACAGTACCCGCGAGCGCTTGCTGGCAGGCTATCGGCACATCCTGGTGGACGAATACCAGGACGTCGACGCCGACCAGTATCGACTGGTCTCCGCCATCGCCGGGCGCACCGCCGACGACGACAGTCTGACCCTGCTCGCGGTCGGCGACGACGACCAGAACATCTACGCCTTCCGTGGCGCCAGCGTCGACTATATCCGCCGCTTCCAGCAAGACTACGACGCCGAGTTGCACTATCTGGTCGAGAACTACCGCTCCAGCGCGCACATCATCGCCGCCGCCAACGCGCTGATCGCCCACAACGGCGAGCGCATGAAACAGGACCACCCGATCCGCATCGACCGCCGCCGCAAGGCCCAGCCCGCAGGCGGGCGCTGGGCCGGGCTCGACGGACATGCCAAGGGCCGCGTGCTGCTGCTGCGTGTCGCCGACCCCGCGCGCCAAGCCGCTGCGCTGGTCGCCCGCATCCAGGAATTGCAGCGCCTGGGCGACGGCAGTTGGTCCGACTTTGCCGTGCTCGCGCGACAGCATGAGCTGCTGGCGCCGATCCGGGCGCTCTGCGAGCACCACCACATCCCGGTCAGGCTGCCCGGCGACCTGCCAGCACTACATCGCATCCGCGAGATCGGCGCCTTCCTCGCCGCGCTCAAACAGCGCCAGCGCGAACCCCTGACCGCAGAGACGCTGACCGGGCTGCTGCCACAGCGCCCAAGCCCCTGGCGCGACCTGCTGGCCAGTCTGATCGACGACTGGACCGCCGAGGCGGGCACAGCCGCCGTTCCCGCCGCCGAGATCGCGGAATTTTGCTGGGAGACCCTGGCCGAGCAGCGCCGCGAGCGCAGCGCCAGCAGCGGAGGGGGCAGCGGCGTGCTGCTATCGACGCTACACGGCGCCAAGGGCCTGGAGTTTCCGCATGTGCTGATTATTGATGGCGGATGGGATGGCAGCTGGGGGCACAACCCAGCCGACGAAGACGAACGCCGCCTCTTCTATGTCGGCATGACCCGCGCCCGCGAGACGCTGACACTGTTGGAATTGGCCCCCGGCAAGCATCCCCACCTGCCTTTGCTCGACGGCGACTGGTTGCTGCGCGCAGAGCCAGCGGTCGAAACCCCGCCGCCCGAGATTCTTGCCCGCCGCTACACGCGCCTAACCCCGGCCGATCTCGATCTCGGCTTCGCCGGTCGTCAGGCGCCAGACGCACCGATTCATGGCCAACTCGCCGCGCTGAACAGCGGCGACGCGCTGACGCCAGGACGCGACGGGGAGCATCTGACGCTAATGGATGCCGAGGGCATTCGCGTCGCGCGCCTGTCAAAGCGAGCCGCAGCCGTCTGGTGTCCGCGCATCGAGATGATCGAGACGATTCGCGTCGAAGCACTCATGCGCCGCGACCGCGCGCAGGACACCCAAGCCTTCGCCAACCACAGCCGCTGCGAGCACTGGGAGGTGCCGTTGGTGGAAATCTGTTGGCGCACGGGCTGAGTCGGGCTGAAAAATTGCCACATTGTCCCTTCGCTTTCAGCGTCGTTTGATGCTCCATCAGTAGTGGATGGAAGAAGTCCCATTTGGCCTCATTTCATCTTGGATGCGCAGCAGCAGGGCGATGGCGACAGGAATTGTCATTCAATGGCCGATGCCTTGGGTATCGACCCTGGGCTGAGATTCTTTTCGCGCTAACGATTACGCTGCACGTCCCGGTTCAGTGATTGCGTCAGGATGACCGAGGCGACCTCCAGTCCCACCAGACGCGCCAGGCGCATCGCCACATATTCAGCCTTCACCAGGTTATAGAGGTCGGTGCTGGTGGAGAACTTGGCGATGAATTTGCCGGTTTCGCTGGTCAGCAGCGCCTTGGGCCGGGCGCCGCCGACCGAGGTCCCGTGCTGGAGCGCGAGCGCCAGGTCGGCGGACAGGGACTCGCCGCGCTCCAACCGTTCGGTCGCCTCTGCCAACGCGTCCAGACTGGCCTGCGCCGCCTCACGCGGTCGATAGTCGGTCGGGGATGCCTGAAAATCCAGGGCGCCAATCCGGTCCGATCCAGACTCCAGCAGATAGGTCAGTTCATCGAGTTCCACCTGGGCGGCGTCCAGTCCCCGGCGTCCGGTCAAGCGGTTGATGATGACCCGTCGTCCCCAAGCATCCGGCGCCGCATCGCGCAGACAGCCGGGCAGATCGTCGTCGCGTTGATGCTGCGCGCCGGGTTGCAGCGGGAGCTCATCGACGAAGATGCTGATGGCGTCATCGCGTCGCAGATAGGAACGGCCATAGGTGAAGGTATAGCCGCCCCGCGCCTCCCGGCGCAGCAGGCCCGCCACCACCGGCGTGAGCGCGCCCGGCAGCCAGATCCAGACGTAAGCTTGCCGGGTGTTCGGGTCGACCTCAGAAATCATCGTCTAACCGGTCCTCGCGCGGAGAGCGGATCCGCGCAGGCAAGAGCCGGAGCATCTCCTGCTGGCGGGTCAATTCCCGCTCCAGTGAGCGCGGCAATGCTTGGTCGAAGAGCGGGATGTCCAGGAGTGCGGCCGCCTCGAAGTAAGTACCAATGGCCACGCCGGGCTCGCCACGGGTGACCCTGCGGATGGTCAGCGACCCCACACCGACCCGCTCGGCCAGCATCTCACGCGACCAACCCTTGCGAATCCGTCCTTCTTCGATCAGGCCACCCAAGAGCTGCAGGGCCTGACGGGTGGTTGGCGAAAGCGGGCGTGGTGTCGGAGGCATCTTAAATACAAAAGTGACGATTAGAGGCTTAATGAATCATATTCTATCACTCATCATCCGTTCCAAGACGTCCTGACGCCGATACTCTTGATGTCGAGCGTGCAAGATCTGCCATGAGCGCCGGTGCGGAGGCATCGAAGCCAACCAAATCGAGCATCCCGCCATATTTGGGGCGGCGATGCTGAAGCCGTTGGAGGCCATCCCGCACACGATCAACTTGGCCGGAATCCCTATGACCTGGCGGTAGTGTTCCAGAGCCTGCAGGGGGTGGGTTCCAGCCCCATTTACCCGCGCTGCCCGGTCGACGCCACCTGCGTAAAGGCTCTATAGAATGCCTCCTCGCGTTCCAGTCGCGCCCGCACCTGCCGGATTGCCTCGGCGTCTGGCGTCAGCAGACCGACCGCAGTCATTTTGGCGAGATTACGTACCATGGCGGTCAGCAGCATCTGCGCGAGGAGCATCGCTCAGGCGCCGGGCTCGTTCAGCCAGTCCGTCGGCACCATCTCCTAGGTCAGGCCCTGTAAAGCAATCAAGAGTGACTAGCGGGCAGCGTTTCTTGCGTGCGTTGGTGAGTTAGCGGGATTCGGCAAGAAGCCCAAACGAGCGATCCCAATACAAAGGCCGATTTGTATCGGTATGCACATGAATTTCGCATGTCAGCGCATGCTCGGCGGCAATTTCTGCTGCTGCATATTGTTCGAGCAGATCAGTGACGGGCAGAGCGAGCCAGTCGTTGGTAACGCGCGAGATAACCCGTTCGATCTTGGCGCGACGCCATAACGAATCGTCGTGTTTGGCGTCACGAGATTTATGATCCTGTGGGTTGAAGCGAAGAAACCGCTCGTTCCCATCATCATCTAGGTTAAGCCGCCAGTGTTCGACGGGTTCGTTTGTCCGTAGGGCGTACTCTTGATAGAAGCCTGCCGTCATCCATGCACTTTTATGTTGATCTTCACAACAAAGAGTCTTTACTGGTTCAGCAAGTAATTCGCTCAGTATCCTTTCATCTTCCCGGGTGAATATGTGCGCTCGGTCAAAGCGTAGACGCGCATCAAGCTCGCGCCCATTCAGCCGGCTCCAGTCTAGTAATTTTTCCAGATCGTTGGTGCTGTAACGCACGTGCTCGGACTCGAGGCCTGGGCGGGAAAAGGTTGGTTTTTCATCACGCGCCCACCGTGCGTTATATTGCAAAATTGCAATGTTGGGCCGGGTGATGCTTTCCAGACGATGGCGGTTGACGCGTCCGGCGGCCTGAACTAGCGAATGCGTACCGGATGGCTCGAGGGCGGCCCAGTCAAAATCATGGTCGCGACCTATTTCCTCAACTGGCGTGGCCACAACAACAAATGGAATGTCGGTGTTCGTGCTTCGATCAATGATCGCCTGAATCTCTGGGTCATTTTCAATCCGGTGTGCGTGGTCCTTTTTCCGGGAAAGCAGAAAATCCAGTCGCCGTTCTTTGTGGAAGCGCTGTAAGCGCCAATCTTGGCTGTGATAACAGCAAATTTGCGCATGCGGGAGGCGTTTGGAGAGAAAGCGGGCAAGCGGAATGGCTGTGCGAATGTTGGCAACGCGCACCAAGCCAAACGATACCCGTTTTTGCGTTTTTCTGAACGCCCATCCGTGGTCTTTGTGTAAGCGCTCAGTCGCATCCAGTACAGCCTCCCGCCATGACGGCTCGGATTGATGCGCAATCCCCTGAAGATATGGCATTCGGCAGACCCGTGCACCACCCTTCGTCAGCATTTGATTGGTGTATTCCCGAAAGGCCGGCTGGAATCCGTCATCAAGTGGGACGGGATGCGGTGCAGCGCGATCATCAATGATCAGCGCCTCAGAAATGCCCGATTGGCCGGTCAGAGATGCGTGCATGCGCGCGCCCGAGGCAAACGCCTTGCGAACAGCGTCTGCTACCGGTTCGGCGAGGGTGGCGGATGAGCAGATAACGTGACGACCGAGGAGCGCGGCTGTTTGGATCACGCGCAACACAGCAACTAGAGCCTTGGGCTCGTAGCTGTCGATTTCATCAAGAATGAGATCGCTATCAAGCAAGCGGAGAAATGCGGAGACGTGATTACCTTGACGCCCGGGTTCGCCCGCGTTGACTAGAAAATCGATCGTCGATACGAGAACAGGTGTTCCGATGATTTTTTTCCACGCTTGGCGGGGCTTTAGTAAGTGGCTCATCCAACCTGGCAATTCGACCTCGCCGCCGACAGCAACATGCGAGACCTCGATGGCTTCCTCTGCCCCGTCGCCCGCTTCATCGAGGGCGGTGCGCGACCATTCGTGGAGCGCAGCGGTAGGCCTGTCACCGATTACCGCGCTCAGTTCATCCGATCCAACTCCCATTTCACGCAGGGCATCGCCAGTTTGCAGGGTCAAGGTGCGCAAATTGAGGGCAACTGCGAACCGCGGGCGACGATTGATAGTGCAAGCGAGCCTGGCGTTCATCCGGGTTTTTCCGCTACCAGTCGCCGCGATATTCAGGATCAGCAGGGGGCGATCAGGATGCTTGTCGGCGAGCTTTTGGGCAGCATGTGCTGCGCGATTCTGCCAAGCGAAACGTGCGTTGGCCCCTTTGCTTGGGGTTGGTGCCACCAATCGATCAATCGCTTCAGTGCTAAGCGAGGGCAGCCGCAAGCGAGACATTTGGTACAGCCGATTCGCCGCTGTCCGCCCAACATTGTCGAGATGCCAGCCGAGGGTCTGGTTGTAAACACGCGCGCCGGCTTCGCCCTTCATCGTATTGGCAAATATAGGCGGCTCGATCACATAGGGATCGTGGGGACAGTGCCCTTTCCTTTCGCACGAAGAAACTTCGTGGTCCGCGAGGATCAACGCTACCCGGACTGGCCAAACAAGCGCCCTCCAAAACAGTTCAGACTTTTCGATGTCCGGCATTGCGAGAATGCGCGCCAAGTTTTTGTCGATGTCCTTTGTGATCTGTTGGGCGAATTCGGTATGTTCAGTGGAGCAGCGCACGACAGAGTCCGGTCCCATCCGGTCTCTCCTCACATGAGCCGACGCATCTGGGTAGGCGCTGGAAGCGTCGTTTCCTTTTTTCCGCTCCGGGCCTAGCAGTTTGTGGTGGGTAACAATTAGATAATCGAGCGCATCTTGTGCGGATGCCAGCCCGTCTTTCAGGCTTTTTGTTCGCACAGCCCGGCGACCAAAACCGGTTCGAGGGGGAAAATCGAGAAGCTCGTCATTCCATGCTTCCTTGAAAGATCGTCCGGCGCGCATTTCCTGAAGCAGGCGCATTGAGAGCCACTCATGCCTCGCCGGATCAGGCCCGCTCGGCGGAGCTTTTCCTGCGACAGAGTAGGCGAGCTTCTGGCAGAAATACTGATAGGTTTTACCAACGTCATGCCCTAGCCCCGCGCTGCGAGCAAGTATACAAGCGGCTTGGACCCAGGGTGGGGGCGGTGCTCTGCGCATGGTGCGAGTACCAGCGGGGTAATGCCCTGTTTGGCCGAACTGCCGGCGCGAGCCAACGATCCATAGCAGCACCATCTGCCGGGCTCCCTGGTTTCGGTAGCAGGCCACGGCGGTTTGCCGAGTGGCGACCCGGCGCAGTAATCCGCGCATTTCCTGCATACCTTCGTCCGTGATCGGAGTCATCCATGTGCGTTCGCCAACGCGGATCGCGTAACTGTCGATGATGGCGCGCGTTCGCTTGAGTGCACGTTGATGGCACGCGGAAATTAGCGTAATGTACATGACAGCTCCTGAGTGGCCCGCACCCGTGCGGTTTAGAGGTATAGAAGGAGTACTTTTCGTGATCCGCCGGGTAGGCGGTAAAACAGCCTTGACTTTACGTGCTCATCCGGTAAACTTATCACAACTAACTGCCCTATAGAAGGAGAATTTTATGGCGGAGCGTACCGCGCCCACATGGACATGGAGGCCATTCAGTTGCGAGCAGTACCAAGAGTTCAGTCGGTCGCTGATCCACTTTTCGCAAAAACTGACCAATTCAAATGCCTCGCCCGCCGGCGTACGACTCAGTCCTGAGCAGTCTCTCGATTTGCCGTATGTCTGTGGTCGCACCATGCTTGAACATGGGTACACCATCGGCACTGATTACGTGGCGATTCGCTCAGCCTGGTTTCCGACCATGCTGAAGCAAATCATGGCTTTTGAGCGCGGTGATGCCTCCCCACCATCCGATGACGAAGCCGAGTGGATTCGAGAAATGATGCGGGAGGTGAACACCACGGGGCTTGATGTCGCGGTAGATAGCATCTCGATCCGCGCACGCCAGCTCTTGGTGGAAAAAGATGGGACATACGTTGCAGTGACCCCGTTGGGATCGGCTGGCCTGTGTGAAATCCTGGATGGGAGAATCAATGCCCATAACGAGGAACAGTCCGCATCGAAACGGAAAACACTGAAGCGTGCTTACATGGGCTACGGCGGGTCAAATCCGCAAAACATCGGAGGGAGAGCGCGCGCAGCGCAGCGCCCGCTGGTATTTTTCGCCCCAAGCGGCGGGCATCACCCCAGGGAGGCGTTGCGTTATTACCATCGCGGGATTTCCCTAGTCCCGAACAAAGAAAAAATGCGCAATTACCATGCTTGGCATATTGCCCAGCGCGCATCCAGCGGCGGCGAGTTGTTATCCAATAGCAATCGACGGGCACAAGAAGAAGCGCTGATTAAAAGTATTGCTCAGGACATCCTTTCGCGTGCCGAGCATGCCTATGGCGCCCTGATTGCGCACCGCGAGCGCCTCCCCCACCAGGGCAATCCCCTCGTTTCCCCCCAGGTCCCCGCTACCGTGTGCGGCTTAATTGACCCCTCGTTGCGCGATGGCGATTGGGCTTACCGAACCGCTTGGGCCATCTCCGAAACAATTTCCGATTATCGAACTGCAGGCCGGCAGCGCTTGCTCGATTTCGATATCACATCATCAGAAACGCTTGCGCAATGGATTGAGGAGGTGTTGGTTTGACGTATTTACTACTTCCAAATTTAGATGTGCTGCACGCCAACGCAAGTGCATGTTTTGGATTGATTAGCCCTGCTCCTGTTTTCGCAGCAACCCAGTTGGCCCACGCCCTTGGCCGCCGTATTGATTGCAAGATCACCGGCACAGGGATTATTCATCATTCTGCCCAGATGCTTGGAGAGGGGCCGGGCACCAAAGGATTTTTTGATTTTAAGCCACAACAACGGCGCGGCGCCACATTCATCAATAAATCTGATTATTCATCGTCAAACAAAACGGCCTTGTCTTCACAGCCTACTGCGTCACTGCACCTGCGCGTTTCTCTTCTACTGGAAGTGCAGGGCCAGGTTGATCTCCCGGAAGTCGAGCGCTTTTTACAGCGCGGCCGATTGGCAGGCGGCACGATCATCAGGCATGGCCGGATTTCCCAAAAAGCCCCTGGTGATGACCCTCTCTCGGGGTTGCCAGCCGGGCCGCGCTATTGGCTTATTGAGCGCCGCGATCTGATGGAGCGAGAACCGGACCCGCTTGATGCGCTATTAAAAGCGCTGGCATTGGAGGCGTCGTCCGCTCAAAGTACCGCGTCTGACACCCTACCACATCGAGGCATGCCCGTTTCTTGGCTGACACCTGCGGTACTGGGTTATGCCGCACTCACAGAATTTCAGGAACGGCAAGGCGTGAGGATGCTTGATGACGACGCTTGCACTTTACCTCTTCACGCGTTCGTAGAACCAATGATCGGGCTCACTCAGTATGTGTCAGTTCGCCAATATCAAAATGGTCTAATCCCTTTATGGCGTCCAAAATGGATTCAATCGGATATCTTAACGGTTTCGCAGATTTAGGAGACTTCTAATGACTACACTTTTACCGCCGATTTTCACAAAACTGCCAGGTGTTATCTCTATTCAGAGATGCCTCGCCATCAGCGACGGACTATTTTACAGCCGCAAAGCAGACGGCGCAGAAGAGCCGGTTATGGTGATTCGTCATGGCATTCGCGGCACCCAAAACGTCGCAGAGGGGAAAACAAAAAAAGGAAAAGCGAAGGCGGGCGAAACAAGTGCTGAACAGCGAATGCTGTTTGAGCAGTCCAATGAGCCAGCCGCCGTTGATAGCACGACCAAAGAAGCGGCGCGAGATGTGTCGAATATCCAGATCACTGAGAGTGCAAAGATCGATGCCGACACCACACGCCTGGTTGTGCGTTTTGGTTTGCGCTACATCGACCTTGAAGAATCGATTTTTGCGGTCGCTGGCGCCAAAGGCCAGGATGTTGCTGAAGTGCGGCAGTATCGAGAAAGCGCGGAAAACTTTATCGCGCGCGCCAAATCATCTGAAGGTCTTCGCCATGTCGCGGAGCGCATGGCGCGCAACATCGTGAATGGGCGCTGGCTCTGGCGTAATCGCACAATGGCAAACGGCATCACCATTGCGGTATCTGATAATGATAAGAACCTTCTTGGTTTTGCTGATGCTCTAACCGTCCCGCTAAATAACTTTGATAATGTGTCTGACTTAGAGCAGAAGATCGCCGAGCGGATTGTTTCCGGCCTGCAGGGGGAAACAGATTGCGCCATGGTTGTTACTGCTGACGTGGATTTAGGGATTCTAGGCGGGGTCGAGGTCTTTCCTTCACAAAATTACCTTGACAGCAAACCAAAGGGATTTGCGCGTCCACTGTATTTTGTTTCTCCCGTCGATCCTGCGCGTACCGACCGCTTGATTCATCTCGACACCGTTCGACCAATGGGGCACGCGGCACTGCGAGACCAGAAGCTAAGTAATGCGCTTCGGACGATCGACACATGGTACCCCAGCTTTTCTCATCATCAGCGACCGATTCCTGTCGAGCCGATGGGCGCTAACCTTGATGCGCAAGATTTCTTCCGCGACAAAAAAACATCAGCTTTTGAATATGCGCGCCGGTTTAACGAGCTAGAACCGAACTCTCCAGAGGGCCAATTTATGATTGCGATCCTCATTCGCGGCGGTGTTCTATCAGGGCAAAAAGACGGGGAAGCATGATGCGTCCAAAGGCCTTTTTTGATGTCGCACCAGAGGAACGGCGCGAAAAACTAATGCGGGTCGCTTCGCGCGCATTACGAGAAATGCACGGGATTTTCCGTGAAACGCCGGGGCAGTATGCGCTTGCCCTTCCCGACCATCCGCGCGTTGGAAGGGGGCGGTTGCGAATTTTTGCTGAAAAAAGTGGCGACCTCGAGCGCCTCGCGTATCGATTACGTGAATTACCGGTGCGTTTTTCAGACATCGCTAACGTTCCACAAGACTATAGCGGCCCTTACCGGCGTTACTCGCGATATCGAATCCAGTCGCGGAAGCAAGAGCGCGACTACAAAGGAACCCTTCGCTTGCGCCGAATGCGAGAAGCAGAGGCAGAGCAAATGCCATGGTTCAATATGCGTAGCGGGTCTACTGGACAGGAGTTTCGCTTATATGTTTCTGTCGCGGATGACGCAGAAGGATCGTTAGCAGACTCTTGCGAGCCAGATTCGTATGGATTGTCTGTTGCAACACGCCCATTTGCGCTCCCTTTACTAGACTAGAGTTCTTGCCAGTGACTGCCCATAATCCGGCAAAGCCGCGCCAAATCTTGCTGTCAAAACGCGCTAACGTGTTCTACCTCGAGCATGCACGTGTAATCCAAAAGGATGGACGTATTCTTTATCTAACAGATACAGGAGAAGATGTAGAACAATACTTTAACCTCCCTGAACGCAATACAATGTTCCTTCTCCTCGGGAAAGGTACATCAATTACTGACGCGGCTGTTCGCCGTCTTGCTGAATCAAACGTCATCCTCGGCTTTTGCGGCAGCGGTGGTTCGCCACAATTTGCGACGTTAGACCCTGTTTTTTTGGTCCCGCAGAGCGAATATCGCCCCACTGAATTTATGCAGGGGTGGGTGCGATCCTGGTTTGAGGAATCTGACCGTCTTGCAATGGCAAAGAGGCTGCTATCAAAACGGGTCCATTATGCACAATATGCGTGGTCTAGCAATATCGTACTTAAAGCCTTGTCTGTAGAGTTGCCGAAAAGCCGAGTGGAGACATTCTTGAAGCGTATTATTGCTGCGGAAAACACACAAGAATTACTTCTTGCTGAAGCAGAGTGGGCAAAACACTTGTATGCGAAGCTAGCGGCAACATACCGAATCAATAATTTTGCGCGTAACGAAGGCGCTGGAGAAACAGACAATAGTGCTGCGCGCGTCAATAGCTTCCTTGATCACGGTAACTATATTGCCTATGGGTATGCCGCAATGATACTTAATGCGCTAGGGATCAGTTTTTCGTTACCATTACTCCACGGCAAAACTCGCCGTGGGGCACTTGTTTTCGATATTGCAGATTTGATCAAAGACGCTTGGGTAATGCCGACGGCTTTTGCTGTTGGTGCAAACGAAAAATCGAAAGACCGGGACATGCGCGCTCAGCTTATTGAGAGTGTGCACGATTCAGGAGCGGTTGATGAGGTTTTCAGCTTCGTCAAGTCTCTTGCGCTAGAGCCCTCATAGAATCAATGGATTACGCGGGCGACTCGAAACGAAGGGTTGTTCCGCTGTGATTCGGTAAAGTGCTGATCTTGCAGTGTTTCAGGAGTATTTTTGTCGAGTATTCCGCCGGGTAGGCGGTTTAGAAGGAACGCCCAAGACCCACGACAGCGGAGCCCCTGTATTCCGCCGGGTAGGCGGTTTAGAAGCGCTGGTCTAAAGCCTGCGGCGCTTTGCCGTTGTATTCCGCCGGGTAGGCGGTTTAGAAGTGTTCCATCTTCTGGCGCTGTATTCGCTGAGCGTATTCCGCCGGGTAGGCGGTTTAGAAGTGTCATCTTCCCGAGTGACGACCTGGACCTGAGTATTCCGCCGGGTAGGCGGTTTAGAAGAGGTGGGCGGCCAGCGCGTCCAGCTCCAGGGCGTATTCCGCCGGGTAGGCGGTTTAGAAGTGTCGGTGCATCGGCCAGCCCCGGCGCCACCAGTATTCCGCCGGGTAGGCGGTTTAGAAGAGCTACAGCCAGGGCACCGCCAACCACTACAAGTATTCCGCCGGGTAGGCGGTTTAGAAGATGATTCGGTTGAACAACATCCGAAACAAACCGTATTCCGCCGGGTAGGCGGTTTAGAAGTATAAGGGGGTAAAGAAAAAAGAGTTTAGCGAGTATTCCGCCGGGTAGGCGGTTTAGAAGCCGAACGGCACCGATTCTGTGCCGCTCCCATTGTATTCCGCCGGGTAGGCGGTTTAGAAGAGGGCATCGGTGCGCGACTGCGGGAAGCGCGCGTATTCCGCCGGGTAGGCGGTTTAGAAGATGGATGCGCGTTGCATGGCGGCGCATCAATCGTATTCCGCCGGGTAGGCGGTTTAGAAGAGGGGAGAGCCGTTAAATCAACTTCACGGAAAGTATTCCGCCGGGTAGGCGGTTTAGAAGATGATCGCCGCATCCATTACGCACTAGGAGACGTATTCCGCCGGGTAGGCGGTTTAGAAGAGGCTCTCTCGCAGTTCATTGACCGCGCATTTGTATTCCGCCGGGTAGGCGGTTTAGAAGCCTGGCACCCGCCTAAGCTGCCCGGAGACATCGTATTCCGCCGGGTAGGCGGTTTAGAAGCGGATGACTACGGGCCTGGGTTTGTTTCTGAGGTATTCCGCCGGGTAGGCGGTTTAGAAGGCAGGCCACAGACGCCACACCTCGTCAAGCACGTATTCCGCCGGGTAGGCGGTTTAGAAGACCCCCAGAATCGTTGTCAGGATAATGACAGCGTATTCCGCCGGGTAGGCGGTTTAGAAGTACAAGCAGTCAGCGCTCTCTTTTCGAGAAGTGTATTCCGCCGGGTAGGCGGTTTAGAAGGCTGATCGACAGTCTGCTGACCCCTGGCGAGCGTATTCCGCCGGGTAGGCGGTTTAGAAGGTCGCGGTTTCGGCCAGGGCGTCGATGCCGTCGTATTCCGCCGGGTAGGCGGTTTAGAAGTCACTCGCAATCCTCCGGCAGTTGTGGCCCGAGTATTCCGCCGGGTAGGCGGTTTAGAAGACACAGTCGACCCGGATACCGCAAAAGCCGAGGTATTCCGCCGGGTAGGCGGTTTAGAAGATCTACAACGTCTGGAAGCTCCAGAACAAGACGTATTCCGCCGGGTAGGCGGTTTAGAAGACAGCCCAAGAGATCGGCCAGCGCCAGTTGTCGTATTCCGCCGGGTAGGCGGTTTAGAAGCCCATCTCTGGAACATCGGCGCCAGGCATGTCGTATTCCGCCGGGTAGGCGGTTTAGAAGTCGCGCTGCTCTCCGACAGCGGCTTTCGGTGCGTATTCCGCCGGGTAGGCGGTTTAGAAGTATAGAAATCATTGGAGACACCTGATCATAGAGTATTCCGCCGGGTAGGCGGTTTAGAAGTATCAAGATGCGCTGAATGCGGCTAATGGTGCGTATTCCGCCGGGTAGGCGGTTTAGAAGACCAGAACAAGCCGTTGATGCACTGATAGCCCGTATTCCGCCGGGTAGGCGGTTTAGAAGACTCCGATGCAATGCGCATCATTGAGCCTTGGGTATTCCGCCGGGTAGGCGGTTTAGAAGTGAACGCGGACGGGATTCCGCTCACCGAATGCGTATTCCGCCGGGTAGGCGGTTTAGAAGTGGGGCTCCACCGGCGTGGGTGATGGGCGTTCGTATTCCGCCGGGTAGGCGGTTTAGAAGGCGATGGGATTGAGGCGATTGAGCGTTATCGCGTATTCCGCCGGGTAGGCGGTTTAGAAGGTAAGCGCACGATCCATGATCTACGCGCTATCGTATTCCGCCGGGTAGGCGGTTTAGAAGATCGCGCAAAACACGCGCATGGATACTGACACGTATTCCGCCGGGTAGGCGGTTTAGAAGGTGCGCTGATCGGTGCGGGCGTGCCAGCCTATGTATTCCGCCGGGTAGGCGGTTTAGAAGAGGCTGTTATTCAATCGAATGACTTTGGTGCTGTATTCCGCCGGGTAGGCGGTTTAGAAGGAGCTGAATACCACTTCAATGGTCGCGCCAACGTATTCCGCCGGGTAGGCGGTTTAGAAGGTCACATACGCCGCACAAGGCACGCCTTATGTGTATTCCGCCGGGTAGGCGGTTTAGAAGCCCAGTACAAACACTCCATGGAAGTACCTTAAGTATTCCGCCGGGTAGGCGGTTTAGAAGAAGGCCACGCCCAAAACGAGCGTCGCCAGCAAGTATTCCGCCGGGTAGGCGGTTTAGAAGGTCAAGGTAGTGCGAGCGGATGACTCGCACATGTATTCCGCCGGGTAGGCGGTTTAGAAGGCGCACGGCATCAGCACCTTCGGCGCAACCCTGTATTCCGCCGGGTAGGCGGTTTAGAAGACTTCGACGCGGCAATGCCCATATGGGATGACGTATTCCGCCGGGTAGGCGGTTTAGAAGTGCTAGTCTGGCACACGGAATTGTTTGTCGGCGTATTCCGCCGGGTAGGCGGTTTAGAAGTACGAGCCGGCCGACGCAACAATCGTCAAAGAGTATTCCGCCGGGTAGGCGGTTTAGAAGGGTGAGCTTATCAAGATGCGCGAACTCACCATGTATTCCGCCGGGTAGGCGGTTTAGAAGCGACAGGCGTTGAGTTTTTCTTATTGACTTTGGTATTCCGCCGGGTAGGCGGTTTAGAAGGTCAAGCGCGCATCGGGATTTAGTCTGCACTCGTATTCCGCCGGGTAGGCGGTTTAGAAGTGAGCCCAGAGAGGCGCGCCCAGATGGAGGAAGTATTCCGCCGGGTAGGCGGTTTAGAAGTTACACGTCAGTTCAGATTGACGGAAGATCACGTATTCCGCCGGGTAGGCGGTTTAGAAGGAACAAAGCCGAGCGCACTTGCACAAGCAGGCGTATTCCGCCGGGTAGGCGGTTTAGAAGCTACCGGGAACATTAAGCAGGGTAGCGGCGACGTATTCCGCCGGGTAGGCGGTTTAGAAGACCGACGGCCACCGCCTGCAACACCAGCGCATGTATTCCGCCGGGTAGGCGGTTTAGAAGGCCACCCTGCGCGCCGCCCTCGATGCCGTCATGTATTCCGCCGGGTAGGCGGTTTAGAAGACCACCGCCGCGCTCGATACCGGCAGCGGTCCGTATTCCGCCGGGTAGGCGGTTTAGAAGAACGCAACACAGACTTGGCGCCCACCCCGTGCGTATTCCGCCGGGTAGGCGGTTTAGAAGGACACCAATCCGTCCATCAGGCTTTTGCCGATGTATTCCGCCGGGTAGGCGGTTTAGAAGCGGAACACCAGGGCGACGCCGCTGCCGTTGACGTATTCCGCCGGGTAGGCGGTTTAGAAGGTCGAGGCCGATCTGGCACAACAGGAGGCTAGGTATTCCGCCGGGTAGGCGGTTTAGAAGGTAGTAGCTACCGAGCGACGCGTTGACCGAACTCGAACTCCGGCTCGCGCTGGCCGGCCCAAAACAGCTCAAAAGCCATGTCTATTAGGCATGCGTGAAGGAAACTGAAGTCCATTCCGTTTCGCCCCGATTCTTTATCAAGCGTCCCGCTCCCCGCAGATGGGGGCGGTTCGCAGATCGCTCGTTTGTGGTGGACTGTTTTCCTTTATTGGATTGCCAGAGCGCGGAATCCGCTCCCGCTTCGTTCCCACTTGCGGAATGGTTGTGTCTCGCCGCGACGAAAGAGCAGAATGGTCGTTCCGTGCCTCGGCAGTGTGTAGCGCAGGTCCTTGCCTTGGGGCTCGGGCATGATGCTGTCCGTCACCTCGGTCCAGCCCGTCTCGTCGACGGCGAACCAGCGCAGGGTGTCGGTGGCGTAGGGGTCGCCGGTCGCGTTTCGCAGCTCTGGGTGCGTGGGGAGAATGTCCTGCTCCAGCACTTCCCATGTCTCCCTGCACTCCATGGCGATCAGGGCGCCGCCATCGGGTTGCCGGAAGAGGGCGGTCGTCATCTCGCAGCGTTCTCCGCCGTCATCCGCCGGGTAGTGGAGGTAGCCGTTCGGCACGTCGAGGGTGAAGTGACTGGCCGGGTGTGTCGCGGCCCTGCGGATCTCGGTCTTGAGTTCGTCGATCTTCGCGAAGGGGTGCCACCAGTCGGCGAAGATCCACTGCGGCATTAGCTCAAAGCAGTCGACAATGTCGAGCCTTTTGGTCGGGCCCTGTGCTGCGGCGGAATGGATGCTGAGGCCAATGCAGACGCAGATCGCGCATAGAGTCAGTGGTTTCATGGGCTCGGACTCAACGACAGAAAGTTGGTGAATCGCTGATGAATGAGGCCCGGTTGGGGCCTTGGTTCAATCCGCAAAGGGGCCTTTATTCAAGAAGGTGCAATACGTCTCCACAGCCCGCTGCGCGGCTTCCTCGGGTATCTCGTCCGGGTTGTTGCGAGAGCGCTCTGAGAGATAGCGTGCCTGGAGCTTCAGCAAGGTGCCTCGTAGCGTCATTATGGCGTTTGGGGCGCCGATGTTGAGCATCTCCCATGGAATCCCTGCAATACAATCAGGTGGCTGGCAGCTCTTGGGGGTATTGCCTAGTTCAAAGTCTGTCAGATGACCGAGGATTTCGCGCTGAAGAAAATCTGTGGCGGCCAGGGCCTTGTCGAGGGAGTGCTCCGTCTCCGGCATTTTGAGATCTTCGGGTACGGCGGAGTTGGCGGAATCACAGAGATTAGTCCCAGGCTCTTGGACGGTGGCAGTTTGTTGATTTGAGTTCGAGCAAGCCTCAGCAGACAGATCACTTTGCTGCTGACACCGGGCGTCGTTCAGAACCTGCCGCCAGTCCTCCTGTTGCATGCTGTAGCGGTCGTCCTCGAAGGCTTCGGGACGGCCCTTTTCCGTGAATTGGACAAGCGCATCGTTGTCAAAATAATAGCGATACTCGCCGAAGTCGCTCTTGCGGAAATAAAACAGGGGCTTGCCACCCTTGTAGAGATACTCCTCGTACCAGTTGACAGCCGAGCGCTCGCCTTTGATCTCGACACGCACCAAGGTTTGCGCATTGGGTTCGTAGCTATTGCCTTCGGTTCCCGAGGAGCCGGAAAGGTCGTACCAGCGCCGAATCGTCCGCTGATAGATGCCGACCACGGCTACGGGTGCGTTGAGCTGGTTTTCCGAGATCTCGATCAGGTAGAGACGGCAAGCCGTGGAATCCTGTTGTTCGCTCAACTTGGCACTGTGGTTACAGCGCGTGATCTCCGAGCTGATCTTGTTGTAATAACTGCGGATCTCGCCGATGGCTTGGTCATCGGCCTGTACCGGCATGGCTGCAATAACGTGGATAACGAGAAGGAAGCGAAAGAGTCTCATAGTGATTCCTCAGATCGATGGATGGATAGGCGGTTCAAGTTCGGGTAGCGGCCATCCGTTCAGCATGGCGCCCCGTCCAATCTCGGAATTTGCCTCAGTTCTCGCTCGGCGCCATGAACAGTTGCGCCATGTTCTCGATGATGCTGAAGAATAATCCGGCGCTGAATTCCTTGGTCATGACAGTATCCAGCGGCGGCCATTCAGGTGGGGAAAAGGTCATGGATTCAGATTCGCCGTAGTGCATGTTCCGGACTTCGATATCACCGATGGCAAGTCCGACAAGTTGCCCGGTCGCGTTGATGTGGAAGATTTCTGAGGTCATGGCCTCCGGATCGCGGGCGTCGGGAAGCAGCAGCTTCAGGGTGGTTTGGCCGTCCCTTTGCCCCACCTTGCCGAGCAGAAATCCGGATTGTTGCAAGTAGTTCAGCAATTCGGCAGCGCCCTCGCGGGTGGTGAGAAATGGTGACTCCAGCAGTGAGCGGTTGTTCCGGACAAGGTCGTCGACGTCATTGACCAGATTTGCAGAAAGGCTAAAGCTGAACCCGCCCTCGGGGCTGGGCTGCAAATCCACCTTGAACGAGGGCACGGGGCCCGGTTCCGAGGTGCGACGAAGTACTTTTTCGCCTTTGGTGTACAGGATGGCTCCCTCCGGAGCTGTTCTGTAGGCCAACTCCAGTTCCTCCGAGCGACGCAGTTGCGTCTCAAAGGAGTTTCCCCCGATGTCCATGGCCACATAGGCGGTGATGGGGGTATTGGTTGGCGCCCGAGTGTAAAGCAGCGTTCCTTCGAGCGCCTCCAGCTCCGCAAGGGCCCCCGCAGCGCCGATCAGCGCGTCGGTAAAGACTTCCAGTCGGGAGTCGTATTGCTCCATGGCCTCCTGTAGCTCTCGCGCCGGTGCAAGCCATGGGCTGTCTGGATAGCCCGCTTCGAGTTGAGCGAGAAGTTCCCGGGCGTTATCGGGCTGGCCAAGGGCGGCATGGGACCAGGCGCGCTGAAAGATGATCTTGTCCCCGTCTTCGGAGAGAGGCTGCCGCTCGAGAAGGGCGAGGGCGTCGGCGAATTTCTTGTCCTGAATGGACGCTTCTGCGGAAATCTGGCGGATGGCCGGCTCTTCCCGTTCATCCTCTGTCATCTGAAAAAGAAGCAGGTCGCGCAGAAATTGCGCCGCCTGGTTATGAGAGAAATCGTGCAGCGCGATGGCTTTTTTCGACTTACTTTGTTGGCTATCTGCGGCGAGCGCAGCGATTTGGGCCAGATCATCGTCCTGATCAAGCTGATCAAGCATGGGCTTGAGGCGCGCCAAGAGATCCTTCTTTTCCCTAACTTCCCCGGCGGCTTCGAGCAGGTACACCGATTTCAGCAGAAAATCGGGATCGTCGAGGAGCTGATCGCCAAAGTCATCCATGGCGGCCCCCATACCCTGGGTAAAGTGTTCCGGAAATGTGGGGCTTTGCTCCCGAGAGAATTCGTCAATCAATCCGGAGAGCAATTGGCGATAGTCGCTGGCGTTGGCAAATGTGGAGCGAAAATAGCGTGCTTGAAGGCTTTGGGGGTAATCCAAAGCCAACAATTCTTGCATCTTTTCGACTTGTGGTTGGTTTTGGAATACCGTTGCGACCATCAACAGATCAAAGGCCACGCGCGGCGCCAGGCCGGAATTCGGCTGCTTTTCCAGAAAATTCCGGGCGGCCAGGGTATAGCCAGCGGGATCACCTTGATCGAGATACTTCTCTGGGCGTGGATAGTCGTTCTCGGCAATCGCGCTTATGGAGAAGAGCGCGAAAAGGATCGAAACGCAAGAGTGCAGGGCGGTTCGACCGACGTTCATGGAGCAAACCTCTTTGCGATGGTTGTTGATACCTTTAGCGCGAAATCATAACATTTCGGCTCTTGCGGGGGATCGCGAGGGATGTTTTTATGCTTGCGTATCTGTGGATCGTCAAGTGGCAGAGATTTCGCTACATCCTTATCACGCATCGAAATCGCGCCGTGCTTGGGCATGGGGGCTGGTGGCACATCCGTTTCGCGGCTGCTACGCCGCTTGATTCATCCGGCCCTTGGCCCGATCTGAGAAGCGGTGATAAATCGCAATGAGGTAATCCGGATGGATGTTCTTGAACGAATCGACCAGCAAGTGAAGGGTAACCCGGTAGTGATCTATATGAAGGGGACGCCGCAATTTCCGCAGTGTGGTTTTTCGATGCGTGCGGCTCAGGCGCTATCGGATTGCAGCGTGCCTTTTGCCTTTGTGAATGTGTTGCAAGATCCGGAGATTTTCGAGAATCTGCCGCGCTACGCGGACTGGCCGACCTTCCCGCAGATTTATGTTGCTGGTGAGCTGATCGGTGGCTGCGACATCACGCTCGAGCTGCATCAGTCGGGTGAGCTGAAATCGATGATGGAAGCGGCGGCAGCGAAACAACCCGAGGCTGGCTGAACGCGCGAGGGGTTGGCTCGCTCAAGCGTTTTCATTGAAGTCTCTTGGTTGGGACTGTGAACCTGTGAGCTGGGAACCTTCGCGTGAATGACATGGATTCATTGTCCGGGGTGGCCGGGACTATGCACCTTCGGGCAAACCGCGTTCGCGGCATTGGTTGACGATGCGGCAGAACAGCCGGGCGGTTTGTTCGGCGTCGTAAATGGCCGAGTGTGCTTCGCTGTCGTCCCAGTCGAGTCCGGCGGCGCGTGCCGCTTTGGCAAGCACGGTCTGGCCGTATGTCAGCCCCGCCAGGGAGACAGTGTCGAGCACACTGAAGGCATGGAAGGGGTTGCGCTTGAAGCCGGTACGCTCGATGGCGGCTTTCAAAAACCCGAGGTCGAAATGTGCGTTGTGACCGACCAGAATGGCGCGGTTGCAGGCGCTTGACTTGACTGCCTTGCGCACCGGGTTCAAGACCTGTTTGATCGCATCGCTTTCGGCAATGGCAGCGCGGAAGGGGTGGTAGGGGTCGATCTTATTAAAGGCGAGCGCCCGCGGGTCGAGTTCGGCCCCCACGAAGGGCGAAACGTGACAGGCGATGGTTGGCCCGGGCTCGAGCCAACCCGCGTGATCCATGTTGATAACAATTGCCGCAATTTCGAGCAGTGCGTGGCGCTGGGGGTCGAAGCCGGCCGTTTCTAAATCGACCACCACCGGCAAAAAACCGCGAAAGCGGCGGGCGATCAGGCTTTGACTCTGGTTTTCGGAATCCATTGGTCAGGGTGGGGATCGCTGTTACTGAGCAGTTGTGCCAGTCGCTTCATCCGCGACCACCGGTTCGCAGTGGAAGCGGCGAAAATGTGCGTTGCCGTCGGCCTCGGCCTCAGTGATATAGAGTTGGTTATTGCTAAGATCGATGCGCAGGCGACCGTTATCGGCGTCGACCTGGGTTTCCCGTGACCATACCGCCTCGGCGCGATTCAGCCAGGCGGCACTGCTCTCGATGCGGGCGGGCTCGATGTTGTAAGCCTCTCCCGGGCTGGTTTTGATGATTGTCAGGGTGATGGGTTCTTGGTTTTCCGCTGCGACCTCGGTATAGCTGACCTGGCCTTGCCCATCGAAGCTGACCTGCCGCGTGGGCTGTTCAACGCAACTTAAGCTAATGCGCGTTGGCGCGGGTGGTGCTTCGGTGGCGAAAGCTGTGGGCTGCAAAACCAGCAAGCTGGCCGCTAACGCAAGCATAAACGGGCGGTTTTGGGCGGAGATTCTGAACATCGTGATCCTGTGGTGATTTCCGGTCGGGTTTGATGAAGGTCCAATCGATGCGTCCGGGGCTGTCCGCTGGGCAGGTTTGACCCAGGCCAGCCGGTCAGCAATCTGTCATCGCTTGGTTTTGTGGCATCTTATCAGGAATGGCTTGGGCTGCTCCTTCCGCGCGCTGGAGGTGGCCTGTGGGCGGCTGCTGCCGCGTCGCGCGTTTACAGGAGCGGGGTAATCCGCTATTTTTATCGGGTTGACCTGAATCACATGGATTCATTCGCACGGGGTGGTCTGGACTATGAGCGTGAATGGGCTTTACCGAGAGACAACGGCATCACTTTTCGGGGTGAGCGGGACCATGCGCGTGCGGTCATTACCAGTCTATGAGCCTCTGGTATCGGGCCTTGCGGCGGGGACATCCATCGGCAATGTCTTTCCGTGGCATCCGGCACGGCATCAGGCGGTTTCGTCATTTTTTTCAGGAGCGCGATCCCGGTGACGGCTCAGCATGAACTGCGCTTTGATCTGGCCCCGGGCGGGAAGCTTGGCGGTTGCTTTGCTGTGCCTGGGGATAAATCGATTTCTCACCGGGCGGTGATGTTGGGCGCCATCGCCGATGGTGAAAGCCGCATCTCCGGGTTTCTTGAAGGGGCCGACAGTCTTGCCACGCTCAAGGCGCTGCGCCAGCTTGGAGTCGAGATTGAGGGGCCGGACCAGGGGTGTTTGCAGGTGCAGGGTGTTGGCCTGCATGGTCTGCGGCCATCGCGGACGCCGCTTGACATGGGCAACTCTGGCACCTCCATGCGGCTGCTGACGGGGCTGCTCAGTGGGCAGTATTTCGCGAGCGAACTGATCGGCGATGCCTCTCTGACCAGGCGACCCATGCGGCGCGTGACCGATCCGCTTATTCAAATGGGAGCGCGCATCGCGACCAGCCCCGAGGGAACTGCGCCGCTGCACATTCAACCGGCCGTGGGGCTCACCGGCATCCGTTACGCCATGCCGGTGGCCAGCGCGCAGGTGAAATCAAGTCTTCTGCTGGCCGGTCTCTACGCCAGCGGGGAGACCTCTGTGATCGAGCCGGCGCCCACTCGCGATCATACCGAGCGAATGCTGGGCGCGCTGGGCTGCGCGGTGGATCAGGATGGTGCCTGCATTCGCGTGCGGGGCGGGCAGCGTCTGACCGGCACGGCCATTGCTGTACCGGGTGATATCTCCTCAGCGGCGTTTTTTCTAGTCGGAGCCAGTATCGCCGCCAACAGCGAGCTGACATTGACTGGTGTTGGCGTGAATCCAACCCGCACCGGTGTCATCGACATTCTCAAGGCGATGGGTGCCGATATCACGCTCGTTGATGCGCGCGACCAGGGGGGCGAGCCGGTGGCGGACCTGCGAGTGCGCTCAGCCGAGCTGAAGGGTATTCGCATTCCGTCCGATCTGGTGCCCCTGGCCATTGATGAATTCCCGGCCATTTTTGTCGCTGCCGCCTGCGCTCAGGGTGAGACTCTGCTACGCGGCGCAGAGGAGTTGCGGGTGAAGGAGAGCGACCGCATTCAGACGATGGCTGACGGGCTGCGGGTGCTCGGGATTGAGGCCGAGGCGCTGCCTGACGGGCTGCGCATTCAAGGCGGAGCCTTGCAGGGCGGCAGTGTCGACAGTCATGGCGATCATCGCGTGGCCATGGCTTTTGCAATGGCGGCGCTGCGCGCGAGCGCCCCCATTGAGGTGCGCGACTGTGCCAATGTGAATACGTCCTTTCCCGGCTTCGCCAGTCTGGCGGCCAGCGCCGGGCTTGGCATTGTCGAGCGTTACGGCTGATGTCTGCGCAGTTGGGGGCTGGGCGCCAAGCTCCGGTGATCACCATTGATGGACCCTCCGGTTGCGGCAAGGGCACCATCGCCGCCATGCTGGCCGAGCGCCTGGGTTGGCATTTGCTCGACAGTGGCGCGCTGTACCGGGGGCTTGGTTTTGCCGCCGCGTCCGCTGGGGTCGATCTTGATGATGGGGAGGCGCTGGGTCGGCTCGCGCAAGGGCTTGATCTAACCTTCTCCGGGCAGCGCCTGCTGCTTGAGGGCAGCGATATTTCCGCTGATATTCGCACCGAAACTGTCGCTGCGGCCGCCTCGCGGGTCGCGCGCCATGCGCGAGTGCGCGCCGCCATGCTTGGCTGGCAGCGCGATGCCGCGCGACCGCCGGGGCTGGTGGCGGACGGTCGTGACATGGGCACAGTGGTCTTTGCGACGGCCGCGCTGAAGTTTTATCTGGACGCGAGCCTGAACGAACGCGCGAACCGGCGCTATAAACAGTTGAATGACAAAGGTGTGGATGCTAACCTTGCCGACTTGGTCGATGACCTGCGCGAGCGCGATGGGCGGGATCAGCAGCGGGCGCTGAGTCCGCTGGCCGCTGCGGGCGATGCGATTGTCATCGATACGACGACGATGTCCGTTGATGCCGTCTTCGCTCAAGTAATGGATGCGGTGCGCCGCTCCCTGCCTTCGCTGTGCTGATGCGCTCGGCGCGTTCCGCTGGCGCCAATGCCACGCGGGTGCGCGCTATTTTGCGTTTTGATAGCCCATAAGGATTGTATCGTCGCCGGCGGCTGTGCCCGCCGGCTAGTTTTTTTAACCTAACCCTCCGTGAACGTGTTGGTGCGCACGAATAGCCATCAACCGCCGGAGCGAGGCGAGAACGCCGGGAACTTCCACGCTCATGACCGAAAGCTTTGCCGACCTCTTTGAAGAGAGCCTGACTAACACCCAACTCCAGCCCGGCACCATCATTACCGGGCAGGTCGTCGACATCACCGGAGATGCGGTGATTGTCAATGCCGGCCTCAAGTCCGAGGGCATCATCCCTCGCAGCCAGTTCCTGTCCCCCGAGGGCGAACTCGAGGTGGCCATTGGCGACGATGTCCAGGTCGCGCTCGACGCAGTCGAGGACGGCTTCGGTGTCACCCGTCTGTCGCGCGAGAAGGCCAAGCGCTTCGCCGCTTGGGATACGCTTGAAACGGCCTTTGACGATGGCGCGACTGTCACTGGCATGATCAACGGCAAGGTTAAGGGCGGATTCACGGTCGAGCTTGGCAGCGTGCGTGCATTTCTGCCCGGCTCCCTGGTCGATGTGCGCCCGGTGCGCGATACCGCTTATCTGGAAGGCAAAGATCTCGAGTTCAAGGTCATTAAGCTCGACCGGCGGCGCAACAACGTCGTGGTCTCGCGCCGCGCAGTGGTTGAGGAAGAATACAGCGCCGAGCGCGATGCGCTGCTTGATAAGCTCGAGGAAGGCGTCGAGCTGATGGGCGTGGTCAAGAACCTGACTGACTATGGCGCCTTCCTGGATCTCGGCGGCATCGACGGCTTGTTGCACATTACCGATATGGCCTGGCGTCGGGTCAAGCACCCGTCCGAGGTGGTCGAGATTGGCCAAGAGGTGATGGTCAAGGTGCTCAAGTTCGACCGCGACCGCCAGCGCGTCTCCCTGGGCCTCAAGCAGATGGGCGAGGACCCTTGGGTCAATATTGCGCGTCGCTACCCGGAAAGCACTCGCGTATTCGGCAAGGTCACCAACATCGCCGACTATGGCTGCTTCGTCGAGATCGAAGAGGGCGTGGAAGGCTTGGTGCACGTCTCCGAGATGGACTGGACCAACAAGAACATCCATCCGAGCAAGGTGGTATCACTGGGCGACGAGGTCGAGGTCATGGTGCTCGACATCGACGAGGAGCGCCGCCGCATCTCCCTTGGCGTCAAGCAGTGTCAGACCAATCCCTGGGACGAGTTCTCGGCTACCCACAAGAAGGGCGATCACGTCAGCGGTCAGATCAAGTCCATTACCGACTTCGGCATCTTCATCGGGCTCGACGGCGGTATCGATGGTCTGGTGCATCTGTCGGACATCTCCTGGGACGAGACCGGCGAGGACTCGCTGCGCAACTACAAGAAGGGCGATGTACTCGAGACGGTCGTGCTCTCGGTCGATCCGGAACGCGAGCGCATTTCCCTTGGCGTGAAGCAGCTTGATAAAGATCCTTTCTCCAGTTTTGTCGGACTGCATGAAAAAGGCAGCATCGTCAAAGGCACGGTCATTGAGGTCGATGCCAAGGGCGCAACCATCGCGCTGACCGAGGGTGTCGAGGGCTATCTGCGCGCCTCTGAGATTTCCCGTGATCGCGTCGAGGATGCGCGTTCAGTGCTTAAGCCCGATGAGGAAGTCGAGGCCAAGTTCGTCGGTGTGGATCGCAAGAATCGCACCATTTCGCTGTCGATCAAGGCTAAGGATAGCGCCGACGAGCAGGCAGCCATTAAAGGCTACGCCAGCGAGGCGCAGGCCGGCACCGCGACTCTTGGCGACATTCTGAAACAGCAGATGGAGGAAGCCCAGAGGGATTGACGCTTCTGTGACCCTCAATCCCTGATTCAGCGATTATGGCGGGCGCTGGAGTCCAGTCGCCCCGCCAAGGATGGAAGATTATCCGCTATGATGAAATCCGAGCTGATCGAGGCACTGTCCGATGGACAGAGCCATCTGGCCTACAAGGATGTAGAGCTCGCAGTGCGTTGCATCCTCGAGTGCATGAGTACCGCCCTAGCCACTGGCGAGCGTATTGAAATTCGCGGCTTCGGCAGCTTTTCCCTGCATTATCGGCCACCGCGCGTCGGGCGCAATCCCAAGACCGGCGACTCGGTGGCGCTCTCGGGCAAGCATGTGCCGCACTTCAAACCCGGCAAAGAGTTGCGTGATCGTGTCAACGAGGCCTTCGAGGTTGAGCTTTCGAGGCTGGCTGACAACTGAACCCCTGACTGACAGGAGGCCACCATGGCAGCCCAGCGCATCACTATCGTTGGTTCTGGCTTTGGCGCACTAACAGCCACGCAATGGCTGCGTAAATCAGCGGTCGATGCTGAGATTACCCTGGTAAGCCCGCGGCCCGAGTTCGTCTATCTGCCCGGGTTGATCTGGATTCCGTCCGGACTGCGTAGCGCCGAGCAACTGCGCATTGATCTGGGGCCTTTTTTCAAGCGCATGCGCGTGTCTCACCATGCAGCCGAGGCCACCGGGCTGAGCGACAACGGCCGGGTACTCGAAACCACCGCTGGCCCAGTCGAGAACGACGGCCTGATCATCGCCAGCGGTGGGCGCTTTATCAAGAAGCTGCCTGGCATTGAGCATGCCATCACTCCCTGTGAGGGGATTGCCGCAGCGGAGAAAATCCGCGACCGGCTCAAATCCATGGACGGCGGCACCGTGGCGATGGGCTTTTCCGGAAACCCCAAAGAGCCCTCGTCCATGCGCGGCGGGCCGATTTTTGAGTTCCTGTTTGGGCTCGACCGCCAATTACGGGCCGAGGGACGGCGGGATCGCTTCAAGCTGGTGTTTTTCACGCCCGCGCCCCGGCCTGGTAATCGGCTTGGGCCCAAGGCGGTGGACAAACTGCTCGCGGAGATGGCGCGTGTTGGCATTGAAACCCACCTGGGCCAAGCGCTTAAGGGTTTCAATGAGCACCAGGTCACGACCGAGGGCGGCAGCTTTGATGCCGATCTGATCGTCTTCATGCCTGGTATGACAGGCAATGCCTGGTTCGACAACAGCTCGCTGCCGCGTTCCCCTGGCGGACTGCTACAAGCCGATTCGCATTGCCGGGTACCTGGCGTCGAGCGGGTCTATGTCGCGGGCGACTCCGGCAGCTTTCCAGGGCCGGACTGGATGCCCAAGCAGGCTCATATGGCCGATCTCCAGGCTCGGGCCGCTGCGCGCAATCTTGCCGCCGAGCTGCGTGGCGAGTCACCCAGGGCGGGCTTTAAGGTTGAGCTGCTGTGCATTCTCGACGCCAACGACCAGGCTATGCTGGTGGCGCGCAACGAGAAGCACAATCTGGTGTTGCCAAGTTCGCGCCTTTTTCACTGGATGAAGCGCTTCTACGAGTGGAACTACCTGCGCAAATACCGTTGAGTTTCTCCGCTCAAACCCTTGGGTGCGCTCATGGCTAACTTGCCCGGCGCGTCCCGAACTTCTGCTTTAGATCTCCATTGATGGCCTTGGCCAGTGCCTGCATGGCCTTGGGGTCCAAGGTGCCGAGTGCGCATGAGGCGCAGGGAACGCGATAATCGCGATCAAGCGTCACGCCACCGCTGGTTTTGCTGCGCACGCTAAGGTGTAAGGCGAGTTCAGCCCCGGTATCTCGGGCCAGACCGGGCTGCTGAAAAAAACTTGGTTCGATGATGATTTCTGCCTCGTTCGGTGCCGTCGCCGAGGGGATTTCCTCTACTGCGGAAAAAATTCCGGCGTCGCGAATCTGTGCCGCCAATGCTTGCTCGAGCTTATGGCGCAAGACCCATCCGTTCACCTGATCGACTTGGCCGCCGATGGGCGTGATGGCGGCGATTAAGGGGCCGCTGTAAGTCTCATGTGAATCGATCTGGGGCGAGGAGGAGGCCAGGCAGCCGCCGAGCAATAGGCTCGCCGTTGCAGTGAACAGGGCTTTGAACATGGGTTGAAGGCTAGGGTCCGAGGGTTGTGCGCTATGGATGCAGAGCCCAGGCATCTGGTGCCTGACGCTGTTGGCGGTCAGGCGATTGCATCTCCATGCCGGGGCTTGCTGTTGGCCAATGATACTCCGGCAGTGCCTTGGTGTGCTCTGACGATCTGCCGTCCCTTGTCGTGCGATCCACTGTCGCGCTCGCAGCAAAAATCCTGATTTACAGCGCGGCGGAAAGCAGCGATAATGCACGGCTTTGCTGAATTTCCCATACCACTCCTTGCCTCACCGATCCAGCTTGGGTGCCGCATTCTGCCAGACCCATCGAATCGGGAGGCTTTCTATCCGTAAGGAGCTTCCATGCGACATTATGAAGTAATTTTTCTGGTTCATCCAAGCCAGAGCGAACAGGTACCGGCCATGATCGAACGTTATCGCGGCGGTATCGAAAGCCGCGGCGGCCAGATCCATCGGTTGGAGGATTGGGGCAGGCGCCAGCTCGCCTACCCGATCAACAAGGTGCATAAAGCGCACTATGTGCTGATGAATATCGAGTGCGATCAGGAAGCGCTCGATGAACTCGTGAACACCTTCCGCTTTAACGATGCAGTCCTGCGGAATATGGTTGTCAAACGCGATGGCCCCGTGACCGAGGTTTCACCGCTGGCCAAGGGCAATGAAGACTCTTCTGACCAGGGCGACGAGCGCTCGGAGCGCCGTCCCCGCCACGACGATTCATCGGATGAAGAAGGCGAGGAAGAAGAGGAAGAGTGACACTGGAGTAGAGCGTGGCACTGGAGATTGAACGCTGGAGATCGAACCTTACGGAAGATCGACCAGAGAAGATTGACCAGCTGGCGCGACCTTCGTTCGCCGCGCTAACGCTCTTTTCAGCCTGCACTGCAAACTTCATCTGAAATACCCTGATTTTATTTTTGTTGCGATCAGCCAGTGATCGCGAACCCCATTGGTCACGAGGATTCTATTATGTCCCGTTTTTTTCGTCGCAAGCGCTATTGTCGGTTCACTGCCGAGGGAATTACCGAGATCGACTACAAAGACCTGAACCTGCTCAAGTCTTTCATCAGCGAATCGGGCAAGATCGTTCCCAGTCGCATTACCGGAACCTCGGCTCGTTATCAGCGTCAGCTCGCTGTCGCGGTCAAGCGCGCCCGATACCTGGCCCTGCTGCCTTACACCGATAGCCATTGATCAGGCGCCGGAGGGCGCCGGCTGCATTCGCGCCGCGTCCCATTGGCTCTGTTCATTCAAGAGGAATCTGTTGTGGATGTCATTTTGCTCAAAAAAGTCGCTGGCCTAGGTGCGCTTGGCGATAAGGTTTCCGTGCGATCCGGGTACGGGCGCAATTACCTGCTGCCGGGTGGTTTTGCTGTCTCAGCGACCGCAGACAATCTCAAAGCCTTCGAGGAACGTCGTGCCGAGCTTGAGCGCGAAGCAGCCGAGGCGCTGGCGGCGGCAGAGTCGCGCAAGGCCAAGCTCGATAGTCTGCGCGTGACCATCGGGCGTAAAGCGGGTGAGGAGGGTCGACTGTTCGGCTCGGTGGGTACGGCCGATATTGCCGAGGCGGTGAGCGAGGCAGCCAAGATCGAGGTCTTGCGCAGCGAGGTGCGTCTCCCCGACGGCCCCCTGCGCGCAGTCGGTGAGTTCAGTGTGAATTTGCGCCTGCACGCGGATCTGGACTGTGACGTGGTCATTGAGGTTGTTGCCGCAGATTGACGCCCGTCAGGAAAGCGCTTTTCCGTGAAATGAGGGTTTCATCCCTGGCGGTGGCTGCTAACCTGGGCGTTAGTGACGCAGGGCCGCCAGTGTATGCAATATTCTAATGTGAACAGGCGCGCGCGGGCAGGGGCTGGATTTGGCTAGTAATCCGGGCTGATCGCGGGTTTTTTCAAGCAACCGCGCCCGAGCGGCCGATGGCGAATTTTCAGACGCACCTTGGGGTGGGCACAGCCGTGGTGGGCACCGCTGCGCTTGCCATTCACACCCAGGGGCTGGCGGATTTTAGTCAGACACAATGGTTGTTGGCCTTGGGTGTAGCGGCCAGTCTGCTGCCCGACATTGACGCGGACGACTCGCGTCCAGTGCGCGCCTTTTTTGGGCTCTTGGGGCTGGTGCTTGGCTTTGTCATTGCAAGCCGTCTAAGAGACCATTTCCGCCTGTTGGAGCTCGCGCTGGTCTGGGCGGGCGTCTGGCTCTTGGTCAATTTTCCGCTGCGGCTGTTTTTTGCCCGACTGACCGTCCATCGCGGCAGCTTTCATTCCTTGCTGATGGCCCTTGCCATCGCGCTGTTCGTGGTAATCGGCGCAGATCGCTGGTTTGCCTTCGAGCCTGCATTTAGTTGGCTGGTTGGTGGTTTCGTTCTGCTCGGATACCTCACCCACCTGGTGCTGGATGAGATTGCCAGCGTCGATCTGCTCGGCAATCGCGTCAAGCGCTCGTTTGGAACCGCCATTAAACCGCTCAGTCTGCGCGCCTGGCCGCTGTCTCTGCTGCTACTCGGCCTAATTGGGGTCGGGGCTTTGCTCGTGCCTGATCCTGCCCCTCTGGTCCAATTTCTGCAACTTCCTGGTATCTTTGAGAGGTTGCCGGAGATGCTGCCCGCAAGTTTTGGCTAAAATGCGCATGGCCGGCTCTGGCGGATCGGGTCTCGGGGCCTCGTCATCGCTGCCGGTGACCATTCAGACTGACGCGCTCGCCTGCCATTCAAATACGCGCACCATAAGGAGGATACTCGCGAATGAAAGTTGCCGCCCCCACTGCTCTGGTGCTGGCTGTTGCCGGCTGGGCCCTCACTGTTTTTATCGGAAATACTTTGCTGTCAGGAATCCCGATTGAAGACCGGGCCTGCCAAACTGGCTGTATCCAGGGGCTGTTTTTCTCAGGCTTTGCTGTTGGCGCCATTGCCCTAATTCTTGCCGCATTGTCGGTGACAAAACCATCTGCGGGACGAATTGCCAGTTTTGCAGCATTGGCACTGGCCTTGCCGCTGTTTGCCATTTATGCCGGTATTGTTGTGATTGGCAATCTGGCCGCCTGATAGCTTAGGAGCCTAAAATTTTAGGGGTTGGTGCGCTGTTGTCAGCGCACCAACCCCAGATGTCACCCGGATGACCGTCATTTGCCGTGAAACAACTGCTTCATCCGCTAGGGTGGTGCCCAAAGGATGAACGTCAGGCGTGATAAGCCCGGCTGAGCTGATGCACGGCGCTCACCATGGCGGCGGCATGCTCGGGATTCACATCCGGATGGATGCCGTGGCCAAGGTTAAACACATGCCCTGAGCCGCTGCCGTAGCTCGCCAGCACCCGGCCGACTTCGCGCTCGATGCGCTCGGGCGAGGCATACAGCGTGCAAGGGTCGAGATTGCCCTGCAGCGCGACCTTGTCCTTGACCAGGCGGCGGGCGTCGGCAAGATCCATGGTCCAGTCGACGCCCAAGGCATCGCAGCCGGTTTCGGCCATGCGGTCCAGCCACTGACCGCCGCCCTTGGCGAAGAGTACCACCGGCACTCGGCGCCCATCGGCCTCGCGCGTTAGCCCCTCAACGATGCGCTCCATGTACCGCAGCGAGAACTCGCGGAAATCCGCTGGGCTCAGCACGCCACCCCAGGTGTCGAAGATCATCACCGCCTGGGCACCGCGAGCGATCTGGGCGTTGAGATAGAGCGTCACAGTGTCGGCGATCTTACCGAGCAGGGCGTGCATCAACTCCGGACGGTCGAACATCATCGCCTTGGTGAGTGCAAAGTTCTTGGTGCTGCCGCCCTCGACCATGTAGGTCGCCAGAGTCCAGGGCGCGCCCGAGAAGCCGATCAGCGGCACTCGTCCGTTCAACTCGCGGCGGATCACGGCCACGGCATCCATTACATAGCGCAGTTCTTGTTCCGGGTCGGGCACCTTGATGCGCTCGATGTCCTCCTTGTTTCGCACCGGCCGTTCGAAGCCCGGTCCCTCGCCCTCGCTGAAGTAGAGCCCCAGGCCCATGGCGTCGGGGATGGTGAGGATGTCGGAGAACAAAATGGCCGCGTCGAGCGGGAAGCGCTCCAGCGGCTGCAAGGTCACCTCGCAGGCTAGCTCTGGATTGCGGCACAGGTCCATGAAGCTGCCGGCTTTCGCGCGGGTTTCGCGGTACTCGGGCAGGTAGCGCCCAGCCTGGCGCATCATCCAGACCGGGGTGTAATCGACAGGTTCGCGCAGCAGAGCGCGCAGGAAGACATCGTTCTTGAGCTCAGTCACGTTTTCTCGATCCGTTTTGGTAGCAAATTTTTTGGTGGGGCTCTCGCGGAGTTCGCAGCCTACCTGCGGGAGCATACTACAGCGAGGCTCAAAGCGGCAGGATGACCCGAAATTCCTCGCGGAGTTCGACGAATTCTACTGGAGAAGCGCGGGCGAGGGAGGCGCGCGAAATCATGGCTAGACCGCATCCTGGCCTTTGAGTGTAGCGCAGGTGATCAAGAAACTTCAGAAGTTCACGGCGTCCGATTCTGTATTCGGTGTTCTGCGCTAGAATGCGCGCATGGATGTTTCACGAATTCTCGATCCCCTAAATCCCGCCCAGCGTGAGGCGGTTTCCGCGAGCGGCGGCAATGTGTTGGTTTTGGCCGGTGCTGGCTCGGGCAAGACGCGGGTGCTGGTGCATCGCATCGCCTGGCTTTTGCGGGTGGAAGGCTTGCAGCCCTGGGCAGTGCTGGCTGTCACCTTCACCAACAAGGCGGCGCGGGAGATGCGCTCGCGCATTGAGGAGATGCTCGAGCAACCCGTTGGCGGCATGTGGGTCGGCACCTTTCATGGCCTGGCGCACCGTTTTCTGCGCGCGCACTGGCAAGATGCCAACCTGCCGCAGCAGTTTCAAATTCTGGACTCAGACGATCAGTTCCGGCTGGTCAAGCGCATCATCAAAACTCTGGAACTGGACGAGGCGCGTTGGCCGCCCAGACAGATTCAAAGCTACATCAACAAGCACAAGGACGAGGGGCGTCGCGCTGGTCATCTCGATGATGGCGGGGATTTTTACGAGCAGCAGCTCATTCGCGTGTATCGCGAGTATGAAGATGCCTGCGCGCGCGGGGGTTTGCTCGACTTTGCCGACCTGCTGCTGCGCACCCATGAGCTGCTGCGCGAGCGCCCGGACATTCTGCACCACTATCGCACCCGCTTTCGCGCCTTGTTGGTCGATGAGTTCCAGGACACCAACGCCATTCAGTACGCCTGGCTGCGGCTGCTAACAGGCGATCAGGACAATCTCTTTCTGGTTGGCGACGATGATCAGTCCATCTATGGCTGGCGCGGCGCGCGGGTGGAGAATATTCAGAGCTTTCAGCACGATTATCCCAACACCCAGGTGGTGCGCCTGGAGCAGAACTATCGCTCCAGCGGCAATATCCTGGCCGCTGCCAACGCGCTCATCGCCAATAATCCCACCCGCTTGGGCAAGGAACTCTGGACCGAGGACAGCGCCGGCGAGCCGGTACGCCTGTATTCGGCCTTTAACGAAATTGACGAGGCGCGTTTTGTCGCCGAGCGGGTGCGCCGAGGCTGTACGGAGGAGGGCATGCGGCGTTCGGAATGCGCCATTCTCTATCGCACCACGGCGCAGTCGCGCTTGTTTGAAGAAGCCCTGATGCAGATCGGGCTGCCGTTTCGCGTCTATGGTGGGCAGAAGTTCTTTGAGCGTGTCGAGATCAAAGACGCGCTCGCCTATTTGCGCCTGCTTGCTAACCCCGATGACGATGCCGCCTGCGAGCGGGTGCTCAACGTACCGACGCGCGGCATCGGCACCCGCACGGTCGAGGTGCTGCGTGGCCATGCCAGGGAGGCACGTACTTCGCTGTGGCAGGCGGCGCACAATGCCCTCGGCGGCAGCCTGCTGTCGGCGAGGGCAACCGGCGCGCTGCGTCAGTTTGTTGAGCTAATCGAGCTCATGCAGCAGGGTCTCAAGGATCAGTCGCTCGCTGATCTCACCCTGCAGACCATCGACGACAGCGGTCTGCCGGCCCATTATGAGAAGGCCAAGGACGGTCGCGGCATCGACCGGCTCGAGAACCTCGAGCAGCTGGTCGAGGCTGCGCGCCGCTTCGAGGCCGAACTCGAAGACGAAGAGGCCGATCCGCTCGGTAGCTTTCTGGCACATGCCGCGCTCGAAGCCGGTGAGGGTCAGGCCGACGGCCATGAGGATGCAGTGCAGTTGATGACTCTGCACAGCGCCAAGGGGCTGGAGTTTCCGCTGGTGTTCGTCACCGGAGTGGAGGAGGGGCTGTTTCCGCACAGCATGTCGGCGGATGACCCCGACCGGCTCGAAGAAGAACGTCGCCTGTGCTATGTCGGCATGACCCGCGCCATGCAGCAGCTTTATCTCACCCACGCCGAAAGCCGTCGCCTGCATGGGCGCGAGGAATATCCCATGCCCTCGCGTTTTCTGCGCGAGGTGCCGGTGGCGTTGATTGAGGAAGTGCGCGCCCATGGTGGCCAGCGGCGCTCGGGGCCAGTGTTTAGCAGCGCGCCCGCTAGCGGCGGTTTTCAACTCGGCGAACAGGTCATGCACCCCAAGTTCGGCTCCGGCGTGGTGCTAAACAGCGAGGGAACCGGCGCCAGCGCGCGTATTCAGGTCAACTTCGAGGCGGTTGGAGCCAAATGGCTGGTGCTGGCCTACGCCCGTCTTGAGCGTGTCAGCGCATAATCGGCCGTGCCCAACTTAGGTGTGCCAAGCAACGACCCCAATCGCAAACGAATGGTTTTTTGGTATTTGGTCGGGTGACGGTCACGGGGTCTCGGCGGCAGGACGCCGCCGGGAAGCCTATAAGGAAGTATTCATGGCGTCCCCCGTGGCCGTCACCCGGCCCAAAACGAGCAAAAATCTCAAAGGGTTTCGGTATATCACCCACCAGTCGCCAATCATTGCTCACCTCCGACCACTGAACAGCGACTGCTTTCTTAGACTCACCCGATCAGCACGAGGACGTAATCGATGCAACGCAGAGACTTCATCAAAGCTGCCGGAGCCGCCGCAATCACGGCTGGTGCGAGCACCCAGGCCGGGCAGGCCTATGCCAAGGACAAGCCGGAATACTCCTGGAAGATGGTCACGACCTGGCCAAAGAACTTTCCGGGGCTGGGCACCGGTGCCAATCATCTCGCCGAGCTGATCGGCCAGATGAGCGGCGGGCGCATTGAGGTCAAGGTCTATGGCGCCGGCGAACTGGTGCCCGCCTTCGAGATCTTCGACGCCGTCTCCGCCGGCACTGCCGAGATGGGCCATGGCGCCGCCTACTACTGGAAGGGCAAGAGCGAGGCCGCGCAGTTTTTCACCACCGTCCCCTTCGGCCTGACCGCGCAAGAAATGAACGGCTGGCTTTACTATGGCGGCGGCATGGAATTGTGGCAGGAACTCTACGCCAAGTTCGACCTGGTCCCGGCCGCGGCCGGTAACACGGGCGTGCAGATGGGCGGCTGGTTCAACAAGGAGATCAACTCGCTTGAGGACCTGAAAGGCATCAAAATGCGCATCCCCGGTCTCGGCGGCGAAGTGCTCAAGCGCGCAGGCGGCACGCCTGTCAATCTGCCGGGCGGGGAGATTTTTACCTCGCTGCAATCGGGCGCCATCGACGCGACCGAATGGATTGGCCCCTACAACGATCTCGCCTTTGGTCTCTACAAGGCGGCGAAATACTACTACTACCCCGGCTGGCACGAGCCTGGCACCATGCTCGAGGCCATGATCCACAAGCCCACCTTCGATAAGCTCCCGGACGACCTGCAAGCCATCGTGATGGCGGCCGCCAAGGTGGTTAATATCGACATGCTCTCGGAGTACATGGCGCGCAACCCGAGCGCGCTCACCACCCTGGTCGATGAGCACGGCGTCGACGTGCGCTCATTCCCGCCGGATGTGCTGGCCAGGCTGCGTGAACTCTCGGGCGAGGTGGTCGCTGAGATCGCCGAAAAGGACGAATTCTCCAAGCGCGTCTATGCCTCCTACCAGAAGTTCCTCAAGCAGTCCCAGGCTTGGAGCAAGATCTCGGAATACGCCTACCTGAACGCGCGCGACCACGCCTGATCTTGCCTTGTCCGGGCAGGCGCTGCCATCTCGGCAGGCGGCGGATCAGCGACATTTTGATGCTGGTCCGCCGCCTGTCGCACTCTATGTGCATTGGCCTTGGTGCTTGCGCAAATGCCCTTATTGCGACTTCAATTCGCATCCAACGCCCGGCAAGCTGCCTCAGGCAGCCTATATCGATGCGCTCTTGGCCGATCTCGACAGCGAACTGGCCATGCAGCCAGTGGAGCAAACGCTCGAGTCGCTCTTTATCGGAGGTGGCACACCCAGCCTGATCCAGCCAGCCGAGCTAACGCGGCTGATCGCCGGTATTCGCGACCGTCTCAGTCTGACCCCGGATGCCGAGGTGACCCTCGAGGCCAATCCAGGCGCCGCCGATGCCGCATGCCTTGCGCACGCGCTGGAGGCCGGTGTCAATCGGCTATCGCTCGGGGTGCAATCCCTGTCCGATCTCAGGCTCAATGCCATCGGCCGCATGCATGATGCGCGTCAGGCGCGACAAGCCGTTTTCGAGGCAAGGCAGGCCGGTTGCGGCAATCTCAATATTGATCTGATGTTCGGCTTGCCGGGACAGAGCCTGGCTGAGGCGCGCACCGATCTGCAAGCCGCGCTGGCATTAGAGCCGGATCATCTGTCCTACTATCAGCTCACCCTGGAGCCCGAAACGGCCTTCGCGCGCGCGCCGCCAGCTTTGCCCGAAGACGATCTGCTCGCCGACATGTCGGACCAGGGGCACCAGTTGCTGGCAGATTTTGGCTATGAGCACTATGAAATCTCCGCCCATGCGCAGCCCGACAGGAGTTGTCGCCACAATTTGAATTATTGGACATTTGGCGATTATCTTGGCATCGGCGCGGGCGCGCATGGCAAGCGAACCGATGTGACGCTGGGGAGGGTGGTGCGTCGCGTAAAATGGTCTGATCCGGCGCGCTATCTGGCCGCTGCTCAGCCAGGCCAGACGGCGCCCGCTGCCTTTGTGGCCGAAGCCAGCGAGCTTGGCGATCAGGACCTGAAGCTGGAATTCGCGCTCAACGCCCTGCGTCTGCAACAGGGTGTTTCACTCAAGCTATTTGAAGCGCGAACCGGCCTTGCGGCAAATCGGCTCGCTGATGCACGCGCGCGCGCAGAGGATTTGGGTTTGCTTGGGCACAGCGCCACCTGCTTGCGCCCGACTGCACAGGGTCAGCGATTCCTGAATTCTCTTCTTGAGTGCTTCATGAGCGATTTTGCGTGAAAATTAAGAGCAGGGGGTGATGGGCTTGCTGGATATTGTTCAGAGCTTCGGCAGCCAACAGAGCGAGTGCCGCTAGCGCAAGACAGGTTTAGCCCATAACCAAAGGAGATAAAGCCATGCAAGCTATCGAGCTGGAAACCGAGATCGACGAGAACCACGAGATACATCTCAAGTTGCCTGAGGACGTTAAAGCCGTCAAAGCGAGAGTGGTCGTTCTGTACAACCTGGCTGCAAATGAAAACGGCACGCAGATGCAGGACGCTCAGCCTCTCAAACTCGGCTTGTTTCGTGGCCAAGTCCAGATGAGCGACGACTTTGACGCACCGCTACCAGACGAGCTCTGGCTGAGTGGCAACCCATGAAATTCTTGCTCGATACCCACGCGTTCATCTGGCTGAACAGCTCTCCGGAAAAGCTTTCCGCCAGAGTTCGAGGGCACTGCGAACAAGGGACTGATCGTTTTTATCTAAGCTTGGTTTCGCCATGGGAGATGCAGATCAAGCGCCAACTCGGGAAGCTCAGCTACGATCCGATCAACGACCAACTGGTGCGCGCGAACCTGGATCGCAACAATATCAACCTATTGCCCATTAGCCTCGTGCATGTCGAACAGCTCGCCCAACTGCCGATGCACCACCGCGACCCCTTCGACCGAATGCTGGTCGCACAAGCACAGATCGAGGGTATGACATTGATCACCGCAGACACGGCGCTAGCCCCCTATGACGTCGCCATCCTCTGGTAACTGGAAGCCACCCAGCCAATTTCAATCCGCGCATCATCGGCGCGATGCCTTGAAAAAGCGCTTGGCTTTGATCCTGCTCGATGAGCTGGCAGACCATCGCGCGCCGGTGGACAACAGCAAGGATGAACCCTATGCCATTGTGCGCCAGCGCCTGTTCCGGGGCATTGGCGCATGTCAAAAGCCGAAGGTACAAGACAGCGAGACTTGTTCGATGACTGATTAATCGAACCCCTGACGAGCCATGCTAACGCTATGGCTATTCGCTCCGGCAATCATGTTGGTCAACCTTGTTTTGGGGAACTGGCATCAACGTCTAGGATAAGATGGAGAGAACATATGCAAGCCATGCCATTCAATGAAATCACCGCGAATTTATCGGCCGTCATGGATAGAGTTCATGATGATCATGAGCCTCTGGTGGTGACGCGAGACAACAAGAAGTCAGTCGTTCTCATCAGCCTAGATGACTTCAATGCCTGGCAGGAAACCGAATACCTGACCCGTTCCCCGGCCAATGCCGAGGATCTGCGGCTTGCGGTGGAGGAGCTTCGCGCCCGCAAGAATCTTGGACATTATGCATTGATCGAAACGCCATGATCTGTTTCCGGGATCGGGCATGGTCGGATTATCTGTACTGGCAGCAAATCGACAAACAGATACTGAAACGCATCAACTTGCTGATTAAGGATATCCAGCGCGACCCTTTTTCCGGTCTGGGTAAGCCGGAACCGCTAAAACATCACTTAACCGGATTCTGGTCGCGCCGGATTAATGATGAGCACCGTCTCGTTTATACCTTTCAGGATGACGAGTTGATCATTATTCAGTGTCGTTATCATTACGAACGCCCGTAATACCTCGATATGTGCCAGATCTTTTCGACCGTCGGTGGATGCATGCGATATGGCAATCAACTTTTCCCGGTCAGCTGCCCCAAAATGGAATCGACCTGCGCCGCGCGCTTGTCGCCCTCGGGCATGTCGCGATAGAAGCGCAGCGCCCCGGCGGCTTGGTCGAGCTTGAATTCCTTCGGTCGGCTTTGAATCAGTTGCACCAAGCGCATGTGGTCGATCTTGGGTTCCTCGCCGAACAGAATGCGCCCGCCCTTGGGGCCGGCTTCGATCTTGCGGATGCCGTGGGGCTGGACCTTGAGTTTTAGCTCGGTGATTGTGAACAAGTTCTTGGCCGGCTCGGGCAGCAGGCCGAAGCGGTCGATCATTTCGACTTTCAGCTCTTTTAATTCATTCGTATCGGCAGCGCTGGCGATGCGTTTGTAGGTGATGAGCCGGGTGTGGATGTCGGGCAGGTAGTCGTCTGGTAGCAGGGCAGGGAGGCCAAGATCGATCTCGGCGCCATGATCGAGCGGGCGGTCCAGCTCCGGCGTGCGCCCGGCCTTGAGCGCCTGCACGGCGCGTTCGAGTAGGTCCATGTATAGGGTAAAGCCGACCTCGTGGATCTGGCCGGATTGCTCCTCGCCGAGCAGCTCGCCGGCACCGCGAATTTCCAGATCGTGGGTGGCGAGTGTGAAGCCGGCGCCCAGGTCTTCCAATGATTCAATCGCCTCCAGACGCTTTTTGGCATCCGCCGTCATGGTCTTGGCCGGCGGGGTGATCAGGTAGGCATAGGCGCGATGATGGGAGCGCCCGACGCGACCTCGGAGCTGATGCAGTTGCGCCAGCCCGAGCTTGTCGGCGCGGTTAATCAGGATGGTGTTGGCGCTGGGTACGTCGATGCCGGACTCGATAATGGTCGTGCACACCAGCAGGTTGAAGCGGCGGTGATAGAAGTCGCGCATGACGCGCTCCAACTCTTTCTCGCGCATCTGGCCGTGGGCGACCTGCACCCGGGCGTCGGGCACCAGGGCCTCGATTTTCTGCGCCATGTTCTCGATGGTCTCGACCTCATTGTGCAGAAAGTAAATCTGCCCGCCGCGATTGATCTCGCGCTGACAGGCCTCCTGGATCAGGCTGTCGTTCCAGGCCGAGGTAAAGGTCTTGATCGGATGGCGCTCAACCGGCGGGGTGGCGATGATGGACAGATCGCGCAGGCCAGCCATGGACATGTTCAGCGTGCGCGGGATGGGGGTGGCGGTGAGGGTGAGAATATCCACCTCGGCGCGCAGGCTTTTGAGCTGCTCCTTGTGACGCACCCCAAAGCGATGCTCCTCGTCGATGATGGCCAGCCCAAGATTCTTGAACTTGATCGACGGCTGCAACAGCTTGTGGGTGCCGACGACGATGTCGACGGTGCCAGCGGCGAGGCCGTCGATGATCGTTTTGACCTCCTTCGCGCTGCGGAACCGCGACAAGCTCTCGACGCGGATTGGCCAGTCGGCGAAGCGGTCAGCGAAGTTCTGATAGTGCTGCTGGGCGAGCAGGGTGGTCGGCACCAGCACCGCGACCTGACGCCCGCCATTGGCAGCGACGAAGGCCGCGCGCATGGCCACCTCGGTCTTGCCGAAGCCGACATCGCCGCAGACTACGCGGTCCATCGGCTTGGGATCGGCCATGTCGGCGAGAATGGACTCAATGGCGCGTTCCTGATCCGGCGTTTCCTCGAACTCAAAGGCAGCGGCAAAGTCGCGGTACTCGGCGCTCGGATTACCAAAGGCATGGCCTAAGCGCGCGGCGCGGCGGGCGTAGATGTCGAGCAGCTCGGCGGCGACATCGCGTGCTTTCTGTGCCGCCTTGCGCTTGACGCGATCCCAGTGGTCGCTGCCGAGCTTGTGCAGGGGCGCGCTCTCGGGCGAGCTGCCGGTGTAGCGCGCGATCAGATGCAAGGAGCTGACCGGCACATAGAGCTTGTCGCCGCCTGAGTATTCGAGCGCGAGGAACTCGGCCTTGTTGCCGCCGAACTCCAGGGTTTGCAGGCCGAGAAAGCGCCCAACACCATGATCCTCGTGGACGACGGGTGCGCCGGGATGCAATTCGGTCAGATTGCGCACCACCGCATCGCCGTCCGGCCCTTGTTTGCGTCGACGGCGCTCCTGGCGCACGCGCTCGCCATAGAGCTGGGTCTCGGTGATGAGCGCGAGGCGGTGGCTCTGCTGCGCGTCTCCTGCGGGCAGGCCGCCGTCAGGCACGGCCTCAAGCAGTAGCGGCTGCTCGATGGGCGCGACTGTGATGGCGATGGGGCCTTGGCCACTGACGAAAGCCGCCCAGTCGCCGACCGCCGCCGGCTGGATGCCAAAGCCGTGCAGATGATCGCGCAGCAGCTCGCGCCGGCCGCCGCTCTCGGCGACGAAGAGCACCCGGCGCCCGGGCTCGTTCACAAAGGCCTTGAGCGCCGCTGCCGGCTCGGCCGCGCGGGCCTGAATCTGCAGTGGCGGCAGCCCGGCGGTGGCAAAGTTCACCACCTGCGAATAGCCTTTGCGTCGCTGCGCCACCTCCGTGGTTTGCCAGCACACGCCGGGCATGGCATTGAGCTTGCCGGCGAGTTCGTCGGCATCCAGATACAGCTGCCGTGGCGGCAGAATTGGGCGCTCGACATCGTGGCAGCGCTGCTCGTAGCGCGCGGCGATGGTGTCGATGAAGGTTGCCGCACTCTCGCGCACCTCGGCGCTCTCAAAGGCAAGCGTGTGCTCGGGCAGGTAGTCAAACAGGGTCGCGGTCTCATCGAAAAACAGCGGCAGGTAATACTCGATGCCACCCGGCAGCCGTCCCTCGGAGACCTCGCGGTAGATCATGCTGGCGCGCGGGTCGCTATCGATGCTGGCGCGATATCTTTGGCGAAAGGCGCTGATGGCCTCCTCGGTGAAGGGGAACTCCCGCGCCGGCAGCATGCGCACCGACTCAAGCTTGGCGATAGAACGCTGGCTGTCTGGATCGAAGGTGCGAATGGACTCGATCTCATCGTCGAACAGATCGATGCGCAGCGGCTCGGTCTGGCCCATCGGGAAAATATCAAGCAAAGCACCGCGCACCGCGAATTCGCCATGGGCGATGACCTGCGACACGCACTGATAGCCGGCATCGGTCAGCCGCTGTCGGGTCTGGTCGAGATCGAGCCGGTCGCCGATGGCCAGCACCAATGCCTGGCTCTCGACATAATGGCGCGGCGGCAGGCGCTGCATCAGGGTGCCGACTGGTGCCAGCAGCACGCCGCGTTCAAGCTGCGGCAGGCGATAAAGCGTCAGCAGCCGCTCGGAAACCAGCTCCGGCAGCGGCGAGAACAGATCATAGGGCAGGGTTTCCCAGTCCGGGAAACGCCACACCGGCAGCTGCTCGGCCTGTTGCCCAAGGAAAAATGGCAGCTCGGCATGCAGCCGGTTGGCGGTCGTCATGTCCGGCACCACCACCAGCAACGGGCCATCGCTCTGGCTTGCGGTGGAGGCAATGGACAAGGCCGCAGCCGCGCCATAAAGCCGGCCCCACAGGAGCCGCTCCACCGGCGGGCGCGGCAAAGGTGGTCTGAGCGGCGACGCGGCAGGGGATTCCTCTAAGGCAAGGTCCCCGCTGGAATCTGAAAGGTCGGACAGGGCAGCAGGCATGAGCGATGGCAGACGGGCTAGTTTTGAGCGCGGCATTTTCGCACAGCCGGGTTGTCCCTGCATGAAACGACCATCCGCGCGAGTCCTATCCGCGACGGAAGTAACCAAATATTCACAGACAAGGGTGTCTAGATTTGGACAATGCAAGCCTGGTTTTTTACTGATGCTTTTGTCAGTCCAATTTGGAGGTGTCCCCATGGCTCTTGCCAACTTCACCCGCCGCACCCTCGCGGCCTGCACGTTGTCCGCTCTGGCGTTCGCGCCACTCGCCCATGCTGAAGAGACCCAGCTGACCGGCTCGGGCGCGAGTTTCCCTTTCCCGCTTTACGCCAAATGGGCCAAGGATTTCAGCAAGAAGAACAAAGACATCCAGGTTCAGTACCAGGCAGTTGGCTCGGGTGCTGGCATCCGTGCATTCATCGCTGAAACCGTGGATTTCGCTGCATCCGATGCGGCCATGAACGATGAGGAAATCGCCAAGGTGCCCGCTGAGAAGGGCGTGGTGCTGCTGCCGATGACCGCTGGCGAGGTGGTGCTGTCTTACAACCTGCCGGGCAACCCGGAACTCAAGCTACCGCGCGATGTGATGAACGACATTTTCCTCGGCAAGCTGACCACCTGGCAGGACGAGCGCCTGCAGAAGGCGAACCCGGGCGTGAAGTTCCCCGATGATGACATCACTGTGGTGCGCCGTTCCGATTCATCCGGCACCACCTATGTTTTCACCGGTCATCTGGCCTGCGCGAGCGATGAGTTCAAGAAAGACGTGGGTCATGGCAAGAGTGTGGACTGGCCGAAGAGCTTTGTCGGCGCACCCAAGAACGACGGTGTTGCGGCCATGATCAAGCAGACTCCGGGCGCGATCGGCTACATCGAGTACGGCTATGCCGAGGCGACCGGTCAGCCGATGGCCACCTTGCAGAACAAGGCCGGCGAGTTCGTCAAGCCAGGTGAGGCATCCGGTCAGGCCGCGCTGGCCTCGGCTGAGTTCCCGAGCGGCGATCTCCCGGGTTACGAGGGCACCCCAGATCTGCGCGTCTGGGTGTGTGATCCTGAGGGCAAAGAGGCTTATCCCATCGCCACCTTTACCTGGATGCTGATGTACCAGCATCAGGATGAGGAAAAAGCCAAGGTACTGCGCGATTTCGTCGAGTACGGCTTGAATGAGGGCCAGAAATCTGCCCCCAAGATGGGCTACATCCCGCTTCCGGCCAACGTCAAGGCCAAGGTTGAGGAAGCTCTGAAGCTGGTTGGCGGCGCCAAGTAAAGCTCCCCTAAGTACAGCTCATCAAGTAAAGCTCCTTAAGCAAAGCCTCTCAATAATGGAACACGCGGCGGGTCGCCGAAAGCGATCCACCGCGTGTTTGCCGTTGGATGAGATCCGCTTTTGAAGCAATCACCCCCTTTCTGATCGCCAATCAAGTCGTTCGTGTCGCGTTATGGTTTCCAATCCCTTTGCTCATGTTGCAACCAAATTCTCCGGGCCGCCCTCGGCGAGCGACTACGCCGTCGACAAGGCGTTGCGGATGATTGTGCAGGGTGCCGCTGCCGTCATTTTGCTGCTGGTGGCCTACATCATTTTCGAGCTTGGCCGTCAGGCACTGCCTGCCATGCTGAGCTTTGGTCCGGGTTTTCTGATCGGAACCGATTGGAATGTGCAGGAAAAGGTCTTCGGCATCCTGCCCGAGATCTGGGGCACGCTCTACAGTTCGTTGCTGGCCCTCTTTATTGGCGGCATCTTTGGCGTGGCCATTGCCATCTTCTTGACCCAGGATTTCCTCGATCATCGCCTATCGAACGTGTTTCGTACCATCGTCGAGATGCTGGCAGCTATTCCCTCGGTGGTCTATGGCCTCTGGGGTATCTATGTGCTGATTCCGCTGATTCGACCGGGTGCCGAATGGTTGCACGAGACTTTCGGCTGGTTCCCATTGTTCGGAACCGATCTGGCCGGCCCCGGCATGGCCCCGGCAGCCCTGGTACTGGCGGTGATGATTCTGCCGACGGTGGCGGCCATCTCAGTCGATGCCTTCCGCCGCGTGCCCTACAAGGTGAAAGAAGCCGCCTATGGCATGGGCACAACGCGCTGGGAGGCGATCATGAAAGTGATGCTGCCAACTGCCTCCAGCGGCATTCTCGCTGCACTGGTGCTGGGCTTTGGCCGTGCACTGGGCGAGACCATGGCGCTGGCGATGCTCATCGGCAACTCCAACCAGATCAGCCTGTCGCTGTTCGCACCGGCCAATACGCTGGCATCACTGCTGGCGTCGAGCTTCCCGGAAGCCGGCCCGGTCGAGGTGCAGGCGCTGATGTATGCGGCCCTGGCGCTGCTCGCGATCACACTCATCGTTAACGTGCTTGGTCTGTGGATCATGAAGGCCGCCACACGCAAATTCGAGGGCAAGGCATGACCAGAGTCGCTAGCGAGGCCCTGCTTGAGCAGGATTTGGCCTCGATGAAACAACTGAAGGGCTCGCTACTTGAAGGGCGCGGTCTTCAGAGCCGAATTTTCACCGGCATCACCTGGGGCCTGGCCATTCTCGCCTCGCTGCCGCTGTTCTCAGTGATCTACATGCTGATCGCCAAGGGCGGCGCGCGCATCAACTGGGAGACCCTGACCGCACTGCCACCCGCGGCCTTTGAGTTCGGCGGCGGCATTGGCCCGGCCATTGTGGGTACGGGCATCATGGTCGGCATCGGCTCGCTCATCAGCATCCCCATCGGCATTCTCGCCGCCATTTATCTGGCCGAGGTCGATCCTTACAGCAAGCTGGCCGAGACGGCACGCTTTCTGGCCAAGGTGCTGACCGGCTTTCCGTCCATCCTCGCCGGTGTTTTCGTTTATGCCGTGCTGGTCGTCACCATGAAGTCCTACTCCGCCTGGGCCGGTGGTATTGCACTCGCGGTGCTGATGCTGCCGACCATCATCCTGACAGCGGAAGAAGCGCTCAAGCAGGTACCGCAGAAGATGAAAGACGCCGCCTATGGCATGGGCTGCACCCGCGCGCAGGTGATTGCCGCCGTGACCCTGCCCACCGGCATGCCGGGCGTGATCACCGGTGTGCTGCTGGCGGTGGCGGGCGCGGCTGGCGAATCGGCGCCGCTGCTGTTCACCGCCCTGTTCAGCACCTACTACGTCAACGGTCTGGAGGGGCTGGGACAGCCGACCGCCTCGCTGTCGATACTGATCTACAACTTCTCCGGCATGCCTTATGACAATCAGCTCGAGCTGGCCTGGGCGGCGTCCCTGGTGCTGGTGCTCATCATTCTGGTGTTTAACATCCTTGCCCGCGTTCTGGGTCGGCAAAAATTCTAACAGACCATTGTTTGAGGTATTGAAGACATGAATGCGACCGCAGAGGCGAGCATGATTGAGAGCAGGTTATTGGAAACAGACACTGGCAGCAGCAGTAAAAGCGACACTGCCACGGGGTCTATCACAGAGGCTGCCGCTTGGCACGTCGATCCCAAGCAGACGGTCATGGACTGCCGCTTGGACAAAATCTTCTATGGGGATTTTCTCGCCGTGCGTAACAGCACAGTGCCCATCGAGAAGAACAAAATCACCGGCTTTATCGGCCCCTCGGGCTGCGGCAAATCGACCGTGCTGCGCAGCTTAAACCGCATGAACGACCTCATCCCGGTGTTCCGCTTTGAAGGTTCGGTCACCTATCATGGCCAGGACATCTACGACAAAACCATTGATCCTGTCCTGGTGCGGCGTTACATCGGCATGGTGTTCCAGCAGCCCAATCCCTTTTCCATGAGCATCTACGACAACGTCGCCTTTGGCTTGCGGCTCAATCGCTTCAAAGGGGACATGAACGAGCGGGTGGAAAAGGCCCTGCGCAGCGCCGCACTCTGGAATGAAGTCAAGGACAAGCTCAAGAACAGCGGCTTGTCGCTCTCCGGCGGTCAGCAGCAGCGTCTGTGCATTGCCCGCGCGGTGGCGACTGAACCCGATGTGCTGCTGATGGATGAGCCCTGCTCGGCGCTCGACCCCATCGCCACCCGTCAGGTCGAGGAGTTAATGCTGGAGCTGAAGGAAAACTACACAGTCGCGCTGGTCACCCACAACATGCAGCAGGCCACGCGCGTGGCCGATACCACGGCGTTTTTCTCGGTCGATATCTCCGAGGGCGGGCGCACCGGCTATCTGGTCGAAATGGGCGACACCCAGCAGATCTTCGAAGACCCGCGTGAGAAACTGACCCGCGAGTACATCGCTGGCGAGTTTAGTTGATCCAGCGGCTTTGACTAAAGGGCGAGCGCCTAGCAAAACGGCTTTATCCGCTGAGTCTCTAACCGCTCGCCCTTGCCTCAATCCTGTTGCTACTCACCCCTCGCTCCTGGCTCCCCGCCTGGGGCGTTTTCGTGCGCGCATTAGCTGATGGCGAAATCCGAGCGACTGAACCTGCCGGCCATTGAGACCTCTCTGAGACGGGTTCAGGATGACTTCGACCGCATTAACCAGACCTTATCGACCCCTCGCGACCCGCTGAGCGACCGGGTGTTGAATCAACTCCTGGCTGGCTACGGGGAGATTGACCGCTGCCTGGCCAAGGGCATTGATCTGTTCGAGCTTGGGCAGACGCGCGAACTACTGGCCCTGAATGGCCTAGTGCTCTGGGGCGAGGCCGAACCTGGCAGCGAGGATGCCCGGCGCCAGCGCCTGGCGACCGAAGAGCAGTTCTATGCCAATGGCGACGGCGGCATCGGCGAGCTGATTGTTTGCCATCAATCCATGGCCGGTCAGCCGGTGTGGAAGCGCGCCGCGCGGGTCTATATTCAGATACTCAGTCAGCCCCAGCTCTATCAGGAGGGCAACCATCGCACCGGTTCTCTGGTGATGAGCTACATCCTGGTGCGCGCGGGCAAACCGCCCTTCGTGCTCTCGGTCGACAATGCCAAGGCCTATTTCGAGCCTTCCACCCTGGTCAAGAACGCCCGCAAGCATAGCCTGCGCATGCTGCTGGAACGGCCTAAGCTGGCCAAGCGTTTCGCCGCGTTGGTGCGAGATTCCGCTGACGCCCGACATCTGCGACATTGATCCGGGTAGTGGCATGCTATGGGATGCGCAAGTCGGCTGCGGGCTCTTGCCTCGGTGCAGTGGCGTGCGTTCCGGCTAAGTGCTGACCATCGCCTCTTTGCAGGTAGGCGTCGGCGTTGCTGCTGCTTGGAGCCTTGCCTCTGCCAGTCCGTCTGGCGACGCCTTGGCGGCTTTTTTTTGCTTGGCGATGACTCTGGACACATCATCGAGAGTCCCGTCCCGCACAGTTCCAGAAATCCACAGCAGAGCCGCGCTGCAGGCGAGCAGCGGCAAACGTGCGGGCTGACCTTCCCGGGTCAGGGCCTCAATGTAACCGCGCTCGCGCGTGGCGCTGTCATACAGGCTGAGCGCCTCGTGCTTGAACTGCGCGAGCACTGCGCTGACATGGCCCTTGACTACCTTGCGGTCTGGCTCGCGGAATCCAGCAAAGAAATCGTCTCCGCCGACATGGCCGATAAAGCAGCTATGCGTTGGTAACATTTTGCGCAGCAGGTCGGCAAATAGGGCAATGGCACGGTCGCCGATGCGAAAGCCGTAGGTGTCGTTGAAAGGCTTGAAGTTGTCGAAGTCGAAATACACTAGGCAATAATCCTGGCGAGCATCCTCAAGGACCTGCTGGACATAATCGATGATGCTGTTGTTGCCGGGCAGGCGGGTGAGTGGATTCTGGTCGCGCGCAGCGGCCAGATTTTTGCTATCAAGAATCTGCAGCAGCGCGGCCTGGGAGATGAAGCCGGCGTAGCCAAAGTTCTCGGTCATGATCATGCCCGGCGGGCTGTTGGCGGCGGTGTAAGCCTCAAGCAGTCGCTCGACAGGGTTGTTGATGTCGAGGCTGGGGCAGGGCGACAGGAAGTCCAGAAGCTGCTTGCGATAGGCGCTGTTTGCGAGCAGTTCGCGCCCATAGCTCGAGTAGATGTAGCGCTTGAGTGCTTTTTCGCAAACAAGACCAAGGGGTTTTCCGGTTTTGTCGAGCACCGGGAAGAAACTGTACTCGCTATGGCGTTTGAACAGATCAAAGACCTCGCGCATTTCGCTGTCTTCAGTTAAGGCCGGGAGTTGCTCGATGCGGCTGCGAATCAGGGTTGAGTCGCTGTCCGACTGGCGCCGCGATGGGCCGACGGTTTTTGGCACGATCGGATAGCTTGTGCTCAAGCCTGGGATGTCGGTGCTTGGCCGCGCGATGAAAAACCCCTGCGCGAGGTCGCAGCCGATGTCCCGACAGGCGGTGAGTTCGTCGGCTGTTTCCACACCCTCGGCGACCACCTGCACGCCAAGCGTATGGGCAAGGTGAACAGCGTTCTCGACGAACAGACGCCGTTTGTGATCGCGCGAGATGGATGAAATAAAGAAGCGGTCGATTTTGACCAAATCGGGCGGAAATTCATACAGCAGTTTCAGGCCCGAATAGCCTGTGCCAAAGTCATCAATGGCGAACAGAAAGCGCTGTTGGCGCAAGCCTTCCACTGCGCGCTGGGCTTCGGGATGGGCGGTTAGGTCGTGCAGTTCGGTTAGCTCGAAGCACAGGGTGGCGGGGGCAAGACCGTGACGCTTGAGGCTTGCATCGGTCAAGTGGCCCCAGCGCGGTTCGTTGATCAAACTGCGCGAGTCGAGGTTGAACAGCAAACGCGCGTGGCGGACATCGGGAATGCGCGCAAAACTGGCAATGGCTTTGTCGCGCAACGCACTTTCCAGTTCCAGCAAGACGCCCTCACCATCGGCGGCGGAAAAGAGACCATCGACCGTCCGAAAACCGAGGTTATCCAGGCCGCGCAGCAGGGCCTCGAAGCCAAAGACCGCGCCGGTATGGATGTTTACGATGGGTTGAAATGCGTAGTCCAGTCTCTCGCACAAGTTGGCGACGGAAAAGCCGTTCAGGCCAAAACTGCAGTCGGGGGAATGCGACACTTGAATTGGCGATGAAGGTGCAATCTCGAAGGTCACGCGCGCGGTCCTCCTATCTGTGGGTCCGGCACCGCTGCGGGCACGCGAACTGAGGCAGTGCAGTTCGATCAGACTTCCGGTATTTTCTGTGTGCGCTAAAGCTCGTCTGATCAGGTCGGACTATAACGCTGGCTGATCAAAGAAGGGTGACGATTCAGTGACAACTTGATTGCGCTTGCCGCGGCAAGCTCCGTGCGCTACCGTTCCCTGTTGGCACGAAGATGGATTCGGAAATCTGCCCCCCCCCAGAGCAATCTAGCAATCTAGCAATCTGAATCCGGAGCCATCTGATTAGAGAGCAATCTGTTTACAGAGAAACCCGATGTCACCAATGGATACCACAATCCCTGATCCGATTGTTCTTGCCAGGCATTTGCCGACTGCGGAGGCGATCACGGCCGATGTGCGGCTGGCCCTGAATGAGGATCTGGGCGGCGGGGACATCACTGCGGCCCTGCTGCCCGCCGGGCAACGCGGGCGCGCCGAGTTGATCACCCGGGAGGCGGCGGTGCTGTGCGGGCGTGCCTGGTTCGATGGGGTGTTCCGGGAACTCGACCCCAGTTATACCGCTGAGTGGCAGGCGAACGATGGTGAGCGTTTGGTGGCCGGTCAGCGCCTGTGTGTGCTTGAGGGCAAGCTGCGCGAGCTGCTGAGCGGCGAGCGCACGGCAATGAATTTTCTTCAGACTCTGTCTGGTACCGCGACCCGCGCGCGCCGCTATGCCGATGCGGTGGCCGGTTTATCGACGCGCATTCTCGATACGCGCAAAACCTTGCCCGGTTTGCGTGTGCCACAGAAATACGCGGTGCTGTGCGGCGGTTGCGATAATCACCGCATGGGGCTGTTTGATGCGATTTTGATTAAAGAAAATCACATTATGGCGGCGGGCTCGATAACGGCGGCGGTAGCGGCGGCACGCGAGACCGCAGCCGGTGTGAGGGTGGAGGTGGAAGTCGAGAATCTTGACGAACTCGGGCAGGCGTTGGCCGCTGGTGCCGAGCGCGTGCTGCTGGATAATTTTGGCCTGCACCTGTTGCGCGATGCTGTCAGGCTCACCGACGGGCGCGCGCGCTTGGAGGCATCCGGTGGCATCTCCCTGAATGCGCTGCGCGCTATTGCCGAAACGGGCGTGGATGATATATCAGTTGGCGATCTGACCAAGAGTGTCGAGGCAGTGGATTTATCCTTGCGCCTGAGTCCTTCGGGATAGGGCAGACTTGGCTTCAGATTTCAGCCCGACCTGTCCGTCCCGGGGGCACTCACGCAGCGGATGAGTCACCGGGCCGAAATTACGTCATGAGCGGAGTCTTCAGTGCTCCCCATCTGTCGGTCGGCCCAGGTGATGCTCCAGTCGTCGCACACGGTTGCGCAGGTATTCGATTTCTTCAAGCAGATCCAGCGCTAGGGCAGCGCCGGCGAGGTTTAGCTCCAGATCGCGCTGCAGGCGCAGTGCTCGCCGTGCGCGCTGAATCTCCAGGCCGGTGAATGACCACTGCTCGGGGCGGCTGCCCTGCGGTTGCAGCATGCCCTCCCCAACCATCTTTTCGATCTGGGCGAAGCTCAGATGGCAGACCTCGGTCAACTCGGTCACTGTCACCACTGTGCCTTCGTCGAGCACAGTGCCTTCAATGCTGAGGGTTGTCTGCGTGCCTGTTGCTCTCTGTGCCATGATCACACCCCCAATTTGGCGCGCGGGTTGAAGTCGCCAAAGTGTTCAGCGAGCTTGCGATAGGCTTTCTGGGCCTTGTCGCTGTCCGCAGATGGGTTGACAATTTCAAGCTGCACGAAGGCGTCGCCCGCTGTCTTGCCGGGCAGACCTCGGCCCTTCAGACGCAGACGCTGATTGCTCTGCGAGCCGGGCGGGATGCGCAGGCTGACGGTGCCGCCCAGGGTGGGAATTGGCACTGTGGCTCCCAGTGCCGCCTCCCAGGGCGCGATAGGCAGGTTGAGGTGGATGTCTTTGCCCTCGGCGCGGTAAATGGGGTGCGGGGCGAAGTCGACTTCCAGAAACAGGTCGCCATTGCCGCCGGAGCCGGGCGAGCCCTGGCCGGCGAGGCGAATCTGCTGGCCCTGGGTGACCCCGGCCGGAATGCGCACATTGAGCGTGCGGCTGTTGGGGACCCCGCCGACATCTGGGCGCTGGCGCGGTTCGTCAATGCGGATCTTTTTGGTTGTGCCCTGGTGGGCGTCTTCTAGCGAAATCTGGATGCGGGTGTTCTGGTCCATACCGCGCTGCCGTGGCTGGGGGCGTTCGCGGCGAAAGCCGCTGCCGAAAACGCTGGCGAAAAAGTCGCTGAACTGATCAATGTCCTCGGCGTTAAATTCGCGCTTGAAGCCGTCGAAACCACCCGCACCGCCTGGTGGCGGGCGGAAGTCCTGCCCGGCGTGCCAGTTGTTGCCGAGGGCATCGTAGGCGGCGCGTTTGTCCGGGTCTTTCAGAACTTCATTGGCCTCGTTGACCTCCTTGAAGCGCTGTTCGGCCTGAGGCTCCTTGCTCACGTCCGGATGGTACTTGCGCGCGAGCTTGCGGTAGGCGCTCTTGATCTGATCCTGAGTGGCATCCCGCGGGAGCCCAAGGATTTTGTAGTAGTCCTTGTATTCCATGGTGCTGTGGTTGGTGGTCTATGCCCGGTTGGTTAGCTGCATTACCTGGCTGAAGTGAGGGAATCGTGCGGACTTGACAAGGTTGCCGCTTACTTTAATAGAAAATCGTCCCTTCGCCTAACGCTCACGGGCAGGGTCGCCTTGACTGGCGTCATTGCCGTGAGTGGAGCTTTGTGGGACTCTCTAAGGTTTGCCGTCTCTGGCCTTTGCGGGAATGCTAGCTTGCAACAACAGCTTTAGGCTCCGGGCTGGCGGGCGGGGACGATGAATTTTGGGCGGGCGCATGGCGCTATCTGATGTTGTTCACACTTTCGGGACTGACCTCTTGCGCCGCTACGGGACGCGGGTGCACAAAGTTGCGATTCATGCGGGCTTTACCTGCCCCAATCGGGATGGCAGCAAGGGGCGGGGCGGTTGCACCTTCTGCAATAATGCCTCCTTCAGCCCGCATTCGCAGCGCGAGCCGGGCGTCGCGGAGCAGATTGCGGCAGGTCGCGCGGTGCTGCGCAAGCGCACTGGCGCGGTGCGATTTCTCGCTTATTTTCAGGCCTATACCAACACCTACGCGGATGCGGAGCGGCTAGAAGCGCTCTACCGCGCGGCGCTGGCCGAGCCTGACGTCATCGGGCTGTCGGTCGGCACCCGCCCCGATGCGGTGCCGGCGCCGGTGCTCGATCTACTTGCCGAGTTGCGCGATCAGGGGCATGAGGTTTGGCTTGAGCTGGGGCTGCAATCGGCCTTCGATGCAACCCTGGCGCGGGTGAATCGTGGGCATGGGTTCGGCGACTATTGCCGTGCACTCGAGCAGGCGCAACTGCGGGGGCTACCGGTCTGCACGCATCTGATCATCGGGTTGCCGGGAGAGGGGCGTGAGCACGCGCTCGCATCCCTGGAACGCGTGCTGGAGCAGGGTGTAGACGGGCTCAAGCTGCACCCGCTGCACGTGGTGCGAAACACAGATATGGCCAATCACTGGCGGCGAGGCGATTATCATCCACTGACGCTGGGTGCTTACATTGACATCGCGGCGGATCTGATCGAACGCACGCCGCCAGAGGTGGTTTTTCATCGCGTGACGGGCACGGCCTCGCGCGATATTTTGCTGGCACCCGAGTGGTGCAGCAAAAAGTGGGCGGTGTTGAACGGCATCGAGCAGGCATTGCATCGGCGTGGAACCCAACAGGGCGCGCGCCTGGGAGAGCCACTGGCAGATGCACTTGACGCGGCTTGATTGAAGCCTGACGTGTGAAATGAAGCGTGCAATGGTCGTTAGCCTGAATCTCATGGATGCATTCTCCGGGGTGGCCGGGACCATGAGCGCCAGGTTGGCAGCCGGTCTTCAATCATCGGCCCGCGCTAGCTGAGCGCTGAAAACCAACAAGTTTAACGTCTTACTTCCAACCTTATAAACCTCCGGATGTTCTCATGGAACTGGTCTGTCCCGCTGGCAATCTGCCGTCGCTAAAAACCGCTGTCGATCATGGCGCAAACGCGGTTTATTTTGGCTTTCGCGACGATACCAACGCACGGCATTTCGCCGGGCTGAATTTTGCGCCCAACAAGATGGCCGAGGGGGTGGAGTATGCCCGCCGGCGTGGGGTGCGGGTGTTTATTGCGCTCAATACCTATCCGCGACCCGATGGCTTCAGTCGCTGGCAAGAGGCGGTGGACCGCGCAGCCGATCTTGGCGTGGACGCACTCATCGCGGCGGATCTTGGGGTGTTGGATTACGCAAGCTCTAAGCATCCCGAGCTGGCCTTGCATCTGTCGGTGCAGGGTTCGGCGACCAATTACGAGGCGCTGCGCTTTTATCACGAGCACTTCGGCGTGCGCCGCGCGGTGCTGCCGCGGGTGCTGTCGATGAGCCAGATTCGCCATGTGGTGGAGAACAGCCCGCTGGAAATTGAAGTCTTCGCCTTTGGCAGCTTGTGCGTGATGGTCGAGGGGCGTTGCATTCTGTCCTCTTACGCCACTGGACGTTCACCCAACACCTACGGCGCCTGCTCTCCGGCCAGTCATGTGGAGTGGATTGAAACGCCCGAGGGGCTCGATACGCGCCTAGGCGGCGTGCTCATTCAGCGCCACCCCAAGGGGGAGAACGTCGGCTACCCAACTTTGTGTAAGGGTACCTTCCGGGTGGGTGACCACACCTATCATGCAATTGAAGAACCCACCAGTCTCAATGCCATGGAACTGCTGCCGGAGCTGGCTGCGGCTGGTGTTAAGGCGGTCAAGATCGAGGGACGGCAGCGCAGTCCGGTCTATGTCGGGCAGGTCACCAAGGTGTGGCGCCAGGCGCTCGATGCCTTCGCGCGCGACCCCGAGCACTTCACGCCCCGACCGGAATGGACCGCTGAGCTTGGCAAGGTGTCCGAGGGGGCGCAGACCACCCTGGGTGCTTATCATCGGCCATGGCAGTAAGTTTCCACCCAAGTCCCCAAAGCTCGGCAAGCTGCGCCAAGGCCCCTCAGGCTGGCACGCCGTGCATGATTGATTCCCAGAGATTGAGACAACTATGACCCCAGCTGAAACACAAGCTGCTTCTCGTCCCGGCCCGCGCCTGTCACTTGGCCCGATTGGTTATTACTGGCCAAAAGAGACGGTCGACGCCTTCTATGCCCAGGTGGCGCAACTCCCGGTGGATATCGTCTACCTCGGCGAAACCCTCTGCTCCAAGCACAAGGAGCTGAAGTTTGAGGACTGGCTAGCCATTGGCGAGCGCCTAGTCGAGTCGGGCAAGGAAGTGGTGCTGTCCACGCTCAGCCTGCTGGAGGCTGAGTCAGAACTCATTCGCCTGCGTTCCATCTGCGACAACGGTCGCTTTCTGGTCGAGGCCAACGACATGGGCGCGGTAAATTTGCTCCAGGGCAAGCCTTTTGTGGTTGGGCACAGCGTCAACATTTACAACGACCGCAGCCTGGCGCTGCTGGCTCGGCAAGGGCTCAAACGCTGGGTGTTACCGGTGGAGCTAACCGCCGAGACCCTGGCCGACATGCAGCGCCAGCGCCCAAACGGGGTGGAAACCGAGGTGCTGGCCTACGGGCGCTTGCCCTTGGCGTATTCGGCGCGCTGCTTCACCGCGCGCGCGCGCAATTTGCCCAAGGACGACTGCCAATATTGTTGTATCGATTATCCCGACGGCCTGGTGGTCGCGACCCAGGATGATCAGAGCTTTCTGGCGCTCAATGGCATTCAGACCCTGTCCGCCCGCACAGCCAATCTGCTGGCCGAACTGCCACGCATGCGGGAACTCAATGTCGATATTCTGCGCATCAGCCCGCAGGCGGAGCATACCGATGAGATCATCCGGCTGTTCGACCAGGCCTTGCGCGGGGAACTGACCCCGGCCGATGCCGGCGCCAAAGCAACGGAGCTAACGCCCTCGGGCGCTTGCGATGGCTATTGGCATGGTGGTGCAGGCATGGCGCTCCAGGGAGCGGCCTAAGGCTCCTGGTGAGGCACCACCTCGGAGGAGAAGCGGCTGTTTTAAGGTAAGTCGCGCTTACCGCTAGCGCGCCAGGCGGCCCATCAGGGACGTGGCGCCTTTCATCACCGGAAGTAGTGGCCCTAGGCGCGGCTCAAGCTCCAGCCCGTCGAGAAAGTTCTTCACATAAAGGCCCAGCTCGGTGCTGCCGCCGAGGCGCAGGCGGCGGTTGAAGAACAGTGTGTCCGGGTCTTCCTGACGGGTGGCGAGCAGCAGAAATTCGTAAGCGTTGCCTTCGATGCTCAGGTCTTCGGCCTGTCCGGGTTGGGCGGCCCGGAGCTTGCCGTTGGTCAGCGTCAGCCGGTATTCGAGGCCGACATCCTCGACCCGAATGCGCATAACTTTCTCGTCAAGAAAATCCAGCTCGCCGTCGCTCAGCTCTGGGGCGAAGACGCGGTTGAGAATTTGCGTCAGCGCGCCGGTTTGCAGCTTCGCGGGGACGAAGCCCAAGGGCCAGGTGAACAGGCGCGGGATGGTGGGGGTTTTTTTAGGCGAGTTGACTTGCACGGGTAGAGGCATCTTTGTGTCTTGGTGGATTGGGAATCAAAAATTGGTCGCTAAAGCGCAAGCTGTACGATGCGCTCGGGGAAATCACTGCGCAGGCGCTGCCATTCCATTACAAACCAGGGTGTGATCCGCTCCGGTGGCTCGGCCTGCCCGTGGGTGGCGACCAGGGCGTCGGTATCGGTCAGGCTCAGCCAGCGCCAGTCGGCGATCTCGCTTGGGTTGACGTCGATGGCCTGGGTGTCATCCAGGCGGCCAATATAGACGGAACAAAGCTCGCGTTCCGAGCCGATGTCTTGGAATGGTGCGTGGTACTCGAAGCGATAAATGAAATCAAGCTCGGTATCCACGGCAAGCTCTTCTCTCAGGCGGCGATGGGTGGCCTCCTGATAACTCTCGCCCCGGCGCGGATGGCTGCAGCAGCTGTTGGACCAGAACAACGGCCATAGGGGTTTCTCGCCGCTGCGCTGTTGCAGCAGCACTTCCCCGCGCGGGTTGAACAGAAAAATCGAAAATGCGCGATGCAGGACGCCGCCGCCCTCATGCGCCTGGGCTTTGTTCTGGTAGCCGGTGACGGTGTCGTCCGAGTCCACCAGAATCAGTGGCTCATCGTCGAAGGACACAGTGGCATGGGTGCTCAAGGATGTCATCTCCTCATCAAGACCGCGACGGCTGGTCATTATGCCGCATGATCGCGGCGAACGGGAGGACTGTCCGGATCATTTCCGGGCCGAGCGGTCCGCCGGCGCCGAACATCTCGATTCCAGCGCCGCACCGCCGAGGGTACTGAACCACAGGAAGGGTCGTTGGGTTTGATGCGATATCCAGTATCCGCAAATTGTATCCCGAGTCGAATTGACTGTGGACGAAACCACTGCTCATGTACTAAACTTCGTAAGCATGGACAGCGTGTTGGTGGGGATGGTTAGCGCTTCGAGTTCTGGGGCTGTTTTGGGTCGGGTGACGGGCGCGGGGGACGCCGTAAATCCATCCCTGGAGGCTTCACGGCGGCGTCCTGCCGCCGAGACCCCCGCGCCCGTCACCCGACCCAAAACCCAAGGCTCCCGGCTGGCTTGTTGAGAAGGCGGGGACGTTGCCGGTGACAGCTTCCGTCTATTTCCTGCCGGGATACGGTGTGGCGAAATGGGCGGTAAGCAGTGTCATAGGGTTTGGAGTGGGCAAGATTGCGCTGTGCAAGGCTGCCTTACGGTGCTAGGCAGAATTAAAGATATTGGACAATTGTTTCCTAGGATCGACATCCTCAAGGCTCAAGATCTGGCGAAATGTGACAGGAAGTTCCTTCCAGGGCTTGCATTATTGGCATCGGCGGGATGAATATGGCAACATCACCTTAAGCCCAGGTTTTGGCGGGAGAAGACGGCATGGCCATCCGCATATCAGCGCCCGCGGAGAACAACATTCTTGAAGTCGTTTACGGGGCCGAGGCCATTGGCGACTGGGAATGGGCGCGGGATAGGGAAGACGTAGCCAATGCAATCTCCAGCACCAACAGGTCGAGGGTGCTGATCGATGCCTCGGCACTTCCGTCCTTTCCCGGGCTGGTCCTAATTCAGGAGCACAATGAGCAGGTTGCTGCTAATGAGGTGCTCAGTGCGGCAAAATTCGCCGTTCTTTTTGCGTGCGTGGGCGAGCCCGAGCAGTTTCTTCACATCACCGGCAGCAATCGCGGGATTCGCATTCAGTGCTTCACATCCAAGGATGACGCCCTGGTTTGGTTGTCGTTCTGAGCAAGCTGCAGTGAAAAATGGTCCAGGGCTGAGGTATCTCCACAAAAGTGAAAAGGCTCAATAGTGAAAAGGGTTGGATTTGATTTCAGCCAGGCACCTGCTGTTTTCGCCTCTACCCGGGCATCGCGCTCATAGTCGCGACGCAGATTGGCTGCGCGGCGTTGCTGGTTTTTGCAGCTCAATGCGCAACTGCGAGAGCTCCTGACGGCGGCGCGCCGCATCCTGCTCCTGTCCCTGCAACTGCGCAAAGCCTTGCCAGCACTGCGATTTCCAAGCGGGTTCAGCAGATCGCCTTGATGATCGAGCAGACCAACACCACCAGCGACGCCACCGCGGAGACCGCGCGCGATGTGGATCGCGTCGCGCAGGCCCTGAAACAAGAGATCGAGCGCTTCTAAGGTCTGATTGGGCACAGATTGGCTTGCAGTGATGCTCGCCCTGCAGGAAATCCGATCCATGCGCTTGCGCGGCACCGCGCTCGAGTTGGTTGATGCCTCGGGTCAAACAGTGGCGATACTCAAGACGGACCCGAGCCCCGCCCCCTGAGCCTGAAGAGTTCCGGTCTCACAACAGAAGCGTGTCGCCAGGCCAAAGAACGCTAGAGCACCCGTCCGATCACGGGGGCGATGCCCAATTTAATAATTTCACGTCGCTGACCAAGCCATGCCCATGTTTCCCCGTATTCTCAAGTCGCTCCTCGCGCTCAACTTGCTAGCCGCACCCATGATGACTCCAGCCGAGACCCCAGACCAAACTCCGACCCAGCCTGCGGCCCAATCCCCCGCGACCGCTCAGCCCCAATCACCGTCAAAGGCAGAACCGTCCAAGGCTGTGCTTTTCGAGCAGGTACGCATTTTCGATGGGCGCGCCGAGCAACTCACCGAGCCGATGTGGATCCTTGTGGTCGGCAATCGCATCGAGGCGATCTCGAAAGCGCCGCTGGAACCGCCGGAAGGCGCTGCCCTGACGCGCATCGACGGCGAGGGCCGCACCCTAATGCCTGGGCTGATCGATGCCCACACCCATGTGATGTACGCCACCCTGTCGCAGCAAACATTGCTCACCAGCGACATCGGCTTTCTCAATATCGCGGCCACGCGCGCGGCTTACGACATGCTGATGCGTGGCTTCACCAGCATTCGCGATCTCGGCGGCCCGGTGTTCGGGCTCAAGCGCGGGATCGACGCCGGGCTGGTCCTAGGGCCCCGCATCTGGCCGGCTGGAGCCTTCATCTCCCAGAGCGGTGGCCACGGCGACTTCCGGCTGCCGAACGAGCTACCCGCCGCGCCCAGTGCCTTCTCCTACAGCGAGAAGGTCGGCGCCGCCGTCATTGCGGACAGCCCGGACGCCGTGCGCAAGCGCGCCCGCGAGCAATTGGCGCTCGGCGCTTCGCAAATCAAGCTCATGGCCGGCGGCGGTGTGGCCTCCATCTACGACCCGCTGGATGTCACCCAATACACAGTCGCGGAGCTGCGCGCGGCGGTCGAGGCGGCGGAGAACTGGGGGACCTATGTGACCGTGCATGCCTACACCCCTCGCGCCGTGCGCCAGGCGATCGAGGCCGGCGTGCAATGCATCGACCATGGTCAGCTGCTCGACGAGGACACCGCGCGCTTGATCGCGGAGCATGATCTCTGGTGGAGCCTGCAGCCCTTCATCGACGATCAGCCCTCGCCTTATCCGGAAGGGTCCGCCAACCGCGTCAAGCAACTGGCGATGTACGCCGGCACGGATCGCGCCTACCGGCTGGCCAAGCAGTTCGACATCAAGACCGCCTGGGGCACCGACATTCTGTTCAGCGCCAAGAACGCACCCCGCCAGGGTCACAAACTGGCGGTGATGGAGCGCTGGTTCACCCCGGCCGAGGCATTGCGCATGGCCACCTCGGGCAACGCCGAGCTGCTCGCGCTCTCAGGGCCGCGCAGTCCCTACCAAGGACCGCTTGGCGTGGTCGAGACCGGCGCGCTGGCCGATCTGCTGCTGGTCGACGGCAATCCACTGGAGGATCTCTCCCTGGTGGCCGACGCGGCCAACAACTTTCTGGTGATCATGAAGGACGGCCAGATCTACAAAAACAGCCTGGCCGCAGACTAGCCACTGGCCGACCGTGGGCCGCCGAGCGCGGACACCAGCCGCAATGCCTACGTCTTCGAGCGCTCCGTCACCGAGCGCCTTCCCGATGGCAGCACCACCCCGCGCGCTCGATCTTTACCGGCGCGGCTGTTTCGTGCTCGAGGGTAAGGACACCGGCAAACAGGCTGGCAGCCAGACCTGAAATAAAAGGGGCCGTGCTCGAATTAATTTTCGAGCCAGCCGACCAATGGCGTCCAGTTACCTTACCTATTCGACCTGATCTCAGGTTTCACCGTCCTTCCCTCGAAGCTCACCCTCTGGGGCTATCTTTAGTCGGGCTCGGCGCCACGGGAGGCGATGCACTGCTGGCCCCATGGCGGCGCGACAAGCCCCAGCTGCTGCTGGCGTTGGTAGTGTGTTGGGGTGGTGAAACCAAACGGGGCAGGTTCGATTTAATTCCAAGTGATAAAACGGGCCTCGCTCGAATGGCACTAAGATAAGCGCAAGGGCTTGAAAACAATTGAGGAAGGCTGGCAGCTAGGGTGATACGGTGAAATCGCCAAATCAAACCAACCACCCGAGGAGCCAGCCTTCATGCATGCTAACCATCGCCCGGGCTTGGAGCAACAGAAACAGATTCAGCGTCGCGCCGAGGAGACCGACTCCTACGCGTTCTTCAACCTGTTGACCAGTTTGCAACTGCTCGACGGAGTCGAGGCACTCTTGCCAGCGCATCGCGAACGGGTGTTTCCGCCGACGGAGACATTGTCGATGTTTCTGGCGCAGGTACTCGCCGACGATGGCAGTTGCCAGCAGGCGGTCGACGACGCGGCGATCAAGCGCATCATTGGCGGTCTGCCGCGCTGCGCGGCGAGCACCAGTGCTTACTGCCAGGCGCGCGCACGCTTGCCGGCAGAGGTGGTCTCGACGCTGGTGCGCCAGGTGGGAGGCATGATCGGTGCGGGCACACCGAACTGGTGGCATACGTGGAATCGCCCGGTGCGCCTGGTCGATGGTGCGACCATGACCATGGCTGACACGGAGGAGAACCAAGCGGTCTATCCGCAGCCGAGCAGTCAGTCAGGGGTTGGGCGTCCTTGCCTGGGGGGACTCGAAAATTAATTCGAGCCCCTTTGATTCTTGATTTCTTAATTTGTTGTCAGTGCCGCTCTTCGCCCCCGAGTAAATCCTCAACGCTCGTGGCATCGAAAATACCGTCTAGCCAGGTCTCAAGCTGCGCCTTGGGTGCGGCGGCAATGCGCTGCTCGGCCCAAGGGGGCAATGGGCCAAAGCGGCGGGTGAGCTGGCGGTGCAGGGTGATCACTTTACCCCTTGCTTCGCCCCTTGCCTCGCCCCTTGCCTCACCTGCTGCCTCACCCTTAGCATAAATCGACTGATACGCCTTCGTCTCTTGGATTGGAGTCACCAGATTTAACATGGCCCAAATCTCCTCTTCGGTCTTGTCTTTGTAGCGTTCAAACAACCAAAATTCCAGCACATTCGACAGCGTCTCGCGGATGTCTTGTGCAAGCGGCGCTTGTTGGATGCTCTGCCATAGCGCCGGGGCGCGTTCACTCAACTCGGCATCGCTGGCAATGATCAGCGGTGCAAAGACCGCAACGAAGGGGTTGTCCGGCTCGCGCGCGAGCAGCTCCTGCAATACGGGTTCCAGCGCCACGCAACGAATTGGCGAGCCATTCTGATGGACCCAGCTTGGGCGCTCGGGAATATCGACCGCGCGCAGAAACACCGCAATGCCCAGCACCTCCCGATCCGGGTGTTCCTCTCCGTAGAGGCCGACCTTGGTGTTGAGATTGTACAGCGACTTGGCCGACGGCTGGGCCTGGAATTCAAGCACAAAGGTCGGACCTGAATGACCGTCGGGTTCGACCAAGCCATCGAGTCGGCGCTCGATGTCTTTGATGGTCAGCGAGCAGGCTTTGTAGGGGCCTTCCAGCACCAAGCCACCCGAGAGAACCCGGAAGGCTTCGGAGCCGCTGCGTAGGTACAGGTAGATCGGATGATCGGTTTTCATGGCGGCGGGAGAGCGTTTGCCGGTTAATAAAAGGGGCCGTGCTCGAATTAATTTTCGAGCCAGCCGACCAATGGCGCCCAGTTACCTTACCTATTCGACCTGATCTCAGGTTTCACCGTCCTTCCCTCGAAGCTCACCCTCTGGGGCTATCTTTAGTCGGGCTCGGCGCCAGGGGAGGCGATGCACTGCTGGCTCCATGGCGGCGCGACAACCTCAGCTGCTGCTGGCGTTGGTACTGTGTTGGGGTGGTGAAACCAAACGGGGCAGGTTCGATTTAATTCCAAGTGATAAAACGGGCCTGGGTCGAATGGCACTAAGATAAGCGCAAGGGCTTGAAAACAATTGGGGAAGGCTAGCAGCTAGGGTGATACGGTGAAATCGCCAAATCAAACCAACCACCCGAGGAGCCAGCCTTCATGCATGCTAACCATCGCCCGGGCTTGGAGCAACAGAAACAGATTCAGCGTCGCGCCGAGGAGACCGACTCCTACGCGTTCTTCAACCTGTTGACCAGTTCGCAACTGCTCGACGGAGTCGAGGCACTCTTGCCAGCGCATCGCGAACGCGTGTTTTCGCCGACGGAGACATTGTCGATGTTTCTGGCGCAGGTACTCGCCGACGATGGCAGCTGCCAGCAGGCGGTCGACGACGCGGCGATCAAGCGCATCATTGGCGGTCTGCCGCGCTGCGCGGCGAGCACCAGTGCTTACTGCCAGGCGCGCGCACGCTTGCCGGCAGAGGTGGTCTCGACGCTGGTGCGCCAGGTGGGAGGCATGATCGGTGCGGGCACACCGAACTGGTGGCATACGTGGAATCACCCGGTGCGCCTGGTCGATGGTGCGACCATGACCATGGCTGACACGGAGGAGAACCAATCGGTCTATCCGCAGCCGAGCGGTCAGTCAGGGGTTGGGCGTCCTTGCCCGGGGGGACTCGAAATTAATTGGGTGCGGCTCTTTTGGAACGACGCCAAGCGCCGCAGAATCCAGCGGTTGCGGGCGACGTTTCCGGTCGATGGTGATGGCGCAAGTGAGACATCATGCCGCCACGGGCAAGTCCAGCGGGATCGGTGGTCCTGGATAGTGGCGTCGGTGCTCAGCGTCGAAGTGAAACGCAAGATAGGCCGGCAAGTCCCCACTGATCTTTAGTGAGCGCAGTTTCAGGATCGCCTCGGCGCGGGCCAGCCCCCAACGCGCCCCGGTGAGATCCATGCGATCTTTGACGAGATGGCGACAGGCGCCTTCGATCACACCAGTGGCGATTGGCAGCCCCAGCGCAAGCGCTTGGTCGTATTCGAGGCGCTCGCGGTTGTTGTCGATATAGTCGGCCGCCTTATCGATGGGTTTGCGCGCCGTCTCGCCGAGTTGCTTGCGCGTTGCCGCGCGGCGCAGTCCCACGGCCACGTCGTGGGCGCGACCTTCGAGGATGGCCATGGCGCGCTCCATCACCCACTGCTCGCGCTCCGCGGGGGTCTCGGGAAAGAGCGCATGCGCGGCTTTCCACAGATATTCCAGCACATGGATGAAGTCCTGGATCACCACCACCTCGACCTTGTAGCGCTCGGCCGCGGCTGTGACTTGGCGCAGCAGATCTTCCTGACCGTCACAGAGCACCACCCAGCGGCGGTGCTGATCCGGGTCGCGGCGCATGGCCTCCTCAAACGCCTGCTCGATGACGGTGCGCTGATCGGCCTCCACGCGTGCCCAGGTGCGTTTGTTCTGGACTTCGGGACGTTTGCCCGCGGGGGCTTGTTTGGGATCAAGGATCTGCTCTGGGGTGCGTGGGTAGGGCTCGACCTCATAGACCGAGGCGACGGTGGCCATGCGTTTGCGCTGCTTTTTCTCCCCAGGACTCAGCCGGGTCTGTTGCTTGTGCGCTTGGCGCTCGCGCGCCTTGCGGGTGGCCTCGCGCAAATCGCTGGGGCGCATCACGATGCCCTTGCCGTCAGCACTGATGATCAGGAGGCGTTCGCTCGCTTCATTCGGCTCCTGGGGGACAAAGGGTTGGGCGTAGAAGGCGTCGAAGTCCTGGCTCAGATGCACGGCCACCTCCTCGGCTTGGCGCTTGGCCAGCGTCCCGCCGCCGGCTTGTTCGAGTGCCGCAAGCGCGGCGTCGAAGGAGTTGTTCACGACCTCACCGGCCAGCACCTCGCACAGGCCATGGGAATACCTGCCCGGGGGCAGATTCAGCTCAGCATCCAAGGGGAAGACGCTCTGGAGTCCCCGCGCACCGTAGCCCCGGCGCGTGACGGTCACTTCCCCAAAGCGGGTCTCCAGAAGTCGGGTACAGCCGGCGCGATGATGGGTCCGGGGATAACCATCGGCGCCAATCACGGACGCATACCGCGGTTCCTCTCGCGCTCTTTGTTCCAGGTGCGACTGGACCATCTCACACAGCAGCTTCATGCCGCCCTGTTGCACCAGCGCTTCGATTTCCCCGTGCGTGGCATGTTGGGCTTGCTCCCCGCTCAGCGTCTCAAGCAGTTGGACGAACTGCGCGATCGCCCCCTCGTAGCAATCGAGGCTTGGCAAAGAAATCGTGTAGCATGGCATCGACAGGGTCTCCTCAGGGTCCGTGACAAAAGTTTCGTCCCTTCAGTTTCGCACCCGAGTGGAGGCCCTGTCTTCCCTGTCCTCAGGTTTCTAGCTGGTTAAGCTGTTGTTTTCTAGTCGCTGAGCGTCGTTCTAAAGGAGCCGCACCCAAATTAATTCGAGCCCCTTTGATTCTTAATTTCTTAATTTGTTGTCAGTGCCGCTCTTCGCCCCCGAGTAAATCCTCAACGCTCGTGGCATCGAAAATACCGTCTAGCCAGGTCTCAAGCTGCGCCTTGGGTGCGGCGGCAATGCGCTGCTCGGCCCAAGGGGGCAATGGGCCAAAGCGGCGGGTGAGCTGGCGGTGCAGGGTGATCACTTTACCCCTTGTTTCGCCCCTTGCTTCGCCCCTTGCTTCGCCCCTTGCCTCGCCCCTTGCCTCACCTGCTGCCTCACCCTTAGCATAAATCGACTGATACGCCTTCGTCTCTTGGATTGGAGTCACCAGATTTAACATGGCCCAAATCTCCTCTTCGGTCTTGTCTTTGTAGCGTTCAAACAACCAAAATTCCAGCACATTCGACAGCGTCTCGCGGATGTCTTGTGCAAGCGGCGCTTGTTGGATGCTCTGCCATAGCGCCGGGGCGCGTTCACTCAACTCGGCATCGCTGGCAATGATCAGCGGTGCAAAGACCGCAACGAAGGGGTTGTCCGGCTCGCGCGCGAGCAGCTCCTGCAATACGGGTTCCAGCGCCACGCAACGAATTGGCGAGCCATTCTGATGGACCCAGCTTGGGCGCTCGGGAATATCGACCGCGCGCAGAAACACCGCAATGCCCAGCACCTCCCGATCCGGGTGTTCCTCTCCGTAGAGGCCGACCTTGGTGTTGAGATTGTACAGCGACTTGGCCGACGGCTGGGCCTGGAATTCAAGCACAAAGGTCGGACCTGAATGACCGTCGGGTTCGACCAAGCCATCGAGTCGGCGCTCGATGTCTTTGATGGTCAGCGAGCAGGCTTTGTAGGGGCCTTCCAGCACCAAGCCACCCGAGAGAACCCGGAAGGCTTCGGAGCCGCTGCGTAGGTACAGGTAGATCGGATGATCGGTTTTCATGGCGGCGGGAGAGCGTTTGCCGGTTGGCGATGAGGGAAGTTTAGCCGCTTGGCGACCAGATTTAATTGTCAGGAATGCAATTAAACCTACTAGATTGCCAAACGATGGCATGCAGCCGAGCGCGCGAATAGCGCGCCGCCCGATGCTGGCGTTGAACTAAACCGCCTTCGGCGGGGATCGGTGCGAAGCTCATGTTAAGCTATCGCGGTGATCGGATTCTTCCCCGACCAAGCGACCGAAGATCTTTCTAGCGGCGTCAATTCTCGCGCCGCGCGGCGGCGCTGTCCATCGCATCTGCTTCACTTGGGGTGAGACCTTCCTGGGTCAAAGTGACGGATTATCCTTGAGGTTGTCATGGTTCCTTGAGGTTGTCATGGTTAGAGTGCCAACCCACCGTGCAGGATGATTCCTCGCGGCACCTGCTCGCCTAATCCCCGCCTAATCCCACCTAATCCCACCTAATCCCCGCCTAATCCTAGGAGGCACAGTGTTATGTTTAAGACGATTATGGTGCCGGTAGACCTTGCGCACTTGGGTGCGCTGGAGAAGGCTCTGACGGTGGCGGCGGATCTCTCGCTCCACTACGGGGCGGCTCTGTGCTACGTCGGCGTGACCACTTCCCAGCCCAGTGCGGTGGCCCGCACGCCCGAGGAGTATGAGGTCAAGCTCAGGGCTTTTGCCGAGGAACATGCCCCCGACAGCGGCCATGAGCCGACGGCGCGCGTCTATAACAGCCATGATCCGGCTGCCGACCTGGACAAAATCCTCGTCCAGGCCACTGCTGATGTCGGTGCCGACCTGGTGGTCATGGCGACGCATCTGCCCACCCATCTCGATGCCATCATGCCCGCCAACGGGGCCAAGATCGCCCAGCACACCAAGGCATCCGTGTTTCTCGTGCGGCGGGATCTTTCCGCCGAATAAAACGGCGCTTCACGACCACCGCGCAAGCCCCCCATTCGAATTCAGGCAGTCAAGGGAGAATCCCATGGAAGAAAAACCTGCACAAGCGCCGGACATCCCGCTCGAGTCGGTCGGCATACCGGCCCCGCAGGGAGCGGCCAATCTGATCGATACCGATTACCAGATCGGTCAGGACAACTACCAGGCCAGTCCTCTCGGGGTGAGTATAGACATCCACAGCTCCGTCTTTGCCGTGTCGGCTCTGATGATCCTTGGCTTCGTGGTGCTAACCCTGGCCCTGCCCGAGCAGGCCACCGCCATCTTTAACGGGGCGAAGAACTGGATCAACGCCAATGCGACCTGGTTCTACTTGCTGTCGGCCAATGTCTTTGTGTTGCTGTGTCTCGGCCTGATCGTCTCGCCCCTGGGACGCGTTCGCATCGGTGGCGCCGATGCGACGCCGGATTTCTCGCGGATCTCCTGGTTCGCCATGCTGTTCGCGGCGGGAATGGGCATCGGTCTGATGTTCTATGGCGTGGCCGAGCCCTTGACTCACTACGGCACCTCTCTGGAAGGCATCGCCGTTGGGGAGGACGGCGTGCGCACGGACTGGGCGCCTCTCCGGGGAGCTGGCGGCGATGAGGCGGCCGCCACCCGCCTGGGTATGGCCGCAACCTTGCTCCACTGGAGCCTGCATCCCTGGGCGATGTACGCCATCGTGGCTTTAGCCTTGGCGATCTTCTCCTACAACAAGGGCCTGCCCATGACGGTGCGGTCCATCTTCTATCCGATTCTGGGTGAGCGCATCTGGGGCTGGCCGGGTCATATCGTCGATATCCTGGCGGTGTTCGCCACCCTGTTCGGGCTGGCCACGTCGCTTGGGTTTGGTGCTGAGCAGGCGGCCTCGGGGCTGCACTATCTGTTCGGGTTCGGTGACGGGGATGTGACCCTGGTGCTGCTGATCACCGGCATTACGGCGGTGGCCCTGGGGTCCATCGTGGCCGGTGTGGACAAGGGCGTGAAGCGCCTGTCCGAGGTCAACATGGTCCTGGCATTCCTGCTGCTGATGTTTGTGGTGGTGGTGGGGCCGAGCCTGCTGATCTTTAAAAGCTTTTTCCAGAATATTGTCAGCTACCTGGGTGAGCTGCCCTTCCTGTCCAACCCCTTCGCGCGCAAGGATGTCAACTACAGTCAGGGCTGGACCACCTTCTATTGGGGCTGGTGGATCAGCTGGTCGCCCTTCGTGGGCATGTTCATCGCGCGGGTGAGCCGGGGGCGCTCGGTGCGGGAGTTCCTGATCTCCGTGCTGCTCATTCCCACCACGGTATCGATCTTCTGGTTTACCGCCTTCGGCACCACGGCCATTGATCAGGTGCGAAACGGCTTTGATGGCGCGGTCTCGGCAGAGCTGCCGTTACAGCTGTTCATGATGCTGAGCGAGCTGCCGCTGACCGACATCACCTCGTTCATCGGTATCGTGCTGGTGCTCGTGTTCTTCATTACCTCATCAGACTCCGGCTCCCTGGTGATCGACACCATCGCCGCCGGCGGCAAGATCGATGCGCCCAAGCCTCAGCGGGTGTTCTGGGGCATCACCGAGGGGGCTGTCGCCATCGCGCTGCTCTTGGGGGGGGGGCTGGCCGCCCTGCAGGCGGTGGCGGTGTCCGCTGGTCTGCCCTTTACCTTCCTGCTGCTGGCGGGCTGTTACGCGATCGTCAGAGGACTGCTGAGCGAGCCCCGCATCGCCAAGCCCGCCAAACCGGTGAAACCGGCGGCTGCTTGATGGCGGCTGCGGTTATTCCTTGATCATTCAGCGCCTAGATCCAAAGATCTGAAACCGGTGTGTCCGGCCGGAAGTGCCGGGCCATCTGGGCCTGGAACAGCTCGGCCGTGGCGATGGCATCCACCTTGGCGTGATGCGACGAATAATGGGGCAGGCCGTAGCGGGCGCGGCTGGCGGCTAGCCGGATGGAGGGCGGCTGGCGGCCGAACAGGCGCTTGAGCCCCGCCAGGCGCCCCTGGCGCTCCCAGCGCGCCTCCAGCTCCATGGTGTCGATGACGGGAAACAGGCAGCGTTCACCGCGATTGGCCAGCACGGCGGCCTCGAGGAAGGGGCGCTCGATGTTGCGGTAGTGAACCACCACCAGGCGGCCGGCGAGCGCGGCCAGCAGCTCGTCGAGGATCGCGGTGATGGGGGGCGCGTGCTCCACTTCCGAGTGGGTGATGCGATGGATGGCGATGGACTCCGCCCGTAGTGGCCGGGGCGGCTTAACCACCCAGTAACGACCCGCCGCCGGGCGGATGACCCGCAGGTCGAAGGGCACCAGGCCAATGCTGACAATGGCGTGCTCGCGGGGGTTCAGACCCGTGGTCTCGAAATCCAAGGCCACCAGCGGAACCTCTCCGATCGGGCTATCCTCCGTTGGCAGCCCCGCCGCATACAAGTGCTTGAGCGCCGGGGTCTTGCAGGCTTGAGTCTGGCGGGCGAAATAGTCCGCCCAACTTGGGGCGGCCTGGCGCGTTTTTCTCCTTAACAACACGGCGATCAGCGGCCCGGGCTGGGGTAGCGGAAGCGCAGGAAGCTTTGGGCGTTGCTCAGGATCTGAAACGCTTCCTTGAGATTGTGGCGCTCGCTATCCGAGACATGCTCCGGCTGGATGGCGTTGTCTGGCTCGTGGTCGTTTTTGATCTCCTGGGCCTGATGGCGCATGCGCACGATGGAGAGGAACTCCAGGGTGTAGCTCAATTTGTCGGTTTGTCCGGCGGGCAGGGCCCCGGCCTGGCTGATCTCATCGAGCCGTTCGAAGCTGTTTTGGGCGCGGGAGCCCACGCCCAGGGCATGGACGCGGATGACATCGTTCAGGGGCGCGATGCCGCGGCGTTTGAGATTGATGGCGTTGTTATGCCGTCCGTCCTGCTCCAGCACGAAGGTGCGGAAAAAGCCCAGCGGCGGCGTGCGCCCGAGGGCATTGCGCGCCAGGGCGGCGAGGAACCGCGGGCTGGCCTTGGCCTGGGTGGCGATCAGGTCTTGTAATTCCTCCACGAAACGCTCCTCGCCGTGAACCGCTTCCAGGTCAAAGAATATCGAGCTGTGCAGCAGCCGCTGCGGATCAGGCTTGGCGATCCAGTCGCGGAAGTACGCTTTCCAGCGGGCCAGCGGCTGACGCCAGTTGTCGTTGGTGGCCATGATGCCCCCTTTGCAGTAAGGGTAGCCACAGGCATTCAGTCCATCGCTGACGAATCGCGCCAACGCTTTGAAGTAATCCCCGTGGCGCTCGGGCTCGAAAGCGTCATGGAGCACCATGGCGTTGTCCTGATCCGTGGTGATGGACTGGTCGTTGCGCGCCAGGGAGCCGTGCACCATGAAGCAGTAGGGCACGGGAGGCGGCCCCAGCTCGGCCTCGGCCAGCTCCACCAGGCGGCGCATCAGGCTGCGGCCGACGCTCGTCATGGCCGCGCCAATCATGCGCGAGTTGGCGCCCTCGTCCACCATTCGCAAGAAAGAGGCCCGCACCTCGGGTGTGAGACGCGCCAGGGCCTTGACCGAGGTGCGGTTGAAGATATTGTTGACCAGATAGACGCTGTTGTTGGTCTCGTAGCGGACGATGTCCGACAGGTACACGACACCCACGGGCCGGCGGCGGTGCAGGATCGGCAGTCGCTGAATATTGTTGCGCAGCATGGTCAACATCGCCTCGTTGACCGACTCGCTGGACTGGATGGCGATGAGCCAGCCGTGGCTGATGCTGGAAAGCGGGGTCTGGGTCGAGAGTCCCTCGGCGACGATGCGCTGGCGCAGGTCTTTGTCGGTAATCATCCCCGTCAGCAGCCACGGCCGCCCATCGGCGTCGGCGAACACGCGGTCCGACTCTTCCTCGTCGCCGGGCCTGATCAGCAGCACCGAAGAGACATCGTGCTCGGTCATCAGGCGCGCCGCTTCCTGCACGGTGGCGGATTCCTCGATCATCACCGGCAGGCGGGAGATGAGCCGACGCACCGGTGTGGCGATCATGTCGTTGTTGCGCTGGCTCTGCTCCACCGTGCTCTTGAGCCGCGAGGAACCGGACAGCTCGACGAAATCCGCGAACTCCTCGTCTTCGGCGCACAGGTGGTCGAAAACGGGCTTTGGGATCAGATAGATCAGGGTGTCCTCAATGGCCTGCACCGGGTAGCGCACCTGGCGGTCGCGCAGCAGATCGAGCTGACCGAAGATGTCGCCCTCGCCAAGACGGTTGGAAAGCTGGCCGTTGTGGCGGTACACCTCCACCGCGCCGCTGCGGATGTAGGACAGCGCCCGCACCGGGCCGTCGCGTTCGGCGATGGTGGTGCCGGCCTTGAAATAAGCGATCTCCACCGCGCCAGCCACCTCGTCGAGGAGCTCGTCGCTCAGCCCATCGAAGGGCGGGTAGCGGCTGATGTGATCGCGAAACTCTTGGATTTCTGCTTCCATGGTCCTCCCGATCTGTGGAGTTTCTGCCACTTAAGTGTCGATGCAGCGGTCCAATCGGTCAAGTTTGGCGGTGCTCTTACAGCTCTAACGCACGCCGCTGAGGCGACTGACAGCGACGGCAGCTAAACCAGGAAGTTTTGGACTAGAAAAGCCCCTTCGATGCCTCTTCGACAGCGCGCACCGAGGTTATAGCTTATTACCAATATCCAGCAGGTTCGACACTGCCAAACCGGGGCGGACCGCAGTTTCCGGCGGAAAGCGAGACGGAGAGCGCTAACAGACCACGCTTTACCGCTTTTTCCATTTTCGGCTGACCCCCTGCGCTGGTAAGTGGGTAGATCACGATGCAGGTATCGAGATAGGCACGGCGCATCAATCTTGCTCCCAGTCCTCACGGAGCGCCGCAATGCGATTCTGCACCTCGTTTGGGTCGCTGACGGGGCGCTGGGCGAAGCGCGGGGACGCAAGCAGGGCCAAGGCTTCGGCGGCAGTCCCTCCGGTAGCATCAGTCACGGTATGGTTGGCAGACGGATCAGGCAGCAGGGCAAGATAGGCGCGTCCCTGCAAGGGGAAGGGTGGCGGCTCCAGCGGATGGACCCTTCCGTCCCGGTCGATCTCGATTTCAATCATGGTCAGCATGGAGCATGCCTCCTGTCTGCGATTGCTGCGGCAACGCCAAGGGTCAGCCAAGCATAGGCCCTTAATCCCCGGCGAGTAAAACCTTCCCGAGGTGTTCAACCGACATCTTCTCGGAAATGGTGTCATGGGGAATGAGTCGATAAATCCAGGGCTTGCCTCCGTGCTTGAGGGTGAAGTTTGTTGCGTTTTTGCACCAGTTTTCGGCGGCATCCTTTTTCGCTACCACATCGGCATCTTTCAACGCAGTGCGCTTTTTTGGTTCCAGCATGAAGATCGCGTCGGCTGTCTCGGCGACGAAATCTGACGGTCGATGTCCTTGATCTCGCGTTCTAGGCCGACCTTCAGGTCGTCGGCCCAGTGGTCGAGTTTGGTGGCCTCGGCTTCGAAGAACTGGGCATTGCGCTCAGAGATGTCGCGGCCGATGCGGGCCTGCTCCTTGTGGGTGATGTCGTCAAGGCTGTGTGGCGCGGGCTCGGAGAGGTCGCGCAGGTGAGTGCCCGGTAACGAAAGGAGGCGACGCGCGGTTTCTTCGTCGAGCGTGTCTCCCCTGTCCGTTTGGGCGGCGAGGATGAGGTAGTCCTCGCTCTGGTCGAGAGAATCGACGCTGAAGCGGGAGGCATTGAGCCAGCCCGATTGACCGATGAAAGGTTCGAGGATGGTGACCTTTCCCTCATGGGCCTCGTAGCTGAATTCGATCTCGGCGGGGACGAGGTATCGCTCCTTGGCGGCACGGATGACGGCGTTGGCCAAGGGGTGCCCGAGGCGATAGAGGTGGGCCTCGCCGGAGCGGCGGGGAAGCTCGTAGAGGCCCTTGGGCGTCTTTTGCGCAATCTCGGGGAAAGGGGCAGTAAGGAGCTGGAAGCAGCCCTCGCCTTGAAACTCGGCGTGACAGTTCAGTTCGTGGCGCGTGAGGCGCATGAGTTGCCGCTCGAACTGGCCGAGAATGGCCTTTGAGTCTTGGTCGCAAATCTTGAGCTTTTCGCGAACCTCGTCGTCGAAGTGTTCGAGGAGCTTCTTGCGCGTCGTGGTCATGGCCTCGTTGATCTCGAAGCTCAGTTCCAGTTGCATGGTCCAGTTCATCGACCAGGGAGAGGCTTTCTTGTTCGGCCATATCCCGTTTCAGACGGCGGGCCATGGTCTGCAAGGCGCCGGCGATGGCGAAAGTCGAGGAGCTTGCGCAGGACCAAGGTCATGAGGGTGCGCTGGGCCGGAGGTAGGGCGAAGAGGTTGTCGCGTCCGAGGTCGTCGGAGACGAGCTGGTAGAGCTGATCCTCGCTGTCCTCTGGAGTGAACTCTTCGACCAGCGCGTGCCGAGCGGTGTAGGGTACATATTGGGTGAACTGGCGTCGTAGCGTGCTGTGACAGAGCGGCGCGAGCCGGGCCTTGAGCGCGTCGAAGGTTTCTGCTGTCACATTAAAAGACCTTCTGGTAACGCAGCGCCAGCTCGCGCTCGATGCGGAAGCCGTTCTCGATTTGCGTTTCCTCGGCTAGGCGCAGGATGAGTTGTTGCTTGCCCGGCAGGAACCAAGTCAAGCCCAGGTTGAGCCGGGTGTTCTCGGGCGGATTCTTGAGCGCGAGTCCATCGACCCTGGTGGCCCCGCCCCAGTTGCGCTGCGCGCCAATGTGCAGGTGAAACGACGGGTTGAGGCGCCAGCGCAGGTAGCCGGTCAGGGCGAGCGCCGGGTCCTGCTCAAGGCGTTGACCAGCGGCATAGTTGCGGTTGTCGCCATAGAGGGTCAATTCTGGAGAGAGCTCGATCAGGAGGCGTGGCGTGATGTCTTTCTGCCAGCCACCAGCGAGCACCCAACGCCAGCGGTTTTCACCATAGTTGAGTAGTTGATCGCTGATGTAGTGGCCAGTCGGGGCGATGACCATGGCGGTGACCCCGAGGTAATTGGCGGTTTGGCGATGATTGATGGGCCAGATGGTCATACCAAGGCGCAGATCGCCAAGGCCGGTGCTGTGCGATCCGATGACATCTCCCAAGGCGGCGGACGAGGGTTTGAGATCAGCGCAGCTCAGGACAGCCACGGCCGTTGCCGTCAAGCCAGCGAGCGAGAAGGCCGAGACACCGCGAATCGCGCCAATCCGGCCCTTGACCTTGCTGTCGGCGACTTGCTCGCCCCCAAGATAAGGGCCGACGTTGGCCCGGTCAAAGAGATACAGGCTGAAGACCTTGTCGCCGGGGTTGATCGCGTAGTAGTCGCCAGGGAAAATGTCGTTGGTGGCGGCGCTGGCCGTGCCCGTGCCTCTACTGATCGCGAGCACCAGACTCAGCAGGCAAAGCCGCCCACATCGGGGCATCGCTCGCCATTGACGACGATTGCCTGCTTGCTGTTGGCCATGATGAAAGGTCGCGCTCATATCTAACGAGTACCTCGATCAGGTCAGGGTTTCTTTATGCCGCGCCCTTCGACGTGCGTCTGCCCCGAGTCTGACGAAGCCGACGATCTGATCGACACCCTGGTGCAGCCGGACCTGGCGGTCTTTAGCCCACGGCCTCAACTGTTTGCTGGGCGATCTCCAGCTCCTCGTTTGTCGGAATGACCAGGACCTTGACTGGACTGTCAGCGGCACTGATCATGCGCTCGCTTCGGGTCTCGGCGTAGTTGGCGGCTTCGTCCAGCTCGATGCCCATTCGTTCAAGTCCAGCGCAGGTGCGTGTGCGGGTCTCGGCGTCGTTTTCGCCGATGCCGCCGGTGAAGACCACTGCGTGCACATCGCCTAGCACCGCCATGTAAGCGCCAATGTACTTTTTCAGGCGATGGCAGAAGATCCCTAGGGCCAGTTCGGCCTTGGCGTCGCCGGTTTCGATTCTGCGATGGATTTCGCGCATGTCGTTGACGCCGCAGAGTCCGAGCAGGCCGCTCTGGCGATTGAGCAGTTGGTCGATCTGCTGATGGTCCATCTCCAGATGCTGCATCAGGTAGAGCAGCACGGCAGGGTCGATATCGCCGCAGCGGGTGCCCATCACCAGGCCTTCGAGCGGTGTCATGCCCATGGAGGTATCCACACTGCTGCCGTTGCGGATGGCGGTGGCACTGGCGCCATTGCCCAGGTGCAGGGTGATGAGGTTGCTGCGATCAAAGGAGCGCCCGAGCATGGCTGCCGCGCGCTTGCCGACATAGGCGTGGGAGGTGCCATGAAAGCCATAACGGCGCACCTGATGCTCGCGATAGAGTGCATCCGGAATGGCATAGCGGTAGGCCGTGCGCGGCATGGTTTGGTGAAAGGCGGTGTCGAAGACCGCCACCTGCGGCACTCCGGGAAAGAGTTCACGCGCCACCAGGATGCCATCGAGATGGGCCGGATTGTGCAGCGGTGCCAGCGGAATCATTTGGCGAATTGCGTCAATGACATCTTCATCAAGCAGGGTTGGCACATGAAAAGCCTCGCCGCCATGCACCACTCGATGCCCAACCGCGTGGAGCTCGGTCAGATCGGCCAGGGCGCCGGTGGTGCGCAATTGAGCCACGACTCGCTCCAGTGCCGCTTGATGGCTGGCGATGGGATGATGCTGGTCGAGCTGCTGGGATTGCCCTTTGCCATCCACCCAGCGGAAGTTGAGCAGGGCGTCGTCCTCGCCGATACGGCTGATGCTGCCGGAGGCGACCACCGACCAGCCGGCGATTTCGAACAGTTGGAATTTGATTGACGAACTGCCGGCGTTCAGGACTAAAACTTTCATGCGGTGGCCTTCTGTGCTGGGGATGGTGTTGCCGAGTCTGCGGGCGTTTGCGCGCCGCTGCCTTGCTTGGCGGATGCCTGTTGCGCCTGAATGGCGGTGATGGCGACGGTGTTGACAATGTCCGTCACCGTGCAGCCGCGGCTGAGGTCGTTGATGGGCTTGTTCAGGCCTTGCAGCACCGGGCCGATGGCCACCGCGCCGGCACTGCGCTGCACGGCCTTGTAGGTGTTATTGCCGGTGTTGAGATCGGGGAAAATAAACACCGTGGCCTTGCCAGCGACTTCACTGTCCGGCATTTTTGAGCGCGCGACTACGGCGTCGACGGCGGCATCGTACTGAATGGGACCGTCGAGCTTGAGGTCTGGGCGGCGCGCTCGGGCAATGGCCACTGCCTCGCGCACCCGCTCGACATCCTCGCCCTTGCCGGAAGCGCCGGTGGAGTAGCTCAGCATGGCCACCCGGGGCTCGACGCCAAAGGCCGCCGCAGTGCCTGCTGAGGTGATGGCGATATCGGCTAGCTGCTCGGCGTTTGGATTGGGATTGACCGCGCAGTCGCCATAGACCAGAACCCGATCAGCCAGGCACATGAAAAAGACACTGGAGACCAGCTTGGTGTCCGGGCGGGTCTTGATGGTCTCGAAGGAGGGGCGAATGGTGTGCTGGGTGGTGTGCGCGGCGCCTGAGACCATGCCGTCGGCATCGCCGACATGGACCATCAGGGTGCCAAAGTAGCTGACATCTTCGAGCGCGTCATGGGCCATTTGTTGCGAGATACCCTTGTGCTTGCGCAACTCGAAATACACATTGGCGTATTGATCGCGCTCGGGTGAATTGACCGGGTCGATGATGGCAATGTCATCGAGCTGCAAGCCCAGTTCGCCGATGCGACGGCGAATTTTGTCCGGATCGCCCAGCAGGACCAGGTCGGCCACGCCGCGCAGTGTCAGAATTTCGGCCGCGCGCAGGATGCGTTCATCAGTTCCCTCAGGTAGCACAATGCGTTTGCGCTCGGACTTGGCGCGATGAATCAGCTCGTATTCGAACATCAGCGGGGTGACTCGCACCGAATGATGCTTGGAGATGCGCTGGCGCAGATCGGCCACCTCGACATGGTCCTCAAACAGCCCCAGGGCTGCGGCGATTTTGCGTTCATCGCCAGCCAGGATACTGGATTCCACGCGATACACGCCCAGCGCCGTGGTGAAGGTGTCGGCGGGGACGCTCAGCATGGCCACCTTATTGCGGCGCAGACCGTCGATCAACCGCTGCACATGCTCGGCCGGTTTCAGACCGCCGGTCAGCAAGAGTCCGGCCACGCGGGGGAAGTTGGCCGAGGCGTCTGCTGACAGGCTGGCAAGGATGATGTCGCTGCGGTCGCCCGGGGTGATAATCAGGCAGCCGTCCTCGACATAGCCGAGGAAATCCGGAATCTCCATGGCGGCAACTTTGTAGTTGGTCACCACCTGGCTGTAGCCGTCGCTTTCGCCAGCGAGCCAGTCGGCGCCGAGCATTTTGGCGATTTCGCCAATGGTCGGTTGCGACAGGGTGTTCATAAAGGGCAGCACATAGACGGTCTCGGCTTCAGGAACCGCCGCGCGCGCGCGCCGGCGCACGGTGTCGACCAGATCGGGATGGACGCCATTGACCACGGTGGCAAGCAAGTCGCCGCCGCGGTTAATAAGCGACTCATGTGCGAGCTGCACCGAGTTGAGGGTTTCCTCCTGACCGTGACTGAAACCCTTGACCACGGCCACGATGGTGCAGCCAAAGTTATTCGCTAGGTCGGCGTTGAAGTCGAATTCCAGCGAGGGCACCAGGCCGTCGAAATCCGTCCCGGCGCACAGCACCAGGTCGCATTTTTCCTCCAACAGCTTGAAGCGGTTGAGAATCAGCTTGAGCAGTTCGTCATAATGGCCACTCGCCACTAACTCGCTGGCGAGTCCGGCGCTGCATCCATAGAGCATCTCGCTGGCGAAGGGCAGATCGTAACGATGACGGATCAGGGTGGTTAGATTGTCGTCATCGATATTGCCATTGACGATGGGGCGAAAAAACCCGACGCGCTGATTGATCGCGGTCAGCATCTCCATGAAGCCAAGCACGACCACGGACTTGCCGCTGCCAGACCCGGCGCCGGCGATGTAAAGACTTTGCATGCTGAAACCTCTGTCGCTCAGAAAAGATAGTGTCGGAAGGCTAACCGGCTATTCTAGAATTGTTAGCAATTCGTGTCTCGACGGATTGCAAGCTAGCGGTATACAAAAGCACTCTGAAAGTCCACAATAGAGCATCATCAGAAGCGTCGGAGCGTCTGCTGGGGACGCTTGGCCTTGTCTCGCATCGCGCGCGTCGTAGCGGATGGAGAGTCATTTAGCCAGGGAGAACAGGATGCTCAATCATCAAACTTTTAGGATATTGCGCTTAATCTCTTGTGTCTGCGCGTTGGCCGCTGGCGTCTTGTCTGGTCTGGCGGGCGTCTCGCCGGCGCGCGCCGACGAGCCCAATGTCTATCGTTGCACCATGTCCGATGGGAGCATTGAGTTTCGCCAATTTCCGTGTCATGGCCGTGACGAGAGTCAGCTGTTGGAGATTGATGATCGCCCCAGTGGCTGGATACCGCCAGACCCATCCGCTGTTTTCGCGGAGGAGAAACCGAAAACGCGGAGCGCCAGTGGTTCGGATGAAGCCAGCAGCGATGCGCGCAAAGAGGATGCGGCGGATCGCCGCCAAGCGGAAAAATGCTGGAAGAAAGAACAGCAACTCGAACAGGCCAATCGCAAGCTGCGCGCCGGTTATCGTCCCGCCGAGGGTCAGCGGCTGCGCCACAAGCGCGCGGAGTATGAGGATTATCTCAAGAAATTCTGCGATTGATGAGTCTCTGACGCGGTTCTCTCACAAGCTTCCAAATAGCACGAAGATGCGCGCTGAGGCAGACCCCCGCGGCTGTCAAGCCATGGCCAAACGCGCTATAGTTTTGTTCAACTTTCGGCGCTATACCGAAACCCTTCGCAAACTCGACCCAAAACCATTAATTCGCGGTTGCTATATCCAGCAGCCAAGCACCACCAGCCACTCAGGATTGCCATGGCGACGCCCGATACTCCACGTCTTCTTCTGCTCGGTTCCGACGGTCAGGTCGGCTGGGAACTGTGCCGTACCCTGGCCCCTGTCGGGCAAGTCATTGCCGCCTCCCTTGGTGGCGTGCATGGCCCGGCGGTCGATTTGGCTGATGCCGCCTCGGTGCGGCGGCTGTTTGCCGAGACCGGACCCGACGCGGTGATCAATGCGGCGGCCTATACTGCGGTTGATCGCGCTGAGAGCGAGCCTGAGGTGGCCATGGCCATTAATGGTGATGCGCTCGCGCTCATTGGTCAGTTGGCGGCTGAGGCGGGGATTCCGGTGGTGCATTATTCAACCGACTTTGTCTTCTCTGGCGACACGGATCGGCCTTATCGCGAAGATGACCCGGCTGAGCCGCGCAGTGTTTATGGTCAGAGCAAGCTGGCCGGGGAGCGGGCCTTGCTCGACTCAGGCGCGACGGCGCTGATTTTGCGCACTGCCTGGGTCTATGGCGTGCGCGGCAGTAATTTTCTGCTGACCATGCTGCGGTTGTTTCGCGAGCGCCCCGAGTTGCGGGTGGTCGAGGATCAGATCGGCACGCCGACCTGGAGCCGCATGCTGGCCGAGGTGACCGCGCAGGTTCTCTATCGCGCTTTTCGCGGTGATTTGGATCTGCGCAAGCATCAAGGGCTTTACCATGTCACTAGTGGTGGAGCGACCTCCTGGTTTGGCTTTGCCGAGGCCATTCGCGACGCCAGTTGCCTGCAATGCAAGGTGTTGCCCATTCCGACGTCCGAGTATCCGGCTCCCGCGCCGCGTCCGGCCTATTCGGTGCTCGACACCCATGAATTCCACGCCACCTTCGGTCTGACGCTGCCCGACTGGCGTCAGTCACTGGCTCTGTGCCTCGCAGACCTGCAACGCTGAGCCTGAGTCATAACCTGCGCTGCGCATTATTCGACAGCGACCAGACCAATAGCGCAGCGTCTTATTGCAGGCCGCGGAAGACCAGCATGGGCACCTCGGTGAAGCGGCTGACGAAGTGAATGATCAGCCCTTTGCGCACATGCTCGGGGACTTCGTCGAACTCGCCCCGGTTATCCTCGGGCAGCAGTATCTCCTTAATACCAGCGCGGCGGGCGGCAATGAGCTTTTCGCGAATGCCGCCGACGGGGAAGATTTCGCCAGTCAGGGTGATCTCGCCGGTCATGGCGAGGCGTTTCACCGGCTGCGCTCGGGCCAGGGAGATCAAGGCGGTGGCCATGGTAACGCCGGCTGAGGGGCCGTCCTTGGGGGTGGCGCCGGCGGGCACATGCAGGTGGATGAAGGCATTTTCGAAAAAGGCCACATCGGCGCCAAATTCTTTGGCGTGGCTGACCACATAGCCATAGGCGATGTCGGCGGACTCTTTCATCACGTCGCCGAGTTGACCGGTCAGCTTGAAGCCGCGGGTGAAGTTGTGTGTGCACTGCGCCTCAATCGAAAGGGTGGCGCCGCCCATGGCAGTCCAGGCAAGACCCGTGACCACGCCGGGGCCGGAGAGCTTGCGCTCGTCGCGAAAGACCGGGCTGCCCAGATAGTCCTTGAGATCCGCCTCGGTGACGGTAATGGGCCTGGGCGCGTCTTCGAGCAGCTTGATCGTGCATTTGCGCACGATCTTGCCGAGCTGCTTTTCCAGCCGGCGCACGCCCGCGTCGCGCGCATAGCCCTCAATAAGCGCACGCAGGGTTTTGGTGTCCAGCTTGAGGGTGTCGCGGTCCAGGCCAGCTTTGTCGATCTGGCGCGGTAGTAGATATTTCCGCGCGATGGCCAGTTTTTCACTGGCGATGTAGCCGGAGAGCTGAATCACCTCCATGCGATCAAGCAGGGGCCCGGGAATGCTGTCGGTCTGGTTGGCAGTGCAAACAAAGAGCACCTTGGAGAGATCGAAGCGCAAATCCAGATAATGATCGAGAAAATCGTTGTTCTGTTCGGGGTCGAGCACCTCAAGCAGGGCCGAGGCCGGGTCGCCATGATAGGACGCGCCAATTTTGTCGATCTCATCGAGCATGATGACCGGATTGGCGGTACCGGCTTCTTTCATCGCCTGCAAGAACTTGCCCGGCATGGCGCCGATGTAAGTGCGGCGGTGGCCTTTGATTTCGGCCTCGTCGCGGATGCCGCCGACCGAGAAGCGATAAAACTTGCGCCCCAGCGCATCGGCGATGGAATGACCGATGGAGGTTTTGCCCACACCGGGCGGGCCGACCAGCAGGATGATAGAGCCGGCGATCTCGCCTTTCATGATGCCGACGGCGAGGAATTCCAGAATGCGATCTTTCACATCTTCCAGGCCGTAGTGGTCACGGTCCAGCACCCGCCGGGCGCGCTTGAGGTTGAGCTTGTCTTTTGAATGCCGACCCCAGGGCAGCAGGGTGATCCAGTCGAGATAATTGCGCGTGACGGAATACTCGGGCGAGCCGGTCTCGAGAATGGACATCTTGTCCATTTCCTCATCGACGCGCTTCTGGGCTTCTTCGGACAGGGTGAGCTTTTTTAATCGATCCTTAAAGCGGTCGACCTCAGCGGTGCGATCATCCTTGGCGATGCCCAGCTCTTTTTGAATGGCCTTGAGTTGCTCGCGGAGGAAAAACTCGCGCTGGGTTTTCTGCATCCGCTCCTCAACCGACTGGCGGATGGTCTGTTGGGCGTGAGCGAGCTCAAGCTCTTTGTTTAACAGCACCAGCACCTTCTCCATGCGCTTCATCAGCGGTACGGCTTCGAGTACCTCCTGGAGCTGGATTTTGGTGGAGGTGGTCAGACTGGCGGCAAAGTCGGCCAGGTGCGAGGGATCATCTGGGCCAAAGCGGTCGAGGAACATGCGCAGTTCTTCGACATAGAGCGGATTGAGCGGCAGCAACTCCTTGATGGTGTTGATGACGGCCATGGCATAGGCCTTGACCTCGTCTTCCGGCACCGGGGCCGGCTCGGGCAGGTAATCCACCAGGGCGGCAAAGGGCGCGCGCCGACGGGTGAACTTGTTGATGCGGAAGCGTTGCAGGCACTCGACCAGCACTTGCAGTTTGCCCTCGGATTCTGCCGCGCGGTGCACGCGCGCGGCAGTGCCGATTTCGCGGAAGTTCTCGACCTTGGCCGACTCCGAGGTCTCGCTGTTGACCAGCACAATGCCGATGATTTTGTGGTCGGATTCGGCCACGGTCTCGATAGTGCGGCCCCAGTGGCCGGCGTCCATCAGCAGGGGCACCGCCTGGCCGGGGAAGAAGGGGCGCGAGGCGACCGGCAGCAGCGGAATGCGCGTGGGCATCACATCGCGGGCGCGCGCCAGCTTGCCACCGCTCGCGCTACTGCTCGAGGTCGTCCCGTTCTCGTCGTCATCCTCCGACTCGGTCGCAGACTCAGCCTGGTCTTCGTTGTCGGTATGCTCGATAGCCATCTTTTCGCGGCCCATTCTTTTCAAGAACTCTTCGCGCAGAGCCTTGGGCAGCTTTTCGGCCAGTTTCTCGACCATGGCGAGCGGCAGCATGTCTTCGAGCAAAGTATCGAGGCCATCATGCTCGGCGTCGTTCTGCTCGGAGTCCTGCCCGCTTTCTTCCCCGCTGGCTTCGTCGCTGTTCTCAGTCGGCTCAGGCGCCGCCTTGTTTTCGGGCTTGTCCTGCTCGGGTGCGGCGGAATCCGGCGTCGGTTCGCCGTCACTGTCCTGATGATGCATGCAGTCTCTCCAGCTTGCGGCCGGTTTGGGTTAAGCCCGCAAATCTCAGGGTTTATCCCCGGGATTGCAAGCCTGGTTGGAAAGGCGGGCGAAATCTTCAATGCCCAGAGTTTCGGCGCGTGCGCCCGGATCGATGCCTGCCTGCTCGAAGGCAAGTGGCTCAATCCACTGGCGCAGGCTGTTGCGCAGGGTCTTGCGCCGTTGCGCGAATGCCGCCGCGACCAGGCTAGCGTGATGCGGTGGATTGGCGATGCTGACGGGCGCAGAGATTGGGATGCGCAGACGCAGCAGGGCGGAGTCCACTCGTGGTGCTGGCTTGAAAGCACCAGGGCCGATGTGAAACAGCCACTCGGCTTGGCAACGGCTCTGCACCATGACCGACAGGCGCCCATAGGCTTTACTGCCTGGGGCGGCAACAATGCGCTCGACGACTTCTTTTTGCAGCATCAGATGCATGTCGGCGATGGCTTGGGCCTGGTCGAGCATGTGAAACAGCAGCGGCGTGGAGATGTTGTAGGGCAGGTTGCCGATAATGCGCAGCGGGTGGCCTGGGCGCAGGGCGGTGAAATCAAAGCGCAGCGCATCGGCCTGGTGTAGATGCAAGTCGCCGCAGCCGGCGCATTGCTGGTGCAGTGGCGCGATCAGATCGCGGTCGAGTTCAATGGCGTCGAGGCGGCCGCCGGCGGCGAGCAGACCACGGGTAAGCGCGCCCTGGCCAGGGCCGATTTCGACCAAGGCATCGTCCGGCTTGGGGGCGATGGCGGCGAGAATACGCTGAATGATGAATGGATCATGCAGGAAGTTCTGACCGAAGCGCTTGCGCGCCTGGTGTTTTGGCTCAGGCGTGGTTTGCTGTGAGCATTTGTTGGCGGTGACGGCTTTGCTGATGTGATCGTCCTCATGCGTGCGTGATGCCATGCTTGGCGGGGCAGGGCGAGAACAAGTTGCCCTGCCGCCGACTTGGTTGCCAGTCGCGCACTTACTGCATGATGAAGGCGGTGAAGTAAAGGTCCTGGATTGCCGGGTTACCGGCCATGCGGCTCAGAGTCTCGCGCAGCGCTTCCAGGGTTTCCTTGCGCAGGCTCTCGCGTCCTTCCACGCTTTGCAGTGCCTCCATGTCACGCCCGCCAAAGAGAGTAATGAGTCGGTCGCGGATGGCGACGCTGTGTTGCTGTATGACGTCGTTATCAGCGGCGGTAAGCACATAAAAGTCCATCTCTACGCGCAGGTACTTGGCGGAATCCTCGCTTGCCAGATTGACGATCAGGTAGGGGCCCATGGAGACATAACCGGGGTAATTGCCCGTTATCTTGAGCGGGGCCTGAGCCAGACCCGGTGTTGCAGGCAGCAAGAGTGCGAGGGTTAGCAGCAGCGAGTGCAAGCCGACCCTGGGCGCGGCGGATATCAGGTTCAAGAGGCTGTTCATGCGTCCTTGGATCATGGTGCGAATCTGTTTGTTCTAGCGAAGGTGATCGCATTATACCCAGCGGACATGGGCGTCGGTTATTTCGGGTTGGGGAAAAGGGTCTGTTGGCCAGGCGCTAAGCGGCGAGCGCGCCGGTGGCGCCATCGGCGGGCTGGCTCGGGGGGCTTGGATGCGCATCGACAGGGTGGCGGGTGCCAGCATCCGGTGCGGCGATCAGCACATAAACGGCCGGCACTACAAAGAGGGTGAAAAGCGTACCAATGCCCAGACCGGCGGTAATCACCAGCCCGATGTCAAAGCGGCTGACCGCGCCTGGGCCGCTGGCGGTGAGCAGCGGAATCATGGCCACCAGCATGGCGACTGTGGTCATTAGAATTGGGCGCAGGCGAATGGCCGAGGCCTGCTGCACGGCAGCGGATCTATCCAGACCGTCGCGCTCGCGTAGTTGATTGGCGAACTCGACAATCAGAATGCCGTTTTTGGCGATCAGGCCGATCAGGGTAATCAGCCCCACCTGGGTGTAGATGTTGATGCTGGCAAAACCGAGAAACAGAAACACCATGGCTCCGGCGATGGACAGCGGCACCGACATCAGAATGACGAAGGGATCGCGCCAACTCTCGAACTGGGCTGCCAGGACCAGATAGATGATCAGCAGCGACAGGAAGAAGGTTGCCTCCAGCGCGCCGCCCTCGGTCTTGAACTGGCGCGACTCGCCCTTGAAGTCCCAGCGCAGATTGCGCGGGAAAATATCGGTGGCTTGTTGTTCCAGATAACTCAGCGCATCCCCGAGCGACACCCCGGGCATCATCACGCCAGACAGGGCGATAGAATTCAACTGCTGGAACTGGGTGCGTTTGGACGGTACTACCTCATTGCGCAGGCTGACCAGGGTCGAGAGCGGAATCAGCTCGCCGCTGGCGGTGGGTATGTGGTAATTCTCGATAAGCTCGGTGGTGGCACGGGTGCTTTGCTCCACCTGCGGGATCACCTTATAGCTGCGGCCCTCCAGGCTGAACCAGTTCACATAGTCCTGATTGAGCATCACCGCCAGACTGCGCCCGAGCGCCTGCATGCTGATGCCGAGATCCCCGGCCAGATCGCGGTCGACTTCAATCACAGTGCGCGGGCGGGCGTATTCAACATCCTTTTGCAGGAACATGAACTTGCCGCTGGCCATGGCGGTGCCCAGAAGTTGATCGGCAAAGCCGTTGATCTCCTCGATCTCGCTGTCGGAGAGGATGACAAACTCGATCGGGATGCCATTACCCGGTGTCGGCAAGCTGGGACGCGGAAAGGCGACGGTTTGCAGGCCGGTAATCTGTCCAAGCGCGCCCTGTAGTTGCGGCTGCACGACCATCTGCGAGCGCTCGCGCTGCGAAGGCGGGGACATCTTGAAACCGCCAAAGGTCATGGTGGTATCACCGCCAAAACCGGCGAGTAGGAAGCTTTCCTGATATTCCGGGAAGGTCTCGAAAATGGTCTGCATCTGGCGCACATAGCGCACGTCGTAATCGATGGTCGCGGTCTGGGGCGCGTTACCCATCACGAACAGAATGCTCTGATCCTCAGTGGGCGCCAGCTCTTTTTTGGTCATGCCATACATGGCGTAGATGGCGCCGATCACCACCAGCGCCACCAGAATAGTCACCGCCGGGTATTTGAGCCAGCTCGCCAGGGCGTGGCCATACATGCGCGCGAGCCAGGCAAAGAACTGCTCGACTAGGTGCTCGAAGCGCGAGGAGTCCTCGCTCGAATGCAGCACCCGCCCGGCGATCATGGGCGAAAGGGTCAAGGCCACCACGCCTGAGATCAGCACTGCGCCGGCCAGAGTGAAGGCAAATTCAGTAAAGAGCGAACCGACCAACCCGCCCATGAAGCCAATGGGTGCATAGACGGCGACCAGGGTGGTGGTCATGGCGAGAATCGGCAAGCCGAGTTCGCGCGCGGCATCTACGGCGGCGGTGATGCCGTCTTTGCCCATTTCCAGATGGCGATGGACGTTTTCGACCACCACGATGGCGTCATCGACCACCAGGCCGATAGCCAGCACCATGGCGAGCAGGGTGAGCAGATTGATCGAGAAGCCCATCAGCAGCATCAGGAAAGCACCGCCGACGATGGACAGCGGCACCACCAGGGATGGAATGAGCGCGGCGCGGATCGAGCCCAGCGACAGGAAGATCACGAAGAGCACAATCAACACCGCCTCGGCCAGGGTGGTGAAGACCTCGCGGATGGATTCCTCAATGAATTCGCTGGCATCGTAAGGAATGTGCGCTTCGAGCCCCTCGGGGAACTGCGCCTCCAGGCTGGGCAGCAACTCATGTACGCGCTCGGCAACGGTGAGCGGATTGGCACCTGGTGCCTGCTCGATGCCAATGAAAATGGCCGGGATGCCCTTGTAGAGCGTCTGGGAGTTGTCATCGGCCGGGCCGAGTTCCACTGTGGCAATGTCATTGAGGCGAACCAGCGTTCCGCCTTCTTCGCGGATGACCAGTTGGCGGAAGTCCTCGACATCGCTTAAGTCTGTGGTGGTGCTGAGATCAATCTGCACCAGGTCGCCACGCAACTGGCCGATGCCGGCCAGGTAATTGTTGGCTTGCAGGGCAGCGGCAACCTGCTCGCCGGAAATACCGAGCGCCGCCATGCGATCAGGATCGAGCCACACGCGCATGGCAAAGGTCTGATTGCCGAAAATCTCGGCCTGAGCAACCCCCTCAAGCGCCTGCAACTGCGGCTGCACCACCCGGATCAGATAATCGGTAATCTGCGACAGGGACATCTCACGGCTGTAGAAGGCGAGATACAAGAGCGCCGTGGTATCACCCGTGGTGGAATCAATCACCGGATTTTGCGCCGCCTCGGGCAGCACATTGAGCTGGCTGGCGACCTTGGCCTGAATTCCCGACACCGCATCATTGGCCGAGTAATTCAGGCGCATATTGGCCTCAATCACCGACACGCCCTGGCTGCTGGTGGCACTGAGAAAATCAATCCCCTCGGCCTGCGCGATGGCCTGCTGTAGCGGCGTGGTGATAAAGCCCTTGACCAGTTCGGCGCTGGCACCCGGATAAGCCGTGGTGACAGTGACCACGGTGTTTTGGGTCAGCGGAAACTGGCGCACTTCCATCTCAAAGATGGCACGCAGGCCGAGCACGAAAATCAGCAGGCTCACGACACTCGCGAGCACCGGGCGATAGACGAAGATATCGGTGAATTTCACTGCGACGCGTCTCCGCTGTCAGCCTGGGATGCGTCGGCGTCTGGCGCTGCGGCGGTCCTTTTTTTGCTTGGTTCACCGGGTCCCTTGGGCCTGGCTCCGTCGCCCTCGGTGATTTGGACCTCGGCGCCATTACGCAGCTTGACCTGTCCGGCAGCCACCACCCGATCACCGGCTTTAAGGCCGGACATGACGGCTACCCGTCCGCCGCGCACCGCGCCGGTTTGAATCTGGCGGCGCTGTACCACCAGTTTGCCGGCCTGTTCACCCTCGCCATCGAGAATCAAAAACACCGAATCGCCATAGGTATTGAAAGTGATGGCCTCGCGCGGCAGAGTGAGCACCTGGTCCTGTTTGGGCAGTAGGGTGGCGACCTTGGTGAACATGCCGGGCCGCAGCCGATGGTCGGTATTCTTCAGCAGCGCGCGCACCTGGACATTGCGCGTGGCCTGATCCACCGCCGGGCTGATGGCCTGAATGGTGCCGGGGAAGGACTCATCCGGATAGGCCGCGACCCGCACTGCCACGGCCTGTCCGACGGCAAGTTGCGCCAGTTCGCGCTCGGGCAGGGCATAGTCGACATAGACGGGATCGAGGGCCTCCAGCGCGACGATGCTGGTGCCGGCGGCTAGATACTGACCAAGATCGACCTGACGGATGCCGAGCTGACCGGCAAAGGGCGCGCGGATGGTTTTCTTTTCAATTAACGCGCGCTTGGCGGCCACTTCGGCCTCAGTCTGTTGCAGGCGGGAACTGGCCTCATCGAAATCGCCCTGGGACACGGCGCGATCTGCCAGCAGGCGGCGGTTGCGGCCAAGCTGGGTCTCAGCCAGGCTGCGCGCGGCTTCCAGCCCAGCCAGATCGGCCTCGTCGACCTCGGTGTCGAGTTGAACCAGTGCCTGGTTTTTCTCCACCATATCGCCGGAGTCGAACAGAATCTGCTGGATCTGTCCCGGTACCTGGTTGCTGACCATGACCCCCTGCACCGCCTGCACCGAGCCGACAGCGTGCAGCTCTGGCTGCCAGGTCATGGCCTCCACCCGCGTGGCGGCAACCGTGGCTGCCGGCTGCGGTTGGGAGAACATGGCAATTTCGCCCTGAATCTGGCGATATTTCAAAAAGCCCAGGCCACCGATGACGATGGCGACGACGAGGAGAACGAGCAGAATGCGACGCAGCATGGCGTGATTTATCCCTTAACTGTGTGATCGATTACCTGCGCTTCGACACCTGTGCGTCGATACCTGCGCACCGATCAGGGGTTCCTTTCCGGCGCCAAGGGCCGGACCGATTCTAATGCTCCGGTGGAGCCGTGGCTGCAGAGGCTTTGGCGTTCGCGGCTTTCTTGGCGACGATCCGTGCCAACCACCATTTCAGCAGGGTAACGCTGAGGAGAACGCCAAGTCCCCATGCGGCCAGCAGATAGGAGGAGGGGATGGTCCAGGCGGGGCTGGCGGCCAGGGCCAGCGAGGAGGTGCTCGCGGCAAGGAAAAAGACCCCAAGCAGCAAGAACGCCGTCCAGCTTAGCGCCATGGCACCGTAGCGCTCTGCCATCGACAGCACCACCAGGGTCCCGGGCAGGGCCAGCGAGGCGATCAGGATCATGGACCCAATGGTCCACCAGCTGATCTCGGGGAGACTGCCGATAATGATGGGTTGAAGGGTTGGGCCGGACATTAGGCCTGCGGCGGCTGCGACCACGGCCAGAATAATGTCTTTGTTGACGGCTCCTTTCATGCTTCGGTGGCTCTTCATCATAATCCTCGTCCCTATTGATTTTGGTCCCGATTGTTGTCCCAATCGTTAGCTTGCCATTTTCCCTAGGTCGGGCCGTTCACCGCAAGCGGAATCTTTTGCCCTGAGCCATACCGATCACAAATAGAGCGACCGGTTTTGGGCCTGACCCAATGCAAGCCGGTACCCCAGGGCCATCGGCAGCCCCGTGCGGAACTTGCGCTATACTCTGCGCCCCGGCATCGGTGCCGGTTTCCAAGTTTTCGCACAGGCTCCATCCATGCAATCCCCGTCGCCAGCCAAGCCGCCAGCCGACCGCTCCCTGTCGGTCGTTATTCCACTGTATCAAGAAGCCGAGAATGTCGCGCCTCTGCTCGAGCGCGTGCATCAGGGTCTGGCCGAGTATTCGCATCCTTGGGAGCTCATTCTGGTTGATGACGGCAGTCGCGACCAGACCCCGGCGCGGCTTGAACAGGCTGTCGCACACTATGGCGAGCATGTCCGAGTGATCCGCTTGCGCCGCAACTTCGGTCAGACAGCAGCCATGCAGGCGGGCTTCGATGCCGCGCGCGGGGCCTTTATCGCCACCCTCGACGGCGACCTGCAAAACGACCCGGCGGAGATTCCGCGTCTGCTTGATGAATTAATTGATCGCGATCTTGACCTGCTGCAAGGTTGGCGCCAGCGCAGACAGGATGCGCTCATTATCCGCAAAATCCCCTCGCGCATCGCCAATCGGCTGATTGGCAAGGTCACGGGGGTGCGCCTGCATGACTATGGCTGCTCGCTCAAGGTCTATCGTGCCGATGTGATCAAAGAAGTGCGTCTGTATGGCGAGATGCACCGCTTCATCCCGGTGTGGGTGGCGTCTGTGACCTCGCCCGCGCGCATTGGCGAGACGGTGGTCAGCCATCAGGCGCGGCAGTTCGGTCAGTCAAAATATGGCATCTCGCGCACCTTTCGCGTGCTGCTTGATCTGCTTTCGGCCTTTTTCTTTTTGCGCTTTGGTGCGCGGCCGGGACATTTCTTTGGCTCCATTGGGCTTGGTTTTGGCGCTCTTGGGTCGCTGTTGATGGCGCATTTGCTGGTGGTTAAGTTTGTCTTAGGCGATGACATCGGTCAGCGTCCGCTGCTGTTTGTTGCCATCCTGCTGCTAGTCGCCTCGGTGCAACTCCTAACCACGGGTGTGCTGGCGGAGATGCTGGTGCGTACCTTCTTTGCCTCGTCGCGGCGCACGCACTACGGTATTTTGCCGGACGATTCTGGCACTCAGCCTGGCTGGAAATTGCCGCGTTAATGGCGGTCTGCTGGAGGCTGTGGTGATGGAGGGACAATGAACAGTTCACACTTGGCATTCCGTCTACGCTTGCTCGATGGGCTATTGGTGTCGCCTTGGATGTTGCCCCTCATCCTCTGGCTTGTCTTTTTCTGGCAACTCGGCGGCTCGCCGCTCTATGACCTAGACGAAGGTGCCTTTACCGAGGCGACCCGGGAGATGCTGGCGAGCGGCAATTTCATCACGCCGCATAAGAACGGCCAGCCGCGCTACGACAAACCGGTGATGATCTACTGGTTGCAGGCCGGCTCGGTGGCGTTGCTGGGGCTCAATGAGTTCGCGCTGCGGCTGCCCTCGGCCATTGCCGCGAGCCTTTGGCTGCTGGCGCTGTGGCTGTTCGTGCGCCAGCGCCTTGATACAGAAACAGCCACCGCGGCCGCGCTGGTGATGGCGTTGTCGCTTGAGATCGGCCTGATCGGCAAGGCGGCGGTGGCCGATGCGGTGCTGAATCTGTTCATCGCTCTGGCCTTTTTTGATGTCTATCGCTACCGGCTCGCGCGACTTGCGGACTCGCCCCGGGCGCGCGGACTGCTGTGGCGGGTGTATCTTTGGCTGGGCCTGGGTTTCCTGACCAAGGGTCCGGTGGCGGTGTTCTTTCCGCTCGTCGTCAGCCTGCTCTATGCGCTGACCATGGGCTGGCGGGAGGTCAAAATTTGGCTGGGTGCGGTGTTCGAGCCGCGCGGCTGGCTGGTGTTTCTGGCGGTGGCGGCGCCCTGGTATCTGGCGATTTATCTCGATAACGGCCTGGGATTTTTCCAGAGCTTTTTCTTAAAGCACAATCTCGGGCGCTTCGGCGGTGTTATCCATGGCCATGAGGGATTCCCCGGCTATTATCTCGCCATGCTGCCGCTGGTGATTCTGCCCTTTAGCGGCTGGCTGTTGGCAGTGCTGCCGGCGCTGCGGCGCATCTGGGTCGATCCGTTTGATCGTTTCCTGCTGCTGTGGTTTTTGACGGTGTTGCTGGTGTTCTCCTTTTCTAGCACCAAGCTGCCGCATTATCTGGTCTATGGCCTCACGCCGCTCTTTATCCTGCTCGCGCGCTATCGCGAACGCCTGCGTAACCGCTGGCTGGCATTGCTGCCGGCGGTGGTTCTTGTGCTGGTGTTACTGGCACTGCCGCTGGTGCTCGGTCCGCTGGCCGAGCAGGCCAACAGGCTGCATGAAATCGCGCTTTTCGAGCTGGGCCGGGAGGTGCTTGATGGTTTCTATGTGCTGGGCATCCTCTCGGCGCTGGCGCTGCTGATCGGCCTGTTTTTGGCCCATCGGGTTGCACTCTGGCAGCGGGTGGTGCTGGCCGGGGTCATTCAGACTCTGGTGGTTTACGGGCTGCTGGTGCCGCGAGTGTTCGAGGTGATGCAGGCGCCAGTCAAGGAGGCGGCATTACTGGCGCGTCAGCTCGACGCGCCCACGGTGGTTTATCACACCAGTATGCCGAGCTTTAGTGTGTATCGGCAGGCGATCACGCCTGATCGCGACCCCGAGCCTGGGGATCTGGTGTTTCTGCGCATCGATAAGCTCGAACGCCTGCGGGAACTTTATCCGCCAGAGCAGCTCGAGACGCTTTACCAGCGAGGCGCTGTTGCTCTGGTGCGGGTTGGCGAGCGTCCAACGGCCACCGAGGTGCCGGATCATGGCTGAAGGCTTGCTCGGTTTTCTTGGGCGCGATCTCAAGACCGCGTTGCAGCGGGGGCTTGAGGTCGATCCGAGCACCAATCCCGACGCCGCGCGCGAGTTGCTGCTTGCCGTGCTAGCCCTCGCGCTGCTGGCGCTGGGGCTGTTCCTGATGGGCGGCTATCATGCGGGCTTCGGCACGGTGAACGCCTGGTCGCGGGATTATCCGTCCTGGCTGTGGCAGAACCTCACGCTCTTGGGTGACGAACATCTGGCCTTCGCTCTGGCGCTCTTTTTCGCGCGCCGGCATCCGCGAGTGTTCTGGGTGCTGATCTGTGCGGCGCTGGTGGGCGCGGCCTATGCGCGGGGGCTAAAACCGCTGGTCGATGCCCTGCGACCGCCGGCTGTGCTGGAGTCCGGCAGTTTTCAGCTCATCGGCCCTGGCCATCGCCATCACAGCTTTCCGTCTGGCCATGGTGTGACGGCCGGGGTCTTTTTTGGCGTACTCATCTACCATGCGCGTAGGGGCAAGTGGCGGCTGTTGTTTCTGCTGCTGGCGCTGCTCGCTGGCCTGAGTCGGGTCGCGCTTGGGGTGCACTGGCCGGTAGACGTGGCCGCCGGACTGGCGGGCGGTCTGCTAGCCGCCTGGCTGGGGGTGGGGCTTGCGAGGCGCTTGCCTTGGGGCATCACCGACACCAGTATCCATTTGGCGATGGTGACTTTGGCCGTGATCATGGCGGTTGCCCTGGCTCTGGCCGGGCGCGGCTACCCGGATGCGCTCTGGCCGGGGCGAGTGGTGGTTGGGCTGGCGCTGCTCAGTGCCCTGTTGAGCTATTTGGTCTTGCCTGTGATGCGTTATGTTCGTGAGCGCTGGCGTGGTGATGGGGCCGGTGGGTGATGATTCCTTGATTTCGACCTGGGAGGCGAAGGATGCAAGATCGGCCAACGATCAAAACGGCGATTCCTAAAGGGCGCTACCAGATTGGGGACTATTCAGCGACACTGCTGAGCGAGATTGAAAGTCCGGATGCGCGCACGTATCGCTATATTCTTGCCTTTGTGCCGGATGGTCAGCGCGAGCCCAGGCTTTATGTCTGTAGCGAATCCGCTGCCGATCCGGCCGAGCCGCGACTCTGCCATCTGCGAGTGGTGAGCGAGACCTTGTCGGAGGTTGTTGATAGCGACGCACGCTGGGCGGATGCAGACGTCTTCGCCGAGCAGGCGCTGGAGCTTGGCATCCAGGCGCTGGGGCTGTCGAAACAGCAGGCTGTAAAACTGCTGTAGGAGATCGTCAAGAGAAACGCGCGGCAAGAGGTGATCTGGGCATGGCGCGGGCACCGATTGGACCTTGGCGAAAGAGATGCACGGTGCTGGCGAGACTCCTGCCACTGCTCATCCAGTCATTTCTCTAAGGACAAAATCAACTGCCATTGAGCGCCCGTTACCGGCATGATCGACAGCCGGTTGCCTTTGCGAATCAGCGGGAAATCGCCAAGCGCGTCGGCGAGTGGTTCACTTTTGAGTTCCGCCAGGGTAATGGTCCGCGTCAGATGGCGGACATAGCGCACATCAACCAAAAACCAGCGCGGATTGTCCGGATCGCTTTTGGGGTCGAAGTAGCGATTGTTCGGATCAAAAGCCGTGGGGTCGGGATAGCCTGAGCTGAGAATCTCCATCAACCCGACAATGCCCGGTTCTTTGCAGTTGGAATGATAGAAAAACGCTTGGTCGCCGGGCTGCATCTGGTCGCGCATCATGTTGCGGGCCTGATAATTTCGCACCCCATCCCAGGGCTCGGTCTGCTCGGGGCGGGCAACCAGGTGCTCAATGCCAAAGACTTCAGGCTCGGATTTCATCAGCCAGTAGGCCATGGGCTTGCCTCCAGGAAGGGGGGAAGGGCGGACACGAGCAAAATCATGGCGATTTTTGTGCACGGATTCCGCCTGCGTTTGCGTGACTGCACTATCATAGTCGCCAATCATGGGGCGCGGGAAATCCTGATTCTGGCCCTGTTCTCCCAGTGGGGCACGATGCGACCCTGAGGGCGTAATGAAAATGACACCACAAGACCTGATTAAAGAAACCGAGCATCTTTTCTCTTTGCCGGACGTGGCCCTGCGGGTGAATCAGCTGATCGACGAGCCCAGCACCCGCCCGGCCGATCTCGCCGAGGTCATCCTCTACGATGCTGCCCTGTCCGCGCGCCTGCTGCGGCTGGTCAACAGTGCCTACTATGCCCGCCCGGTCCTGATCGAGACCGTCACCCAGGCAATTTCGTTGGTCGGCTTCAGGCCGCTGCGCGATCTGATTTTGGCGACCTTTGCAGTCGAGATGTTTCACGGCCTGCCGCCAGAAAAGGTCAACATGGAACGCTTCTGGTTCCATGGCGTGGCAACCGGCATTGCGGCGCGTGAGCTTGCCAAGCGGCGGGGCGTGCGCGAGGGCGAGCGCTTGTTTCTCGGCGGACTACTGCACAGCATTGGCAAGCTTGTGTTTTTTAGTTACTGCGCGGACGACTACGCTGAGGTGCTGCGGCTGATCGATGATGAACGCCTCTCGGTGATTGAGGCCGAGGAGCGGGTGTTTGGCTTTAATTTCGCCGATCTTGGCGCCGAACTTCTGCGTGCCTGGCGCTTCCCTGAGTCGATTTGGAAGGCGGTGGCCCATCAGCTCGATCCCGACAAGGCATCGGATTATCGCTTGGAGGCATTGATTGTGCAGGGGGCCGAGCAGGTCGGCAGCATTGTGCAGTCCACCGCCATTGATGGCGGTGAGGCGCTGGCCACCAGTGCCTCGGATTACCTGAGGAGCCTTGCCGGGCGTCTGGGGCTGCCGAGCGATGCACTCGATGAACTGCCCGGCGACATCAGCCTGCAGGTGGTCGAGGTGTTCGAGGTTCTGGTGCCGGGCGCCTCTGTGGTGTATTGATGTCCGTGGCGCCGGGCACGGCGGATTTCACGCGCTTTCTTGAGCGGCTCAAAGACCGCTACCGGGATCGCATCACCGGCGAGCTGGCCCTGCCGGCATCACGCGCGTGCATGGCGGAGCTGCCCGCTGATCTGCATCCGCGCCTGCGCGCGGCTTTGGATCAACGGGGCTTAAGCGGCCTCTACAGCCACCAGCGCCAGTCCTGGGATATCGCCCGTGCCGGCCAGCATCTGGTCATTGCCACGCCGACGGCTTCGGGCAAAACCCTGTGCTACAACTTGCCGGTGATTGATGCCGTGCTGACGCGTCAGGCCAAGGCGCTGTATCTCTTTCCGACCAAGGCACTGGCGCAGGATCAGGTCGCGGAGTTGTCTGAGCTCAATCAGGCCGGGTCTGGGCAGGCGGACGCGGGCGGGGAGGGCACAACACTCGGCATCAAAGCCTTCACCTTCGACGGCGACACCCCGGGCGACGCGCGCAAGGCAGTGCGCACGCGTGGCGACATCGTGCTGTCGAATCCTGACATGCTGCACCAGGCCATCCTGCCGCACCACACCAAATGGGCGCAGTTCTTCGAGTCGCTCGCCTTTATCGTGGTCGATGAGCTGCACAGCTACCGAGGCGTTTTCGGTGCGCATGTGGCCAATGTGTTTCGCCGTTTGAATCGCGTCTGTGCCTTCTACGGCGTGCAGCCGCAATTCATCATGGCCTCGGCCACTATCGGAAATCCGCAAGAACTGGCCGAGCGGCTGATCGGCGCGCCGGTCGCGGCGGTGACCGAGAGCGGCGCACCGCGCGGGGCAGGGCACTTGTTGCTGTGGAATCCACCGGTCATCAACCCGGATCTCGGCATTCGCGCCTCGGCGCGCTCGCAGACCACGCGGGTGGCGCGCTCGGCGATCAAGGCCGGGTTCAAGACCATTGTCTTCGCGCGCTCGCGGCTGATGGTGGAGGTGATCACCAAGTATCTGAAAGACGTCTTCGATCGCGATCCACGCCGCCCGCCGCGGGTGCGCGCCTATCGCGGCGGCTATCTGCCGAGCGAGCGGCGTGGGATCGAGCGCGACCTGCGCGCGAGCCGGGTGGACGTGGTGGTCAGCACCTCGGCGCTGGAGCTGGGCGTGGACATCGGCAGCCTAGATGTCTCGGTGCTCAATGGCTATCCTGGCACCGTGGCCGCGACCTGGCAGCGGCTCGGGCGGGCAGGGCGGCGCAATCGCCCGAGCCTCGGCGTGCTGGTCGCGAGCAGCGCGCCCATCGATCAATACATCGTGCGCCATCCCGAGTTTTTTCTCGGCCGTTCGCCCGAGCAGGCGCGCATCCATCCCGATCAGTTATTGATTCTGATGGACCATGTGCGCTGCGCGGCCTTTGAGCTGCCGTTTCAGGAGGGCGAGAGCTTCGGCAGCGAGGATCTCGCCGAAATGCTCGGCTATCTGCGTGACCAGGGGCTGCTGCAATACCAGAGCGGGCGCTGGTATTGGATCGCCGACAGCTACCCGGCCAATGCGGTCTCACTGCGGTCGGTCGCCGAGGGCAATTTCGTCGTCATCGACATCGACGCCGGCAAGCAAACCATCATCGCCGAGGTCGACTACAGCAGCGCGCCAGGTACGATTTATGAAGGCGCCATCTACATGGTGCAGTCGCAGCCCTATCAGGTCGAAAAGCTCGACTGGACTGGGCGCAAGGCCTTCGTGCGCAAGACACGCGCCGACTATTACACCGATGCGATTGACTACACGCGGCTGAAGATTCTCGACCGCTTCGATCAGCAGCGCCTTGACCAAGCCGCCAGCTCCCATGGCGAAGTGCATCTGGTGCGCCGCTATCCCGGCTACAAGAAAATTCGCTACTACAGCCACGACAACATCGGCTACGGCAACATCAACCTGCCGGATCAGGAAATGCACACCACCTCGGTCTGGTGGCAGGTGCACCCCGAGGCGTTGGCCCAAGCCCTGCCGCAGCGCGAGCGCGCCATCGAGGGCTTTCTTGGCGCCGCCCATGCGTTGCACCATGTCGCCGCGCTGCGCGCCATGGCAGAGGTCAGCGATCTCGGCCGCGCGGTCGGAGACGGGCAGGGGACCTGGTTCGCCGCCGTCGGCAATGACGGACGCGGTCAGCTGCGCGGACCAGATAACGAGCCGGTGGAACTGGCCCCCGGGGGTCGCTTCGAACCGACGCTCTTTCTCTACGACAACTTCCCCGGCGGCGTCGGCCTGTCCGAACCGCTCTATCGCGACGCGGCCATGCTGGTCGCCGACGCGCGCGCCCTAGTCGCCGCCTGCGACTGCGCCGGCGGCTGCCCAGCCTGCGTCGGCCCCATCCTGCCGGGGGATGAAGAACGCGAGCAGCATCCCAAGGCCGTTGCGTTGTTAGTGTTGGGCCTACTTGGTGGCACGTAAGCAGTCTGGCCAGCAAGGAGACTGGCGTTCTGCGAGTTCCGAAGTCATGCTTCGTCAAGGGGGAGGGCTGTCATGCCGGTTATGGCGGCGAGGGTGCCAATGAACAAAGATCAGGAGGTTCTTAATGCCGACTGTCCTGCGCTTTCGTGGTTACCGTTTTCACTTCTATTCTGACGAAGGCACTGAGCCTCCGCATATCCACATTCGCTGTGCCGAGGGCGAATGCAAATTTTGGCTCGATCCCATCGCTCTCGCCAATAATCGCGGCATCCCGCCGCACCAGGTGCGCGTTATTGAACGCCTTGTTTTTGCTCATCAAGACCTTCTATGGGAGAAATTCAATGAGTTCCGACACGACTGATACCGAACCTTGCGCCCTTCGCGCGTGGGCTGAGGCCCGCATGGTCTTTGTTGAGTTGACTGATGGACGAGTTGTCGGATTTCCTGCTGACCGCTTCAGAAGACTGAGTGCTGCGAGCGATGAAGCGCTCAAAGGTGTCGAAATCGCGCTCAACGGCTATGCCCTCCGCTGGGACTCGCTCGACGAAGATCTGACTGTCCCAGGCATCGTCGCTGGTCGGTTCCAACTCTCTTTGCCAGCTGCAGCTGCTTGAATGGGAAGTGCTGTTCTAAGCGTCCCTTCTGCGGAGGATAGGAAATCCAAGCCACCCTGAGCGTCCAGGTTGGCCGGACGACGAACGGTAGCGGGGGTGGGATGCGCCGTCAACGTCCAACTGCGGGGCTAACGGACGTCGGGGCGGTGCAGGCGCGCGCGTTCCGGGGTGCTGGCGCGTGCATCTGCTGGGCAGCGTGCCACCGGCAGACGAGAGGGGCTGCACCGTTGCCTGCGAGAGAGACGGCGGCTACCAGGCGACGCGCTGATCGAACTCGAAGTCGGGCTCGGGCTGCTGGAGGAGGTCCCAGTCCGGCATCGGCTCGGGTGCCTCGTCCCAGGCGGGCGGTCTGCGGGCGGGCGAGATCGGGGGTGGACGCGGTGGCTCACCGATGTGGGTGAAGATCTGCTCGACGGGCGCACGGCCTCGGTGATGAAGGCAATGATGTGCATGTCCGCGCCGCGGTTGGGGCAGGTTTTTTCAACCGCTAACAACAGCCGCGCCAGCAGCATGGCCCAGAGGTAGCGCGCTGGGGAGCGCGCGTTCGGGGCCGGTGCGCGACGGGGTGCGGCGAGCTCGGCGCAGGCGCTCGGGTCGTCGGTCAGTTCACGCCCCAAGACGACGGCCGCCGCACGCAGGGGCGCGTTTGGCGCGAGCACGCCATGGTAGCGATGGCGGTGGCGCCTGGGCGGGGGGATGAGGGCCGCGAGATGGTCGATCAGCTCCAGTGGCGTGAGCGTCAGCGCCGTGATGCCATTGCGCTGGGGCTTCGGTAATCGGTAGACGACGCGTTCGGCATCGAGCCGCTCCAGGCGCTCGAGCGCGAACGGGGGCCGAGCACAGTAGCGCAGCAGCCGCTCCAGCCCGGTGCGATCGTGCGCACCGACGCGCACCGCCGCATCCAGCGAGAAGCCGCTGTTCTCCGTTCTCTTGATTCCTTTTCCTACTGCGCCGCGAGCTGAAATCAGGCGATCACGGCCACTGCCACCGTTGCCCCGCTCCCCATCAGCATCCCCGCCGAGAGCCATCCCCACGAAATAACGTGTTCGGGCGGGGCCGGAGACGTCAGTCTTTGAGGCGAGCCTGCCGCTGGTGACCTAGACTTCAGGCCAAATCCCTGCGCCCGCAGCAAAGCCGCCGTCTGCACCACGACCTGCCGGAGTGCGGTGTTCTGTCGGTCTCGATGATTCTGCAACGATGCACTAGCCTTTTAAGTCGCGGTAGAAATTCTCATGCGGTCCCAAGCTCAGCAAGGTGCAGAGGGCGTCATCCCGGGTGTAGGCAAGGAGGAAGGTTTGATGAATGCAATCGAATTTGAAGACGCGAACACCAGCAAGGTCGCCTTTTTTCTCTTCGCCACTTGCCGGGTCGGCAAGGATGGTGCGAATGGCGTCATTGACAGCCTCGCGCTGATTGGGATGAAGCCGCTTGTATGCGCGTTTGAAAGCAGGGCGTTGGGCGAGTCGATGTGTCATTGCTCTGGCAAGTCGAAGGGCTCGGAGGATTCCTCAAGCGCCTGCAGGGTATCGCGCACAAACTCAATGGGCAGGTCAGGATTGTCGAGCGCGGCGCGGCCAACCTTGGCCCAGTAGGCGATCTGTTGTGGAATCGAGCGCATTTCGGCGCTGGCCTGTGACTTGGCGGCGGCATAGAGATTGTCGTCAATGCGGATAGAAACGCTCATCTTGAAAATCCTGTGGCGATCTGCGACAAATGCAGTTTATGTTGGATTGCTGGGTTTGCCAAGGCACAAGTTTTGGTGAAATTTGAGGATTCTGGAGTGAGCCATGGGCGATGACGGTTTGTCTTGGTGCATACGCGTGCAGCAGCAATCGTCTGCAGGTCTTGGCGACAAGCAGTTTTCGTCGCCATGCCGCTTGCGCGCGAGTGCCAGGTTCGGCATGCTGCAACGCATATGCAATGCATCTGGGGTTTAGATGAAAACGGCAACCATTCCTTCCCTGCGGGTTGATCCACACCTGCGGCGTTGCGCGGAAAGCGTCTTGCATGAAGGGGAGAGCCTATCTGGCTTTGTCGAACAGGCTATCCGTGACAGCATCGCCTATCGCCAAGCTGAACAAGAATTTATCGCACGCGGGTTGAAGTCGCGGGATCAGGCGCGCCAGTCGGGGCGCTATATCGAGGCGTCTGCCGTGGTGGATCGGCTGCAAGGAATGCTCGACGAGGCCAAATTCAGCGAACCCTCCGGATGAGGTATCGGGTTCGCTTCACTCCAGAAGCCGAGGCCGATCTGGTTCGGCTCTATGCCTTTATTCTTGAGAGAAATCCAACAGATTTGGCAGTGGTGGAGCGAGCGCTTGATGCGATTCGCGCCGCATTGACCACACTGGAGCGCTTGCCATTTACTTGCCGCAAGGCTGCGACCCATTCGCCGTTTCTGCGCGAGCTGCTCATCCCATTTGGCGCGACTGGCGATGTCGCGCTATTTGAAATTGATGATGCGGAGACAGTCACGGTGCTCGCTGTTCGCCATCAGCGCGAGAATGACTATCATTAGAGCAGGGGGGGCATTAGAGCAGGAGGGCAGTATGGGCGATAACGGCTCAGCTTGGTACATACTCGGTCTTTCGACGGGCTTTATTTTTGGGCTTGCGATTGCTGCCCCGTCGTGGCACAGCGTGGTGGTCCCGCTGAAGAAGACAGAGCACGCGGCGCTCGTGCAGGCCACCGCAAACGCCAGGATGGAAAGGAGAATTTGCCTGCGTGTGCGCGAGGCATTCATCAAATCCCTCGGTTCGGAGACAGACCTCGATTTTTTGTGCGCCGACCCAATCGATGCGACGCCTCCGGAGCGCTGACCGCAACCCATGGCAATACAGGGCCAGGGTCAAGCCATGAGCCTGAAATCCCGGCTTGACCGGCTGCGCCAGCAGCCGGCGCCGATGCCAGCGCCTTCAACGCCGGTCGACCCGCATCCGGTTGAGGCGGAATCATTGGATTCGAACCCGATTGCCTCAGATCCGCTCGGTTTGGCTCACGGCGTCCTGTCTCCCCAGCCCCAATCCTCCGGCGGTTCCGCCAATGCGGACAGGGGTGAGCCTGGTCTAGCCGAACGCATCGCGCGACTGCGCCCACATGTGCTCCAACCGTCCATGCGCCAAGGTGACGAACGCGCCTTGGCCGAAATTCTGGGTGCCGCGCAGGTGGCGCCCGGACTTTTGTTTTTGCAGCAACAACTTGACGCGACCCGACCTCATGGCCGGTTCGCCCCCGCACAGGCGGTTGGCGCTGCGAATCCCCTGGGCGAGCTAACCGACTTGGCGCCTGCCCCGCCCGAGACTTGGTGCTTCCTGGACACCGAAACCAGCGGTCTGGCCGGCGGCACCGGCACCTGGGTGTTCCTGTTTGGCGCCGCCCGTTTCGTCTCCGAACCGGGCGAGGGAGGCCCGCCACTGACACTGGAACTGGAGCAATATTTGCTCACCCGCCTGGACGCCGAAGCCCTGATGCTCGAGCACATGGCCAATTCCCTGGCGGATGCTAGCTTGCTGGTCAGCTACAACGGCAAATCCTTCGACATCCCACTGCTCCTGACCCGCTGCCGGCTAGCTGCCATGGGCGGTCCGCCTGCCATTGGCGATCTCGCCCAGCGGCTTGAGCAGTTGGCGCATCTCGACCTGCTGCACCCGGTGCGCCGCGCCTTCGCGAAACGCTGGCCGGATTGCCGTCTGGCAAGCGTCGAATCCCGCCTGCTCGCCTTTAATCGCGGCCAGGATCTCCCCGGCAGCGAAGCCCCTGCCGCCTGGCTCGACTGGCTGCGCCACGGTGACCTGACGCGACTGCCTGCCGTGGTCGAGCACAACCGCAAGGATCTGCTCTCCGTCGCCGCGCTCATGCCGGCCCTAGTAAGCGTTTATCGCCAACCGCTGCGCCATGGCGCCGACAGCGCCAGCGTGGCCGCGCATTGGATCAAACGCGGCGATATCGAACAGGCACGCGCGCTGCTGGAGTCCAGTGTGAACGGCCAAGCTGCCGAGCCCGAGGCGATTAGACTGCTCGCACAGCTGCATCGCCGTGATCGCAATTGGCCGCGCGCGGTGGAACTCTGGGAGATGTTAGCGCGCGACAACCATCCCGGCGCGCTGGAGGCCCTGGCCAAATTCCACGAGCACATCGCCCGTGACCCGCAACGCGCCCTCGGCTATGCCAGCCGTTTGCCGGCTGATCCAGTAAGCGAGCACCGGCGCCAGCGGTTGAGGATTAAACTGAAAACCCCAAGCGAGCGGCTCTTATGACGCTTCGCCGAGCGTGCAGGGAAAATCGACGGCGGTGTTTACTGGGGGGATGAGTCTACGCTCACTTAGTGCACAAAAACCGGTCGTTTTCGCAGGCGCTGATGTCCTGCTCGCGAATGACACCGCTGAGCCGCGGCGTCGACAGCTCCAGCCTGGACGCGCATTGGATCAAGCCGTTCCGCCATTAGCCCGTCTGCTTGCATTCAAGGAATATCCGCTTCTCGCAGGTGGCGCAGATGCTTCGGTCCAGTTTTTGGTAGATGGCCCGGATGCCGGCCTCTTTGGACTGGAAGACGTTGCGGGCGCCGGTGGCATCGAGACAGCCTGCCGAGTCGAGCGTCTCCCACAGGCCGGGTTTGACGTTGATCAGGTAAAGACCGCCGCCGCCCTGCTGCCGCCGCTCGGCCTCGTCGGATACTGCCTGCGCGCCCTGTAAGTCGACGAAGTTCATGCCGTCGGCCAAGATCGCGAGATGCTTCTGGTCGGCGAAGCGCGCCCGCAGAATATCGAAGGCGCGCTCTACATGGGGCACCGAGCCGAAAAACAGCGACCCATCAATGCGGATAATGCGCAGCTGCGGACACTGCGGCACATCGGTGGCGTCGGAGAATGCGCGCTTGGGCAGGCCGGGGTCGGGTGCCAGGGTGACAATGCGCGGTTTCGAGGTGCGCTCCAGGTAGAGCACCAAGGACAGCAGCACGCCGGCGAAGATCGCGAACTCAAGTTCCAAGAACAGCGCCGAGAAGAAGGTGACCGCCAGAACCGCAGTCTCGCGACGCGAGGCGTGCAGGATGTGGCGGATTTCCCGGCGATCAATCAGCCCCCAAGCGACCAGGAACAGCACCCCCGCCATGGCGGCCTTGGGCAGATAGCTCGCCAGTGGGGCCACCAGCAGCACGATGACCATCAGCATCACCGCCGCAAACACGGCCGCCAGAGGTGTGCGTGCGCCGGCCTCAAAGTTGACACCGCTGCGGTTAAAGGAGCCAGTCGCCACATAGCCCGAGAAGAAGGCGCCAGCGATGTTGGACAGGCCTTGGCCGATGAACTCCTGGTTGCCGTCGATACGGTAGCCGCCGCGCGCGGCCAAGGCGCGGCCGATGGAGACGGCTTCGGTCAGCGCGAATAGCGTTACCGCCAGCGCCGTGGGGGCTAGCTGCTTGATGTGATCGAGCGCGAAGCTCGGCGACGACAAGGGCGGCAGACTCGCCGGCAGCGCTCCGACGGTGAGGATGCCGGTCTGTTCTGGACCAAGTAGGTGGTTGAGCAGCAGGGCTGCCAGGCTGCCGGCAAGCATTGCGGCGATCATGTAAGGGAATTTTGGCGCCCACAGGCGCACGGCGATACCGATGCCCAGGGTCACGACAGCGACCAGGGTCGCAAAAGGGTTGATTTCGATTGCGTGACGGCCGAACTCCATCAGGATGTCGTGGAAATGGCCGCCACTGTCCATCTCGACCCCGAAGAAATGCTTCAGCTGCTTGGCTGCGATCAAAAAGGCTGCGCCGGCGGTGAAGCCGACCACCACCGAGTGGGAAATGAAATTGACCAGCGCTCCTAAACGCGCAAGGCCCAGGGCCAACTCGATGATGCCGACCATGAAGGTTAGGGTCAGGGCCAGGGTGACATAATCCGGGCTGCCGGGCGTCGCCATCAGCGACAGTGCAGAAAACAGCACGACCGAGGCGGCCGTGGTCGGGCCCGAGACCAGGTGGCGCGAAGAACCGAAGAGCGCGGCAATGATTGCTGGAACCATGCCGGCATAGAGACCGTACTGTGGTGGCATCCCGGCAATGGTGGCAAAAGCCACGCCCTGCGGTAGCACGATGATGGCGCCGGTCAGGGCAGCCATCAGGTCGGCGCGCGCATCGCCGCTGCGCACCTGTGGCAGCCATCGCGCAAAGGGCCAGAAAAGAGACCAGTAATTGGCGTTTGCCGAGTTAGGCATGGGAGCTTGTTCGCTGATGGTGGATGAGATGCTTCACAGCCCGCAGCCGTGACCCGATAGCCTTCTGCCGGGGTCAGAATGCCGATGGCCTTGCTCTATTCTACTGTTTCAGTTGGACTCGGGTGCGAGGAAACATCAGGATTAGTGAAGGATGAGAGGGGGTAGAATAGCCGCCAGATGAAAATTTTGCTCACCGCTTTTGTGATGCTGCCCCTGGCAGCCAATTCCTGGCTGTGCCGGGCGGCTTTGCGCGATACGGCTATCGACCCGGCGACATTCACCTCTGTGCGGCTGCTATCGGGCGCCCTGATGCTGTGGCTGTTGCTGCGTTTTACCGGCAAGTTAGCCGCCGGTGCTGGGAGCTGGCCATCGGCGCTGGCGCTTTTCAGCTATGCGGCGCTATTCTCCTTTGCCTATCTCAGCCTCAGCAGCGGCACTGGCGCGCTGCTGCTGTTTGGTGCCGTGCAGGTCACCATGATTGCCTTCGGCGTGCGCGCGGGAGAACGACTCGACGCGGTGCAGGTTTTGGGCGTTGTCATGGCATTCGGCGGTCTGGTAGGCCTCCTTTGGCCGGGGTTGACTGCTCCGCCGCTTGCCAGCGCGCTGATGATGCTCGCTGCCGGCGTTGCCTGGGGTATCTACTCGGTGCGCGGCCGTGCCACCACCGATCCGGCGCGTGAGACGGCCGGCAATTTTATTCTTGCTGTGCCTTTTGCGCTGGCACTCAGCCTGCTCACGCTACCCGGCATGTCTGTTGCCCCGCTCGGCCTGGCGTATGCAGTGGCATCCGGTGCGCTGACCTCCGCGCTGGGCTATGTGCTCTGGTATCACGTGGCGCGTCAGCTGCGGGCAACCAGCGCGGGGACAGTACAGCTGAGCGTGCCGGTCATTGTGGCCATTGGCGGAGTGCTGCTGCTGGGGGAGCCTATTACCCTGCGCTTGATGATCGCTTCCACCGTTGTGCTCGGAGGCATTCTGATCGTCATCCTCGAGCGCGGGCGGAAAAGCGTGCACCCCCGCTGACCTTACAGCGAATCACAGGGATTCATTATCCGGGGTGATCGGGGCCATGAATGTTGGCATGAAACAGTCGCTTCGTTCGCCGGGGGGCCGCACCATGAATCCTAGCGAACCGAACCCAGAGCCGGCAGGCGCTATAGCGCCTGCCGAAATCGCCATCGGCCGGCAACCTGTTCAGCCTTTCGCAGGCAAGGGGTTCAGGCTGCCGCAGCCAAGGGCGTCTGCCAGCCAGTCCCAGGCAGTCGCTGCTGAATCGCTCCTTGCTCATCGATGCGGAACAGATGCAACCAGCCGTTGTCGAGCATCTGCCGCACCAGATCATGGCGGTCGATGATGGCGTCGATGGGCTCCTGCGGGGCTTCGAGCACCACAGACAGGCGCACCGGCTCATGCACCCAGCGCTTGCCATCATGCAGCGACTGCATGGGCAAGCCGACGCGCAAGTCGCCAGTGTTGCCTTCCAGCACGCCGATGGCGCCGCCGACGACATTGTGCAGCACCTTGTTGCCGCTGCCGAAGCGCCGGTTGTCGGTGGTGGAGCCGTAATACTGCAGGTTGATCCAGCCGGCCACCACCATGGGCGCGGTCATAATCAGCTCAAGCACCGCGAAGCCTTCATCGGCCTGCCAGTCGTAGTCGTGCAGGAAGGTCCGTCCGCCAAGATCGATCCCACGGCTGCGCTCGCGCGGCGCGGCAATGAAGGCCGCGCAGCCGGCCAGTGCCCACTCCGGGCGCACCTGCGACCAGTCGCGGCTGCGATGGCGAATATTGGCCGTGATTGCCCGGCGCGAGCGCCCATCGAGCCCCAGCAAGGCGGACCGCTGCAAGCGCGTCAGCTCGCCGGCCTGCGCCAGCCAGCTCTGCAACTCGGCGAGTTCCTCGGCATATTCGCCCGGCAAGATATGCGTATCGAACAGCCGAATATCGTCGACACAGGTATCGTGCAGCGCGGCCAGGAACCAGGTATCGGCCGGGATAAAAATGCCCCGCTCCGCCAGCCCGGCACGCACCTGGGCATCGTTGAGCAGCGCCGCGCCTACGCGGGCACTGACCTCACCGCTCAAGCCGCCGCAGGCACCGCAGTCAAGCCCGGCGGCATGCGGGTTGTTGACCACCGTGCTGCCGTGGCCGACCAGCAGGACCAGACGCGCGAAGCCGGTCGTCAGCGACATGCCACGCAGCATGTTCTCGGCCAGACCGATGCGGTCTTCCTCGGGAATGCCGCCGATTGCCATGGCCTGCTCGCCCTGACCATGTGTACAGCCATCCTGGGAATCCTCATCATGGGCTTGGTCACCAGCAATGGGGTGGTCATGCCCCCGGTGCTCGTGCAACTGGTGGTCATGCCCCCGGTGCTCGTGCAACTGGTAGTCATGCCCGGCGCAGGCGCTATGCGGCGACGCGTTGAGCGTCGGACCAACCTGCCGAGTCTGCTCCGCGTCCAGGCGCAGGTCATCGGGTGCCGGCACCGGTCGACCAAAGCCAAAGCTGTCGGCAAGGATCTTGGGCGTGTAGAGCAGCAGGCCGGCGGCCTCGACGAACGAGAAGCAGGACGATGCCCCCATTTTGAACGCCTTCCAGGTCTTGGTGAGACCGTTTCGCCGCCGCTGGGTCGCGAGCGCCTGGACAGCGTCATCGTCATCGCTGCCCTGCAGAGTGGAGCAAACCCGGTACTTGGGGCTTAGCAGCACCGGCAGATGCGAGCGCGGAGCGACCGCGCCGAGCGGGACATGCTCGAGCGGCAGCCCGAAGAATCCGGCAAACCCGAGCGTCTGGCCCTGCGGGCAGATGGTCTCGAGCGCGCGGCGGATGACCTCGGAGCGCACGTCGATGCAGAAGGCGGCTTGGACGGCTGGTCGTGCCGCTGCTGCTCCATCGACGGCCTGCTTGTTGTCGGCTAAAGCGGCGAGTAGCCGGCGTTGATAGCCAATCTCGAAGGCTGTGAGCAGCATATGGTCGACAGCGCGCTCGGCCTCGCCGTGCGGATCGCAACCAGAGGCCTGTTCTCCGGCATCCGCTTGTGCCTCGCAGCGGAGCTGTTCGCAGACATTGCCCCAGCGCGCGAGCAGCTTGGGCCCGGCCTTGTGCTCAAACACCAGCATGTCCCAGGCGAGGCGAATGGCCAGCAGTTCGACGATGCTGTCGTCTTGCTCACCGCCCAGTTCGGCCTCCCAGCGCAACAGTCGGGTCCAGGCGGCCCAGCCGCCGATGTCGAGCAGGGCAGCGTGCATGTAGTCGAGCTGCGCCTGCCGTGGCAATCCGAGCCGACGCAGCGCCGCGGCGATACATACCCAGTGTGATTCCGGCAGCGCCTTGACACGCGCGCGGATGCCAGGCTGGCCCATCATGGCAGCGCTGTAGTCGAGCGCGGCAAAGCTGCGCCAGGCGGCATAGAGCGACTGGCCGGTCCAGGGTCGCTTCCAGGTCGCCTGCCCCATGTCGTAGAAGGCGGCGCAATGGTGACTGATGCGCTCCACCACAAAGCTCGACCAGTCATCGGCATCCTGCTCGTCGAGCATGGCGGTCAGCAGCGGCACCCGCGGCGTGGGTGTGGGTTCTTCCGTGGCTGCCTCGCGCAGCTTTGCCGGGCTCAGCTCACTGCTGCAGTGGCGCGCCGCTGCCTGCAAATCGGTATCGATGATCCTTCCTGCGTCGATTTGCTCGCGGTAATACGCCCGCGGCATGTACATGCGCGACCCGCTGATGCGGCGCAGTGTCGCAGCCGCCTGCTGAAAGCGCTGATCGACCAACCCGTGGAAGGGGTTGACCGCGACGAAGCGGTCCAACGGCCATACTGGCGCGATGCGGTTACAGGCGGTCTGGATGCGTTGTTTGAGGGAATCTTCCATCGCGTGCTGGGACGCCAGTTTCGGATCATCAAAGCGGACATCGTTCATCTTCATGAGTTTCCTCCTCCGCATGCGGTTACCCCAGGCTGGCACTGGCAGAGCGCTTGGGCGCGGGCCAGAGCCGGGTGATCAGACGTGTAACCAGAATGTCGACATAGAGGCCGTTGTAGAGATGGACCTGAATAGCCTGTCGCAGCGGCCCCTGCAGATGCGTAAACAGATGCTGAAGCAGCAGCAGACCTACAAACACAACGACCACCCCTGCGCCGAACGCAATCTCGAACGCGGCACTGGCCGGTTGCGCGGGCACCACACTGCCAGCAATGGCATGCTCGAACGCCGTGTGCAGCCCGAAATAGGCCAGACAGACAAAGCCGACAATGGCAGTGGCGCGAATCAATAACTTGGCGTTGTCCTCCAAGACCAGGGCCTGTAACAGCAATTGCGTGGTTGCGATGGCCACCACGGCGCCGGTGACAATCAACGCTGGCTGCTCGCGCGGATCGATGCCAAACAGGAAACCGGCGATCAGGGTCATCAGCAGCGCACTCTGAAAGGCCACCAGCCAATGCCAACCCTGGGGAGCACCATGCCCGAACGGCAGTACAGGCGCGCGAAAGCCGTCGACACCGCTGCCCGAGGCCAGAAAGGCATGCGCCTTGTAGAGCGAGTGCGCCACCAGATGCAGCAGCGCCAAGCTATAGAGACCCAAACCGGCCTCAAGCAGCATGAAGCCCATCTGCGCTGAGGTTGACCAGGCCAGGGACACCTTGATGCTGGTCTGGGTCAGCATCACCAGGGAGGCGATCGCCAGGGTCACCAGCCCGATTACGGCCAGGGTGTCCAGCGCGGGCCCAGAGAGGGACATCACCGGGCTCATGCGAATGACGAGAAAGGCCCCTGCATTGACGATACCAGCATGCAACAGCGCCGAGACCGGCGTGGGCGCCTCCATCAGCTGCAGAATCCAGCCATGGAACGGGAACTGGGCGCATTTCAGCACCGCCGCCAGTACGATTAGCCAGGCTGCGGTCTGCAGGGTGCCCGGCAGTGGCCCGGTTTGACCGGCCAGGGCGGCGTAGACTCCGGGGAATTCCATGGTGTGCAGGGTCGCGCCGATCAGCAGACTGGCGACGAACAGGCTCACATCCCCAATGCGGCTGAAGACAAACTTCTTATGCGCCGCCAGCACCGCCGCCGGACGCTCCGGATAAAACACCAGCAACCGATGCAGACACAGGCTGGTCGCCATCCAGGCGAGCGAGAACATCAACAGGTTGCTCGCCACCAGCACCGTGAGGATGGCAGCCAGCGTCAGCATCAGCCACTTGTGAAAGTAGCCCTCGCGCGCATCCCCCGCCATGTAATTGCGCGAATAGGTCGAGACCACCGCCCCGACCAGGGACACCAGCGCGAGCATAATGACGGTGACGGCATCGACATAGACGCCGACGGTAAAGGCACCGATGCCGAACGGCAGACCGAAGGAGACCAGCGTCAGGGATTCGGCGGAACCAAAGCCGTGCAGCAAGAGCGCAACCAGCGACAGGCCAAACGCACCCCAGGCCAGCGCATTGGTCAGCACCGCCATGCGCGGCCCAAAACGCTGCGCCCAGGCATCCGGCACAGCCGCGACGGCCCAGAGACTCAAAGGCGCGGCCAGCGCCGCAGTGGTAGTCAGCGAAAACGACATGCACACCTCCCGGGAGTTTCTCCTTCCACGATGAACGAGCAAGTATCCTCTCGATTGAGTGTGATGGTCTTTGGTCTTAATAAAAAATCGATCTTTTAAGGAAAACCTATTTACTTTAGTCTATGCATTTAGTTTGCGGCTGTCTTGGCCATTGCCGCCATGTTCGCCGAGGCGCGCGCAGTGCTATCCTGCTGCTCGGTTCCGCGACAGGGACAGTCCGCTGCCGTCGGTGGCAAATGCGGCTTCTGCGTGCGAGAGGGGCGCTTTTTGGGGCACCTAATGCGTCAGCGGTTATGATGAATTCATCGCCAACGGTGTGGATGGCTGAATACCTGCCTATCTTTTGGTCAATGCTCCAAGTTGGGAGCCGCGTGGTGTGTCCATGAGCGGAAGTTCGATGATGGTTTCAGCTTTGAGATTTCTTGTCGTCCTTGCGGCCGTGATGCCCCCATTCACGGCAGTTGCTAATGATACTTCGGCGCAGATGGCCGCCGGTGGGCTGGTTTTTGGCAAGCAGCTTGGCATATCCATGCAGTCCGAAGACCTCTACATTTCGCCGGATATTGTCCGCGTGCGCTATGTTTTTCATAACAAAACGGACAAGGATCTTGAGACGATTGTGGCTTTTCCGCTGCCGGAAGCCGCTCCTTCCAGCGATACCGGCGGAGGCCACAATTTTTATGATGGTGTCAGTGCGAATTTCTTGAATTTCAAGACCCGGGTCGATGGTCAACCGGTGGTCACGCAGGTTGAACAAAAGGCGCTGGCTCTCGGGCTCGACCGCACGGAAATTCTGAAAAAGTACCATGTGCCGATCGAATCCTATATTCCTCCAACGGATCAGCGCTCCGCTTATCATGGGCTTTCACGGTTGACTGAGGCGCAGTGGGATGAGCTTGCTGCGCTCGGGCTGCTGAAGATCGATTCGCAGGGGCACCCGTCTCCTGGATGGACGGTGGCCACGGTCTTTTACTGGAATCAGGTCTTTCCAGCCGGAAAGGACACTGTGATTGAGCACGAATACCAGCCGTTGACCGGTTCGAGTTTCGATGCGCCCATCAGCCGGAAACCGGAGGACGAATACGCGGCCCGAGCCATGGTCAGGTATTGCATTTCTGGTGAAGATACTAAAGCCATCTACGAGCTTCATGAGGGCAAGGTCGACGGCAAGGCCTACACAGCGTTTTCCGAAGAGCTTGGCTACATTCTCAAGACCGCCGCGAATTGGAGCGGTCCGATCAACAATTTCCATCTGGTCATCGAGGCGCGGGAACCGGTCGACTTCGCTTTCGCCTGCCTGCCGGGGCTGGAACGGAAATCGCAATCACGGCTCGAAATGAGCCAGGACCACTTTTGGGCTTTTTCTGATCTGGATGTTCTGTTCGTCATCTCGAAACCTTTGGACAATTAGGCATCTCCACGGTTTTTGCACATTGCATCCGCAGTCTTTGCATTCTTGGGGTTTAGTTTTATCAAGGTCGGGAGCGAGTCGGGAATGATCCTGTTCTCAGTCCGACGACAACGACTTTTCAGCAACTATCCCAAGGAGCTTCTTATGAACAAGACCATGATTCCCGTCGCTGCCATGCTGTCTGCTTTGCTTGTCGGTCCGGTTGCGGCTTCCCCGCATGGGGGCGGTCCTGGCAAGGCAGGAGGGCAGGGCGCTGAGCAGCGTCTCGAACGCATGACCGAGCAGCTTGATCTCAGTGCCGAGCAACAGCAGGCCATGGCCGCGATTTTTGACGCCCAAGCCAGTCAGCGCGCCAAGATGCGAGCACAGATGCGTGAGCAAATCGATGCGGTGTTGACCGAGGAGCAGCGGGCCAAGCGCGCGGAGTTGAGGGCCGAGCGCATCGACCAACGCGTGGCTCGCATGGCTGAGCGGCTCGATTTGAGCGCGGAGCAAAGCACCCAGCTCAAGGCACTTTTCACCGAAAATCAGAATGCAGGGCGCTCTTCGCGCGCGGGTTCCGGCTCTATGCGTGAGCAACTTGCGAGCATTTTGACCGTGGATCAACTGGCCGAGCTTGGCAAGGGGCGCGACAAGGGACGTCAGGGCAAGGGCGATAACAGCGACTGTAATCGCTAGATTCACCTGCATCCGCATGCTTTCGGGGCTAGTTACTTCGCCCCGAAGGGAGTCGCCCGTTGACCCTCTCCATTCGCACCAAGCTGTTTCTGACGCTGCTCTTGGCCTGTGCCTTCTCGGTGCTGGCCGTGCAGACGTCGATGTACTGGTCGTTCCGGCATGGTTTGCGGGACATGATCGAGCAGCGCCTGAATGAGCGTGTGGAAAGCATCGGTGCGCGCCTGGTGGCTCAGTATCGCGCGGATGGGAGTTGGTCACGAATCAGCGAAGACCGGCGATTGTGGATGGAACTGCTCAGCACGCGCGAGTCGGGGCGTCGAGATGAGAGGCTGGCGCATTCTTCGCGCCAATCTCGCATAGGTGCTGATGCGGTGGATCGGGCATCGCCCATGCCTCAACATGGACCATTCCCGGAGCGCCGCCGGACGCCTCTGGCCAAACGCCTGATGCTGTTTGATGCCGAGGGCGCGCCTGTCTATGGCCGTCGCGATCAATTGAAACAGGCGCTGCGTTTTCCGCTGCGTCTGGATGGACAAGTCATCGGCGAGCTGGCACTCATTCCAGGCCCGCCGATCCACGAAGCGGCAGAACTGCGCTTGCGTCAACGCCAGACCAGAGTGCTGCCGATCATCGCCCTGGCGACTCTGAGTCTGTCGGCCTTGCTCGCCTGGTGGCTGTCGCGCTGGCTATCGCGGCCGGTGCTGCGTTTTCGCGAAATCACGTGCCGACTGGCCAGCGGGCACTTTGCCGCCCGAGCCCCAGTGACCGGTCGTGACGAACTGGCCGGACTCGGCCATGATCTCAACGCCCTGGCTGCCACTCTGGAGCATAACGAGCAGGCTCGCCGGCGCTGGGTGGCTGATATCTCCCATGAACTGCGCACCCCGGTCAGCCTGCTGCGCGCTGAGCTGGAGGCCCTGCAAGACGGCGTGCGCCCGTTCGATGTCGGCACCATCGCGACCTTGCACAGTGATGTCATGCGCCTGTCGCATCTGATTGGGGATCTTTACGAATTATCGCTCAGCGACCTTGGTGCCCTGAGCTACCGCAAGGCGAAGACGGATTTGGCCGAGGTGCTAGAGGCTGAGGTCAGCGCCTTTCGCGCCCAGTTCGACGCCGCCGGTTTGGACTTGCAGTTTGACAATCGCCTGCGCACGGCGGCGATCATTCAGGCCGATGCCCAACGGCTGACGCAACTCTTCGGCAACCTGCTGCGCAATAGCGGACAGTATACGGATGCAGGTGGCGCGCTTCTGGTCCGGCTGAGCACGGAAAAAGACGGCCATTTCGTTGTCGATTTTCAGGATACCGCTCCCGGTGTTTCCGACGCGGACCGTGAACGCCTGTTTGAGCGCCTTTACCGGGTCGAGCCATCTCGTACCCGCCAGACCGGAGGTGCCGGACTCGGGCTAGCCATTGCGAAAAACATCGTCGAAGCCCATCAGGCCAGCATTGAGGCACTGCCATCGCCCCAGGGCGGGTTGTGGATTCGGATGCGCTTTCCCCAAACACCATGACCAACAACATTCTGATCGTTGAAGACGAGACGCGACTCGCCGAGCTGTTGGCGGATTACCTGAAAGGCGCCGGCTTTGCGACCGAACATCTGGCTGATGGCCTGGCCGTGGTCGAGCGGGTGCGCGCGCAGCCGCCAACACTCATGCTGCTCGACCTGATGCTCCCCGGTCGCGATGGGTTGGACATCTGCCGCGAGTTGCGCGGCTTCAGCAGCCTGCCGATCATTGTGACCACCGCGCGGGTCGAGGAAATCGACCGGCTGCTGGGCCTGGAACTTGGCGCTGATGACTACATCTGCAAGCCCTACAGTCCGCGCGAAGTGGTCGCGCGCGTCAAAGCCGTGCTACGCCGGGCGCAAGCACCCGAAGCGGCACCCAGCAACCGGCTAACGCTCGATGCAGAGCGCTTGCGCGTCAGTCTCGGGCAAAGGAGCGTTGAGCTGACCGCCGTTGAATGCGCGCTCTTTCGCACTCTCTCATCGACACCGGGCCGGATCTTCTCGCGCGCGCAACTGATCGAGCGTATCTACCAGGATCATCGCATCGTCTCAGATCGCACCGTCGACAGTCATATCAAGAAACTGCGGCGCAAGCTCGCCGAACTCGACGCAGGGCAAGAGCTGATCGAGTCAGTCTATGGTGTTGGCTATCGCTTTGAGGACCAACGCCCTTCAAGCGACTGATACGTGCTGAGTAATGATCTAGCCCGCGCGCTAGTTGCTGTGGCGGACGACTATTTGCTCAGCTATTCGACATTCAGCGAGTCGTCCGGCCAGTAGCGCGATCCGGTCAGTTTGGCGCCGATTTTCCAGCCTTTGCCAGTCAGTATGAAGACGGCTTTGCCGTTGTCGAAGCCGAGTCGGAGTTGGTCTTTTTCTTCGCCGGTCATGGTGCCAATTTCGGCTGAGCCATCCAGGCCCTGGTTGATAAACTTCTGCAGCAGGGCATCGGACTCGAACAGGATCACCAGTTGAGAGGCAAAGCCGCCTAAGCCAAAGCTTACGCCAGCGCCTGTGGTGGCCATTTTCATGTAGGTGTGTTCGTCTGTTTCGCGCTCAACCGCGACGCCGCGCCCATAGCCGGCGACCACGTAGAAGCTGGCCTCGCGCCTGTCGAAGACCGCATAGCCGGCGCTGCGCTCGAAAAGCTTCTGGCTGTCGGGCTGGTCGGTGAACAAGCGTTCCAGGGTCTTTTTAGCCATGGCGTCGAGCTTGTCGCGCGTCTCTTGGGGAGTGGCTTCGTTGCCCAGGCTTTCCTGAGCGGAATCGACGGTCTCTTTGACTGCGCCGGTTGCCGTTCCGGCCGCCTGGCCAACGGCGGTCACAGCACCCTTGGTGGTGTCGCCGACGGCTTTTGCGGCTTTTTCCGCGCCTTGTTTGAGACCCTCCAACGGGAGCTGGGCTGTTGCGAGCAGTGGGACGAGCAGCAGAATCAGTGCAGCGGTGGGACGGATGTTATGCATTGTTATGGCACCAGTGATGGAGAAGGTGAGGGTGGGATGGGGGTTTAGGATAGAGTTTGAGGGTAATGTACGCTAACGCACGGTCGGTTTGGTCGCAGAGGAAGATAATAGTCTTTTCTCAATGCGCGCGACCAGGGGACAGGATCGTGACGTCAGCCCCGCAGAACAGAGGAGGATTTTCCCATGCCTGCGTACAAGGGTAACAACCGGTCGAGTGGCGGCTTATCTGGTGGCAACTCGTCTGATGGCAACGCTTCTGATGGTTCAGGGGGCAGCAGTTCCTTGCCTCCGGATCTCGAGAGTCTGATCCAACAGGGACAAAATCGGCTCAATCGGGTCTTTTCAGGTGGGAGTCCACACGGCGGAGTCGTCATTTTGGTGGCGATCCTCGCGCTCGTCATTCTGGGGATATGGACCGCATGGACCACCTATTACACTGTGCCGAGCGACTCGGTGGCTGTGGTGCAGCGCTTCGGAAAATATCTCAAGGAGGTTCAGCCAGGGTTGCATTTCAAGCTGCCTTTGGGAGTCGATAAGGCCACCATTGTTCCGGTCAAGCGCCAGTTGAAGCAGGAATTCGGGTTCACCACCCCCGGCGCCACGGATCCCTACCAGAGTCCTCAAGACGGCAAGCGGGAAACGGAGATGGTGACGGGAGACCTGAACGCCGCCCTTGTGGAATGGGTGGTGCAATACCGCATTTCCGATCCGGTGAAGTTTTTGTTCGAGGTTCGGGAGCCGAGTGAGACGCTGCGCTATGTGTCGGAATCCGTGATGCGCGAGGTGGTTGGTGATCGCACCGTTGATGAAGTCATCACCATTGGTCGCCAGGAGATCGAAACCGAGGCGCTGGCCAAGATGCAGGCGCTCTCGACCAAATACGCCATGGGGATCAGCATCGATCAGGTGCAATTGAAGAACATCAATCCACCCCAGCCGGTGCAGGAGTCCTTCAACGAGGTCAACCAGGCCCAGCAGGAGAAAGAGAAGCTGATCAACGAGGCCCGGCGCGATTACAACAAGGTGATCCCGCTGGCCGAGGGCGAGAAGGATCAGCGCATTCGCGAGGCCGACGGCTACCGGCTCAAGCGCATTAACGAGGCTGAAGGCGACGCAGCCCGCTTCAATGCCCTGCTGGCGGAATACAGCAAGGCCCCGGAGGTCACCCGCCGCCGCATCTATATCGAAACCCTGCAAGAGGTGATGCCGAGCATCGGCTCCAAGATCATTATCGATGAGCGGACGCGCAGCATTCTGCCGTTTTTGAATCTGGATGCCCAAAGTGGAAATCGATCCGCAGATCAAACCGGAGGTCGGCCATGAAAAAATCAATCCTTATCTTGGTGGTCCTTGGCATCGGCATCTACATTGCGGTCAGCTCAATCTATACCGTGAGCGAAGTCGAGCAGGTGATCATCACCCAGTTCGGCAAGCCGGTCGGCGAGCCGGTTACTTCGGCTGGCCTGAAGCTCAAAATGCCCTTCATCCAGGACGTGAATCCCATCGACAAACGGGTGCTGGAGTGGGACGGCAATCCGTCGGATATGCCGACCAAGGACAAGCTTTATATCTCGGTCGATCTGTTTGCCCGCTGGCGGATTACCGATCCTCTCCAATACTTCCTGCGCCTGCGCGATGAGCGCAGCGCCCAGTCGCGCTTAGACGACATTCTCGGCAGCGAGACCCGTAACGCAGTCGCCAAGCACGAGCTGATCGAGATTATCCGCACCACCAAGGATCGCGTGCCGCTGCGCGATGCTCTGCTGACCGACGCCGAGCAGGAGCAGGATTTGGGCTCGCTGGTGCCGATCCAGAAGGGCCGCAAGCTGGTCGAGCAGGAGATATTCACCGCAGCCGCCGAGAAGGTCCGGGTGTTCGGGATCGAGCTGCTCGACATCCGCTTCAAGCGCATCAATTACAACGAGAGCGTGCGCCCAAAGATCTACGACCGCATGATCAGCGAACGGCGCCAGATCGCGGAGCGCTTCCTGTCAGAAGGTCATGGCGAGGCGGCCAGAATTCGCGGCAATCGGGTGCGGGACCTGAACAAAATCCAGTCCGAGGCCTATCGGCAAGTCGAGGTGATCCGTGGAATGGCGGACGCCAAGGCTACCGAGATCTATGCCAGCGCCTACAACCAGAGCCCCGAAGCGGCGGCCTTTTATGAATTCACCCGCACCATGCAAGCCTACAAGACCATGATCGCGGAAAACACCACCTTGGTGTTGTCCACGGATAGCGATCTGTTTAAGTTCCTGAAGGGCGCGGCCCCGCCGAGCGATGCTGTGTCGGGCCAGGGTCTTAATCCTGTCGGCGAAACGGTGCCGAGATGACCGGTTGAGGTAAACAGTTATCCTCCTGCTGATCGCAATGACAGCAGGTGTCGACTGGCCAGGTCAGCTTCGCGCCGAAAGTAGTGCCCAGACTTCACCGTCATGACCTTCAATGTTGGCGATGCCGTGCCAAGATCCCTTCCCGTCAGAGCACGTGACCTAAAGCGCTTTGACGTGCGACATTAATTAGCGTGGAATTCTTTACAGAAGGAAAAACCTTTGTATAATCCACGAAAGGAATCTAAGGATACCGGGAAACCAATCGGGTCTGGTGCCTTAGTTTCCGGTAAAAACACGTAATCGACTGAATAATAAGTATATTTAAGCCTTTCAATGCGGGCGTCTCCGGGGCAAATGCCTCTTAAGGCGAGCTAATATCGCCTGCCTTGTTTCAAAGTGTGACGTAAAAATCACATCACTCTTTTATTTGAGCCAAAGCTAGAGATACACCAGCCGCGCCTAAGCTTTTTCCGGACTTTTCTTTTTGTGTATCCCAAGAATGACAGCGATCACGAGAATGAAAACCAGCGACTCTCCGGATCTTGACGCGCAAGGGGCTTTTTTCCGTCCCCCTAATCCCCCTAAGGGCACCGTCCTGGATTCGGCCAATACAGAAATTTCCAGCCGATCCAACCGCGAGGTCGGCGCATCCGCATTTGTCGGCGGTCAAGCACGACACCCCCTGTCACTCGCCGCAGCAAAAGTCGGCACCTACATGCTAGACCTTTCGTCCGAGCGCATTCACGGCGATTCACAGTACTTCAGTCTGCTTGGCTTTCCGCCGACAACGAGGGATCTGCCGTTAGGGGCATTCCTGGCGAAACTGGATTGTGAAGGCTGTCGCAGCTACCAAAAGGTGCTTGAGGACGTTCGCCAGCAGCTCAGCGACCAGCTCGAGTTATGCATTTTTGTGCATCGCAATGAAAATGATTCTGTCCCGGTCCTTGATCGCGGGCTTGTATCCATTGAGGACGAGCGCGTTCTCATCGTGGGCGCGCAGATCGACCTGACGGGGCTTACCACGCCATTGCCGCAGTTCCAGCATCTGGCATCGCACGATCAGCTGACCGGACTGCTGAGCCGCCACGCCATCTGGCGCCTTGTTGAACAAGCACACCATCAGACCCAAGGAACGGGGTCCGCTTGCGCCATTGCCGTGCTGGACATTGATCACCTAAAAGAAGTCAATGATATACACGGACCAATTGTCGGCGACAAGTTACTGTCCGAATTGGCGACCCGGCTTGATCAGCTGTTTCGGCCACGGCAAATCACCATGGGCCGCTGGGGTGGTGATGAGTTTCTCGCCATTGCATCCGATTTGGATGAGCTTGGTCTAGTCCGGGAAATCGACAACGCACGCCAAGCGCTCGTCGACGTGCCCACCCTGATCGATGGCACCCATGTATCGGTTACTTTCAGCAGCGGTGTGACTTCCGTTTGCCAGCCCATGGATACCACGGAGCAGATTCTCGCGCGCGCGGACGTCGCTCTCTATCGCGCGAAACGGGATGGCTGCAATCGTGTATATGGCAGCGGCAGGGCTACGGATAACCGCACCATGTCGCTGGCAATTTTGGTTCAGGATGCAGTGCGCACAGCTCGCGTGACCCCGGTGTTTCAACCACTGGTGCGGCTCAGTGACCAGCGACCTGTCGCAGAAGAGGCGTTCTCGCGCATTATGGAAGGTGGCTCGCGTCTCTTGAATGCAGCTGCCTTTATCGAAGTTGCACTCCAGCTCAAACTCTTGCACCGCATTGATCACATGCTATTCGACGCGGTGATCGAACGCATCACCTATCCACCATCGAGTGCCTCCTCCCCTTTGCCGGTTAACGGCGAGGCCAAGCCCATCTTCGTGCATATCTCGGAAGACCTTATTCGGCATCCAGCCACACTGAATGAAATGGTCAAAACCCTAGCGGACCATCCCTTGTCGGCGGTAACGCCCGTGGTTTTGGTGCTCAATGAGCAAATCGCCACCGAGCACACGAAGACGCTCCCAGGCATCCTCCAACCGATGCTCGACCTAGGCTGCAAGCTCTCGATTTCTGGCTTTGGCGACAGCGACAATTCCTTGCAAATGCTTTATGAGGGTTTTCCTGTCAGCTTCCTGTCCGTCGATCCTTCCCTGGTTCAGGAAGCGCTGAAGTCTGAGCGCGCCCGAAAGGTGATAGCCGAGATTCAGCTAACCGCGAGAGAGTTAGGCATCACCACCATTGCCAAGCAACTGCAGAACCCAGAAACTTTGAAAATGGTCATCGAGCTGGGTCTGGACTGGGGGCAAGGCTACCTACTCGGCGTGCCCACGGACCCATCCTGGCCTCTATCTGCCCGGTCGGGCGTCTAAGCAGCTGCTGCGCGATTTCGCTGGCTGCCTTTCCCCTCGCACCGTCTCTAAGTCCACTTTCGGATTGAAAGCGGCCGTGAAGGTCTTGCGCTGTCTCTTGCTCATATTGCCTCTCCAAAAGCCAGCGAGTAGTTTGCCTTCCCATGCCCGATGTGCTGCAATAAAAGAAAATGTGACACAAGAGCGGAGGATGTGATGAAAGAACTAAATATTCGAGAGATGCGCGCCAACATCGGTCGTTTGGACGAGTTAGTTGCAGCGGAGGGAGAACTGGTCATCAGCCGTCGCGGTCAGCCCATTGCGCGGGTATTGCCGATGTCGTTTCATCGCCAGCCCCCCGACCACGCCGATCTGCGACAACGCACAGCGCTGCTTCAGTCGGCATCTGGGGATCTGATCCGAGCAGAGCGTGATGAGCGCTGATCGTCGCGCCTATCTGGATACCAGTGCGCTGGCGAAGTGGTACCTGAATGAGCTCGGTTCTGACGATTTTGTGGCGTTTCTTCAAGGCTTAGACGTGGCGGTGATCAGCAGCCTGACTGTCACGGAGATGCGGTCTTTGCTCAGTCGGCGGCGGCGTATGGGCGATTTACCGGTTGAACTCGAGACCCTGCTTTTCGCCGCCTTTCTCGAGGATATTGATCGCGGGTGGCTGCAACACTACACGATGGATGATGCCCGGTTTGCTGAGGCGACGAACCTGATTGTGCGCTATCCTGAGCACCCGCTGCGTACGCTCGACGCACTCCACCTGTCGCTGGCAGCCCATGCTGGGATAGCGATGCTGGCAACGGCCGATGCGGTCATGGCTAATGCCGCAACGAGCATGGATTTTGAGGTTGTGCGCTTTTAGTCAAAGTCTAGCGCACTAAGTGTCAAGTCCCGGTTTTTTGGTTCTAGAGTTTAAAGGAGGCCGGCTTAAAGAAAAGCGTCCTTGAACCAGCCCCAGATCCCCAAAGAGAATCCGGGAATGAGATTAATCCCCGCTGCTGACTTGGCAAGGTAGAGCGTCAACAGCCCGGTCAGGATGCTGAACGTCAGGAAGATCGTCAGGAATGCAGCCTGCATGAATAGGCCAACCTGTTGTTCAGCTCGGGAAAGCTCGCGGCGATTTCGGCCCAGCAGAAACACCACATAATACCGGTGGCGCATGAATTTCAGGGTGCCGCGCCAGTCGATAGCATGGGTACCCCAACTGCGTGCGCCGAGTGCCACCTTGAGGCAGCTCAACTGCTCCTCCGAAAAACTCTCCTGAACTTCAGCCGGTATGCGGCCCATCAACTTCTGCAGCGGTGTCCTGGATTAACCGGGAACGCACATCCGGATCAACTTCAATTTCGCTCATAGTTCATCCTCTCCAAGCGCGACCGCCAAGAGCTTTGGAGCGGCACTCTTGCCGACGTCGTCGCTTGGGCGGCTTTTACTATCAAGTCGGTCGGTGTCACAAACTTACCCCTTCCTTGGCGATATTTTGGAGTAGGACCGGATTCGAATGGGTTTCGGGAAACTCCCATTCATTGAGCCACACAGGTATGGACGCAATGTCTACTCCTGTCTCCAAGAGAACGTCAGAGGCCACATCTGCCATGCCCAACGCGGTGGCCAGTACCGGCTGACGACTACCCTTGAGGAAAAATCGAACCTGGTTTTTCTTTAATGCCAAGGCCAAAAAACCTGGGGTTCAATCGTAGTGCCCCCTGAACGAGGATATGTCAATTTCCTGCAAGGATTCGTAAATCGTATAAACCAACCGATCTTTTTGGTTTACCCTTCTCGAATACACTTCTTTTTCAAAGTAACGCAATCGTTCTGGCTTACCCGAACCGCTTCGTGGGTCGTTCATGATTTCCCGGACAAGATCGAAACATTTGACATAGCTGGTGCGATCATTCTTGCGCAGCCAATCCAAATCATCTTGTGCATTGTCAAGAATGCAAATCCGGTAGGTCATGGAACACCTGTTCAACGGCAGGGAAATCAATTCGGTGTCCAGCCTCGCGTTGGGCCTGACCCATGAGCAGGGCATTCAACGAACGCTGATCCATCAGCAAACGAAGCGTTTCCTGCATGGCATCGTATTTTTCCTGCGGAATCAGAATGACCGATCCACGATCCGAAACAATGGCTGCTTCTTCATGGTCGCTGACGGCGCTGGCAATGAGATTGCCTAAATCAGCAGATGCCTGCTGCAAGGTATAAAATTGCATTGTTATCAACCTCTCATGGGCAGAGGAAAAGGTTTTATGCTCGAATAATTTCCCAAATGATGCATTATTCTAAAGCGAGAGATTAGGGGATAGTATCTCAAAATTGTGCATGGCATCCCAAAAACTAGAAAAGCGTCAGACATGCCAAGGAGAGACAAATCCACGCCTTCCGCTTCATCACGCTTTGGTCCAGATGCTGCGCGCGCGGGGATACGGCGAAGCAAAGCCCGCGAGCAACCAGATCACTCAGTCCGGTTCCCCGGGGCAACCGCGCATGCTCTTACAGTCCGCCGAGATTTGACTCCCTGTCCACTCATTGGAGAATACGAATTGCTGCTTCATCACGAATGTCAACGTCACCGATACCGTTGCCTGAAGGGTGCCAGTTGCACTACTGTACATCCAGTATCGTCATCAGGCCCTTGCCCTATCTCACCGGCCCAATCACATGCACGCCATCGAATTTAAGGGACATCTAAAGGAAGGCGTCATTCGCCTGCCAGCTTCCTACCGGCATTGGCGGGAAGACCGCCCCGTCAAAGTCATCGTTCTGGTGGACGACGACGAGACGCCGCAATCGCCCCCGCTGGACGCCAATCAACGGCTGGCCGCCATCCTGAAGGTCAGCCGACGCTGCGCGGCTGCTCCAGAACTCGATCCGCGCGGTGCGGACGAGATCATCGGCTACGATGCCAACGGATTGCCAAGCTGAAGTTTGGCACGTGGTCATCGATACCTCATCGCTCGTGTGCATCCTGCTGGATGAGCCGGAAGCTGATCGCTGCGCCTGCCGTTTGACCGAGACGGATTCGCCCAATGTCATGTCGGCAGCGACCTGGCTTGAAACCATGCTCGTCATTAGCGCGCGGCGTGGCGAACTGGGTCGCCAAAGCCTTGACGAGCTGCTCGCGCTAGCCGTGATCGAGATCCAGCCTGTCGATGCCGAGCTGGCGCGCATTGCTTATCAAGCCTGGCTGCAATACGGCAAGGGTCGGCATCCAGCCGGGCTGAACTTCGGTGATTGTTTTTCCTATGCTCTGGCAAAAAAACGTCAAGAGTCCCTGTTGTTTAAGGGCGAGGATTTCTCGAAGACCGATATCGCCAGCGCGCTTTAGTTTCGTCGGTGGGACTCCAGATCGTTCTCTGTTACATCGGCGTCCAGATCCTGCGCCAGCACAGCCGCCTCAATACCTCGACCACAACCCACCACCTCGGGCCATTCAGTATACGGTCCCCAGAATTGCACAAGCCTCAGTGAAAAATAGTCTCGGGCGTCTCGGCGGTGAGGATGCGTTTGGACCATTGCAGGAGTTCTTCGGGGTCGGCTGCCTCAATGCGCTCGCGGTGCGCTTCGAGCGAAGCTGAGCCGAATTTTTCTTCCAGCTGCATCATCAAGATCGTGGCTTCGCCCTGCTGCACGCCCTTCTCAATCCCGGCTTGCTCAAACGTGGTGACATAAGGCATCTGTCGTTGTTCCTCGTAGGCATAAAGTTCTTGGCGAAACGCCGCCTCCAGATCTTTGGGCAGGCGGATCATCCAGTCAATGAGGCGTAACACCTCCTCAATGCGCGCGCGTTCGTGACCGCGCTCATACATCAAGCGCATCAGGCGGAATTTCCAGCGTTTCAGTGTCTCGGCATCGTCGGTGACCTTGGCGCGGATCTGCGCCATCACCACCAGGGCGAAGACGTTGTCGCTGGCTTCCAGCTCCGCCCAGCGCTCGGGCTCGGCGTAGTCGAGCAGTTTGACCATCGGGAAGTCGAATTGCACCCGACAGTCCCACAGCGCGGCGCTGTAGTGCTGGGGGCGGAAGCCTCGGTCGGTATCGGCCAGCACCGCCAGGCTCGCCACCGGCACCTGGTAGGCATCGCGGATTTTGTAATTGTAGGTGAAGATCCGCTCGGCAAAGTCGCTTTCCGGATCACCTTGCACTTCCACATGGGCCAGCACCCAAACCGGCGTCTCATCGCGGCGCGTGACGCCGACGAGCTTGTCGGCATAGCGCCTGGTAGTACTGGCCTCGCGCACGATCTTCTGGAATTCCTTGTCGAGAAACTGCATGCCTTTGGACCAGTCAATCTCGGCATGGATGGCCGGGAACAAGAGCGCGAGAAACTCCGGGAATAACTTCTCCAGGGCCTCCTTCCACGGGCTGTCGTAGTCGGGTTTCTCGCTGGTGTCAGCGGCTTGGGTGTCGGCAGTCATGGGAGGAGTGTAGCCGATTCCCTGGCGGGGGTGGAGCGCTGCGCCGACGCCTTCTCGCTTCGCAGCGCATTGATGGCTAGACGTGGGAAAATAATTCGAGCCTGGACCGAATGGCACTAAGATAAGCGCAAGGGCTTGAAAACAATTGGGTAAGGCTGGCAGCTAGGGTGATACGGTGAAATCGCCAAATCAAACCAACCACCCGAGGAGCCAGCCTTCATGCATGCTAACCATCGCCCGGGCTTGGAGCAACAGAAACAGATTCAGCGTCGCGCCGAGGAGACCGACTCCTACGCGTTCTTCAACCTGTTGACCAGTTCGCAACTGCTCGACGGAGTCGAGGCACTCTTGCCAGCACATCGCGAGCGCGTGTTTCCGCCGACGGAGACATTGTCGACGTTTCTGGCGCAGGTACTCGCCGACGATGGCAGCTGCCAGCAGGCGGTCGACGACGCGGCGATCAAGCGCATCATTGGCGGTCTGCCGCGCTGCGCGGCGAGCACCATGCTTACTGCCAGGCCCGCGCACGCTTGCCGGCAGAGGTGGTCTCGACGCTGGTGCGCCAGGTGGGAGGCATGATCGGTGCGGGCACACCGAACTGGTGGCATGCGTGGAATCGCCCGGTGCGCCTGGTCGATGGTGCGACCATGACCATGGCTGACACGGAGGAGAACCAAGCGGTCTATCCGCAGCCGAGCAGCCAGAAACCCGGCTTGGGCTTTCCGATCTGCCGCATGGTGGCACTGATCTGTTTGGGCAGTGGCGCACTGCTCGATGCCGCCACTGGCCCGTGCGAAGGCCAGTGTGGAAGCAGGGGCAGCGATGAGCAGACGTTGCTGCGCGGCATGCTCGATGCGCTCGCTGCGGACGATATCCTGCTCGGCGACGCCTTCTACCCGACCTACTTTCTGCTCTGCGACCTGGTGCAACGGGGCGTCGATGGGGTGTTCGAGCAGCACGGCGCACGCAAACGCAGCACCGACTTCAAAACCGGGGAGACGCTCGGCGCGCGTGATCATTTGGTGGTGCTGGAGAAACCAAAAAAGCGACCGGATTGGATGACGCAGGAGTAGTACGCGCAAGCTCCGGAAACGCTGAAGGTGCGCGAGTTCGCAGCCGGTGGGAAAATCATGGTCACCACCTTTCTGGATGCCAAAGCGGCTCCGAAGAACAAACTCAAGGTGCTCTACCTGCGCCGCTGGAACGTGGAGCTGGATCTGCGCAACATCAAGACCACCCTCGGCATGGCACAACTGCGCTGCAAGACCCCGGAGATGGCCATCAAGGAACTGTGGGTCTACCTACTGGCCTACAACCTGATCCGCTTGCTGATGGCCCAAGCCGCTTTGCTGGCCGACCAAGTTCCCAGGCAACTGAGCTTCAAGCACACCGTGCAGGTCTGGTCATCCTGGCAGCAACGCGGCGGGGCAACGCCCAATGGTGTTTGCGTGCTTGCCGTACTGAGTCTGATTGCCGAGCCGCGCGTCGGTCTGCGACCCGGTCGCATCGAGCCGCGGGCGCTGAAACGTCGAGCCAACGCCTACCCGCTGCTGACCAAGCCGAGGAAAGCCGCTCGCGCTGAAGTCCGCGAACATGGACATCCGAAAAAACAGCGCTGAATCAAACCGGTATCCAGCTCATCGCAATGCGCCATCGCTTATCTTAGTGCCATTCGAGCCAGGCACCTTTAATTCCAGTTCTCCAGCCGCAGACCCGTCACGCGGGAGAATTCGCTCTCATTGTTTGTCACGAGCACCAGACCCAGCGAACGGGCATGACCGGCAATCAACTGATCGTAGGGGCCAATCGGGGTTCCCTGCTTTGCAAGCTCGGCACGAATCTGGCCCGCATGGGCAGCCGCTGAGTCATCCAATGGCAAGACCTCCATCCGCGCCACTAATCCGTCCAGACTGCGCATGTTGCGCTCCGGATTGGATGATCGTTCGGCACCGAAGACCAATTCCATGTAGGTTATGCTGGAGATGCACATGCGGCCGTCTTGCTTTTTGAATGCCTCGCGCACCGAGGCAGGGCGGTTCTTCATCGTATAGATTACGATGTTGGTGTCGAGCATGTACCTCAGCATCAGAGCGCTTCTCGCGCTTGATCAGGCGCTTGCTCGCGCGTGGCCATGAAGTCATCCGTCACACCGTCTTCGTCGAACCAGCTATCCCATCCCTCGCCCGCCGGCACGATCAGCCGCCCACGTCCAAACGGGATGATATCGACCCGCTTCACGAAGTCCGGGAAAGCAAGATCTTTCGGCAAACGAACCGCCTGAGAGGTATTGCTCTTGAACACCGCACCACTTTTCATGGACATCATGCGCGAGCACCCTTGGATATGCGGAAAACATATCCAAGCATATCCGGTCCCGCTTCGCTCTTCAAGATATCATGTCGTTTCGGTGGATAGCTTTGGGCCGAGTAACAGTCCCGGGGGACGCCGTGAATACATCCCTGTAGGCTTCATGGCGGCATCGCCCGATCAGATCCCGGGGCGCCAAGACCCCCGCGCCCGTCACCCGGCCCAAAACCGGAAGCTCATCTGGGATTCACGCACTTTTTTCCGGCTTTGGAATTGGTGCCTGTCGTGAATGGAAAAGAAAAGCCCCCGAGGTGCGAACCACGGGGGCTGGTAGCCAAAAGCTGAGTTCGGCTCGAATCAGCTGGCGTGCCAGGCCGTTCTTATACGGGTAAGGGCAGAGAGAAACCTCTAACCTGATCTGTCCCGCTTATTACGCGGAAGGAATAATTCCACCCTGGACCCACAGATTTCCATCGGTTTTTTATTGTGCGATGTGAGTTTTTTCGCGGCGCCTAGCGGTCAGTCCACCCAGCGCACCGAGCAGACCTAGGCCTAGTAGGCTCATCGTTGCCGGCTCGGGAACTGCGGCGTCGGGGCTGGTGAGCCGCACGTTATCGATGGATAGTGAGTCGTAGTAGGAGCTGGCACCGATGAACCACATGTAGCTATTGCCGCCCATTTCCGCGGCCGAAAGAACAGAGGTTGATTCATAATCGAGAACCTCGTTTCCGTCTGCGTCATACATCGACCAGTCTACCAGTACCTCATCGTTCTGCGTCGGGCTGAACTCCCAGCTGAAGGTGTACCAGTTGGCCGCTGTTACGGTAAACAACGGGTCATCATTGTTGTAGGCCTGCTGGACATAGTAAGAGGGATCGTTCCCTTCGCTTGATGTGGAATGGTGCGGATTGGGCACGGTGACGCCAAGCGCATAACTCGCAGGGGAACCCTGACTAGCAGGTCGGATTTGGTAGGCGCCGACGTGGAATAGGTTGTCTTGACGATAAGGATTGTCGTCTACGTCTGTGATGGCTTGCGTAAACTCGAAGCCATAATTACCGTTAGCGGCCGAGGCCGGGTCAAGAAACACATCAACGCTTGACATCCAGGTGGGACCGATATCATTGCGCTGGCCGCCAAGCCACGAATACGAACCTCCACTACCGAAGTTAAGGTAATTATTGTTTGGGTCGCTTGGGTCGCTAATGATAGTGCCGGACGACCAGTCGGTTGATCCATCTTCAAAGTCTTCGTCATACAACACTGCGCCATGCGCTGTGCTGGCCATGACTAGTATCCCTAAAACCCCTATCCTCCAAGCGGAGGTGACGCTAAGGTGCCGCATGGTTGGAACGGTAAGACTTGAAAGCTTTCTCATGGTCACTCCAGATATTGCCTTGCATTGAAAAACTGGGAAAACTGGGACAAACCACCTCTAAATCTCAGTTCTGACACCGTAGGATCTGAGTGAAAAGTGGTAAGTCCGGCCCCTGGAACTTGAGATGGCTGTGCGAGGTGATCCGTTGGTACCGCTGTTCGCTCGCTTGCGGATGCCCGGACCTTTTCTGTCCGGATAGCTCGCCCCGCGCGGCACATCGTTCGATTTTAGGTAAGGCAAGAGTTAGGCCAAAATAATATTTCATCAATTATCAGATACTTAAAAAATGACTCGAATTGTGAACGGCCGGGGTTGTAAAGTTTTCTGACACCTAAAACGCCTATTTTTGTGCCCTGCTAACGCTTATTCGCAAAAGTAGACAGTTTTCGTCGGGTTGGATGTTTCTTCTTTTCAATGACTTGGGGTTTGGACGGTGCGGCTTGAGTCGCTTTTCGGTGTTTTTCGCTGTTGTAAAATTTTCTGACACCTCATCTTGCGATTTCGTCGCTTGGAGACGTTTCGGGGTGCGTTATTGGTATAGTGAGTTTTCCGTGTTATTTTGAAAAGCGTTATAAAAACAGATTGATAAAAGATTATTTCGGCGTGCCTCTGGTGCTATGGCGGCAATTTTTTGAGTGTAAAAAATTTCGACACCCTTGGCGTGGTTGGCGGGTCTGGTGTCGCGAAGTTCCCAGGACAGAGAAGGTTTCACACGGGTTTCTCGGTTCCGGAGCCTCTGATTTTGGTCTTGGTCGCGACAGCGTCCGTGTGTCTGTATGGAACTGAGGTCATGTTTCGGGCGGGCTTGGACGGAGTTGGTGCTGAGGTCGGTCCGTGCGGGTGGTTTTGCCTCAGCCGGCGGAAACCTGGGGGTCCGAGCGGGCGGAGAGGGGCCATGCGGGGTCGGTGGGGACGCCGAGGAGGTAGCCTTGGCGCCAGTCGATTGCCGAGGTCCTTTGCTAGGGCGAGGGTGTCGGGGTTTTGGATCTGTTTGGCGATGGTGACAATGCCGAGTGAACGGGCTTGGCTTTGGATGTCGACCAGGGTGGCGAGGGCGCGGTTCGTTCAGGGTCGAGGGGTGGCGGATCAGATCCTCCGACGCCTGAGCAAAGATCGCGGTGTGATCGGCAGGTGAAAGGCTCGCGGCTTTCCCGGGGGGGGGTACATCAGCCGCTCGAGGGCCGCCTCGAACAGCATTAGGTCGATGCGGTGCAAGAGCTTGAGCTGCAGCGCGACCTCGATGAAGGCGCCGGCATTGAGCAGGCGGGCGCTGTTGTCTTTGATGCGCGCGAAGGCCTCCTCGCCGACGGGGTGGCGGTCGTTGAGGCGAGCCAGCGGTTGGAAAACCGGCGTCACGGTCGCCATGGAGACGTTGTAAAAAAACCTGACGCTTGGCGGGTCGCAGGCGCGGTTATGTTTCCTTGTGCGTGTTTTGGTGTTTATAACCCGGACGTGGCGGCGGCTGCCAATGCGCGAGTTTTGTGTTCATACGCGAAAAGCCCGCGCATCCCGCATGAGGCCGGGATGCGCGGGCCCGAGGGACGGCGCTAGAGGTCCTTGCGCCCCGCCTGCTGCAGCGCTGCCTGCGCTGCGGCCAGACGCGCCACCGGCACGCGCGGTCCGGAGCAGCTCACATAATCAAGCCCGGCCTGGTCGCAGAAGGCGATGGATGCGGGGTGGCCGCCGTGTTCGCCGCAGATGCCTACGTGCAGGTCCGGCTTGACTTTGCGGCCCCATTCCACCGCCAGTTCCATGAGTTTGCCGACGCCTTTGACATCCAGCACCTCGAAGGGGTTGTCGTGCAGGACGTTGCTCTGGTTGTAGAGCGGCAGGAACTTGTTTTCGGCGTCCTCGCGCGAGAAGGAGAAGGCCGCCTGGGTGAGGTCGTTGGTGCCGAAGGAGAAGAACTCGGCTTCTTCGGCCAGGGATTCGGCGCGCATGCAGGCGCGCACGACTTCGATCATGGTGCCGAACTTGAATTTGACCGGGAAGCCATAATCGGCCTTGACCTGTTCGTGCAGTTCGTCCACATAGGCTTTGACTTTGAGCAACTCCTGTACGGTGCAGACTTGGGGGACTTTGATCTGCGGGTGCGCGTCCAGGCCGGCTTTTTGGCATTCCGCAGCGGCTTCGAGGATGGCGCGAATTTGCATCTGGTAGATTTCCGGGAAGGTGATGCCTAGGCGCACGCCGCGATGGCCGAGCATGGGGTTGGTTTCGTAGAGCACACGGACCTTTCGCAGCATGGCCTCTTTCTTGACGATGGCCTCCTCGACCAGCATGGGATCGAGGGTGTGGCGCAGCGTATCGAACTCCCGGCGGGTTTCTTCAGCCGCATGCAGTAGGCCCATGGCGCCGGCCAGCGCCGTCATGCCGCGGGTGGACTGGGCGAGGCCGCGCAGATCAGCGATGTCCTGTTCGAGCTGATGCTCATCGGGCAGAAATTCATGGATCGGCGGGTCGAGCAGGCGGATGGTGACCGGATGCGGGGCCATGACCTCGAACAGCTGCCGGAAGTCCTCGCGCTGCAAGGGTAGCAGCCGGTCGAGCGCGGCCTGGCGGGTGTCGGGTGTTTCGGCGACGATCATTTCGATGACGATCGGCAGGCGATCAACCGCGTTGAACATGCGTTCGGTGCGCGCCAAGCCGATGCCGACGGCGCCGTATTTGAGCGCCGTGCGGGCATCGTCTGGGGTGTCGGCATTGGCCATGACCTTCAGGCGCGCTTTCTCATCGGCCCAGGACAGCAGCACGGATAGTTCCTCGGTGAACTCGGGCTCGACTGTGGGAATGGCGCCGAGATAGACCCGACCGGTGGAGCCGTCGATGGTGATGGTGTCGCCTTCCTTGAAATGGGTGTCGCCGACGATGGCCTCGCGCCGGCTGACATCGACGCTGATGCCCTCGGCTCCGGCCACGCAGGGCTTGCCCATGCCGCGCGCGACCACAGCAGCGTGCGAGGTCTTGCCGCCGCGCGAGGTGAGAATGCCCTGAGCGGCGAAGAAGCCATGAATGTCCTCGGGTTTGGTCTCCTCGCGCACCAGGATGACTTTCTGGCCCATGTCACGGCCCATCTGCTCGGCGCGGTCGGCGTCGAACACTGCGATACCGGAAGCAGCACCCGGTGAGGCGGGCAGGCCGGTGGCCACGGCATCCGCCTTGAATGCCGGGTCGAGCCGGGGGAAGAGCATTTGCTCGAGCGCGGTGGGGTCGATACGCAGCAGCGCCTGATCCTTGGTGATCAGTCCTTCCTGCTCCATCTCGACTGAAGTGCGCACCAGGGAGACGGCGTTCATCTTGCCGTTGCGGGTTTGCAGGCAGTAGAGCTGACCGCGCTCGATGGTGAACTCGAAGTCCTGGATCTCTTTGTAATGGCTCTCGAGTTTGTCGCGCAGCTCGTCAAGTTCCGTGGCCATTTGTGGCATCTCGACGCGCAGACGATCGAGCGGCTTGGGCGTGCGAATGCCGGCGACCACGTCCTCGCCCTGGGCGTTGACAAGATACTCACCGAACAGTTTGTTCTCGCCCGTGCCCGGGTTGCGGGTGAAGCCCACGCCGGTGGCGGAATCATCGCCGCGGTTGCCAAAGACCATGGTGACCACGTTCACTGCGGTGCCATTGGCCATGTCCGGGGTGATCTTGAACTGGGTGCGATAATCGACCGCGCGCTTGCCTGACCAGGAGTTGAAGACGGCCTTGATGGCGATCTCGAGTTGCTGGTAGGGGTCGCTCGGGAAGGGGTGGCCGGTGGCCTCCTCGACCACCTTCAAAAAGCGCTCGCTAATGTCTTTCAGATCCGCCGCCGTGAGATCCACATCATGCTTGGCGTGCGCAGCCTGTTTGACTTGGTTGAATTCTTGGTCAAACTTTTCATCCGACACTCCGAGCGCGACCTTGCCGAATAGCTGAATGAAGCGCCGATAAGCGTCATAGCCAAAGCGCGCATCGCCGGTCGCCCGAATTTCGCCCTGCAGGGTGTCCTGGTTCAGGCCCAGATTCAGAATGGTATCCATCATGCCAGGCATGGACATGGCCGAGCCCGAGCGTACCGAGACCAGCAGAGGTTTTTCAGGATTGCCAAAGCCCTTGCCGGTTTTCTGCTCCAGTGCTGTCATCTCGGCGCGCACCTGGTCCATCACTCCGGCGGGCAGCGCATGCTTCACGTCGTCGAGATAGGTCAGGCAGGCATCGGTGGAAATCACGAAGCCGGGCGGCACATTCAGGCCAATCTGGGTCATCTCGCACAGATTCGCGCCCTTGCCGCCAAGCAGCTTTTTGTTCTTGCCGTCGCCGTCTTCAAAGGCAAAGACCCATTTTTGTTGCGTTGACATCTGGCTCTCCCTACAGTGGTTTCAATTGGAATGATTTCTTACGACCGAGGTTGGACCCGGGCCGACCCCGTTTAATTCCAGGCAACTCCCGGCCAACCCCCGGGTCAACCGCTGGCCAAATCGGAAAGAGCCCTGGAGCGCGCTCCCTCCGAGCTAAACTTGACCATGGTGCGCGGATGATGCCGGGCTATTTCAACCGAGTTTTCTGGTCTTTGCCAAGTTGTTCCGTTCCTCTGCGGTTGTTCGGCCTGGTGATGCCGGATTCGGGCCAGATTCAGGCCTGATTTGGGTTAGCATAGTGCGTCTGAAAGTGCGGATCTTTGGGAGCTTTAAGAGAACAGGGCTTAAAATGTACGGGAATCACCCTTAATGCAGACTTTGGCCTTTTCTCAACCTGGGTTGCGAGTTGCGATCGGCTCTGCCATGCGCCAGGCGCTGCTTGGGCTTGGATTGATTGGCGTGTCGCCCCGGTCGATGGCGGGTGAGTCTGCGGCAATGGGGGCGCGGGTGGCCGCTATTGATGGCGTCTGGTTGCTGGTGATGCTGGTTTGCGCTGCGGCGCTGGCAGTGGCGCTGATGCTCGATGAGCGGTCCGGCGTCACGCAACAAGCGTCTGCCCCAAGCCGAGACTCTAATCGGCTTGGCCACCGCCTGCTGGTGGCCGTGCTGGCGTTGTCGGGATTGGGACTGTTCGCGTTGGCTGGTCGATTTATTGTTGCCGCTCTGGCTGGCGGTGCCTTGCTTGCACTGGCTTGGGGTTTGCACGCATCCGCGCGCCCGGCCGGTCGCCTGTCGGCGACCCCGGCGCTGTGGATGGCGTCGCTGGTGGTGCTAATCGCGGTCGTTGCTGCTGGTGCGTGGGCCTTCCTGCTTGGGGGCCATGCCTGGGACGCGCAGACCGATCAGGGCACCCTTATCACCGCTGTGCGCTGGATGCTGTCCCTGCCGGTAGCTACCTGGCTTGCGGGCCTGCTCTTTGGCACCATGCTGATCGAAATTGCCGGCATGTTGCTTGGCCTGCTCTTGCTCATGCGTCCAGCGCGCCTCTTTGCTGGCATGGTGTTGCTGCATGCCGGGCTGGTGTTTTTTCTGGCTGGGCTGGCTGCGCGTTATGGCGGCGACTCTGAGGTTTCAGCTGCCGGGCTGGCGGTGCGCCTGCATGGTCTTGGGGTGGCGGTTATTGTGATGGGACTGCTTTTCGCCTCCATGCTGGCCGCGGTGCGCATCGCGCTGGAGCGGCGGGCGGGTGCGCTGCAACCCCAGGTGCTGGACGATCTGGCCAGTCGGGAGTGGCTGGTGGCGCTTGGTGAGGACGTGTCGGGCGAGGATGTTCTGGCGCTGTCGGAGCGCGCAAGCGCGGCGGAGAAGCGCTCGTGACTCCCTTGGCCGCAACGCTAGCCGGCACGCCCATGCCGATTTTGGCGATGCTATCGCTGCCGTTTCTGGCCGCGCTGGCGGTGCGACCACTGGCCGTTATTTCGCCACGGGTGGCTGGATGGCTCGGGCCGCTGACTTTGCTTTCGTGCGCTTTGCTTGGCCTCTGGCTCCTGTCGGTTGCCGGGGATCAGCCCATGCTGATCGCGCTTGGATCAACAGGTGCGTCGCTCGAGTTGCTGCTTAAGGTCGACCGACTGGCGCTGGTCTTGGCCTTGGTCAGTCTCGCGCTGGTGCTCTTGAGCTGGACCAGGCGAGAGGATCATCCTGATCCGGCGCGAACGCGCGCGGCTCTGCTGCTGCTCGCGGGCGGTCTGGTCGGACTCGCACTTGCGGGTGACCCGGTCACCAGCTGGTTGTTTCTGGAAGTCTGCGCTATGGCTGGCGGGGCGTTGCTGCTGATCGGCGGCACCCTGCGCTCACTGACCGCCATGCTCGCGTTCGTGCGCTGGAGCGCAATCGGCAGCGGGCTTGCGGTGGTTGGGCTAGGGCTGACGCTGACGGCTGGCTCCCTGGCAAACGGCAATCCGGCAGCGGATACTCTGGGGCGGCTTGGCTTTGGCCTGCTGGTGCTGGGTTTTGGGGTCAAGGTTGCGCTTTTTCCGCTCAATGCCTGGATGGCACCGGCTGGCCGGGCGGCAGGGGCGCGGGTGTTGGCCTTGCTGACTGGCGTGTTGCCGGCGCTAGCGTTGGTGAACCTGTCGCGCCAGCTGACTACAGGCGGTGCTGTCGCCCAGGGCGCTGATGTGCTCATGCTGCTGGGTATGCTCTCGGCGCTGGCTGGCGCTCTCGGCATGTGGCGGGCGCGAGAGTTCCCGACCTTTCTCATTGGGCTTAGCCTGGCCTCCATGGGCGCCGTGGCGGTGGGGTTCTCCCTGCCATGGCCAGCGGGGCCTTTCTCGGCCTTGGCCTTGCTGCTGCATTTTCTGCTGGTGCATTCCGCCCTTTTTGTTCTGGCTCATCGCTGGCGCAGGCGGCATGCGGATCTGGCCGGCATCGCCTGGCGTCTGCCGCTGACGGCTGCGGTGCTGATGCTGCTGGCCGCGTCTCTGGTGGGGGTGCCGCCCCTGCCGGGGTTCTGGGCCAAGCTGATGTTGGTGTTGAGTCTTGCGGAATATGGCGGCTCGGCTGCCCTGATGGTGTTGCTCATACTACTGCTGAGCACGGCGGTGGAAGCGGTGGCCTGGTTGCGGTTACTGCGTCAGCTTTATGCGCGCACTGACAACGACGGCTTTGGGACTTCGGCTCCAGATGGCACTGCGGGAGGCTTGATGCGCGCGGATCGGCTGGCGCAGTTGCTCGTCCCCAGCCGTTGGGCTCGCGCCTATGGCTTGCTGGTGGCGGCGCTTCTGCTGCTGGTAACCCTGTCGATCGCGTCAGTGACCGAGGGGTTGAATCGGCTGGTGGTTCCGTCGGGGGCGGTTGCCGAACCGCGTCTGGCGGTGGACGGGGGGGTTGCATTGTGGCGGGAGGTTGAACAATGAGTGCGAGCGCGGCCACTTTGCCCTTGCCCTGGCCGACAGCGCCTATAGCGGCTGTTTCTGGCGACTGGTCGTGGCAGACGCTTTCGTCACTCGACTGGATGTTCGTGGCGGCCCTGGTCACCCTGCTGCTGGCCTTGGCCCTGGGCCGTTGGCGCGTCTTTGCGCCGCTGTTTGCAGCCGGCTATGGCGCGCAGTTCTGGGCGCTGGCGCATGCTGATGTGTTGACTGGCCAGCCCTTAGTTGCCTCTTTTGCCTTGCGCATTTTGCGCCAGCCCCTTTTGTGGCGATACGACAGTCTGTCGTGGTTCTTCGCCATGCTGACCATTGGCGCGGCTTTTGTGTGCAGTCTGTTCGCGCTGGCAACGGCGTCGTCCGGGATGCTGTCGCGCCGTGCAGGAGCCAATGCTGGCGCTCGGGGTGATTCCATGGCGGGTGCCAGATCGGGTTCCAACTTGGGCTCAAGCTGGATCGCAGCCTTGGGTGCCAGAGTGCGTGTCGGTTTAGGCGTGGACTCAGGTCTCTGGCATTTGTTTCAGGTGGCTCTGGCGTTGTCGGTGCTGAGCTGTCTGTGCCTGTTTGGCAGCGGCAATCTGCTGGCGCTCTATGTGAGCTGGGAGGTGGTGGTCTGGGCATTTTTCCTGCTGCTGGCGGTCGGCGGCGGGCTGGCACTGGGCGCGGCCGTGCGCTATGCCGCCTATTCCTTTGCCGGGGGCGTGGCCCTGCTTGGTGCGCTGGCGTTGGTGTTTCGCGCTGCCAAGTCTTTTGAGTTCACTCAGGTCAGCGCTGCCTTGCCGACCCTGGGGATGGGGCAGGAACTGCTGCTGGGTCTGTTGCTGCTGGCCGCGCTGGGGCTGAGACTGGGCGCCTTGCCGCTCTTTGCCTGGCAGCCGGGGCAGGTGCAACCGCCGGTGCCGGTGTTCTGGCACGGCATTGCGGCGCGGGTGGGGTTTTTCGCTCTGCTGTTGTTGCTCTCACGCATTGTAGGGGTCGAGTGGCTGACGCACATGGGCGGGCTGGCGCAGGGCGGCTGGTTTGATCCGCGCCTGCTGCTGTGCTGGGTGGCCTTGCTGCTGGTGCTTTTCGGCGGCTGGCGTGCCTGGCGGCAAAGCAGTGCTGGCGCAGTGCTGAGCTGGCTGGCGCTGAGCCAGACCGGATTTGTGCTGCTGGCGTTGCTGCTGGGCGGGGCTTTCGGTACCGCGAGCGGCCTGTTGCAGCTGTTTAGCCTTGGCCTGGCAGAGGCGGTGCTGGCCGGGCTTTGTCTGGTCGCGGTGCCTCTGGTGTTGGCGCCCTTCGGCTCTGATTCTGGTCGGGCTGCGATGGGGCGCAGGCGACTGGCGCTTGCTGCGGCTTTGCTGGCGGGTGCCAGCCTGGTTGGGCTGCCGCCGACTCTGGGGTTTGTCTCCAAGTGGCTGCTCTATGACGCCATTCTAACCGAACCCATGCTGGGCTTGAGCCGCTGGCCGCTGTTTGGGCTGGCGCTGCTCGGCAGCCTGCTCAGCCTGCTCGCGCTCTTGCGGTTGGTGGCTATCATGCGCGCCCAGGCCGGTCAGGAATGCGCGGGTCGGCCCGACGCCATCATGGCGCCGGTGCTGGGGTTGTCGGGTTTGACCTTACTGGCCGGGGTGCTGCCGGGTCCGGCCATGGGCTGGGTGGTGGCCATGCAGCACGCGCTCGGGGTGCCGGTGCTAGATTGGACGCTGGGGGGTGTCGCCGGTCGTTTCAACATGCTGTGGTTGACGCTGTGGCAGGGGCTGGCGGTGCTGCCGCTGCTGGCGGCGCTGTGGTGGTTTTGGCGCGGTGCGTCAAGTGAGCGAGTGCGCGCGACGCTCTGGCGGGTGCTGGGAGCCTTGCCGATTGGTGATGGCGTGGAGCGGGCGGCGGCAGGGGAGGCCGGGTCCAGTCAGGGTAGGGGGCGCCGGCGTTTGCTCGAGTCGCTGCTCGCGCGCTTGCTCGACGGGCTGGCTGGACTGGTCGCCGCTCTGAGCGGCCCGCGCCTGGCACCCTGGACGCTGGTCGCCGCCTTGGCGAGCTTCGTGTTCTGGGCGCTGACTTAACAAATGCGTGGCAATTGCTCGCCGGTGAGCCAGTCGAGCAGGCGGCGACCGCCGAAGGGGGTCTCTAGCTCAATCAGCTGCTGGGGGTCTTTGGTTACCTTGCCGATGATGGCCGACTCGCGGCCCAGCGGATGGGCGCGCATGGCGGTGAGCAGTGCCTCGGCGCGCTCAGCCGGACAGATGGCGATCAGCTTGCCTTCGTTGGCGATATTGAGCGGGTCGAGCCCGAGCAGCTCGCAGGCTGCGCGCACCTCTGGCTTGAGCGGAATGGCTGCCTCGCGGATCAGCATGCCGACGCCGGACTGAGCGGCCAGTTCATTGAGCGTTGCCGCCAAGCCCCCGCGCGTGGGGTCGCGCAGGCAGTGGATGTCTGGCACGGCGGCGATCATGTCCGCGACCAGCCCGTGCAGGGCGGCGCTGTCGGATTGGAGTTCAGTCCCAAAGCCGAGATTGTCGCGCTGCGACAGGATGGCGATGCCATGATCGCCGAGGCTGCCGCTGACCAGCACCGCATCGCCCGGTGTGGCGCGCTCACCTGAAATCACAATGCCATCTGGCACCTCGCCGACGCCGGTGGTGGTGATGAAGCAGCCATCGGCTTTGCCGCGCTCGACCACCTTGGTGTCTCCGGTGACGATGGGCACGCCGGCGGCCTTCGAGGCTTCTGCCATGGCGATGACAATGCGCTCAAGGTCAGCCAGCGGCAGGCCTTCTTCCAGAATAAAGCCGGCGGCCAGATAGAGCGGGCGGGCGCCGGCCATGGCAACATCGTTGATGGTGCCATGCACCGCGAGACTGCCAATGTTGCCGCCGTTGAAGAACATCGGCGAGATGACATGGCCGTCGGTGCTCATTACCAGGCGCCCGCGCACCGGGCCGAACAGGGCTTGGTCGTTGTTTTGGCGCAGCAGGTCGTTGTCCAGATGGCGGCGGAAGATATCCTCGATCAGCTGCGCCATGGCACGGCCGCCGCCGCCGTGGCTGAGATCAACGCGGCCTTCGCGCACATCGAGACGGCGGTTGGAGTGGCCGGGCGAATTTGGATGGATTGAGTTGGGGGCGGTCATGCTGGGTCAAGCGGGGTTAGCGTGAATTGCACGGGATTGTTCTCCGGGGTGGCCGGGACCATGAGCGTTAGGCCGCCGAAGCGGTGGTCGCTCGATTCGACTGGCGCGAACGACCATAGCTCCAGTAAGCGGCGCAGGCGCCTTCTGAGGACACCATGCAGGCGCCCATGGGATTCTCGGGTGAACAGACTGTACCAAACAGCTTGCAATCTGTCGGTTCCAGCAAGCCGCGCAGCACCTTGGGGCATTCGCAGCCTTTGATCTCGCGGCTGGGGGTCACCTCGACCGGGAAGCGCTGCTCGGCGTCCCAGTCGGCATAGGTATCGGCCACGCGCAGGGCGCTGTCTGGCAGCCAGCCGAGGCCGCGCCACTCGAAAGTCTCGCGCGGGGCTAAGGTCTCGCGCATCAACGCCTGGGCTTTGGTGTTGCCTGCTGGACTGACGGCACGGCTGTATTGGTTCTCGAGATCGCGGCGCCCCTGGTTGATCTGGCGCACCAGCATGAGCGCACTTTGCATCACATCAAGCGGCTCGAAGCCGGCGATGACCAAGGGCAGGCCATGTTCCCGGGCGACAAAGGCATAGGCTGCGCTGCCGATGATGGTGCTCACATGGGATGGCCCCAGGATTCCGTCGATACGCGCGGCGTCTTGCCCGCTGTCGTTCAGAATAGCGCGCAGCGCGGGTGGGGTCAGCACATGGTTGCAGAAGACCGAGAAGTTGCTCAGCCCCTCGGCGCGTGCGGTTTTGAGCGCAACGGCTGTTGGCGGGGTGGTGGTCTCAAAGCCGATGGCGAAGAAGACAACTTGATGATCAGGCGCGGCGCGGGCGATGGCGAGCGCGTCCTGAGTGGAATAGACCATGCGGATGTCGGCGCCCTCAGCCTTGGCTTTGAGCAGGCTCTGGCGCTCGCTGGCGGGCACCCGCATCAGATCGCCATAGGTGCAGAGGGTCACCCGGTGCTGGCTGGCGATGGCGATGGCCTGATCGATGCGCGCCATCGGCAGCACGCACACCGGGCAGCCGGGGCCGTGGACGAAGCGCAGATTCTCTGGCATCAGGTCCTGTACGCCATAGCGGAAAATGGCGTGGGTATGGCCGCCGCAGAACTCCATAAGCCGATAGTCGCGATCCGGGTGCACCTCGGTGCGAATGGCGCTGGCAATATTCCGGGCCAGAGCGCTGTCGCGGTATTCGTCGATGAATTTCACTCGGGTGCCTCGACCTGGGCTGGTTGTGGCCGTTCATCAGATGGACTCGGGTCGAATTCGCTCATGGTCCGCATCAGCCGCAGGGTTTCCTCAGCCTCCTCCGGGCTGATGCGATTGAGCGCATAGCCAACATGCACCAGCACATAGTCCCCGACTTCGACCCCCTCCACCAAGGCGAGCGAAACGTCCTTGCGCACGCCGTCAAGCGAGACACAGGCCTGGTCGGTGGCACTATCGATGCTGAGCACCTGGGCGGGAATCGCAAGGCACATAAAAAAACTCCGGTGGGTTTTGTCGCAAGCCCAGTGCAACGACGGGCTGGTTTGCCGTTGCTTGTGATTAGGTCATGATCGAGTCTATAGCCTCTCAATATATCGGATTTGTTTCTGTAGGTGGCGGATCTCTAAAGAAGCTGTTGTGACCATCTCGCAGCGATCCGCATGGATGAGTTAGTGTTTTTAGGCTTCCAGACTGATGGAGTAGTCGACACAGGGGTCAATGGCAGTGACTAGCAGGTCAGCTAGCCGCTCAATCTCGGTCCGATCAGCTGCTTTTCCACCTGGCGGTAGCCTGCTTAAAGCCTGATTCAGCACCCCTTGCGGATGAAAGTTCCATTCAGTCGGTGCCAGCACCTGATGGCGCTCGACGCGGCCATCTCGCAAGACCAGTCGATGCACCAGCAGGCCGCGTGCAGCCTGGACGGCGGCGAGGCTGGTGTCTGATCGGGGATGCAGACTCTGGATGGGTGGCGCATGGTTGCTGACCGCGCTCGCCTCGGCCAGGGCTTGCGCGAGTTCCACCAGCAGCGCGGCGAAACGGGTCAGCAGGCCGTTGCCATGCGTTTGCATCAAGCTGGCGATCAGGGGTTCCCCAGCCATGCGTGCGAGCGGCGTGGTCTCATAACAGCGTCCCTTGATGCTCGGAGCTGCGATGAAGGCATCAGTGCTGGTACTGCCCAAGGCGCCGCTTAGCTGCTGTTCAATGGCGCTCAGGTCGGGCTGGGTAAGAAAGGCAGTCCGGGTCTGGCCGAGTGTTTCCAATTCTTGCTCATGCAGGGCACGCGCCATTGCGGCGGCTGGTGTTTGAGCGCTGTCTGCGAAGCGTCGCCACTGCTCAAGGCTGTCGCAAGCGGCTAGCCAGTCGGCGGCAGTTGTTCCCAGGCTGGCCTGTTCGCCAAGTGCGATCAGCGCGCTCAAGGCGGACTCGTTGGCTGATGCAGTTGGACGATCGATGCGCGCGCTGGGGATGAAGGGCTCACCCGTCACGCGCAGCTGGGATCGCAGCCCTTGCCAGGCGGCCATGACGCGGGCCATCAGAGCATCCTCGCGCGTTAGGCCGAGCAGAGGCGGCCAGTCGAGCAATAGACGCCAAAGATGCTCCTTGATCAGCTCCGCGTGCAACAGTTGCTGACGGCAGAGCCGGGTCGATGCGTCGGGTGCTAGGTTTAGAATGGACTCGGCAGCGGCGGTAAACGCCTGGGACTGGGCGGTAGCACACAGGCTGTAGAGTAGCGGAATCTGGCGTGCCACCTCGGCGACAGGCTTGCCGGAAAACACCCGCGAGGCAGCCAGCGGGCGCGAGGAGCGGATGTCCACCCGCCAGCGCTCGCTATCCCAGTTCAGGGCAATGCGCAATCGTCCGGCCGGATCATCCATGCCGTAACCGCCCGTCCTAGAGCCGCACCCGTACCCGATACGTCAAAGTTGTCGAGCCCTCTGCCGGCACATCAAGCGTCCAGACTGCGGTATGGGCATTGCCTTTTTGATGGGGTGCGCTTTCTTCGAGGATTTTCCAGTCGCCGGGGAGGCTCTCCTGCAAGGTCACAGTGGCCGGTTCTGACTTGGCATTTTTGACCAGGATCTCGAACGCACTGTCGAACTCATACTGCCAGGGGCCGCTGCCAGAGCGCTTGGTGAATTCCGTCTGTTTGCGGCTGGCGGTGACGTCGAAGGATTGTCCGAGCAATACCTTGAAAGTCTCGTTCTTGGGTGTATGGTCGATGCGATCCTCGCCGATGAACTGGGCATTGCCGGCCGAGTCGCGCTTGTAGACGCGCAGAGTCCCGGCGGGCAGCGGCATGCCGAGGTTGGATGCCTCGTCATTGGTCAGCTCAAGGAACACCTGCACGTCCAGATCCTGCGCCAGGTCGCCGAGCGCGCGCTGATAACTGCCGGCGCCGCCCTGAATCACCAACTCCTTGCGCACCTTGGCACCAGAGGCGGCAAGCAGACTGACCTGCTTGGACTGATTATCAGCAATGGTGGTCGGCTCGGCCAGGCTGTAGAGGTGGTACTCAAACAGGGCCTCTTCCTCCATCGGCGGCGCGGCAGCGGCCATCATGCGACGCTCGGCCATGCCGTCAAACATGCTCGGGGGATCGGGCGCGCGGTTCACATCGCCAGCGACCAGTTGCAGCCGGGCGTTGCTGTAGCTGGTGCCGCTGCGGTTCTCGAGCGTCACCCAGCCGGTCAGGTCGAGCTTGGTCTCGTCGCTGCTCAGCTCGCCGACATAATCGGCCTGCCAGCTCAGGCCCCCGGTCAGGTAGCTGAGTTCCAGTGCCTGCGGCTGTGTCGCCTGGTTATCCAGTCGCATCACCAAGGTAGGGCGGTCGCGCAGGTTGGCGGGAATGTCGCGATAGACAATGCGGTAGCCCAGACTGCCGGGGCTGCCAGTCTCGATACGGTCGCCAAGTTTCAGCACCACGCCGTCGTTCGCGGCCAGCACGGTGGCGGTTTCTTCGGTCTCTTCACCCGTGGTCGGATGGGTACGGATAAGTCCAACCTCGCGGCCGACGTATTTTTCCAGCAGCTTGCCGGGGGTGAGCAGATCGAAGTCAAAATTCTGCTCGATGACCCGTGGTGCCGGGGTCTGATCGCCCTCGGGCACGCGCAGCAGGGCGGTCTGTGGCTTGATGCGCGCGCTGACATCACGAAAGGCCAGATCCAGTCGCCCAGCTGGCAGGCTGATCTGGCGTTGGTCTTTGATCAATGCCAGATCGCTGTTGTAGATGGTCACCGCGACCGCAGTCTGGTCGGCCAGGGTGGTGCGGACTTCGGGTAATCTGTTATTGGTTTGATCAGTGGCCTGATCGGCTTCGGGTGGGTTGGCCATGGCCGCCTCCGCGAGCAACAATGTCAGAGCAGTGGTGAATAGCGGCCAGAAGGCCCGTGGTTTGGCGCTTGCTTGCATGATTTGAAGGCTCCGGTTGGGATGATTGTCCGTCTGCGCAGGGCCCAATGCCAGAGCGAATGGGCGCGTTTGCGCACCGCATCAGGGCTGTCGGCGATGATTGAGTCTATACCAATTGCAAACTGATTTTCGGTTCTGGGCCGGGTGACGGTCACGGGGGTCTCGGCGGCAGGACGCCGCCGGGAAGCCTACAGGGAGGTATTCACGGCGTCTCCCGTGGCCGTCACCCGGCCCAGAACGAGCCGAAATCTCGAGGGTTTCGGTATAACCGATTTAGCTGGCGAGTTTTTCTCCTGCCTTGGCGGTCTGGATTTTAAGCGCAATGGCGACCTGCCGCCGATTGAGTTCGCGCGCTAAGATAGTAGTCAAGGGTGACCTATGTCCCTTGTGATTCTGTCGAGAGTTCTTGATGTCGCGGACACCGAAGGGTGCCTACATTCGTTGTTTATTGGGTGCACTAATGTCTTTTAATGCACAGCAAAAACCGTCTCTGAGTGTCGAGGATTATCTGGCTGGTGAGCCTTGCAGCGAGATTCGGCACGAGTACATTGATGGTCAGGTGTATGCCATGGCCGGTGCAAGTCGCGCGCATGGACTTATTTTGAACGCTTTTGCATTCGCGCTAACCCCCGCTGCGCGGTTGAAGAACTGTCAGCTGTTCACCTCGGACATGAAGGTAAGACTCGAGATCGACGGCAAGACGCTGTTTTACTATCCGGATTTGCTCCTGTCCTGTGATCCGGAAGATCGCGAGTCCGATTTCTGCCAGTTGCCCTGCCTGATCGCAGAGGTGTTGTCTGAATCTACGGAACGCATTGACCGGCGCGAAAAGCTGCTGGCGTATCAAACCTTGCCGAGCTTGCTTGAATATCTGCTGGTGGCTCAAGACGGGGAGCGGGTAGAAGTCTACCGGCGCAAGAATGATTGGCGCGCGGAATGCTACGACAACGGCGATATCTGGCTGGATTGCCTGGCAACTGCGGTGCCTGTGGCGGAGATTTACCTGGACCTGAACCGAGCCTAGGAGGCTGATCGACTGTGTGCGGAATCTGCGGTGAATTGCGCTTTGATGGTGCCCCGGTGGAGCTTGGGCGCATCGCGCGCATGATGGAGCGGTTGGCGCCGCGCGGGCCGGATCATGGCGGCAGTTACAGCGATGGTGCGCTGGCCTTTGGCCATCGGCGGCTGTCGATTATTGATCTCTCGGTGCGCGCCAATCAGCCCATGGTAGACCAGCGCCTGGGACTCGCGCTGGTGTTCAATGGCACCATTTACAACTACCCGGAGTTGCGCACGCAATTGCGCGGGCTGGGCTACGACTTTTTCTCCGATGGCGACACCGAGGTTATCCTGAAAGCCTGGCACGCCTGGGGCGAGGATTGTGTCGCGCGCTTCGACGGCATGTTTGCTTTCGCGCTCTGGGATGCCAACCGCCGAGTGCTCTTTCTAGCGCGTGATCGCTTTGGTATCAAGCCGCTTTACTGGACGCGCAATGACCAAGCCTTTCGCTTTGCCTCCAACAGCCAGGCTTTGGTGGCGGGCGGTGCGGTGGATACCGCTATCGATCCGGTCGCGCTGCATCATCTGTTTACGCTGCATGCAGTGGTGCCGGCACCGCGCACTGTGCTGAAAGGCCTGCGCAAGCTCGAACCGGCGCATTGGCTGATGATCGAGGCCGATGGCCGCGAGCGCAGCGGCTGCTACTGGCGGCTGAATGCCACTCGCGAGCCGGTTGCCCGCTCGGAGTCCGAGTGGGTTGATGCTGTGCATGAGCGGCTGATGCAGTCGGTGCGCAAGCGGCTCGAAATCGCCGACGTACCGGTCGGGGTGCTGCTCTCTGGGGGGCTGGATTCCAGCCTGCTGGTGGCGCTATTGGCCGAGGCCGGGGCGCGCGATCTGATGACCTTCTCGGTCGGCTTCGAAGACACACCGGAAGAAGCCGGCAGCGAGTTCGTCTTTTCCGATCAGGTGGTTGCGCGCTATGATACCCGCCATCATCGCTTTCTGGTGCCCAATGATGAAGTCCTGCGCCGCCTGCCAGAAGCGGTCGATGCCATGGCTGAGCCCATGTTCGGCCAGGATGCGGTCGCTTTTTATCTGCTTGCCGAGCAGGTCTCGCGCGAGATCAAGGTGGTGCAGTCGGGGCAGGGCGCCGATGAGGTCTTCGGCGGCTACTTCTGGTATCCGCGCATTGCCGCCGAGACCCAAGGAACGCCGGTCGAGCGGCTGCGTCAGCACTATTTCGACCGCGACCATGCCGAGTATCTGCGTTTGGTGACCCAAGCCTATGCCGGTGCCGATCATACCGAGGCGCTGCTGGCCGAGCGGCTGGCCGAGCCGGAGGCGGACGAGGTGATCGACGCCGTGCTGCGCCTGGATGTGACCACCCTGATTGTGGATGATCCTGTCAAACGCGTGGATAACATGACCATGGCCTGGGGTCTGGAGGCGCGGGTGCCTTTCTTGGACCATCACCTGGTCGAACTGGCCGCGCGTTGCCCGCCGGAACTGAAACTGCGCGAGGGTGGCAAGTTTTTGCTTAAGCGCGTTGCGCGCGGGCGGCTGCCGGATGCGGTCATCGACCGGCCCAAGGGCTACTTTCCCATGCCGGCGCTCAAATATGTGCGCGGAGAGTTTCTGGGTTTCATGCGCGATATTCTTAATTCCCAGACCTGCCGTGAGCGTGGGCTCTATCAGCGAACCATGGTCGACCAATTGTTGGCCGCACCCGACCAGCACCACACACGCATCCAGGGCAGCAAGCTGTGGCAACTGGCGCTGCTGGAATACTGGCTGCAGCGGCATCTCTAAATCCCCGCGCCCTGCGTGCCATGTGCCAGTGGCGCGCATCCGTGTGCGCCGTTCAGACGGCAACGGACCGATTCTCTCGTGCTTAACCGCGCATAGGCATTTGACCTCACCCCCGCTCCTGGCTTAGGCTAAAACCCTATAGACGCCAGGTGATTCGCACCTTTTTACTCGGGCTTTGCCCTTGATGAAAAGAACAAGCGGATTGAAACGGGAAGCCGGTTCAGTGGTGGTTGTTTCAAGCAACAATAACACCGCGAGTCCGGCGCTGCCCCCGCAACGGTAGGCGAGTTGTGATCGCGACAGATGCCACTGTGGTTGGCCAGGCCCATTGTTTGGGTTCTGGTAGCCCCATGGGAAGGCGTCGCAATCCGGATACCACAGGCCAGTGATGTTCTCGCATCATTGCCCCTGGCCTCCAGCTCGTGAGCCCGGAGACCGGCCTGCGTCTGCTGTGCGGCGTTGCGGAGGGCGGCGGCCGGGTCAGGCCTCGCCCGCGTTGGTCTCCCGTCTTGTGTCCTGTCCCCGTAATGGCCGAATGTTTCCATTCGACATAACAGCATCCGCGGGTGAGCGGGTGCGGGACGACGATCATCATGACCCATCCTCTCGCGGGCTTCTTACGGCCTGCCGCCCTGGTCATCGGGCTGCCCTCTACTGCCATGCTTTCTGCGGCCGCGCTGGCTGCCGTGGAAGATGTGACCAACCTCGACCCCATTGTGGTGACCGCGACACGGATGCCGGAAACCACGGGGGAGACCCTGGCGTCCGTCACCGTCATTGACCGCGCCGATATCGACCGCCGCCAGTCGCGCACGATGACTGACATATTGCGCGGCCTGCCGGGCGTCGGGATCAGCAGCAATGGCGGACCCGGGCAGCCGACCTCGGTCTTTCTGCGCGGCACAGAATCAGACCACACCCTGGTGTTAATCGACGGTGTTAAGGTCGGCTCCGCGACCTTGGGCACTGTGCCCTGGCAGGACATCCCGGTGGAGCAGATTGAGCGCATCGAGGTTGTGCGCGGGCCGCGCTCGAGCCTTTACGGCTCAGAGGCCATCGGCGGGGTGATTCAAATCTTCACCCGCAAAGGTGGTGGGGAGGCAACCGCCGGCCCGCTTAAGGCGCGGGTGAGCGCCGGGGCTGGCACCTACGGGACGGTCGAGGGACATCTGGGGCTTTCCGGCAGCAGTGGGAGCGCCTGGTTTGATGCCGGACTCGGCTTTGAGCGCAGCGAAGGCTTCAATGCCTGCGATGGGGAGCCGCTGGTTGGTGGTTGCTTTGTCAATCAGCCGGATCGCGACGGCTACCGCAACGACAACGGCTCGCTCAGGGCGGGGTACAGGTTCTCGGACGTCCTGGAAGCCGACGTGAATTTTCTGCGCGCGGCCAGCGAAAACGACTATGACGGCAGTGCCTTTGCCGGCGATGCCAGCAAGGGTCTGTTGCAGGTTGCCGGTATCAATCTGACCCTGCAACCCTTGGCAAACTGGTCGAGCAAGCTCTCCCTGGCGCGGTCCTGGGATGATTCCACCATCTATTTCGATGACGACGAGATCAATCACTACGATACCCGTCGTGACATCTTGAGCTGGCTGAACAGGCTTAGCCTGGGTGCTGGGCAGCAGCTTGGTCTTGGGCTGGATTATCAGCTAGATGTGGTCGACACTGATCCCAGCTATGCGACCGACAGCCGCCGCAACCTCGGGGTGTTTGGCGAATATCTGGGCGCATTCGGGCCGCAGGACTGGCAGCTTAGCTTGCGCCATGACGACAATGAGCAGTTCGGTGGCCACACGACCGGCAGCATCGCCTGGGGCTATCGGCTGCCAAACCGCTTGCGGGTGACGGCCTCCCTGGGCACGGCTTTCAAGGCGCCCACCTTCAACGAGCTGTACTATCCGGGCTTCGGCAATCCTGACCTGGAACCGGAAACTGCCCAAAGTGCTGAATTGGGTCTGAGCGGCCCGCACCCTTGGGGTGACTGGGGCTTGAGCCTCTATCAGACCGAGATCGAGGATCTGATCGCCTATGATGGCAGCACTTTCGCCCCGGCCAATCTGGATTCGGCCCGGATTCGGGGCATTGAGCTGTGGTCGGTAGCGCGCATCGCCGACTGGGATCTGGATGCTAATCTGACGTTGCTCGATCCGCGCAACACATCCCCTGGGGCGGATCATGGCAAATTGCTCGCTCGCCGTCCCGAGCAAAGCCTGCGTCTGGATGCCGACCGCCGCTTTGGGCGCGTCGGTCTCGGCGGCACCCTGACACTTGAGGGGCGCCGCTATGATGACTTTGCCAATCAGACCCAGCTCGATGGCTTTGCGTTGCTGGACCTGCGGGCGGAATACGCCTTCAGTCGCTCGCTCCTGATACAAGGACGGGTCGAGAATGTCTTCAATGAGGATTATGAAACCGCTGCTTTCTACAACCAGCCCGGGCGGAGCTTTTTCGTCACCCTGCGCTATGCACCCTGACCACCCTCAATGACGGCTGAGCGTCTTTTAATCCTCGGCGGCGTCCGCTCTGGCAAGAGCCGGCTGGCCGAGCGGCTGGCCCGCGCCTCCGGCTGGCCGGTGACCTATCTCGCCACGGCAACTCCGGGCGAGGATGCAGAAATGCGCGCGCGGGTTAAGGCGCACCGTGACCGGCGCCCGGCCGACTGGGCGCTGATCGAAGAACCGCTGCATCTCGCCGCTGCCTTGCGCGCGGCCAGCGCCCCCGAACGCAGCGTGCTGGTCGAATGCCTGACCCTGTGGCTCGCCAATCTGCTGTGGGCGGAGGACGAGCCCCTGTTGCAGCGCGAACTAGCCGACTTGCGCGCACTGCTGCCGAGTTTGCCCGGTCAGGTCATCTTCGTCGGCAACGAGACCAATCAGGGCATTATCCCGGTCGATGCCCTGGCCCGGCGTTATTGCGATCTGGCCGGAGAGCTGCATCAGGACATTGCCCGTCAGTGCCAGCGCGCGCTGCTTTGCGTGGCCGGATTGCCGCTGGTACTCAAGGGGCCGCCGTTGGCCGGGATGCTGGCCGAATGACCGGGCGCCTGGTTGATCTTCTGCGCCACGGTGAGGTCCAGGGTGGTCCTTGCTTTCGCGGTCGGCGCGATGATCCGCTCACCGAGCTTGGCTGGCGGCAGATGCGCAAGGCGCTGACGGCACTGGCCGCCAGTCAAGGCGCCGCTTGGGATGAGGTCATCTGTTCTCCCGCGACTCGCTGCCAGGCCTTTGCACAAGAGTTTGCCAGCGTGCGCGAGCTGCCGCTGGCCATCCATTCAGCACTGGCAGAGCGGGATTTCGGCACCTGGGAAGGGCTGCACGCCAGCGAGATTCCGCTCGCCGATTTGTCGGCGTTCTGGGCTGATCCGCAGGCGTTTGATCCCCCGGAGGCCGAGCTATTTTCCGCCTTTCGTCGCCGTGTGGCCGATGCCTGGTGGGAATTGGTCGAGGCCGACCCGGTCCAGAACGACTCGGCACAAAACACTGGCCACCACAGGCTTATCATTACCCACGGCGGTGTGATTCGTATCTTGCTGGGAGAAATCCTCGGCTTGGCCGATACCTCCCTGCTGCTGCTGGAAGTGCCGCCGGCAAGCATCACCCGCATCCGGCTGCACGAGGGTGGCGGCCGACCCAGTCTGGTCGCCCATCTGCCGCCAGCACCATGCCGGTGAGGATTTGGAAGAGTTTCAGCTCAGTCCCCACCGGAGCGCAGGCGAATCGCGGCGCGCGGAAAGCCGATGGCAGATCGCATCGGTCTCCAGTTCCAGGATCTCGCGCATCATGAACACCCGGGATGTGCGTTCTGTCCGCTACCGTGTTTCAATCCGCGCCCGGCCAATTGGCCGGGCGATGCAAAGAAGCAAATTATACTCAAGTATATTTTCTTACCCGTTTCAATCCGCGCCCGGCCAATTGGCCGGGCGATGCTTGATAAAGAGAAAAATATTACTGATTTAATTGATGTTTCAATCCGCGCCCGGCCAATTGGCCGGGCGATGCCTCTCCTAGTGCGTGATTGCGGCGATCATGGCCGCGTTTCAATCCGCGCCCGGCCAATTGGCCGGGCGATGCTTCAGGCACTGACAAAACTGCGAGACAGTTATCGTGTTTCAATCCGCGCCCGGCCAATTGGCCGGGCGATGCGGCCATCTATGCTTCCCCGATGGCGCCATTACCGCGTTTCAATCCGCGCCCGGCCAATTGGCCGGGCGATGCAAGCAGAGCAAGAAGTTTACTTCCGCGCTGGAAGGTTTCAATCCGCGCCCGGCCAATTGGCCGGGCGATGCTTTGCCGCTTTTGGTGCGCGCGCAGGGATCGCTCAGTTTCAATCCGCGCCCGGCCAATTGGCCGGGCGATGCGCAACTGATGATAGCGTCCGCAGCTTTGCAATAAATGTTTCAATCCGCGCCCGGCCAATTGGCCGGGCGATGCCACCGGCCATCACCAGGTGGCTGCAATAAGTGTGGCGTTTCAATCCGCGCCCGGCCAATTGGCCGGGCGATGCCTGATGGCTTGGGCTTCGTCGGTGAAGGTCAGGGCGTTTCAATCCGCGCCCGGCCAATTGGCCGGGCGATGCTCCGCTGATGCAACCGCTTGTTTTAAGAAGTTGCGGCGGATAGTTTGCGCGAACTTGGTTTGGAAGGGGAGCGTTCTCTTTCGTTCTTTCGGAAGAAAAGTTGAAAAAATTAAGGAAATCAACGTATAGCGGTGCGCGCGAAGGTGCCAGAAAAAAGAAATTGCTTGGGGTTCGCGCATCAGACGACCAGAGGACCTTCGAAGTCAGTGGAACGAAAGCGGCCATATTGCTTGATACGCAGATCGTGGGGTTCGGTCAGCCGATAGAAACGCAGATTATCCTCGGTCTGGTCGATTTCGGCGAGGAGCTTGCGCTCGATTTCTTCATAAAGCATTTGGTCGACCTGGCATTCGAACACCGATTTTTGGACGCGTTGACCATAGCGCTCGCAGACTTTCGCGACTCGGCGCAGTCGCCGGCGACCGGCGGATGTTTCGGTGGATACGTCGTAGGTCACAATGATGAGCATGGTTTTGCGACTCCAAGCGGCAGCAAAAATATATACCCATCAAGACTTTGCTAAGAATGGCAGGTAGCCGTCAAGGTCGCCACGCAGAAAGCGGGCGAGCACGCGAGCTTGGACGAATGGCAGAATGCCAATGGGAACTTTAGTGTCGAGGATGGGATGCTTGATTTCCTCTTGCTTGCGTTCCTGCCATGCGGCCACGACTGCGCGACGGCCCTGATCGTTGAGCATGACGGCGCCGCCTTCGCGCAAATCGAAGTCTTTGGTGGTCAGTTGGGCGCGGTTGACGAGTGTCAGGGCGAATCGGTCGGCGAGGATGCTTCGAAACTCTTCCTGCAGATCAAGGGCTAGCGCGGCGCGACCGGGACGCACTGCATGCAGAAAGCCAAGCTGGGGGTCGAGTCCAACTGATTCGATGGCGGAGCGGCAGTCGTTCATCAGCATGGAGTAGAGAAAGGACAACAGCGCATTGAATCGGTCGCGCGGTGGACGACGCGAACGCCCCGATAGTTTGAAGTGCGCGCGCATTTTCGGTTTGACGATAAGCTCAAGGACAGAGAAATAGCGACGGGCGGCTTCTCCTTCGGTACCACGCAGGCTGTCGATGTCCGCAGCGACGGGTACGGCACGCAGGGACGCGGCCAAGGACTCGGCGGCAGCGATCAGTTCAGCGGACTCGGCGGGATTCTCGGTTTCGCGAGCGCCGCGCAGCAAGACGGAACGGCTGTTACGCAATTTGCCGGCAATCAGGGCACGGGCGATGGCGAGGCATGTATCCGTTGCTTCGCTGGCCCGGTACTGCGCCTGGCGGAGCAGGATGTTGCCAGACACGGGGCCTTCCAGCCGGGCTTTGAAGCGGCCAGAACTCTCGAGAAGAACCAGCGACTTGCCTTCATCGGCAAGGCGGTGCATCAAGGCTGGCGAGACCATGATGTTGCCGAAACAGACCAGGCTGCCGACATGATGCAATGGGACGCGGAGGCGGGTCTCTCGTTCGACGTCGATGCGCACGGTGGTATTGTCGAGATGCACATAAGCCCCTGGCGTCATGACGTAGAGGCTATTCTGAATCTGGTAACTGGTTTGACTGGCGGGCATCTTAGTCAGCTTCGAATTCTGGATCGAACAGGCCACTCAGTGCGTGATTGAACCGCTGCTGCTCACCAATGAGCTCCGGCTGGCATAAGAGGGACAGGGAACATTCGCGGCAGCGCCGGTCGTTGACGGGCGGTGGCAAGCGGTTGGATGCCAGCATGGTGCGGATGGCGGTCAGAGTATCGGCGACGGCGGCGCGGAGGTTGTTGTCGATGGCGACTTCGCGCCGGCGATGGCTGGTGGCGTGGTAGATGGCGCCGCGCGGCACGGGGCGGTCGAACATTTCTTCCAGGCACAGCGCCTGGGCGGCCAGTTGGATGTCGTCATGATGCGCTTGGCGTTTGCGACCATGCTTGTATTCGACCGGAAAGATGGCGCCATCGGGATGGATTTCAACCAGATCGGCCTTGCCGATCAGGCCCAAGCGCTCCGACCACAGCGGCAGGGAGCGCTCGATTTTCACCCCTGCCTTGATGGCTTCACCGGGTTGATCGACCAGATGATGTACGGCCTGTCCACGCGCGGTATGCAGGTTGTCGGTGAAGGACTGCTCCTGATGAATCAATGCGCATTGGCGTGGGCAGTAAGCCCAGTGCTGGAGCGCGGAGATGGCGATGGGGTCGACCAGCCCCGTAAGGCTTGAACGGCCCGCCGCGTCAATTGGTATGGCCTCGGTCATCCTAGCACCCGGACTTGCGGTCGACGTCTCACGGTGCGACCGTCAAAAATATGAAAACATCCGAGATGCAGCTGCCCCTGGTCGAACAGTTGCTCGATCCACTGCGCTGGCTCCTCGGGGCCATAGGAAGTGACACGCAACAAAAGCGTTAGGGGCGGCGGTGGCAGCTTTTGGTGAAAAATCAGGTCACCAAAATCGCGATCAAAGGTGGCCAGCCAACGATGCTCGTCAAGGGCGAGGGATAGCACATCCGCGTCATCCAGGGCGGCATGGGTATCGCTGATCGCCAAGACATCCCAACCTGAAGCACGCAGATGCGCAACTGCCGGTTCGGGAAAGTTTTCATCGAGTAGCCAGGCGGGACGGGACGACTCTGTCACGCTCGCACCTTATCAATGGCGACGTAGTCTTCTTCGCGAAAGACTTCGGTGACGAAGCGAATGGCGGCTAGCACATCCTCGCGTGTCAGGCGTGGATAGGCGCTGAGAATTTGCTCCGTTGTCCAGCCATCGGCGAGGCGATCCATGATCTGATCAACAGCGATGCGAGTGCCGCGAATGGCGGGTTTGCCGACCAGGATCTTCTCGTCAACGCTGATACGCTCGTGCCAGTTGGTCATGGGTGAATCCTCATTGGTTCAGGACGAGAAACTCCACACCGGGAAAGTCAGCGAGCGGACCGGGCGGTGGAGATTCGATGCGATAATCGCCAATCTGACGCGCCGGGCGCTGGGTGTCATTGCGCTCGATCCGAATCAAATCAAACAGCTTGTGCGCCGGTGCGTTGCCCAGCTCGGAGTCGTGCTTGAAGACATAAAGCCCCCGGGTTGCCATCTGCCCACGCGCGGCGGAGCGGTCGTGCTCGAACATTTGGCCAAGCGCTTGCCAGAAGAGTTGCAGATCATCATCGCTAAAGCCGGTTTGCTTGGCCAGAAAGGCGGAGACAAAACCATGCCCTCGGTAGAGTCCATAAGGAACCGTGTGCTTGCGGCCCATGGTGCGATTGTCGCCGGATTGCTTTTCGGCCTCCGCTTCGGTCGCGACCGCCATGCGGGTGATGGAATGCTCGGCGGCGACAATGGGGTCGACCGAACGCGCGAAGGTGAGTTGCACCGGACCGCGCACCTGGCCGCAATTGGGCGCGCTTTTCAGTGATAGCACGGCGCCGAAAGTGCGGATGTCAAAGAAATCCTTGCACATCTGGACGCGGCCGCGTTCGGTCTCCTCGGGTTTCGGTCTCCGTGGTTTTGCATCCTTGAGTGCTTGATTGATCAATTTGACCAGATTTTTGTCCAGATCAGGCGTTTCCTTGAGCCAGTCCTTGACTTCGGCCTTGTCGAGCACGGCGGAGAATTCGAGCTGCGACTGGCCTTCGTCGTCGGTGATGCGCTCGATGCCCGCGGGCAGGGTAATCTCTGTTAGCGCGTCTTCCAGTTCGGCGGGAACAGGAACGACTTTTTTCTCGCCCAGGTTGATGCCGAGTTTTTCGAAGGTCTGCACATGGGCATGGCCGAGCACGGCTTTTTCTTTGACGTAGATGTCGTAGCCAGGCGCGAATTGTCCATCGCCCTGTTGTTTGGTCAGGCCGACAAAGTTGCGCACCTTGCGCTTCAGCGAGACATCGGTGACCAGTCCTTGGCCGGTTTCGGCATCGAGCCGTGGCAGATTGCCGGCGTCGGGGTCGCCGTTGGGATTGCCGTCCTGCACGTCGAACAGCAGCACGAAATCATAACGATGGCCAATGCTCATGAGTCAGTCTCCTTGTGATCAATGTGGGGGTCATCAATATTGGGGTCCGTTGTGCCGGTCTTTGGCGTGCGTTTGGTGAAGAACGCCTGGCGCTGGTGGTAGTAGCCGATGGCGAAGCGGCCTTGATCGGGCATGGCCATCTGGCTGGGGAAATCCGCCAAGCCTTCGAGAATTTCGGCGATCAGCCGTTCCATGTTCACCGCGCGGCCTTTGGTGAGCTTGCCAATGTGGTGGTTCTTGAGTCGCATCAGGGTCGGGAAGACCGACACCGGCGTGCCGGAGGCGGCGCCATAGAAGCGGTCGCGAATGGTGGCATTGATGCCCGGGCTGGCTTCCTCCTGAATGCGCTCCAGGGTGGCGAAGAGTCGGCCCAGCCGATAGGCCGGGCTGGGATTGGCGACATCGAGCATGGGCGTTGGCTCCGTGGCGGGGTTGAATGAGTCGGCTCCAGCGCGTCGCTGGTCGCGACACAGCCAGGCTTTGATGGCGGCGGCGCGCGGATAAGTCACGCGCTGCTCGGCGCGGCAGCGTTGCACCGCAGCATGCAGCAGGGTGGTCGGGTAGGGACGCGCGGTGAGGATGGCGCGCATCACATCGCCGCCGAGATGGGGTGGGATGTTGTCGGCCTTGCCCTGCTGGGCGCAGCTCACCAACAGGCGAAACAGCGACAAGTATTCGGGATCATTCGGACCGCGGGCGATGCGCAGATCCTCGAAATGCTGGCGAATGCGTTGGGCCAACTCGATTGCCGGGGCGGTCTCCCAGAAGCGAATACTAATGCGCGCGGCATTGGGGGCAAGGCCAAGCACATGAAAGCGATCTTCGCCCGTGCCGAGGGCAAAGTGACCGGATGAGACGGCGCGATAGAGCTCAGCAATGGCGCGGGTGCCTTGGTCGGGGTCATCCTTGGGCGGTTCGCCGAAAATGTCGGGCAGCGCGGTTTCCAGGGCATTGGGCTGTTCGGCCCAGAACACAGTTGATGTGTCGCCGACCTGGACGCGCTGTGACGACTCCTTGCGTAGCAGATGATTGAGTGCCGAAGTATAAGCGCTGGCGGCAGCCTTGCTGATCGGGGCGTTGGCGCCCTGCAGTTTGCCGTATGAGCGGAAAGCGCCAAGGTTGAAGGAGACGATATTGGCTCCCGATGTTTGAGCACCCCAAACGCCTTTGATCGGGGGATGCAGCCGCTCAATGAGACCCGGCTTGCCACTGAGTAGACAGACGGCCCCGGCTTCCTCCGGCTGCGCCGGACTTTGTCGCAAGGCCGCCACCACGTCCGGGCGCTGGCAGACCAGATCGAGATCGCCGTGCAGTCGAAAGCCCATGAAGGGATTAGTTTTTGCGATGTCTTCCCAAGCGGGAAGCGCCTGAATGGCCCCAAGCCTGTCGTCGCGCCTGTCGCCGCGAAAGAACGTTCGCACGGCTTGAACCCCCGCGTCCTCCTGGGTGGATTCGGGGAGCTCATCCAAGCGCGCAATGAAGGCGCGGTGCATGTCCTTCACCCGGCTCAGGTAGTCGTCCGCCTTGCCTTTTTTCTGGCGTTCATCGAGCTTTTTTTGATCCGGAATACCCAGGACATATTCGGCCGTGTCCCACAGCAGGTTGGCCTTGACCTGGACGGTGCGCTTTTCCGCCTGCGGGACCAAGAATCGCTGTGCAGTCTTGATGTTGCCGTCGCGGCCACGCGTATCCGCCAGCGAGACGAAGTCACCGGCATGATCGAGCTCGATGACAAAGGGAATCTCTTTGTATTCAAATCCGGCTGGCGCGACTCGATCACCGCCACTGCTAGCGGTCTGTTGGCGCTCATAGTAGGCCGCAAGCGCTTGCAAAATCATGCCAACACCTCCGGATCGGACCAGCCCGGCAGATCGATCACGCCGCTGTTCATTAGGCTGCGGAAGAAACGCGGTTGTGGGTCGTGAGGGTCCGAAAAATCCAGATCGTACAACATGAAGCCAAGGTCACGGCTCTCCGCGATTGGCGCTGTGGTGACGGAACCGGGCGCGATCAGCGCGAAGGCCGCGGCGAACTCGCGACAGCCGAGGTAGGGCTGATTGACGCATTGCCCTCGACGCGCGCGCCGCTCGAACATTTGGCGATATTTCTCGCCCTTCGCATCCGGATCGCGCCGCGCATCGAAATGCAACTCGGCATGGAGGCGATAGGCGACATCGCGCAAGAACAGCCCGGCGCGCTGCTGGCGGTCGTCCTCAATGAACAATCCGCGATAGCCATCCCCGCCACTGCGATCCGTCGCCAAGCCGCCGACTTCGTTTCGCTTAAGCGTCATCCAGCGAATGGGCTTGAGTACCTCAATGCGGCGCACTTGCCAGCGAATGGCCGGTTTCCAGAGGATGGCCTCGAAGATGGCGCGCGCGGCCGAGGGGGTGATGACGTCATAGCTGACGCGCTCGACTTTCATTTCCGGGCGGGTGAAACAGGCGAAATCGCCCCAGACTTCCAGGCAGTAGGTGTTCATGTTGCCCTCAAAGGTTGTCATGCCGGCCCTCAAACAATGGTTTGCGCGGGCCGTGGTGCGGCGCCCTCGGTGATCAAGCCCAGATCGGCATCGTAGAGCCAGTCGCTGATCTGCACGAACAACCCCGGCACCTGCTCCTCGACATCGCCCTGGTCGAGCAGGCGCAGCGCATCGCGTCGCCCGATAGTCACCATGTAGCGTTGCAAGCGCCGCATCAGCCAGCGATCCGGGCCGTTTTTACGCAGTGAGCCGAGCAGCATGTCGATGTCATTGTTCTCCGTATCCCGGTCGAGCACGACCACGGAAACGCTATCATCGTCCTCGATCATCTGAAAGTGTTCGGCGGCACCGCGGAACTGCACATTCAGTGCCTTGGGATCGTCGATACTGAGCAGGCGGCGAATGCCATGGGCATCGAGGTCGCGGCTGTAGTAAAGCCGTTCGAAGTAATCCGCGAAGCGGGAGCGGGCGAGCGGGTCTCCGTCCTCAATGCCGTGCAGGGTGGTGCGGCAGGCGTCCTCGGCCGCGCGCAGCAGGCCGGCTGGAGGTGGCTCGGGCGGGATGAATACCACCACCTCGCCCTGCTTCATGCGCCCCTCGCGATTACAGCGCCCGGCCGCCTGGCCGATGGAATCAAGGCCGGACAGCGCGCGATAGACGACCGGAAAGTCGAGATCCACACCCGCCTCGACTAGCTGAGTGGAAACCACTCGCGTCGGCACACCATCGGCCAAGCGCTGGCGGATGCGGCGGATGACCCGCGAGCGATGCGCGCCGCACATCAGCGCCGACAGATGCAGGGCGCCGGGCGGCATGGCGCGGAAAAGCTCGCGGGCGTGGCGGCGGGAGTTGACGATGACCAGGGCCGAGTCATGGTGGGACAATTCCTCGGCCAGCGTCTCCCAACTGACGGGTTGCCGCCAGTCGAGCGGCAAGCGCACCCGCACGCGGCGCAATTGATCATAGAGCGCGTCGGGATTGGGGATGATCTCGCGGACATTGTCGAGCCCGTCGAAATGGCGCGCGGAGTCGAAATAGCGCCGGCTCCCCAGCACTGGCTGAGTCGCGGTGGCCAGGACGAAGGTGACGCCATAGTGCTTGGCGAGCAGATTCATTACATCGACAATGGGTTGCAAGAGCGCCGGCGGCAGCAGTTGCACCTCATCGAGAACGACCACGCTGTTGACGATATTGTGCAGCTTGCGGCAGCGCGAGGTGCGCGCGGCGAACAGGGACTCGAAAAACTGCACGCTGGTGGTGACGATAATGGGCGCATCCCAGTTCTCGCAGGCCAGCCGGCTGCGAAGGTTTTCGGTGTCTGGCGTTGCCTCCGCCGCGCTGTGGTGCTCCAGCACCGCGTCACCGAAGATGCCTCGAAACACCGCTGCGGTTTGCTCAATGATGCTGGTGTAGGGGATGACGTGAATCACCCGGCGCCGTCCATGCCGCTGCGCATGGCGGAGCGCGAACGCCATGCTGGCCAGGGTCTTGCCGCCACCGGTCGGCACCGTTAGCGAAAACACCCCTGGCTCCATCTCCGCCGCTTGACGGCAGTGCGCCAGCACCTCGGCGCGCAACTGATTGACCGGGGTTGGCGACGCTTGCTCGGCCAAGGCTTTCATCGCCTTATCGAATGCGGGGCCGAGGCTCGCCAGCTCAGGCCAGTGGGCGCGGCGTTCGGACTGCGGCGGGTCCATGAAGGCCTCGGTGTCGAGGAAGTCGGCATCGACCAGGCAGGAAAACAGCATCCGCACCCAGAGCGAGAAGCCCTCTTTGCCACCCGGCACCTGGCGCAAATCACGCGGCGGGAGTGCGGGGTGCAGGATATCCGGCGGTGGCTCGGCGGCGAGGCTTTCGGCCAGTTCGTCGCGGGCGTCATCGCCGGCCATGCGCTCTTTCAACCCGCCGTCCCAGTCGTACAGTCCGGCGTGGTGACCCGCGATCACATAAGCCAGAACGCGGCCAGCGATCGCCATGTCCCGTTCCGCCAGCAAGGCACCAGCCGTGGAGTGCGGCGCGCGCCCAGGGCGGGTTTCGAGATGGGCGGTCTCGGGGTCGAGCCCCACAGCCTCGCGGATATAACGCTGGAAGCGTGGTCTAAATTTTCCGAGATCGTGCCAAAGCCCGGCTGCCGCGGCCCAATCCGATGAACCGAACAAGAGCGCGAAATCAGAGGCTAACCGGGCGACAGCTTTGAGGTGATCATCGAGTAAATGGAAATGCCAGCGACCTTGGTTGTCCAGCCGCGCATGCGCCAAAAAACCCTTCTTCGACGACATAAATCCCTCTATGTTGATGACCGACACTCTGCTGTCCGCTGCCTCCGGACCGAATCATGTTTGTGGGGGAAGCGGTCAGCTGGGGCGACTAGAAAGCCACAATCGTTGGCGGCCGAGCCGCGCAGCTGTTCGCGGAATTCCTTCCTCGTCAAGAATGCAAGTACCTTTCGCGGCTTGAGGATACCTAACACGGAAAACACGGTCAATGCCGCAGGCTCGTTCGAGCTGTAGACTATACGCACAGAATGGGCAATGCAATGGCCGGTGATTGGTTATCGTGTCTGGTTGGGGCTGAGCGGGGATTTTCGGTGCCAGCTGCCCCTTTCCTGCGCGGGTAGCTGTCCAGTCCCGCGAAAAAGCGTTTCGATTTTCCCTTGCGGGCGTGCAGTTGAAGTTCTCCGGCGCCGCGGACGCGGCCGGCGGATTAACCATTCCGGCAAGCGGCGTGGGCGGCGACTGGATCGTCAAACTGCCCGCTCGGGACTATGGCGGCGTCCCCGAGAACGAATTCTCTATGATGACACTCGCGCGGCAGATCGGCCTCTCTGTCCCCGCCATCGATCTTGTCGATCTGGCGTCCATTCAGAATCTGCCAAACGGCCTTGACCATCTCGGAGACAAGGCCTTTGTCATCAAACGCTTTGATCGCGCCGCACAAGGCGCTGTTCACATTGAGGACTTCGCCCAGGTTTTTGACCTTTACGCCAGGGTCGCCGAGGCCATCGACGGGCATCTGGCGCGCCTACCCATTGCGCGTGGTATTTGAATGCTGGAATGCCTGTAGCAACGCCGATGCAATCCCGGCTTCGGCCACTGCCACCAACTCGAACGCCAGATGGAATCGCGCTTTCGGCATCCGTACCCTGGCCTGGCAACCGACAACTCAGTTCAGGATCCCGCGAACGTTGTATTATCCGGGCTGCGGCAATCCCGATCTCGATTGATAATGAGGGGAAGCACATGACTGAGGTTGGTTATCTACTTCTCGTGCTAGTGATGGCAGTCGCGTTCATCGTGCTTGCCACCTCACAGTTGAAGTGGCACCCCTTCATTGTCCTGTTGATGGCCTCCTATGGCATCGGCTTTGGCGCTGGCATGGACCCACTGGCCATCGGCGCCACCATCCGCTCCGGGTTCGGCAGCATCCTCGGCTATATTGGCATCATCATTATTCTTGGCTCCCTGATCGGTACCATCCTGGAGCGCACCGGGGCGGCGATTACCATGGCCAATGCGGTGCTCAGGCTGCTTGGCGGTCGCTTTCCGGGGCTAGCAATGAGCCTCATGGGCTACGTGGTCTCTATCCCGGTGTTCTGTGATTCCGGATTCGTTATTCTGTCATCGCTGAAACGGGCATTGGCGGAGCGGGCCAGGGTGTCGGCGGTGATGATGAGCGTCGCCCTGGCCACTGGCCTGTTTGCCTCTCACACCCTGATTCCGCCCACCCCAGGCCCGATTGCGGCTGCCGGAAACCTGGGGCTGAGTGACAAGCTCGGCTTGGTCATCGTCACCGGGATTCTGGTCTCCTTCGCGGCGGTATTGACCGGCTATGCTTGGGCGGTCTTTGTCGGTCAGCGCCTGAGCAGTGGCGAAGATGGCGCCAATTTTGATGAGGCGGCCTACGAAAAGGCTCTGAAGGAATACGGCAAGCTGCCCTCGGCGACCATGGCTTTTGCCCCGATCATGGTGCCCATCCTGCTGATCGCACTTGGTTCGGTCGCAGCCTTCCCCAGTCATCCGTTGGGCGAAGGCACCGCCTTTGCGATCATCAGCTTTCTGGGCAAGCCCATCAATGCGCTGTTCATCGGCTTCTTTATCTCGCTGGGCCTGCTGCCGTCGTTGACCAAGGTGACCACCTACGACTGGATTGAGGACGGTCTCAAGAGCGCGGCCACCATCATCATGATCACTGGCGCCGGCGGTGGCCTCGGGACCATCCTGAAAGAGGCCGGCATCGGCGAGGTGCTGGGCAACGCATTGGCGAGTTACAACCTCGGCATCTTCCTGCCGTTCGTAATCGCCGCGGCGTTCAAGACCGCCCAAGGGTCCAGCACCGTGGCCCTGGTGGCGACCTCAGCCCTGATCGCGCCGATGCTCAATTCGCTGGGACTGGATTCGACCGCTGGTCAGGTGTTGACGGTCATGGCCATCGGCGCCGGGGCGATGACCGTATCGCACGCCAATGACAGCTTCTTTTGGGTCGTGGCGCAGTTCAGCAAGATGGACGTCAGCACCGCCTATCGGGCGATGACGGTGGCGACCCTGATCCAGGGACTGACTGCGGTTGCGGTGGTGTACCTGATGTCGCTCGTATTGCTATGAACTCCCGCACTGCGATCAGGACCGAGCCGATGCGGGTCTTGGTGGCGCCTGATTCCTTCAAGGGAAGCATGGACGCGGCGACCTTTTGTGACATTGCTGAGGAAGTGTTCAGTGCCTGTCTGCCCGATTGCGAGGTGCCCAGTTGCGAGGTGCCCAGTTGCGAGGTGCCCAGTTGCGAGGTGCCCAGTTGCGAGGTGCCCAGTTGCGAGGTGATTAGCCTGCCGATGGCGGATGGTGGCGAGGGAACCGCCGAGGCGATGGTGAGAGGCACCGGCGGCGAAGTGCGGATGCTCAGCGTGACTGGCCCCATGGGCACGCCGGTCGAGGCCAGTTACGGCCTGCTCGGCGACGGCGTGACTGCGGTGGTGGAGATGGCGCAGGCGTCGGGGCTGCCGCTGGTGCCACCGGGGGCGCATGATCCGCTGCGGGCGACCTCCTATGGCACCGGCGAACTGATCGCCGAGGCACTGGGGCAGGGTGCCGAGCACGTCATCCTGGCACTGGGCGGGTCGGCGACCAACGACGGCGGCATGGGCGCACTGCAGGCGCTGGGCTTCCGTTTTCTCGATCATGCCGGCGCCCCGGTTGCCCCAACTGCCGAGGCGCTGAGGCAGATCAAGTCCGTGGTTTTCGACGACCTCCATGCCAAGCTGGACTCTGCCCGTTTCACCATCGCCTCGGACGTCACCAACCCCCTGCTTGGTGAGCGCGGCGCGACCGCAGTCTATGGTCCGCAGAAGGGGGCCGACGAAAAGGCGCTGCGGCACTTGGAGCAGGGTTTAGCCCATTTTGCCGATCTCACCGACCAGGCGACCGGGACCGATCACCGCGAACACCCCGGCGCGGGAGCGGCCGGCGGCATGGGGTTCGGGTTCTTGAGTTATCTCGGCGCCACGCTACGCAGTGGTTTCGAGGTCGTCGCCGAGACCTACGGCCTGGAGCAACGGCTCCAACAGGGCCATTGGGATCTGCTGATCACCGGCGAGGGACAGGTCGATGTTCAGAGCATGCAGGGCAAGCTGGTCGGACGACTGGCCGAGCTGGGGCAGGCGCACCAGATTCCGGTTCTGGTGGTGGCTGGTTCGATCAGCGGTGATTTGGAGAACCTGTACCGCGCCGGCGTGACCAGCGTTTCAAGTATCGTTGAGGGGCCGATGACGCTGGAGCAAGCGATGGAACAGGCGCCAATGCTCTTGCGGCGGCGACTGACCGACCTGTGCCGATTGTGGCGGGTCGGGAGCTTGGTCGACCATGCAACGTCTTGCTAGGATGGGGTGCTGCTTGGGTGTCGAGAATGCAATGGCCAGCTTTAACGCCGTGCGGCAACCGCTGCTGCATCAACTGCCCTGTGATGCAGCTGGAATTTCAGTGTGATTGTTCTAAAAGACGGATTGTTCTAAAAGGCTGATAGTCTTCCCATCGCGTTCCCCTTGATAGTACTGATCAAGAAGTTGTTCAAACACTGAGCCGGGAGGGGATACATAAGCAAACAATGTTGCACATGATTTCAACTTCATGTCATCGGGAGAGCCAAAAATCTCCTGCGCAGAGCGATTCTCAAGACCAAGGAGCGCTTGAACACATTCATTCAATCGAATGCCCAGGATTGGATGGTTGAGGTATGCTTTGGCTTCCGTGATGCTTTTTATCGAATATTGTCTTGACGTAGCGCTAAAGCCTAAGCCGTCAAACTGCGGGAAAATATACCACATCCAATGTGATTGCTTTTTGCCGTTATTAACTTCAGATAAAGCCCGCACGTAATTCCCTTCTTGTGCCTGTATGAAACGCGTTAAATGATAGGGATCAGTTGCTCCCTTCGCTTTCTCTACAGTAGACATAATTTTCACCCCCGCTGCCTGGCCTCATGCTCTGCCGAACCAGTTGAGCGAAAGCGAAACAGGCCTTGGCTGGAGCATATCCTTAGGTGTCCAGTCCCGGATGATAACGCAGCAAGGACCAGACATTGCGATACACTGTCGCGCTCAAGCGCCCGATGACAACTCCGTTCAAACTGATCGCTCGGCCTATCCTCTGACCATGTCCCACCATCACGATCTCTCCGTGCAAGCCGGTTTGCTCAAAGCCTATGCGGCTTTGGCGCAGACCTATGACGCCAATCGCGGTCTGTTCGACATGAGCGAGGTGCTGGAGGATAGCTTCAGTCGTCTGCCGCTGACGCCGGGTACCCTGATCGACCTTGGCTGCGGAGCCGGAGAACCGGTTCCGGCGGCCTTTCTAGAGCGCGGTTGGCAGGTGATCGGCGTCGACTTCTGCCCTGAAATGCTCGCCCTGGCTGCGCGCCATGTGCCGCAAATGCAGCGGGTGGAAGCCGACATGCAGGAGGTCGACTTCCCGGCTGAAAGTGCCGATGCCGTCACCGCCATCTATAGTCTGTTCCATCTGCCAGCGAGCGAGCATCCGGACTTGTTCGCGCGCGTGCGCGGCTGGTTGCGGCCCGGCGGGCGGTTTCTCTTTACCTACGCCAGTCGCGACTACACTGGGCAGGATGAGTTCGACGGCTACAAGACCTTCATGGGGCAGCAGCTGTATTACAGCCATCGCGAGCCAGCAGGCTTGGCGCAGCAGGTAGCCGACGCCGGTCTGGAACTGGAGGCGGTTACCCCGCGCGACATCGGTGGCGAGCGGTTTCTATGGGTGTCTGCCAAGCGCTAAGCGCTCGGCCCAGAGACGACGCTTATCAATGGGTTTAGCCTGTTGAGCTGAGCCACTCCAGCGCGGCCAAAATATGCATCGCCGAGTTGATTCGAGTGTTCTCGGCTACATCAGCACATCTGCAAACCGGTTTCGTCATAGATCAATTGTAACGAGCCGATTGTGATTGATTGCTCCTTGACTACCGCAGTTTCATTGTCCGCAACACCTTGTAGCCAGCGCGCTGGCGCCGGCATTGCCTCGACTGCCGAGCCATCCAGCGGAGAGCGCAGGCCAGGGGGTTCGACGGTCGTCCATCGGCCCTGGGGGGTGCTGCTGTGACGCGCTTGAGCGGGTTGTAGTAAATTCGTGCATAAAGACTGATTGATGGAGTGACCGCCATGTCGAATCTCGCTGGATTACCCTATCTGACGCTGGAAGACTATCTTGCGGGCGAAGAGACATCGGATGTGAAGCACGAATATATCGCCGGCGAGGTCTTCGCCATCGCGGGCGCGAGCGAGGAGCATGTCACCATCTCGGGCAATATATTCGCGATGCTGCGCGCCCATGTACGCGGCAGCGATTGCCGGGTCTATATCACCGACATGAAGCTGCTGGTCGCCATCGAAGCCGCCGAGAACGTTTTTTATCCAGATGTCTTCGTCACCTGTTCACCGGCGGATGCGGCGGAGCGAAAGCTCAAGCGCGATCCGACCCTGATTGTTGAGGTGCTCTCGGAGTCGACCGAGGCCTATGATCGCGGCGCCAAGTTCGCCCACTACCGGCAGTTGGAGTCGCTGCGAGAATATGTGCTGATCGATTCACGGTCCCGATCGATCGAGGTTTTCCGACGTCGCGACCAAGGTTGGCTGCTGTGTCCGCTCGTCCCTGAAGCGCCCCTGATGCTCGAGTCTTTGGAGTTCTCCTGCGAGCAAGACGCCGTCTATGAGGATGTGATCTTCAATTCGCGCGAAACGGACGACGGCTGACATGCTTTTGGCACTGCACGCGAAGGGCGTGTGACTCCCGGCTTTTTTGCTGGCCTGACTATTCTTACTTGGAGCGAACCGAACAATGATTGCAAACTTAAAATTCAGAACCCAGCTTCTTTCGGGAAATGCCCTGATTCTGGCTCTGATGATTGCCATCGCAGTCGTGGTCTATCTGAGCATCAACTCGCTGCTACAGAATTTTCAGTGGGTTAACCATACGCATGAAGTCCTTGCTGAGGCGTCCAGCATTGAAGCTGCGGCTGTTGATATGGAAACAGGCATGCGCGGCTATCTGCTTGCGGGAAAGGAGCAGTTTCTCGACCCGTACAAGAGCGGAAAGCAGGCCTTTGATGCACTGATTGGCCAGCTGTCAAAGACCGTCGATGACAATCCTGCTCAGGTGCAATTGCTTGCGGAGACCCAGGAAACGATCGATCAGTGGCAAGCCAAGGTGACCGAGCCAGCCATTGAATTGCGGCGGGAGATTGGCGATGCCAAGACCATGAACGACATGGCAAGCTTGGTTCAAGAGGCTCGCGGTAAGCAATACTTTGACACATTTCGCGAGCAGATTGCCACCTTTATTGGGCGCGAAGAAAAGTTGATGCAAGAGCGCCAGGCCAAGGCCAGATCAGCTACCGATATCGATGAGCTCAGGCAATTGGTTGCCTGGGTTGATCACACCTATGAGGTGATTGCAAGTGCACAGGCCATTCTCGCATCTGCGGTTGATATGGAAACCGGTATGCGCGGCTACCTTCTTGCTGGCAGAGATGAATTTCTCGAACCCTATAACTCCGGCAAGGCCAACTTTTATCAGTTAGTCGCTTCCTTATCGAAAACTGTCGACGACAACCCCGCCCAGGTTGACCTGCTGAAAGAGATCAATGCCACCATTACTGAGTGGATCAATCAGGTGGTCGAAGTTCAGATCGCCCTGCGTCGCGAAATTGGCGATGCCAAGAGTATGGATGACATGGCGAGATTGGTTGGAGAGGAAAAAGGCAAGGTCTATTTCGATAAATTCCGCGAGCAGATCAAGACTTTTAAGGAGAGAGAAGAAGGGCTCATGGGTGCCCGGATGGCAAGTCTTGAGTCAACTTCGTCCAGGGCCGTCAATGTCGCCATTTTTGGGACCTTATTGGCAGTCATTATCGGCATCGGCATTGCGGTTCTGTTGACCCGCATAATCATGAGGCAGTTGGGTGGTGAGCCGGCCGTGATTGCCGATGTCACGCGCAGGGTTGCTGACGGCGACCTGGCAATCAAGTTTGATCAAACCAATCTGCAGGGCGTCTACAAGGATATGTTTGCCATGGTCGAGCGCCTGCGCCAAATCGTCGGTGAGGTGCGTGTGGGTGCCGACAGTCTTTCCTCCGCGTCGAGCCAGGTGAGTTCGACGGCCCAGGCGCTGAGCCAAGGTGCGACCGAACAGGCGGCGAGCGTCGAGGAGACCACCTCGAGCATTGAGCAGCTGAATGGATCGGTCCAGCAGAACACCGAGAATGCCCGGGTCACCAGCGGTATTGCCAAGAGTTCGGCGGACGAGGCCGGACGCGGCGGTGATGCCGTGAAGCGCACGGTGAATGCCATGAAGGAGATTGCCGGCAAGATCGGTCTGATTGAAGACATCGCCTACAAGACCAATCTTCTCGCGCTTAACGCCGCCATTGAGGCGGCGCGCGCAGGTGAACATGGTAAGGGGTTCACCGTGGTGGCCGCCGAGGTGCGCAAGCTTGCCGAGAATAGTGGCGTGACTGCGCAGGAGATCAACCAGCTTGCCACCGGCAGCGTCGCCATTGCTGAGGAGGCCGGCAAGCTGTTGGCGCAGATGGTGCCGGACATCGTCAAGACCGCCGACCTCATTGAAGAGATCACGGCCGCTTCGAGTGAGCAAGCCGCCGGCATCGGTCAGATCAGCCAGGCGATGAGCCAGCTCGACAAGGCCACCCAGCAAAACGCCTCCGCCTCCGAAGAGCTGGCTGCTACCGCAGAAGAACTCAGTGGTCAGGCCGGTCAGCTACAGCAGACGATGGCCTTCTTTCGCACCGGCAGTGGGGGGAGCCAGCGAGCCGCCGTCCGCAGCGCATTGCACAAAATCAATGCTGACATTGACAAGACCGGCGACGACGCAGGGGACTTCTCGGCCGACAGCGACGACTTCGAGCGTTTTTGAGTGGACAAAGGAGATGAGCGATTCTATGGGACTCGTCAGGTTCTGTTGTGCTCTGATGAGCGCTTTCCTGAAGCCTCTAGTCGGGCACCTTCGTTAATTCTTGAAGACCTAGAGTGAGGATGATGCCGCAGCTTTCCACACAGATTCGCCTGGCTCCGTGGTGGCGGGCCTTTGTCGTCGCCACGCGATTTTTGACGCGCATTCCTCTGCCGGAAGTGCCGGGAGGTGGCGAATGGCAAGCGGCGGATTCCGCGCGCGCGGCGCTGCTTTACCCGCTGGTGGGTCTGCTGGTTGGCGCTATCTTGTGGCTGGTGGTATGGCTATTGGGGGCGGCTCCGGCGCCAGTGGTTGCGACCCTGGTGCTCATCGCCTGGGTATGGGGCACGGGTGCGCTGCATCTTGATGGCCTTGCAGACTGTGCCGATGCCTGGGTCGGCGGTCTGGGAGACCGTGCGCGAACCCTGTTGATTCTGAAAGACCCGCATCTGGGTGCGATGGGCGCGGTCGCGCTTTTGCTGGCATTGCTGGCGAAATGGAGCGCGCTCTTCGTCCTTGCCAGCCGGTTGGACTCCGCGACCATTGGCTTGCTGCCGATTTCGGCTGCGCTGCTGCTGATTCCAGCCCTGGCGCGCGCGCAGATTCTACTGCTGGCGCTGGTAACGCCCCCGGCGACGGAAACGGGCATGGGAGCGGCGCTGCGTGCCTGCCTTCCGCTTGCGGCGGCCCGGGCGGTAGTGGCGGCCTGGTGGTTGCTGGCCGGACTCCTGCTGGGCTGGAGCGTGCTTGGCTGGTTGGCGCTGGCTGGGCTGCTGTTGTGGCTCTGGCGTGCCTCTATGCGCCAGCGCTTGGGCGGCTTTACTGGCGATACCGCAGGCGCCCTGGTGGAGATGACCGAGGTGGGGCTAGTCCTTCTGGTCGCCGCGCGGCTTGGCTGATGGCTCGGATTTGTCAGCTTGCGGCTTGGGCCGCAGTGCTGATTCAATGCGGGCGAATCTGGCTTGCAGGTCGGCGTCCGCTGCCGCAGGGGCGGCCAGATACCAGCGCTTGAGCAGGGGTTTGGACTGGGTCAGCGGGTTAGCATCGCCATCGCGCAGCTTTTCTTGCAAGCGCTCGACTTGCAGTTCCATGCGCCGTGCCACCCATTCTGGCGGCGAGTCGAGGTGGGTGAGAATCTCAAGTCGCAGACAGATCTCCTCGCGCTCGCGGTGGTTGGTCTCGCACAACTTGGCGAGTTGGGTGTTGGCGTCGGCTTGATTGCGGGCGTCGAGCAGGGCCGCGAAGGCTTTGGTCAGTTTGCTGGCTTTATTACCTGGCTGTTCAGTGCCGCCCAAGGCAGACCAGCGGGCGGTCAGTTCCGTTGGTGAGGGCAGCGAGCCGGCAAGCATTTGTTGCGCGCTTTGGCTGAGAAAATCCGATTGTTGCCGGAGTTGATCGAGTTCCTGCCAGTCCGCTTGGTCCCGCAGCGCCTGTAATCGATCATGCAAGGCCTGTTCGGCACGATTCCAGCGCTGTTGCAGGCGTTTCTTGGCCTGGTGGTGCAGCGGCAGACTCAGGCTGTCGCGCCAGCTTTGCGCCAGACTATCCCAGTCGGCGGCAAGTTGACTGGCCTGTGCGCCGGAGGCTAGTAACACCGCCTCGGCCTGTTCGCACAGTGCTTCACAATGGCTCAGGTTGTTTTGCACTTCCTGGTCGTGGGAGGCGCGCTCCTGCTGGCGGCGGGCAAAGATAGCATCGCTGGCGGTGCGGAATTTCTGCCATAGCGCGTTTTCTTCCTGCTGGCGGCCGGAAACCGTGGTGTGCCACTGCTTTTGCAGGGGTTTTGCCTGGTTAATGGCCGCGTCCAGGTCGTCGAGTTCGGTCAGTGCCTGCATGCGCGCGATAAGATCGCGTTTGTGCGCCTGATTACGCGCCCGTTCTTCTTTCAGCGCCTTGTCGACGCGTGCCAGTCCGCGACGAAAGCGGCCTTCGAGCCCGCCGCGCGCACCATCTTCCATCGGCCCGAGCGCGCTCCATGCCTGACGCATTTCGCGCTCGGCGCGCACCATGGCTTTCCAGTCGACGCTGTCCCAATCGACCGCAGCCAGAAAATGCTCGAGCTTTTCACACAGGGTGCGGCGCGCCTCGCGGCTGGCACGCTGGCGCTCGGCGCGCGCCTGAAAGAATGGCTCACAGCGTGCTGCGACCCGATCGGTCGCCTGCTTGAAGCGCTGCCAGTAGTTGTCGCTGGCCGGGGTGCCGGATTGACAGATCCGCCGCCAGTCGCGGCGCAAGTGATTGAGCCCTGCCGCCAGGCTGTCGAGTTCGGCATCGGCTTGCTCGGCGTCGGCGCGCAGGGCGAGACTTTCGGCCTCGTGGCACAGGCTTTCGCGACCCTGATCGGCGCTCCAGCGGCGCCAGCGTTGGAGTTCGCGCAGCCGCGCCTGGTGTGCTTTGAGTTGTTTGTCGACGCGGTTGATGTCGGAACGGGAGAGACCGGCCGCGCGTGCATGATCAAGCGCGGTATTGATTTTCTGATACAGCGACTCGGCCTTGCGTAATTCGCCGGCTTCGAGATGTTCACCCAAGCGTTGCAGTTGCTCGGGCGCCTCGGCCAGTTTGCGTTCAGCCAGACGCTGCTGTTTCGCAAGGCGGCGCCCCAGGTGCTCAAGTGCTACCTGGGCCCGCTCGGGCTGGGTATCGGGCTGGGCATCGGTCTGGACGTCTTCGTTTCGCGACTGCGTTGCCAATAAGGCCGCAAGCTGCTGTTGGCGTTTGCGTGCCGAGGGAGCATCCATGGGGCCTGGGGTCTCGAGCAGGGCATGCACCTCGGCCAGCAATTGCTCCTGGCGCTCGCGCTGCCTTGTCTGGTCTGCCAGTGTATTCCTCGGCTCGCCTGCTTCGTTTGCGTTCTGTTCGCGCGGGCCTGTCCCAGCTTGCCGTTGCACGTTTAATTGACGCTGTCGCGCCAGCGCCTGTTCAAGGGCTTGTTGACCGGCTGAGCGCAAGGCATCAAGCTCGTCATCTTCCTGGGCGGGTATGGCATCTATCGGGGCGGTGGCGCCAGGTTCAGTTAGGGAATGCTCGCCATCGATAGCGCTCCAGGCGTCGCCAATGGCGGCCAGTTCCGAAGTCAAGTGTTCGGCATCGGTGGCAGTTGCCAGCGCTCGCAAGCGCGCGATCAGCCGACGCTTTTGTGCAATGCTGTCGGCACGATTCTGGCGGTCCGCATCCAGCTGGGCGTTGGCGCGGGCGTGTTGGTCAAATGCGGCGATGAAGGCCGCGCGGAGATCTTGGTAGTGATCGCGATCCTTGGATTCGACATCGACCTCAATCTCGGCCCATTGTTGATCGAGCAGTTTGAGGCGGGCGCGGTCTTGAATCCAGTTATTGTGCCGGCCGAGGCGTTCAACCTGAGCACAAAGCTCGGTACAACGCTGACGGGCCAGGCGCGGGCGGTCCTCCTGCTGCGCCAGTGTGCGCATTTTCTCGCGCGCGAGCCGGTAAACCTTGGTGTCTTTCTTGCCGATCTGCTTGATGACTTGTTCAAGAAGATGACGCTCGGAGAGGCGCTCAACCGCATGCTGGCGATGGCTGGGCAGGGCGTCCTCAATCGCGCAGCGGGCGAGGGCGGGCGCATCCGCAGGTAGTTGATTCATGGCCGCCAGACGCAACTCCGCAGCCTGGGCTTCGCGTGCGATCTCACCAAGGTGTTCGGGGTCGTGGATGGATGCGATTTCCGCCAGGGCTTGATCAAGCTGCGGGGCGCCGGATTCAAGCCGGCAGATCAGGTGGCGATAGCGCGCTGCGGCGAGATCCTGGGTGCCGATGTCTGGCGACTCCTCGGCCGCCTGACGTAGCACGCGCAGGTCGTCGATCATGCGGCAGGCTTGGCGTTGCGCGGCTGGGTCGGCACTGTTCAGCGCCGCCTCGGCGAGCAGGTGCGGGTCCGGCTGCGCGGGTGCCGGCGCCTTGCGGAATAGGCGCTTGAAGATCATGGTGAAGTATCGTTGGTGGCTGTCACAGTGGCGTCATTGTACCATTGAGGACGATTGGAAGAGCGGCATGGTCAGGGCTGGATCGGCTCCCGCCACCAGCGACCTGCTTCTTCAACCAGCATCTCGGCTTGGACCTCTCCGTTGTTGAGGCGCCAGTCCGCGAGTACTTGGCGCAGGCACTGGCGCTGGTCAAGCGTGACAGGATCATCGCCCGGCCTGTGGGTGTGTCCATGGATGAGCCGGTCGGCCCGGTAGCGTCGCACATACTGAATCACCGTCTGCGGGCTGACATCCATGATGGCTGTTTGCTTGGCGGCTGTGGCCGCGCGGCTGCGGCGGCGATAATCCGCCGCGATGCGCTGGCGCTGGTGCCTGGGGCGTAGCAAAAAAAGTTGCCTCACCAGTGGGTTGCGCACGCGGCGGCGAAAGCGCTGGTAGGGAATGTCATCCGTGCACAAAAGGTCGCCGTGCATCAGCAGTATGGACTGATCGGCCATAGGCACCAGGCTGGGGTCGCGCAGCAGACGGCATCCACTGGCGCGAGCGAAACGACGCCCAAGCAGAAAATCCCGATTGCCCTGCATTAGCCAGCAGCGAGTGCCGCGCTCACTGAGTTCGCGCAAGCTGGCCGCGACTTGCAGGAAGTCTGGCGCGACCTCAGGGTCGCCAAGCGCATCGTCGCCAATCCAGGCATCGAAGAGATCACCGAGGATGTAAAGTTCGGCGGCTGCGCGCGCGCGCCCGCGCAGGAAGGCGAGGAAATGCGCCAGGATCTCCGGCTGATCGGGGGCAAGGTGCAGGTCGGAGATAAACAGGCGCTGTGCGCTCGGATTGCGCGCTTGGTCGCTGCCCTGGCCCATGGCAGTCGCCGACTGAGCTGCGTCCAAAGCCATGTCCGCAGCCCTCTCCACAGCCTAAACCGAATCCGCCTGGCTCTTAGTTGACCAGGTCTAGTCGACCAATTCGGCCTTGATGAGGATCACATCTTCGACCGGGACATCCTGATGGCCGTTGCGATTGCCGGTGCGCACCGCTCTGATGGCATTGACCACGTCCATGCCATCAGTGACCTGCCCAAAGACAGCGTAGCCCCAGCCGTCTTGCCCAGGGTGGTCGAGAAAGCCGTTGTCCGAGACATTAATGAAGAACTGCGCCGAGGCCGAGTGCGGATCAGCGGTGCGGGCCATGGCGACGGATCCGGTGGTGTTTTTCAGGCCGTTGCTGGCTTCGTTCTTAATGGGCGGGCGCGTACTCTTCTGGTTGAAATCCGCTGTCATGCCGCCGCCCTGGATCATGAAGCCGTCGATCACCCGATGGAAAATGGTCCCGTCGTAATGACCGTCGCGGACGTATTGCTCGAAATTTTCACAAGTAGCGGGCGCCTTATCGTGGTCAAGTTCGATCAGAATGTCGCCGTGGTTGGTGCTGAGTTTGATCATCTGTGTCGCAGGCTCTATTGATTCTGTTGCGTTGAAAACCAAAAATGAAGGGGCATCCTAAGTGGTTCCGCCGGCAGAATAAAGCGTCCGGCCGGATTCTGTCGAACGCGACCGAGGAGGGCGCGGCGGTATCGCCAGGCGAGAACCCCGGGGATTGCGCAAGGCTCGCAGGCGGAATTGGTGTCGGACGGAGTGCTTTGCTAGCATGACGAGCTAATTTTTTGCGCTCGGTCATGGGAACCCAGATGCTTCACATTTACAACAGTCTCACCCGCCACAAGGAGCCTTTCGTGCCAATCGAGCCGGGCCGGGCGCGGATGTATGTTTGCGGCATGACGGTCTACGACCTCTGTCATCTCGGTCATGCGCGGGTGCTGGTGGTGTTTGACATGGTTTACCGTTACCTGCAACAGGCGGGCTACGCGGTGACCTATGTGCGCAATATTACTGATATTGATGACAAAATCATTGCGCGCGCGGCGGAGCAGGGGATCCCCATCGACCAACTGACGGAGCGCTTCATCGCCGCCATGCACGAGGATGCCGCCCGGCTTGGCGTGCGCCCGCCAACGCTCGAGCCGCGCGCCACCGCCCATATCGATGAGATCCTGGCCATGGTGCAGCGGCTGATCGAGCGTGAGCATGCCTATGTGGCCGATAAGGGTGACGTCTACTATCAGGTGTCGAGCTTTTCCGGCTACGGGCGTCTGTCTGGCAAAGACCCGGGTGATTTGCGCGCTGGCGCTCGGGTTGATGTCGATCAGCACAAGCGCGATCCGCTGGATTTCGTGCTCTGGAAAGCGGCCAAGCCGGGCGAGCCGGCCTGGGAGTCGCCCTGGGGGCCGGGGCGTCCGGGCTGGCACATCGAATGCTCGGCCATGTCGACCCAATGCCTGGGAAATCATTTCGACATCCATGGCGGCGGTGCGGATTTGCAGTTTCCGCATCACGACAACGAAATTGCCCAGTCCGAGGGCGCGACCGGCGAGCCATTCGTCAACATTTGGATGCACAACGGCTTCGTGCGCATCAACGACGAGAAAATGTCCAAGTCGCTGGGCAATTTCTTTACGGTGCGGGAGATTCTCACGCGCTACCGGCCCGAGGAGATTCGCTATTTCATTCTCGCCAGTCACTACCGTAGTCCGCTCAACTACGACGAGAGCAATTTGGAGCAAGCGCGTTCGGCTTTGACGCGGCTTTACACCGCCCTGCGCGGTCTTCCTGCCGCTGAGCCAGCCGCTGAGCCAGACGGCGGCGATGCGCATCGGCAGCGCTTCACCGACGCTATGGACGATGACTTCAATACGCCCGAGGCCTTGGCGGTGTTGTTCGATCTGGCACGTGAGATCAATCGGCTGCGCGACAGCGATCTTTCAAGGGCCGCCGCGCTTGGGGCTGAGCTTCGGAGCCTGGGCGCCGTGCTGGGTCTGGTGCAAGACCAGGCCGATGACTTCCTGCGCGGTGGTGCTGATGCCCAGCCCGAGGGGCCAAGCGATGCTGAAATCGAGAACCTGATCCAGCGCCGCGTGCAAGCCCGTCAGGACAAAGACTTTGCTGAAGCCGACCGTATTCGCGATCAACTCCAGCAGGCCGGTATTCTGCTTGAAGACGGTGCTGGCGGGACGCGCTGGCGGCGCGGGTAGCCCGCTGGTAGCCCAGGTGGTTGCCCTGTTGTTAGTCCGCTGGGCAAACTGGCTCCGCGTGGCGCTGCCAATCAAACGAGCCGCTTGGTAGCATGGGCTTTTCAACTCCGAGGCGACAAACCAAGAATTCAGCCGGGCTGGGGCAGGTGCCACCGGTCCTCGCAATGGCCCGACGGTATCTTTAAGATGAGCAAGAAGCAGAAAAAGCGCGGCCCCCGAAGTGGCGAGAACCTCCACAAGCGCAACACCTCCGTGCTCGAGCAAGAAGCGCGCGCGGCGCTTGAGAGCGGCCGCTGGCGCGATGCGATCGCCGATTTCAAGGAATTGCTCAAGCGCGAGCCGCGCCCCGAGTGGCGCACTGCGCTGGCGGATGCCTACGCCGGACGGGCGGGGGAGCTGACCGCCAAGGGCATGCTGAAGGAGGCGCTGGCGATCTGGGAGAACCGCGCCGCTCTCCATGACAAGGCGCCCATGCACCTAGAGCATGCGGGGCTGCTGGTCAGGCTCGGCCGCATGGAGGCGGTGGTGGGCGCGCTCACCGATAATCCGGACAGCGCGGGGAGTGATGCCCTGGCAGCCGGGCAACGTGAGAGTCTGCGCGCCCAAATCGCCGCCCAGGTCGTCGGCGGACATTCGGCCCTGCTCGCGCAGCTCCCAGCGGATGATCCGGTGCGTCTGCATGCCGAGCCGGCCTTGGCTGCGTTGCACGCCTATTGCGAGGGCCGGGATGACGACTTGCGCGCGGCGCTCTCGGCCATTCCGTTTCGCTCGCCTTACCGCGACTGGGTGCAGTTGCTCAAGGTGCTTCAGCGGCAGACCGCGACGGAGCCGGGGGCTTCGCAAGGCGATGCAAAGCCCGTGGTGGCTCAGCTTGAGCGGGTGTCGGATTCATCGCCATTCGCGCCTTTGAAGCGAGCCCTTGCGCTTGCGGTCTTGCCCGATCGGGCCTTTGCCGATGCCGCTGGTGGTGCGACCGGGGCGGAGTTTCAGGTGGCTTGCGCGCTGCGGGGTTGGCCGCCGGAGCGGCTTGCGCTTTGGCAGGAGCTGAATCGCCTTGGTCCGAAACCTGGATCGAAACCGGCGCCGCGCGCACTGGCGAAGACGTTGTACCGCCACATCAAGGATCTTGGGCGCAACTGGGTGCGGCGCAAGGCGCTGACACTGGCCTTTAGTGACGCGGTAACGCCCACCTCGGTCTTCGATTTCGATATCCGTGCGAATGTTTCGACTTGGCTGCGCGAATGTGGGGCGCCCGCATTGACGACATGGGAGCGCGAGCTGGTGTCGGCCTGGGATGCCGAAGTGGACACCCATGGCGATCCATTCGACCTGATCGAATGCTGGCGCGAATGTGCGCAATTGCAAATGTTTCAGTCCGAGGAGGCGCGGGATGCGCAGTCGCCTTTGCGTATCGCGCTCATCCTGCGCCGGACCGACAGGGTGTTGAAAGTGCTCGAGCGCTGTTCAGCGAGCCAAGAGCCAGACGCTTTTAAGCTGGCGGTGGCGGAACAACTTGAGGAAAGTCTGCGCTGGGACCCGGACGACCGCGCCACCTATCTGAAGCTGATCGAGTTCTTCCGTAAAGCACGCCGGCTCAAGGATGCCCGCCGGGTGCTGGAGTTGGGGCAGAAGCGTTGGCCGCAGGATCTGCCGCTCCTGATCGAGGCCATGCAGACGGCCCTCGATGGCAGTGCCTTCAAGAAGGCAGCGACCCTGGCCAAAAAAGTGTTGGAGATCGATCCGATCAACACCGATGTGCGCCGGCGGCTGGTCGGCGCGCATTTCCTGCATGCCCACAAGCAGGTCGGCAATTGCCGCTTGGACCTTGCGCGCAAAGAGCTGGTTGACGCCCAGGAGTGGGCATCGAGTGACGAGGACAAGGATCAGCTGTCCCTGGGGCTGGTGCTGGTGGACGCGATGGACCGTCGGAGCACGGACGTGGCGGTCGCGGAGCTGAAAGCCCGCTATGGCGGGCGCGGCGACAGTCTGGACGCGCGGGTCGAGCTGGCCCTGGCCTGCGCTCGGGTAAGGGTCCAGGCATCGGACGTGTTCCGGCTGCTGTCATTGAACAAGTCCAAGGGCCGGGGGCGGGAGGATTTGCTCGCCGCCCTCGGGCGTTTGCGCCGCCATCTCGAGGACAAGAGTCCCATCAGCGACGACCTGGCCGCGACTTTGCAAAAAAAGGTTTTCAACGCCGCGCCATGGCGGGATCTTTCGCGCACGGAGCTGGAGACCGCCTGCGATACCCTGCACCGTTTCGGTCTGCATCTGGCCTGCCAGAAAGCGGCCGAGGCGGCGCTGAAGCAATGGCCGCGTGAGCCGATTCTTGTCATGTACCATTTCCAGGGGAAATACCCGCGCGGCTTCGATTACCGCCGCCGCGCCGACCTGAGTGAGCTCGAGGATGCCTGGCAGAGGGCGCGCGACGACGGCGACACCCGCACCGCCATCCGCATCGAGAAAGTCCTTCCGCACGGCCCGCCGCTGCGCGGCAACTTCCCGATGCCGCCGATGTTCTTCGATGACGAGGATGAAGAAGACGAATTCTGGCCGGATGATCTTTTCGATGCGCCCGATGTGCCAACCCCGTTTTTGGACAATCTGGACGCTGACGAGATGCTCTCCAATGACGCCGTGCGTCACATGATCGAGTCCATCGGGCCCGTCAAGGTGATGGAAATGCTCGGCGCGCCGAAAAGCGTGATTCGCGAAGCCAAGGAAATGGAGAAGGCGTTAGGCCGGCAAGCCGTGATCGATATGGTGTTGAATGCCATTCAGGGCGGCGTCGACGCAAGTGCCCTTTTGGGTGACTCGCCCTTTCCCGGCCCGGGAGATTCCGAGCCTCCGTCAACAGGCTCGTCCAAAGCAAGGTCTCAGTCCAAGCCCAAAACCGGATCAGGTGCGAAACCCAAGCCGCCGTCAAAACAGGCTACCAAACCCGGCTCGAGCGCCGATGGCAGTGGTCCGTCGAGTGATGGGCCGAATGATCCCCCGCCCAAACAACTGGATCTTTTCTGATGCGCGACCCTTACTTGATTCTCGGCCTCGGCGCCGACGCCGACGATGCCGCCGTCGAGCGCGCCTATCACGACGCCATCCGCCGCTGTCCGCCCGAGCGCGATGGCGAGCACTTCAGCGCCATTCGCGCGGCCTTTGAGATGCTGCGCACCGAGCGCGATCGCATCGCCTATGAGCTGTTCGACCGCACGCCCGTGGAACCGGCGGATATCCTCGAGCGCGCCGCGCCGGTCGGCGAGCCCCGACGTCCGGACGCGGCCATGCTGCAAGCTCTGTTGCGGGGAGATGCCTGATGGACCTGGCCACTCGCGAGGCGCTGACAGCCCAGTTTCGCGCCTATCTCGATACCATTGCGGCAGAACAAGCGGCAGAAGAACAAGCACCGGATCAACTGGCCGGTGACCTTGGGGCCGGCGCAGACGACTGGGACGACGGCCAAGACAAGAGTCGGCGCGACTCGGGAGCTGACGGGCGGGCCGTCAGCGCAGCCGAGGGCGGAGCCGAGGAGGCACCCGCGCCCGATCTTTTCTCGTTCTTCGCCGAACTGGCCGCGCTCAAAAACGAGGTCAAGCTCGAGTCCCGGCAGGTCAGAACCGCGCTGGAGGAGTTCCGTGGTCTGTTCGACAACCTGCGCGAGAGCCAGACGCGGCTCGCCGACGAGCAGGAACGCCGCTGCGAGCAGACCCGCGCGGCCGACCGCGCCGGCTGGCGCGACATGCTGCTCGAGTTGGTCGAGCTGCGCGATCGGCTGCAGGCCGGTCAGGAACAGGCCGCACGCTTTCAGCCCCACTGGTATGCGCGCAATCGCCGCGAGGCACGGCTGATCGGCTCTCTGGCCGAAGGCATGGCCATGAATCTGCGTCGGCTCGAGGAGAGCCTGGCGCGGCGCGGGGTGCGGCCCATTGCGACAGTTGGGCGCTTGTTCGACCCGCACCGCATGCGCGCGGCGGAGCTGACCCGCGAGCCCGAGTACCGCAATGGCGAGGTGATGGCCGAGTCGCGGCCCGGCTGGCTGCTGCACGACGATCTGCTGCGGCTGGCCGAGGTGGTCGTCAACCGCATCGACACCCCAGAAAGCATGGATTAGCAAAGCATGGATTAGCAAAGCATGGATTAGCAAAGCATGCATCAGAAGAACATTCATCAAAACGCACGGAATCCTAAGCTGTGACTGACATCATCATCGGTATCGATCTGGGTACCACCAACTCGGAAGTGGCCGTGGTGCGCGATGGGCGCCCGGAGATTCTCGCCATCGACGGTGCCAAGCTGCTGCCCTCGGTGGTCGGTTTGGGCGACGACGGCAACCTGCTGGTTGGCCAGGCCGCGCGCAATCAGTACAGTTTGTATCCGGAGCGCACCATCCGCTCGGTCAAGCGGCGCATGGGCGAGGACGTGCATCTGAGCCTGGGCGAGCAGTCCTATCGCCCGCAGGAAATCTCCGCGCTCATCTTAAAGCGCCTCAAGCAAGCCGCCGAGCAGCATCTCGGCGAGTCCGTCGGCAAGGCGGTGATCACGGTTCCGGCCTATTTCTCCGACGCCCAGCGCCAGGCCACCCGCGATGCCGGCGAACTGGCCGGGCTCGAGGTGGTGCGCATCATCAATGAGCCTACCGCCGCAGCGCTCGCCTACGAAGCCGACCATCAGGGCAGCCGCACCATCCTGGTCTACGACCTTGGCGGCGGCACCTTCGACGTGTCGGTGGTGCGCATGACCGCCGACATCACCGAGGTGCTTGCCAGCCATGGCAACAACCAGCTTGGCGGCGACGATTTCGACGCCCGCCTGGTCGAGCATGTGCTGACGCATCTCAAAACCGAGCACAGCATCGCGTCGCTGGAAGACCGCAGCGCGCTAGCCCGCATTCAGCGCGCCTGCGAAGCGGCCAAGATCACCCTCAGTGACTCCCCCTTCGCGCGCATCGAGGAGGAATACCTGCTCGAGCACCAGGGCCAGCCACTTAACCTGTCGCTCGAGATCTCGCGTAGCGACTACGAGGACCTGATCAAGAGCTACATCGACGAAACCCTCGAGGCCGTGCACACCGCGCTCAAGGGCGCTGGCCTGGCGGTGGCCGATCTCGACGAGGTGCTGCTGGTTGGCGGCAGCACGCGCACGCCGCTGATTCAGGAACGCCTGGAACAGATTCTCGGCATGCAGCCGCGCGCCGAGGTCGATCCGGACCTGTGCGTCGCCGCCGGTGCCGCCATCCAGGCCGCTGTGATCAGCGGGCAGACGGTCGCCTCGGTGTTGGTCGATGTCACGCCCTACACCTTCGGCACCAGCGCCTTCGGGGACTTCAATGGCGAGCCCTATCCCTTCGTCTATGTGCCGGTGATCCGCAAGAACACGCCGCTGCCCGTGACCAAGAGTGAAGCCTTCCAGACCATGTACGACAGTCAGACCAAGATCGAGGTGCATGTCTACCAGGGCGAGGACCCGGACGCGCTCAATAACACCGAGATCGGCTCCTTCCACGTCGAGGGGTTGGGCGACGTGCCGGCGGGCAATGTCATCGTCATGACCTTCACGCTCGACTTAAACGGCATTTTGCAGGTGACCGCGAGCGAGAAGCGCACCGGGCTGGAAAAGCAGATCACCATCGACAATGCCACCGCGCGTTTCGAGGAGCAGGAGCTGGAGGCCGCCCGCAACCGCCTCTCGGCCCTGATCGACGGCGAGGCCGAGCGAGTCGACGATGATGCCGCCACTGGCGCGGCCAGCGATACCGCCGCGCGGCGCGAGAATGTCCAAGCCCAGGCGTTGATCGAAAAGGCCGAGCGCTTGATGGAAAGCGCCAATGCCGACGACAAGGAAGATCTGGTCGATATGACCGAAGCCGTGCGCGACGCGCTCGAGGCCAATGACCCGGCGGCCATCGAGCGGACCATGGCGGAGCTCTCCGACCTGGTGTTTTACCTGGAGTCCTGAGCCAGGGGGTAGTATCTATGGATCGTTGCCCCAACTGCCGTGCCCGCTATGATTGCAACCCGAATTGCCGCCGCTGCGGCATGGCGCTTGAGCGACTCGCCGAGGTCGAGGTTGCTGCGGAGCGCAAGCTGCGCGAGGCCGTGGCGGCCCTGGCGGACGGAAACCGGTCGCTCGCGGCCAGGCTGCTGCGCGAGGCGCAGCGGTTGAAATCCCAGCCCTTGGCCGGCGAACTGCTGGGTTTTATCAGGGCGCTGGATGATGGCGCCACAATCGGTCGCGCTGCGCCCGCGCCAGCTCCGGCGGCCCCAGCGGCGGCCGAGCCGGCAGCAGAAAGGAGATGGCGCCAGTGGTAGCCGTGTTCAGCGACGGAATACCAAGATGATCGACCCGCTCCGACACCACCTTGGCCGGAAATCCATAGCGATTGGCGAAACCCGCCGAGTAGATCACCCAGCGCGGATCGACCTGTTGGAGAAAAGCGCGCGCTGAGGAAGTCGTGCTGCCGTGGTGCCCGGCCACCAGCACCTCGGCGCGCAGGGCTTGGCCATAGTCGCGGACCAACTCGGCCTCGATGCGCCTGCCAGCATCACCGCTCAGCAGCAGGCTGGCGCCGCCGGTGGTGATTTTCAGCACGCAGGAGCTGTCGTTGCCTTCCAGTTGCGTCGCAGCACTCGGGTGCAAGATGGCCAGGTCAACGCCGTCCCAGTGCCACTGCTGGCCGGCCTGACAGGGCTCGGCAGTGACGCCGGATGACAGTGCCGACTCCAGCTCGGCCGGCTCTCCGCTCAGCAGCCGTGCGACCGGAATCTCCTCAAGCAGCCCGGACAGCCCGCCGGCATGGTCTTGATCGGCATGGCTGACCACCAGCAGATCGACCTCCCCGATGCCAAGGGCGCGCAGATAGGGCGCAACCACCGCCGAGCCGGTATTGAAGCCGCTGGGGAAGCGCGGCCCCAGATCATAGACCAGGGTGTGTCGCGCGGTGCGCACAGCCACCGCCAGCCCCTGACCGACATCAAGCACCGTGACGGCCGCCGTTCCAGGTGCTGGCGGCAGCGGCCGCACCAGCAGCAACGGCAGAAGATAGATCAATCCCAGCCAACGCCCTGGCAGGCCGCGCGGTGCCAGCAGCAGGGCCACGCCAGCAAAGGCCGCGCCCCAGACCCACAGCGGGCGCTCGCCAAGACCCAAAGTTGCCCAGGGCAGCTCGGCGAGAATGTTGAGGAGTTGGAAACCTTGCTCCAGGAGCGCGCCAACCATCAGCAGCGGCCAGCCCCAGCCGCTGGCCAGGCTGATCAGAGTGGCGAGCAGAATCGCGGGCAGCAGTACCGAGAACAAGGGCACCGCGAGCAGATTGACTGGTGGCGCGATCAAGGACGCGCGCCCGAACAACAGCAGCAGCAAGGGCAATAGCCCCAGCGCCACCGCCCATTGCGCGCGTGTCCAGCCGGCGATGAGCCCCGGCTGCCCCAGCCGACTGCCCAGTGCATAGAGTAGGGCGCCTACAGCGCCGAAAGACAGCCAGAATCCATAGGAGAGAACGGACAGCGGATCGATCAGTAGCACCGCCACTAGGGCGAGACTGATGCCGCTCAGCGGTCGTAGCTGGCGCCGGGCGAGCAAGGCCACCAGCACCACAGCCAGCATGACCAGCGCACGCTGGGTCGAGATGGAAAACCCGGCCAGCGCGCTGTAGCCGAACGCCGCCAGCAGGGCTGCCACGGCGCCGGCGCGCGGCGCCGCCAACCGCAGGGCGAGCGAGCCCAGGCGCGCCCACAGCCAGCGTCCGAGAAAAAACACCGCCGCCGCGATCAGGCCGATGTGCAGCCCCGAGATGGCCAGCAGATGATTGGTGCCGGTGCGCGTGAGCACCTGCCATTCCGGCGGGCCAAGTCCTTCGCGATCACCCAGCACCAGCGCGCGCACCAGGGCTGCGGCGCGAGTCTCGCCCAGCACGGTAATGATGTGCGTGCGCCACTGCTGGCGCAGACGGTTCAGCCAATCGCCGCCAGGGCCGGCATCAAGACGCTGGTTTTGGTCGCTGTCGCGCACATAGCCGGTGGCGCCAATGCCTTGTTGAAACAGCCAACGCTCGTAGTCGAAACCGGCGGGATTCATAAACCCGTGCGGCGGCTTCAGCCGCACCAGCAGGCGCCAGCGCTCGCCCGCTGCCAGTGCCGGAGCACCCTTGTACCAGCTCAGTCGAACCCGTTCGGGCAGGCGAACTGACTGGCCCTGATGGCTGGCCTGTTCGATGTCGAACAGCCAGCGCGCGCGTTCCGGCGTTTGGTCCGGCAGGCCGGCAATCCGACCTTCGATGAGCAGATCTTGGCGCAACAGGGACTCGGAGAAGGGCTGAGTCAGCAGTGGGCTGCTGGCCCAATAGGCGTAACCGAACCCGATGACCACCAGGGCGGCCAGCCGCAGCCAGCGCCAGCCTATAGCCGCCAGCGTCAGCAGCGCACCCATGCCGAGGACCAGCAGACCTGATGGCAGCCGTTGTTGCAGGAAGAAGATCCCAATGCCTGCCGACAAAGCCAAGGCGATGGCTGGCAGACCGCCAGGCACAAGGTCGCCAGCGCTCAAATACCGCGAACCATTGCGGGACTTTGCCGTTATACTCAAATCAGAGGCGAGGCGATGGATGAAGCTGGGGGGAAAACTGGTGCGGTATTTGGGCGGAGTAGGTGCTGACGCATGAAACGCTGGCTGCAACGGCGTCTGCCTGATCCCCGGGTTCTGCTTGAAAACCGGGCCCTTCGAGGTATTGCCCATTTGCTGGGCGAGCCGAGCCTATGGGCGCTGAACCGGCGCTCAGTCGCCGGCGCCTTTGCGCTGGGTTTTTTCATTCTCTACCTGCCGCCTGTGGGTCAAACATTTTGTGCGGCCATAGGCGCGGTCAAGCTGCGCGTTAACCTGCCGATTTCCGTGTTGTTGGTGTGGATCAGCAATCCGCTGACCATTCCACCCATGTTCTACTTTGCCTATATCGTTGGTTGCCTGCTGTTGCTGCGCCCGATCCTGCCTTTTCAATTCAGTTTTTGGATCGACTGGCACAACTGGTTTGGCATTCTCGGCCCCGTGCTACTCGGTAGCCTGGTCTGCGCCACAATCGGCGCCGTAATTGCCTACTGGGTGGTGCAGGGGCTGTGGCGCTGGAACCTCATACAACGGCTCAAGGCACGCCGTCTTGCCCGCTACGGCCGCCCGTCCCCGGCGACCAGCGCACCATCCTCCAGCCGCCAGATCTGATCGGCACGCGCGGCCAGGTCCAGATCATGGGTCACCAGCACCACGCTGGTGCCGATGTCGCGGTTTAACTCCAGAATCAATTCATAAATGTCTGTCGCGGTGCGGCGGTCGAGATTGCCTGTCGGCTCATCCGCCAGTACGCAGTCCGGTCGGGTGACCAGCGCCCGGGCAATGGCGACGCGCTGGCGCTCGCCGCCGGAGAGTTCCGAGGGTTTGTGCTCGAGTCGCGCGGCCAGGCCGACGCGCGTGAGCAGATCGGCCGCCTGGGTGCGCGCATCGGCCGCCTTGGTGCCTCCAATCAGCAAGGGCAGGGCGGCGTTCTCAAGCGCACTCAATTCGCCGAGCAGGTGATGGAACTGATAGATGAACCCAAGCCGTTTGTTGCGCAGCAGGCCGCGCTGGCGCTCAGAGAGCCCAGCGATAGGTTCGCCGGCCCAGCGCACTTCGCCGCCGCTGGGGCGATCAAGACCGCCCAGGCAATGCAGTAGGGTACTTTTGCCCGAGCCCGAAGCGCCTACCACGGCAATGCGCGCGCCGGGGTCGACGCGCAGGTTGAGCCCGCGCAGTACGCTGACCTCCTGCGGGCCTTCGCGGAAGGTTTTGGTCAGGCCGCTGGCTTCGAGAGCAGGGATGGGATTAGTCATGGTGATTATTCGTAGCGCAGGGCTTCGGCCGGGTCGGTGCGCGCGGCGCGCCAGGCGGGGTAGAGGGTGGCGATAATCGACATCGCAAAGGCGCCACCGGCAATGCTCAGCACGTCGCTCAGGCGCACATCCGAGGGCAGGGCGCTGATGTAGTAAATGCTGGGGTCGAGAAAATGCACCCCAAAGGCCTGTTCAATGCTGGCGACAATGGTTTCGACGTTCCACCCGAGCAGCACGCCGCCAATCATGCCGAGCACAGTGCCCACCAGGCCGATGCTGGTGCCTTGCACCATGAAAATGGCCATCACAGTGCCAGGCGAGGCGCCCAGTGTGCGCAGCACGGCGATATCGCCGCGTTTGTCGGTGACCACCATCACCAGCGTGGAGACGATGTTAAAGGCCGCTACCGCCACGATCAGGAACAGAATAATGGTCATCATGCGCTTTTCGGTGCGCAATGCGGCAAAGAAATTGCGATGCATCTGGGTCCAATCGGACACGCGATAGTAGCCGCCGAGCGTGGAGGCGATCTCGCGTGCGATGCGCGGGGCCTGAAACATGTCGGTGATTTTCAGCCGCACGCCCTCGGCGTTATCCTCACCTAAGCGCATTAGCCGGGCGGCATCGCTCATGTGCATGAAGGCCGCGCCGCTGTCATATTCGGCCATGCCCACCTCGAACAGGCCAACGACATTAAAAGCCTTGAGCCGCGGCATCACGCCGACCGGTGTGGCATTCACCTGAGGTGTGACCACTGTAACCTTGTCACCAAGGCCGACGCGGAGCGCATTGGCCAACTCCACGCCAAGAATGATGTTGAACTCACCGGGGATCAGATTCTCAACCCGCCCGGCAATCATATCGGTGCGCAGGTCCGAGACCTGGTCTTCTTCCGCTGGCAGAATGCCGCGCAGGATGGCGGCATTGGTCTGGCCGTTGCTCATCAGCATGGCTTCAATTTCGACAAAGGGCGCCGCGCCTACCACATCGGGCGCGTTGCGCACTTGCGCGAGTAGGTCGCGCCAGTCGGCAAGCCCGCCAGGATCGGCGCTGCTAATGGTGGCGTGCGAGGCCATGCCCAGAATGCGTTCCTGGATTTCCTTGTGGAAGCCGTTCATCACCGACAGCACCACGATGAGCGCCACCATGCCCAGGGTAATGCCCAGCATGGAAATCAGGGAGATGAACGAAATAAAATGGTTACGACGCTTGGCGCGGGTGTAGCGCAGGCCAATAAAAAGCGGCAGTGGGTGAAACATGGGCTGGCGTTGGGAAAATTTAGCAGCGAAGCGGGGCACGAATGCGTTGCTCCCTGGGAGCAGTGCACGTTATCATTGTCGGTTGTTTCCTTCCAAACAGTTTTGCTGCCTAACAGGGTCAGCGCCACCGCCACTGAACGAGATTGTTGCATGCCAAACGTTCGAGTCAAAGAAAACGAGCCTTTCGAGGTCGCTCTGCGCCGCTTCAAGCGCTCCTGCGAGAAAGCCGGCATCCTTGCCGAAGTCCGTCGTCGGGAATTCTACGAAAAGCCCACCTCTGAGCGGAAACGCAAAAAAGCCGCTGCCGTCAAACGTCATCACAAAAAACTCTCGCGCGAGTCGCGCCGCTGGGAGCGTCCTTTCTAGCCAGCGCTCTACATACTCCGCGCCTTCTCAAATTTGCCCGATTAACAAGCCCGACTCACAAATACGCTGGCCACCATGCTGAAGCAACGCTTGCAAGACGACATGAAGGCCGCGCTTAAGGCCGGCCATAAGGAAAGACTTGGGACTATCCGGCTGATCAACGCTGCCATCAAGCAGCGCGAGGTCGACGAGCGGGTTGAGCTTGACGATACCCAGGTGCTCCTGGTGCTTGAGAAAATGCTCAAGCAGCGGCGCGACTCTGTCACCCAGTATCGCGACGCCGGGCGCGAGGATCTGGCCGTCAAGGAAGAGGCCGAAATCCTCATCTGCCAGGAATACCTGCCAGAACCCCTGAGTGATGCCGAGATCGACGCCTGCATCGAGGCCGCCCTGGCTGAGACGGGCGCGACCTCCATGCGCGACATGGGCAAGGTAATGGGACTGGTGAAACCTCAGGTGCAGGGTCGGGCCGACATCGGCCAGGTCAGCGCCAGGGTCAAGCAGCGCCTCAATACTTGACCTGCTTGCCTGAGCAGGCAGCCTAACGTTCATGGTCCCGACCACCCAGGGTAATGAATCCGTGTGATTCACAGTAAGGGACGGGAGCTCTGAGCGCGGCGCTTAAGGGTCGCAGACTTTTCCAAATTATCTGCTAGCTTTATGTCCATGGCCGGCAGAATCTCGCCCGAACTCAAGGAGCAAATTCTCGCGCGCACCGACATCCTTGAGATTGTCGGCGCGCGGGTGCCCCTGCGTCTGGCCGGTCAGCTCTACAAGGCGTGCTGTCCTTTCCATCAGGAAAAGACGCCGTCTTTTATCGTCACCCCGGCGCGTCAGACCTATCATTGTTTCGGCTGCGGTGTGCACGGTGATGCCATTGGCTTCCTGATGGAATATGATCGCCTGAGCTTCCCTGAGGCGATCAAAGAGCTGGCCACCCGCGCGGGCATTGTGCTGCCCGATACCGGGGCAGTTGGCGACTCCCAGGCACCAGAGCTGGATATCAGCCCTCTCTATCAGGTGCTCGAAGAGGCTGCCGACTTATACCGACACCAACTGCGCGACGATGCCCGTGCCGTCGCCTATCTGAAAGGGCGTGGCCTCACCGGCGAGGTGGCGGCTGAATTCGGCCTCGGATTCGCGCCAGCAGGTTGGGACTTTCTGCTGAGCCGTCTCGGTACCGATGCCTCTCGGGAGCAGGCGCTGATCGATGCCGGTCTGGTTATCGAGCGAGAAAAAGACTCAAAGACAAGACGTTATGACCGATTTCGCAACCGGATTATGTTTCCGATTCGCGATCATCGCGGTCGTATTATCGCCTTTGGCGGGCGAGTGCTCGATCAATCCGAGCCGAAATACCTGAACTCGCCCGAAACCCCCGTGTTCCACAAAGGCCGGGGGCTCTATGGTCTGTTCGAGGCCCGCCAGCGCCAACGCCAACTTAGGCGAGTGCTGATCGTCGAAGGCTACATGGACGTGATTGCGTTGACCCAATTCGGCCTGCCCTATGCGGTGGCCACCCTGGGCACCGCCACGACGCCGGAACAACTCCAGCGGCTCAAGCGCCAAAGCGAAGAGCTGGTGTTCTGTTTCGACGGGGACAAAGCCGGTCGGGCCGCAGCCGGCAAAGCGCTGCGCGTGAGTTTGCCTTATGCGGCCGAGCGACTGACAGTGCGCTTTCTGCTGCTGCCGGCTGGTCATGATCCCGACTCGCTGCTGCGCGCGGAAGGACTGGCAGCGTTCGAGCGGCGCCTGGAGCGGGCACGGCTGCTGTCGGATTTTCTGTTCGACGAGCTGCGCGAGCGCTTCGATCTGCGCTCGGCCGAGGGGCTTGCGCAGTGCGATGCCCAGGCCCGCGAGCTGATCGGCTTGGCGCCCGAGGGCACCTATCGACAACTGCTGCTGCGGCAGCTCGGGGAGCTCATCGGCGTTCAGCAGCCAGAAATTCTTTCCGAGCCGGCAAGAGCGCCGGCGTCGTGGCAAGCGCAACCGTTATCGACCGGACCAATGGCCGCGGGCTCGCGCAACGGGCCGTTCCAAATACCCTATGCTGGCCAGCCACGCGCGCGCGCGCCTTATCGCGTCCCCATGCGCACCCGCCTGACGGCTGGGCGCCTGGCCACCGCGCTCCTGCTGCAACAACCGCGCTTGGCCTTGGCGGCGCGTGCTATTGCCGATCATTGGACCGAACTTGCCGAGGAAGATACCAGCTTGCTTGGCGAACTGCTTGCACATGCCGATGCCGACCCTGATATCTCTCCGGAGATGCTAAGGGACTATGTCAGTAGTAGCCCGCATGCCCCAGTGGTAGCGGAACTTGCCGACCCCAGCCTGACTCAACATATCCCTGATGAGGGCATTGAGCCCGAGTTTGTTGGCGCCTTGACGGCGCTCTGCCGCCAGGCCGAGCGCGAGCAGCGGTATCGGTTACTTAGCAGCGGCGAGCTTGCCCCCCTCGCGGTCGAAGGCAGGAACTTGCTGGCGGCGAAGCCGGGAGCTGAGATTGGCGAAGTCTCGAAGCAAGGCAGCTGATTTGCCGCCCAGAAAACAGGGTTCTATGCTATAATTGTGAGTTTGCCATTGTCCGCGTCAAATTGAGCATTCACCGTTACTTGAGCCTATAAACAATTGTTTTTATAGCTTTATAAGCGGAATCCTTGCATTCGCGTGGGTGAGCTATGAGAGCCTTGCCGCCAGACGGCCGCTTCCATCCTCCGGGGTCGGTGGGAGCATGAGCCTGACCGTGAAACAAGGGTTTCATCCTCCAGGGTGGCCAGGACTATGAGCCTGACCGTGAAACAAGGGTTTCATCCTCCAGGGTGGCCAGGACTATGAGCGTTAGCCAGATTCAATAGGTACTTTATGGACCAGGAACAGCACCAGGCGTCGCAGTTGAAACAGTTGATCGCAAAGGGCAAGGATCAGGGCTTCCTGACCTACACCGAGGTCAACGACCATCTGCCGGACGGCATCGTCGAGCCCGAGCAGATCGAAGACATCGTGCGCATGATTAACGACATGGGCATTACAGTCCATGAGACGGCGCCCTCTGAGGTCGACCAACTCAGCGATTCCGCTGTCGCCGATGACGAGGCCGCTGAGGCTGCTGCGGCCGCACTCGCCTCAGTCGACAGCGAATTTGGCCGCACCACTGATCCAGTACGCATGTACATGCGTGAAATGGGCACGGTCGAACTGCTCACGCGCGAGGGCGAGTTGCGCATCGCCAAGCGCATTGAGGAAGGTCTCAACCAGGTTCTGCAAGCGCTATCACTGTACCCGAAAACCGTCGGAATGTTGCTCGAACTCATCGAACAGGCCGAGCGCGAAGAAATCCGCATCACCGACGTGATTTCCGGCTTCGACGACGGCAGCGACGAAATCGCCCAACCGATCAATAAGGGAGCGGCCAAGGAAGTCAACGGCGACGCTGAAAGCAGCGAAGAAGAGGCCGAAGTGATCGATACCGGCCCTGATCCGGAAGAATTTGCCCAGCGCGCTAAAGCTCTACGCGATAGCTATGAGCGCCTGATCCTCTGCCTGCACGACTACGGTCGCGACGATGATCGCACCCGTTACGCTGGCGAGCGGGTCTCAGAGGAATTCCTTGGCTTCAAACTGGTTGCCGGTGTTTTCAACGACCTGATCCGCGTTCTGCGCCAGACCATCGAGCGCATCCGCGCCCAGGAGCGTCACATCATGGGGCTGTGCATCGATGGGGCCAGGATGCCGCGCAAGGTCTTTATCGATTCCTTCCCCGATAACGAGACCAATGCCGGCTGGCTCGATCAACACCTCGCCTCCAGCGCCAAATACGCCGGACGGCTTGGCGAGTACGCCGAGGAAGTCCGTCGCGCTCAGCGTCGCCTGATGGAGCTCGAAGAAGAAAACGTCCTCAGCATCAGCGAAATCAAGGAAATCAACCGCAAGATGTCCATTGGTGAGGCCAAGGCCCGTCGCGCCAAAAAGGAAATGGTCGAGGCCAACCTGCGTCTGGTGATTTCCATTGCCAAGAAATACACCAATCGCGGCTTGCAGTTTCTGGACCTGATTCAGGAAGGCAATATCGGCTTGATGAAAGCGGTGGATAAGTTTGAATACCGCCGTGGCTACAAATTCTCCACCTATGCCACTTGGTGGATTCGCCAGGCCATTACTCGTTCCATTGCCGACCAGGCGCGCACCATCCGCATTCCGGTGCACATGATCGAGACAATCAACAAGCTCAATCGCATCTCCCGGCAGATGGTGCAGGAAATGGGGCGCGAAGCTACCCCAGAGGAGCTGGCCGAGCGGATGGAAATGCCCGAGGACAAAGTGCGTAAGGTGCTCAAGATCGCCAAGGAACCCATCTCCATGGAAACCCCAATCGGCGACGATGAAGACTCCCATCTCGGCGACTTCATTGAGGACTCCACCGTCATCTCCCCGGTCGACTCCGCCACGGCCGAGGGTCTGCGCGAGGCCACCCAGAACATGCTCGCTAGCCTTACCTCGCGCGAGGCCAAGGTCCTGCGCATGCGTTTCGGCATCGACATGAACACCGACCACACCCTTGAGGAAGTTGGCAAGCAATTCGACGTCACGCGCGAACGCATTCGCCAGATCGAAGCCAAAGCCCTGCGCAAGCTACGCCACCCAACCCGCTCGGACAAACTGCGCAGCTTCATTGACTCCGAGTAATATCCATGCCCGTGCTATCAGTCGATCTCGCCAACTGATGGCACGGAAATCCACCTAACGCTAATTAAAAAACGGGCCGTTAGCTCAGCGGTTAGAGCAGGGGACTCATAATCCCTTGGTCCGGGGTTCAAATCCCTGACGGCCCACCAATCAAATCAAGTAGTTAGTCTGTTTTTTGGGAACTTTTTCGGGGCTTTCCCAAAACGTTTCCCAAAAAAACCGGCTCACCGAGTTGGGTTGATCGTGGTTGGCAGGCGATCATAGATGGCGAGCAAAATCTGGCGCATCTTTTCGCCGGTGTCGATTCCAAGCGCACGGTGCTACTCCTCGACGAGGTCGACAGCTTTCTGGCGGATCGGCGCCAGGCCCAGCGTCAATGGGAGCGCACCCTGGTCAACGAACTGCTGCAACAGATGGAGCGCTACCCCGGCATCCTGATCGCAGCCACCAACCTGATGAGCGGCGTGGATGGCGCTGCGCTGCGCCGGTTCGACTTCAAGCTCCAGTTCAAAGCGCTCAAGCCTGAGCAACGGGTGAAGCTGTTTGCACGCGAGGCACTGGGTGATGCCAATGCCCCAGTGCCTGAGTGTCATCGCCAATCTGGAAATCACGCCCGCCACCCTGTCGCTGGTTGCGAAAGATCGCGACCGCTACGGCAGAATTGTGGGCGAAGTCTTCGACGGCCCGACCAGCATCAACCTCGCCATGGTCGAAGCAGGGAAAGCCGCCGTCTATCCTGACTACTGCAAAAACCCCCGCTACTACGCCACCGAACGCAGCGCCCGCGCCGGCCACCAGTCCCACCAGCCATGGTCTGACCGCACACTAATCTCGCCGCCCTGGAAGCAAAGAAGGATCCCTGCGCAAGTCTAGCCAAAACTCGCAAACTACAGCGAAATCGGCTAACTCACGCCGTTCGGGCAACGAAAAAAACACTCGCAGTAATAAACCGCAGTGTATTAAGCTTGCACGGGAAGCGAACGCAGCTCGCTGCTCGACGTTTTCCCAGCCGGGAGTCACGAATCCCAAGCCATTCGCTTGCGCCTTAATACGACGACCACAAGCCGCCAGGCGCCCATCTTAGAGACCCACGGATGTCCCTCACCGAACAACAGCTCGAACAAAAGCTCATCGACACGCTCGTCGAGCTCAAATACAGCTATCGCCCGGACATCCGCGACAAAGCCGCGCTGGAGGCCAACTTCCGCGCCAAGTTCGAGGCCCTCAACCACGTAAGCCTCACCGACGCCGAATTCGCCCGCCTGCGCGACAGCCTCATCAGCGCCGATGTCTTCCAGGCCGCCAAGACCCTGCGCGAGATCGGCTACTTCCAGCGCGAAGACGGCACCCCGCTGCACTTCATGCTGGTCAACCTCAAGGACTGGTGTAAGAACGACTTCGAGGTCATCCACCAACTGCGCATCAACACCGACAGCAGCCACCACCGCTACGATGTCATCCTGCTGATCAACGGCCTGCCGCTGGTGCAGATCGAGCTGAAAACCCTCACCATCAGCCCGCGCCGCGCCATGGAGCAGATCGTCGACTACAAGCACGACCCCGGCAACGGCTACACCAACACCTTGCTCTGCTTCATGCAGTTGTTCATCGTCAGCAACCGCAGCAACACCTACTACTTCGCCAACAACCACCCACAGCACTTCGCCTTCAACGCCGAGGAGCGCTTCCTGCCCATCTATCAGTGGGCGGATCGCGACAACCGCAAGATCACCCACCTCGACGACTTCGCCGCCGCCTTCCTCGCCAAATGCACCCTCGGGCAAATGCTCAGCCGCTACATGGTCCTGGTCGCCAGCGAGCAAAAGCTGATGATCATGCGCCCCTATCAAATCTACGCCGTGCAGGCCATCGTCGATTGCATCCACCAGAATCGTGGCAACGGCTTTGTCTGGCACACCACCGGCAGCGGCAAGACGCTGACCTCCTTCAAAGCCTCCACGCTGCTGAAGGACAACCCCGACATCGAGAAATGCCTGTTCGTGGTGGATCGAAAAGACCTCGACCGCCAGACCCGCATCGAGTTCAACAAGTTTCAGGAAGGCTGCGTCGAGGAGAACACCAACACCGAGACCCTGGTGCGCCGCCTGCTCTCCGAGGACTACGCCAACAAAGTCATTGTCACCACCATCCAGAAGCTCGGCCTCGCGCTCGACGAAACCAGCAAGCGCGCCCAGCAGCACCGGGACCAAGGCAAGCGCACCTACAAAGAACGCCTCGCCCCGCTGCGCGACAAGCGCCTCGCCATCATCTTCGACGAATGCCACCGCTCCCAGTTTGGCGACAACCACCAAGCCATCAAAGCCTTCTTCCCCAAGGCGCAACTGTTCGGCTTCACCGGCACGCCCATCTTTGAGGAGAACGCCAGCCACACCCAGATCGACGGCACCGTCGGCCGCTTCAAGACCACCCAAGACATTTTCCACAGCCCACTGCACGCCTACACCATCACCCACGCCATTGATGACGGCAACGTGCTGCGCTTTCACATCGAGTATTACAAGCCCGAGGCCAAGGCCGCGACCGCCGACGCCAGCGCCGACAGCGACATCGCCGAGCCGTCCACCAATGCCCCGGCCAAGACCGCCAAACCCAAACCCGAGCGCATCCACAGCCAGCGCGCCATCGCCGAGGCCATCCTGGCCAAGCACGACGCCGCCACCAACCAGCGCCGCTTCAACGCCCTGCTCGCCACCGCCTCCATCAACGACGCCATCGCCTACTACGAACTGTTCAAGCAGCTCCAAGCCGAGCGCCAGGCCCCAGGCGGGAACGAGTCCCCCGACGTCCGCCCGCTCAACATCGCCTGCGTCTTCTCCCCGCCCGCCGAGGGCAACCGCGATGTCAAGCAACTGCAGGAAGACCTGCCGCAAGAGAAAGCCGACAACCAGCAGGAACCCGAAGCCAAGAAAGCCGCCCTGCGCCAGATCCTCGCCGACTACAACGCCCACTACGGCACCAACCACAGCATCGGCGATTTCGACGGCTACTATCAGGACGTGCAGCAACGCATCAAAGACCAGCAGTACCCCAACAGCGACCTACCGCACCGCCACAAGATCGACCTCACCATCGTGGTGGACATGCTCCTGACCGGCTTCGACTCCAAATACCTCAACACCCTCTATGTCGACAAGAACCTCAAGCACCACGGCCTGATTCAAGCCTTCTCGCGCACCAACCGGGTGCTCAACGACACCAAGCCCTACGGCAACATCCTTGACTTCCGCGCCCAGGAGCGCGCCGTCGATGCCGCCATCGCGCTGTTCTCCGGCGAAGACACCAGCCGCTCGCGCGAAATCTGGCTGGTCGATCCCGCGCCCAAGGTCATCGAACAGCTCGACACCGCCGTCGCCCAGCTTGAGCAGTTCATGGCAGCCCAGGGCCAGCCCTGCACCCCCGAGGCGGTCAACAACCTCAAGGGCGACACCGCCCGCGCCGGTTTTATCGAGCGCTTCAAGGACGTGCAGAAGCTCAAAAACCAGCTCGACCAATACACCGACCTCAGCGACGAGCAGCGCGCCCAAGTCGAGCAGCGCCTGCCCGAAGACACCCATCGCAGCTTCAAGGGCATGTATCTGGAAACCGCCCAGCGGCTGCGCGACCAGCAGCGCCAGAGCGGAACCGGCCCCGACGGCGGCACACCCGCGCCCGAGGTCGAGCAACTGGAATTCGAGTTCGTGCTGTTTTCCTCCGCGCTGATCGACTACGACTACATCATGGCGCTGATCGCGCGCTATCGTCAGGAAAAACCCGGCAAGGAGACCCTGAGCCGCGACCAAATCGTCAGTCTGCTCTGTGGTCAGAGCAATCTGATGGACGAACGCGACGAGATCATCGCCTATATTGATACCCTGCAAGCCGGCAAGGGCCACGGCGGCATCGAAGAGATCAAAGGCGAGTATCAGGTGTTCAAGGCCAACAAGAGCCGGGACGAACTCACCGCCATCGCCGCGCGCCACGCCCTCGCGCCCGAGGCGCTGCATGGCTTTGTCGAGGGGATTCTTGACCGGATGATTTTCGATGGCGAGGCGCTGACCGAGTTGTTCGCCCCGCTGGAACTGGGCTGGAAAGCGCGCAGCCAGGCCGAGACCGCGCTGATGGCGGAACTGACGCCGGTGCTCAAGAAGCAGGCCGACGGGCGGGAGATTTCAGGGCTGGCGGCGTATGAATAAATCAGATCGATGTCGATAGAAATCCGCGAATATGTCACGCTCAGAGGGAAATCACCTTTTGGTGACTGGCTGGAAAAATTGCGTGATCAACAAGCGAAAGCGAACATTTTGACCCGGCTCGACCGCTTGCAAATGGGTCATTTTGGCGATACGAAACATCTACGCGCTGGCGTCCATGAATTGCGCATCCATCAGGGTAAAGGATATCGCGTTTACTATGGTCGCGTTGACGATGTCATTGTGTTGCTGCTGTGTGGGGGTGAGAAAGCCAGTCAAACGCAAGACATCGATCAGGCCGTGCGTTATTGGCAAGCCTATCGGCAAGAAATCGGAGAGAAATGAATCATGCCAAGTCGTCACTATCGAGCCAGCGATTACTTAAAGACACCACAAGAGCGCGCAGCGTATCTCAATGCGGTACTGAATGAAAATGATGCACGGCTTTTTTCCCTGGCATTAAAAAACATTGCGTTATCCGAAGGGCAGTCGGAAGCAATTGATGATTCAACGGCTGACCAGAGTGTATTCCAACGTTCGGAACAGGAAATTGATCATCTAAATGGCCTGTTGCATGCCTTTGGATTGCGTCTCGCCGTCGTTGCGGAAAACCCGACGGTTGTTCACGATGCTTGATGGCGGAACTGGTGCCGGTGCTCAAGAAGCAAGCCGGCGGACGGGAGATTTCAGGACTGGCCGCGTATGAGTGACAGCAGCATGAACGAGCCGACGAGTGGACTGGTGCCGAGGTTGCGGTTTCCTGAGTTTCGGGAGGCGGGGGAGTGGGAGGAGAAACCGCTGGGAAAACTTTGCGAAATCTTGAATAACCGACGACAGCCAATTACCAGCAATAATCGTGTCAGCGGTCCTTACCCTTATTATGGAGCGAGCGGAATTGTCGATTATGTCGCTGATTTTATTTTTGATGAACGATTAGTTTTGATGGGGGAGGACGGCGCCAAATGGGGAGCATTTGAAAAAACAGCTTTTATCGCAGAAGGCAAATATTGGGTTAATAACCACGCTCATGTTCTCAAGCCACGCGGATTAAGCGATGTTCTGCTTGAGGCAATTCTTACAATGATTGATGTATCGCCTTACATCACCGGCGCAGCGCCGCCCAAATTGACATTAGGGAAATTAAAGAAAATACCGATTACCGTGCCGGCGTCGGTCTTGGAAAAACAAAAAATCGCCGCCTGCCTCTCCTCCCTCGACGCCCTGATCGCCGCCCAAGCGGACAAACTCGACGCCCTCAAGACCCACAAGAAAGGGCTGATGCAGCAACTCTTCCCCCGCGAGGGCGAAACCGTCCCCCGCCTGCGCTTCCCCGAGTTTCGGGAAGCGGGGGAGTGGAACACGAAACTCGTCAAAGGGCTTATTTCGACGGTTACGCCACCGAAGAAGCTGACATCTAATCTGTACGAAGATGAAGGACGTTTCCCTGTAATCGACCAGTCTCAGTCGTATATTTGCGGTTGGACGGATGATGAGGAAGCCCTCGTTTCATGTGACGTGCCGCTATTAGTTTTTGGTGACCACACTTGCGTCTTAAAAATTGTTGACCAGCCATTCGCTCAAGGCGCTGATGGTATCAAGATAATAAAAGCGAATAGAGAAGTCGAACCTGCTTTCCTATATCAGTATCTGCTGCACAATCCTGTTGGTATGGAAAGCTACAAACGGCATTTCTCGACACTCAAGGAGAAAATTGTTGTTTACCCTGACATAAACACAGGCGAACAACAAAAAATCGCCGCCTGCCTCTCCTCCCTCGACGCCCTGATCGCCGCCCAGGCGGACAAACTCGACGCCCTCAAGACCCACAAGAAAGGGCTGATGCAGCAACTCTTCCCCAGCCCCGAGGCGGTGGCGGCATGACCAAGCCCCCGCAGACTTTCGCCAGCCTGGACGCTCTCGCCCAGCACCTGCGCGAGGGGCTGTCCAACAAATATATCCTGCTGTTCGCCTTCAACGGTGCGGGCAAGACGCGCCTGTCGATGGCATTCAAAGACCTCGGTAAGAAGGAGACGACGCGCGACACCCTTTACTACAGCGCCTTCACTGAAGACCTGTTCACCTGGAACAACGACCTTGAGGGCGACACCGAGCGCGTGCTGCGCCTCAATACCGCCTCGCGCTTCTTCGATGGACTGCACGCCCTGGAGATGGAGAGCCGCATTCGCCCGCTGCTGTGGCGCTACGCCGATTTCGACTTCCGGATCGACTACGAACAAGGCACGGTGAACTTCGTCCGTGACCGTGATCTCGACCCACCATCACCTGTTCTTCAATGTGCTCTGCCACGAGCTGAAAAATGCCGCTCATTTCTTCTTGAACATGGAGCCGGACCAATTTTGGCTGCGCTCCACCGGCCACCGGCCACACCCCGCGCTTTCACCACATCGCGCTGCTCAAGCGTCTGCACGAGGTGGCGGAGTCGGGCGAGATCTACACCTATCACTTCAATATCCTGCGCGGAATCCTGGAGAAGACGGCCACTTTCCACGGCTTCCAGCACTTTTCCGACTGCATCAAGCAATTCAGCAACGATCCAGACAGCATGCTTTACAAACGCTTAATCGACCTGCTTAGCCACGGCAACTATTCCCTGTACGACCCGCTAGAGATGCTCCCGGAGAACAAGAACTACTTCCGCAAGATCCTGCGCGACTTCATGAGCAACTATCGCTTAAATCCGGAGCTGTTTCCGGAATCGATCTGGGAGACTGAGGGCGCATGAGCGATCTGATCCTCTACACCACAGAAGACGGCCAGAGCCGGGTTCAGTTAAGCGCCGATGGCCAAACCGTGTGGCTCACCCAGTTGGAGATGGCCGAACTGTTCAGTGCCACCAAGCAGAACATCTCGCTGCACCTGAAGAACCTCTTCGAGGAGGGGGAGCTGGACCCTCAGGCAACTGTCAAGGAATCCTTGACAGTTCAAACCGAGGGGCAGCGAGAAGTACACCGCACGCTGACGCGCTACAACCTCGATGCCATCCTGGCCGTGGGCTACCGGGTGCGCTCGAAGCGGGGGGCGCAGTTCCGCCGCTGGGCCACCACCGTGCTCAGCGAGTACCTGCGCAAGGGCTTCGTCATGGACGACGAGCGGCTGAAGAACCCCGATGGCCGCCCGGATTATTTCGACGAGATGCTCGCGCGCATCCGCGACATCCGCGCCTCGGAGAAGCGCTTTTACCAGAAGGTGCGCGACCTCTTCGCGCTGAGCGACGACTACGACAAGAGCGACCGCGCCACCCAGCAGTTCTTCGCCACCGTGCAGAATCTGTTGCTTTACGCCGTCACCCAAATGACCGCTGCCGAGCTGGTCAGCAGACGGGCCGATCCCGCCGATCCCCATTTCGGCCTACTGAGCTGGAAGGGCGGGAAGGTGCGCAAGCAGGACATTCTCATCGCCAAAAATTATCTGACCGAGGACGAGGTCGACACCCTCAATCGCTTGGTGGTGATCTTCCTGGAGACCGCCGAGCTGCGCGCCAAACGCCAGACCCGCACGCCCATGGCCTTCTGGAAGGAAAACGTTGGTCAGATCATCACCGCGAACGGTTTTCCACTGTTGACGAACGCCGGTTCCATCAGCCAGGCGCGTATGGAGCAGCAAGTCGGCGCCCTGTTCCAGGATTACGACCAACAACGCAAAGTGCTGGAAGCCGACGCCGCCAACCGGGAAGACGAGGCCGAACTCAAGGCGCTGGAAGACAAAATTAAGCATCGGACAAGAAAGCCATCATGACCCAAGACCAACTCAGCCAACTCGGCAAAACCCTGTGGGCCATCGCCGACGACCTGCGCGGCGCGATGAACGCCGACGACTTCCGCGACTACATGCTCTCCTTCCTGTTCCTGCGCTACCTCTCCGACAACTACGAGGCCGCCGCCCAGAAGGAACTCGGCCCCGACTACCCGGCACTGGCCACCGACGACCGCCGCGCCCCGCTCGCGCTCTGGTACCAGGCCAACGCCGCCGACGTGCCCGCGTTCGAGAAACAGATGCGCCGCAAAGTCCACTACGTCATCCACCCCGATTACCTCTGGACCAGCATCTTTGATCGCGCCCGCACCCAAAACGCCGAACTGCTGCAAACCCTCGAGCGCGGATTCCAGTACATCGAAAACGAATCCTTCTCCAGCACCTTCCAGGGCCTGTTCTCCGAGATCAACCTCAACTCCGAGAAGCTCGGCCGCACCCCGGCGGATCGCAACAACAAGCTCTGCACCATCCTCGGGCGCATCGCCGAAGGCATCGCCCAGTTCTCCACCACCAGCGACATCCTCGGCGACGCCTACGAATACCTCATCGGCCAATTCGCCTCCGGCTCCGGCAAGAAAGCCGGCGAGTTCTACACCCCGCAAGCCGTCTCCACCATTCTCTCGCGCATCGTCACCCTCGACAGCCAGGAACCCGCTACCGGCAAAAAGCAGCGCCTAAGCTGCGTGCTCGACTTCGCCTGCGGCTCCGGCTCCCTGCTGCTCAACGTCCGCCACCAGATGGGCGCCAACGGCATCGGCATGATCTACGGCCAGGAGAAGAACATCACCACCTACAATCTCGCGCGCATGAACATGCTGCTGCACGGGTTAAAGGACACCGAGTTCGATATCTACCACGGCGACACCCTCACCAACGACTGGCCGCTGCTCAACGACCGCAACCCGGCTAAAAAGCTCAAGTGCGATGCCGTCGTCGCCAATCCCCCCTTCAGCTACCGCTGGGAACCCAACGACGCCCTGGGCGAAGACTTCCGCTACAAAAGCCACGGCCTCGCGCCCAAATCCGCCGCCGACTTCGCCTTCCTGCTGCACGGCTTCCACTACCTCGGCGACGAGGGGACCATGGCCATCATCCTGCCCCACGGCGTCCTGTTCCGCGGCGGCGTCGAGTCCCGCATCCGCACCAAACTCCTCAAAGACGGCCACATCGACACCGTCATCGGCCTGCCTGCCCACCTGTTCTTCTCCACCGGCATCCCCGTCTGCATCCTGGTGCTGAAGAAGTGCAAGAAGCCCGACGACGTCCTGTTCATCAACGCCGCCGAGCACTTCGAGAAAGGCAAACGCCAGAACTTCCTCCGCCCCGAGCACATCGACAAGATCGTCGACACCTACCAGCACCGCAAAGACGAAGACCGCTATTCCCGCCGGGTGAGCATGGAGGAGATCGAGAAGAACGACTACAACCTGAACATCTCCCGCTACGTCAGCACCGCCCAGCCCGAGGAGGAGATCGATCTGGCCGATGTCCATGCCCGACTCCGCGAGATCGACCAGCGCGTGACCGAGGCGGCGGCGGAGCATAACGGGTATTTGAAGGAGTTGGGGTTGGCGGGGGTTTGAGAACAAACCGATCCTGTCCCCATTTCTTCCAATATGGATATATCCGAAAAAGAACGAAGAGCTGCGATTGTCGCGTTTGATTATGACGGGATCGTTCCGACTATCGAGGCTTTTTATATCTTATCGATACTCTATTCAGCTAAAAGGTGTTTAGATGCATTTGATCGCTATGATGCATTGGATAAAAAAGAAGAAAACGCTGAAGAGCTCGTATGCATCGTCCAAGAGGCCGTCGGTCATGCTGCTGCACTATCCAGGTATTTTTGGCCTAGCCCTAAAGATAAGAAAAATCAGCCCACACTCAAACACCTTACAAATAAAAGGGGTGAAAAGCTCAGAAAGGCATTTCAAATAGATAAAGATTCCCCTTTGTTTAACCGAGCCCTGAGAAATGCCTGGGAACACTTTGATGAGCGATTAGATGAATACTTCTTAGAAAATGACGCGGGATACTTCTTTCCATCTTGTTTGCTAAACACACATGCTTTGGCTGATGATCCTACTGGGCATGTATTCAAGCTCCTGGATATAAACGAGGAATGTCTTGTTCTTATGGGTAAAAAGTTTTTTTTCGCGCCGATTCGGACGGATGTGCTAAGAGTAAAGCATAAGGCAAAAGACTTTGATTCCAATGGGTCAAGGCTTAGCTTTAATGAAGGTCGCTTATAACTAATTAAGTTGTCTTTGCGGTCTTGCAAGACCGCGTGTTCTGGCTGGTTAGAAAGAATTGAGGAGGCCGGATCGAATTGTTTTGCCAATGCAGGGAGAATAAACCGATCCTGGCTTCATCCATTAATAGTTCTGTGTCATGACCACAAATCGCTTTGGCCTTTCCCGCCACATTCCCTCCGACATCGCGCTAGAAGTAAGGCGTCGGTCCAAACTCGGTTGCGTCATTTGCCGTTGCGCTATTTATCAGTACGAGCACATTGATCCAGAATTTACTGAAGCAAGAGAACACAATCCGGATCATATCTGCCTCCTATGCGGCGGGTGCCATGATCGAGTTACCAGAGGTCGGCTTTCTAAGCAAACTGTCCGGGAGGCATATCTAAATATTCAAAATTCAACCTCCGTAAAGAGGCCATTTGAAGAATTTGACTTATCGACTCAATCCTTGTCAGTTTCGATTGGTGCATCAACGTTTATTCACACTAACACGCTATTTTGTATAAATGGCGAAGACATTTTGGCCATAACGCCGCCTCAGAATGAGGCTAAATTCCCAACATTGAACGGAATCTTCTACGACAGATTTGGCAAAGAATCCCTCCGAATAACAGATAACATATGGGAAGGTCAGTCGGAGGCCTGGGATATCGAAATTGTCGGTACTCGCGTTACCATCAAGACTGATGGAGGTCAAATTGCTCTTCAAATTGACATTGCTCCTCCAGACAAGATTCATATACGCAAACTGGATATGTATAAAGATAGCTGCCATCTTCTTGCCGACGATAGCGAGCTATGTATTGGTCAAATTCATAAAGAGACTCAAACTTATATTGGTCTTAGTAGTTTTCAATGCATGGGCTCCCGCACCGCAATCGCCGTCGACTCACGCACCATAGGAAAGCCAGTTCTAACTGGGCTTCAAATGATTGGCGGTCAGGGAATAATTTTGGATGGAACAGGAATTAGAGTCGGGGTAGGTGCTGGCAGTATGACAATCGGAAGGCTTCGTCTATGGCTAATCTAGCCGGATAAACGTGAGAGAAAAGGGCCTGGATCGAATTGTTCCCCCACAGCAAAAAATACAAACCGATCCAGTCCCTTCTAATTCGGAATTGGGGCGGAACGTGTTTTTTCATGTAGCCAGTAACATCAACGCTAAATACCAATGGCAACCCAGACACCATCCACGACAGGGAACATCTGCAAACTCACTCATCGCCCTGGCAAGTTCGTTAAGTCGCACATCATTCCGGAATCGCTAACTCGACCGTCGATCAAAGGAAACGCACTGTATCAATATCCTGCCGGCTCGACTGGTGAACGTCCTATCAGACGATGGACTAGCTGGTATGACGCCCAGCTTGTAACAGATGCCGGGGAACAGCGTTTGTCAGAGATAGACGATTGGGCAGTCCGTGAACTTCGGAAGCATCGCCTAGTTTGGAGTGGATGGGGTGCAGAAACACGTTTACCAGCGCAGCACACGGTAACGGGACCGGGTTCAATCGGGATTCGGCGTATCGATCAACTTGACACAATCAAGCTACGACTATTTTTCTTAAGCCTATTGTGGCGGGCTGCCGCGACGTCATTAGAGGAATTCTCAGAAATCTGCCTCAGTGCTAATGCGCTTGAAAGACTTAGAAAGATGATCGTTTCAGGCGATATTGCTCCACTTTCGTTTTACCCGTGTCAACTGACACAGCTATCGACAAAGGGTGTCATGCATAACCAGACACCAATTGCTGACATAAAGCGGCTGCCCAATCTCTGGGCGGTCGGCACCCAATCGCTTGCGCTGCCAACATATCGCTTCTATTTTGACGGTCTTATTGCGCACATTCTCGTTTGCCTGCCGAAGGGTCACAGCGCCGCTCATTTAGGCAATTTGATCGTAGGGGGTGAGAAGTCCTTGGTTTTGTCGACGGTGCCTTTCGACAATTCTTGGCAGTACATGAACATGCGTGCGGTGATTGAAAAACACGCTATTGTCATGGGTGGTTAGAGTAATAAAAATTTAAGGGGCCGTGGTCGGATTCTTCTTCGCAGGTAAGGGTCCATGCCCGATGTATTTATGGCTCATCTCCCGGCCAACGCCGGGACCGAAGCCTCCGTGTTCAGTGACAATTAACTTGGCCGGTCGATGACAACTATCTTGGCCGCTTCCCAAAGCTAAGGTAGCCGACATTTTCGCAACCCAAAGGCGGGCGAATGTCGGGCAAACGACTCACAGCAGAGCAGGTCAGGTTATACATGAGCAGCAGAACGCAAGGTCGCACACAGGTTCAGGCGAGTGCCAAAGTTGGCATTTCCGAGCGCAGCGGACGTCGCATTGATGGCGCCGGGACGCGCGTCACAGAGCCCAAGGAGCGGCACTGGCGAACCCGCAAGGACCCATTTGCCGAGGTATGGGACAGCGACATTGTGCCGCTGCTGGAGCAGCAGCCGCGTCTGGACGCCACCACCCTGTTTGAGGATCTCCAGGAGCGGTATCCACAGCGGTTTGGCAATGGCAAAAAGCGCACCTTTCAGCGCCGAGTCAAAGCTTGGAAAGCGCTGCACGGCCCGGACAAGGAAGTCATGTTCCGCCAAGTGCAGGAACCGGGTCGGCAGGGCTTCTCTGACTTCACCGAACTCAAGGACATCACCGTCACCATTGCCGGGGAGGTGCTCGCGCACCGTCTCTACCACTTCCGCCTGCCTTTCAGTGGTTGGAGCCACGTCAGCGTCGTATTGGGCGGGGAATCGTTCAGCGCCCTGGCCGAAGGATTACAAGCGGCCCTCTGGCGTCTGGGCGGAGCGCCCTTGGAGCACCGCACCGACAGCTTATCGGCCGCGTTCAAGAACCTCTCGCAGGACGCACGCGCCGACCTCACTGAGCGCTACGACGCCTTGTGCCGGCACTACGGCATGACGGCCACGCGCAACAACCGCGGTGTCAGTCACGAGAACGGCGCTGTGGAATCGCCCCACGGGCACCTCAAGCGGCGCATGGCCCAAGCCTTGTTGCTGCGCGCATCGACCGACTTCCCCACCCTGGAGGACTATCGCCAGTGGCTCGACGCGCTGGTGGGTCGTTTCAACCGGCGGTGCGCCGACGCCCTGGCCATCGAGCGTGCGCAGCTTCAGGCCTTACCGGCGCGGCGCACCACCGACTACAGCGAGCAGGTGGTGTCGGTGACGACCTCCAGCACCATTGAGGTCAAGCGGGTGCTCTACAGCGTCCCGGCGCGCCTGATCGGCGAGCGATTGCGTCTGCACATTTTTGATGATCGCATTGAGGGCTATCTCGGTGCCACCCCAGCGGTGAGCCTCACGCGCGTCTACAGCGTCAAGCACGAGCGGGCGCGTTGTATCGACTACCGCCACCTCATCGCCACCCTGGTGCGCAAACCCCAGGCCTTCCGCTACTTGCAACTGCGCGATGACTTGCTGCCGAACGCCACCTACCGCGCGATCTGGCAGCATCTCGACGCCCACCTGGAGGCGCGCGCGGCGTGCAAAGCCATCGTCGGCATCCTCGCCTTGGCCGCTCGCGCCGAGTGCGAGCAGGCCCTCGGCGAGTATCTGCGCGGGTGCATTGAGGCCGAGCGCCTCCCTAGCCTGCACGAACTGGAGCAGCGCTTTGATCCTGCCCAGCGCGGCGAGGCCGAGGCCTTTCTCCCAAGCGGGGTTCAACACCCGCTCTCGGCCTATGACGCACTTCTGCCCTCCCAGCGCCCAGCGATGGAGGTGTGCTGAGATGGTTCAAACCGCCACCTTACCCCTGATGCTCAAGCAACTGCGCCTCTCGAGCATCGCGCAGCATTGGCAGGGTTTCCTCGACCACGCCCAGCGCCACGGCTGGGACAGCGCCCAATACCTGAGCGCCTTATGCGAGCAGGAACTGGCTGATCGCGACAGCCGGCGCATCGCCCGCTACAGCAAAGACGCCCGCCTGCCGGTCGGCAAGAGCCTGGCCAGCTTCGACTTCGCCCAAGTCCCTGGCCTGGCCCGCGAACAGATCGAGGCGCTGGCCGGCAGCGCGGATTGGACGCGCCAGGCGCGCAACCTGCTGCTGTTTGGCCCCAGCGGTGTGGGCAAAACCCATTTGGCCGCCGCCATCGGTCACGGACTCACCGTGCAGGGGGTGCGCGTGCGCTACCTCGCCACCACCGCCCTGGTGCAGCAGTTGCAGCTGGCCCGCACGCAGCTGCACCTGGAGGATGCCTTGCACAAGCTCGAGCGCTACGCCGTACTGATCCTGGATGATTTCGGCTACGTGAAAAAATCCGAGACGGAAACCCAGGTGCTGTTTGAACTCATCGCCCATCGCTATGAGACCGCCAGCCTGATCATCACCTCCAACCAACCGTTCGCCGAATGGGATCGCATCTTCCCGGATCAGATGATGACCGTCGCCGCCGTCGATCGCTTGGTGCATCACGCGACAATTATCGAACTCAGTAGCGACAGTTACCGGCGCAAGCAGGCCCTGGGGCAGATCGCCGCTGAGCCCGGGAGCCTGACACCAACGCCAGCGCCAACGATCACGTTACCCTCGCCATCGACGATAACCTCGGTGGGTTGTCGCGATGATGACTCTGAGTCCGCGCCCTCGGGATGACAAACCGCCAGGGCAATTGTCGCTCTCTTGCAGGCGCGAATGCCCGCGACAACTATTCTGGCGCACGCGCCGCCGCGCCGCTGGCGGGGCCGAGCACTTCCAGTCGCCCTACGGGCTCCTTCCCGTACTCGGCCCCGCCAGCTCCACCCGCAACCACCCTGTAAATTAGGAGATACCGCATCTAAAGCACAACGACATTAACCGGCCAAGATAATTGACGCTGACCGGCCAAGATAGTTGACATTGGATACCTCCGAGCTGAACCAAACGCCAACCCAATCCACCCATAATCATCCGGCCCCGACCACCCCGGCGCATGACTGGCCCCGCCGTGCAGAATCCCAATCAGCTGCCCCTTCGCATCAAACAGTCCTGAACCGCTGCTCCCATCTTCAGTAGACCCCTGACGCCAGAAAGCGGTCAGGAAGTGTGGGAGTTCCCCCAACGCTTGGTTCTCTGGACAAATCCCCAGCCAGTCGCATTGGATGTGCTCTGCAATCCGGCCGTCACAAAATGCCTGCGGCTTTCCGCCGGGATAATGCAAAGCGGCGACCTCAGAACCAACTGGCGGAAGATCAATCCGTCTGTTCGCGAAGGCCGCATCCGAAGGGGCAGGGCGGTGCAATCGAAGCAGGGCGATGTCCGCGAGGCCGCTCACCTCGCGCAGATCGGCCCCGGCCATCACCGTTTGCACAGCGCGGCGCGGCTGTCCGCAGACCTGGCCGAGATGAAACCAGAGTGGCTCCCCGCTTTGGCACGCCGTTTCGGATCTGTTCGCCGATCGATATCGTCGAGCACCAGCCCAAGCACCCAAATGATCAGGAAGTAGACGGCTGCCACCATGATCAGAGGGAGAAAGGCCTCGAAGGTGCGGCTGCGGATGATGTCACCGGCCTTGGTGAGGTCTTGGACGCCGATGTAACCGACAATGGACGTCATCTTGACCATGGAAATGAACTCTCCGCGATAGACCGGCAAGATGCGCCGGACCGCCTGCGGCATCACGATGTACAGGAAGGTCTGGACGCGGGTGAAGCCCATGGCGATGCCGGCCTCGGTCTGGCCGTGTTCGACACCCTTGATACCGGTGCGGAACATCTCCGAGACATAGGCGGCGAAGTTCATGCCAAAGGCGATGATGGCAACCAGAATCGGGTCGATGTTGATTGAGGCAAATGCGACGTAAAAGATCAACATCAAGAGCAGCAACACCGGCAGGCCGCGGATCAGGAAGATGTAGCCGGAGCCGAGCAGGCGCAGCACTGTCTGCGGCGACATCCGCAGCCAGCAGATGAAGGCGCCGAGTAGCGTGCCGACGAGAGTTGAAGCGACTGAGATGACCACAGTCACCCAAAGGCCGCTCAGGATCAGCTTCCAGCGCTGCTCAAGGACGAAGTTGGCATGCATGCTGGCCAGCAGATCATCCACACCAGATGGTGGCTGATTGGTCGCAGTGCTTGATGGACTTCTGGCGCCAGGGGTTGACGCGCTCTGTTGTGCGCTCGGCGGGCCCAATCTTTCTTTTAATACCAGCGCGGCCGAGCGCTCCTCATCGTACGGGATTGAGAAGTCGACCTTGGCCTTGCGCTCATCGGTGACGGACAGACGCGCCATGATCATGTCGATCTTGCCTACCGCGAGCGAGGCGATCATAGCGTCAAACTCCATCGGGATGATGTTGAGGGCCAGCCCCTCCTGGGCGGCAAACCGTTGCAGTATTTCGATGTCGTGGCCGATAGGCTCGCCGGCGGCCTGGGAGACGAAGGGCAGGCCAATCAGATAAGAGGTGCCGACGCTGATGGTCTCGCCGCTGCTCGCCTTGGGGATGTCCGCCATGACGACCGTCTCTGGCTGGTCGATCAGCCAGCGGCGCTGAATCGACGCCAGGGTGCCGTCGGCCCGGGCCGCAGTCAGGAAGCGGTCGAACCGCTCACGCAGTTCGTTGTTCCCCTTGGCGAAGGCGGCAGCGATGGCGGTGCTGTAAAAATCATCCGCCAAGACCGCCAGATCCGGATTGGCCTTCACGATCTCTCGAATCGCATTGGCATCCGTGATGGCGGCATCAACCTTTCCCGTCTTGACCGCGAGAACAAAATCCGCCTGACTATTGAAGCGCAGAATTTGCGCCTGCGGAAATGCCTTGGTCACGAAGATGTCCTGAGCCGTGCCGTTGAAGACCGCGAGCCTGCCCTTGGACAGGTCGGCAAGGCTCTGCCAGCCGGTGGTGCTGGGCGCGCCAGCGCCGGACTCAGCCTGCGGGGCCAGCCTGGATCGGAGCACCACAGCTACGGCGTGCCCCTCGACGTAGGGGGCTGAGAAGTCCACCGCCTTCGCCCGCTCCGGAGTGATCGCGATGCCATCGGTGATGATATCGACCTTACCGGCGGCAAGGGCCGGGATCAGCGCGCCAAAGTCCAACGACCGCATTGCCAGCTCGATACCTTCCTCGGCGGCGAATGCTTGCAGGATCTCCACATCGAAGCCGACATAGCGGCCATCCTTGTAGGCGACGTAGGGTAGGTCGGAGATGGACAGGCCGAGGACGAAGTGCCCCTTTGGGGCTTGCGCCCTGAGGAGATCGGGCATCTGGACCTGTTCAGGGTCCCCGTCAAACCAGCGACCACTAATCTCCGCATAGCGTCCATCGGCACGGATGCGCTGGAGAAAAGCGTTGAACCGCTCGCGCAGTTCGGGCTGCTTGCGGCTGAAGCCGACGCCAAGGTCGTAACGAAAGAGATCATCATCTAGCACCGCGAGTTGGGGATGCGCCTGGATGATGGCCTTGGCGCTGATGGCGTCGAACAGACCCGCATCGACCTTGCCAGACTTAATCGCGACGATCAGGTCCGCGCTGGCGTTGAAGCTGGTTAGCTTTGCCTCGGGGTGGGTCTTTTCCATGTGCAGGCTCATGACGGTGCCCATGATCACCCCGATGCGGGCGTGCTCCAGATCGTCCATGGAGCGCCACCCGGAAGCGGCACGCTCGCCCCTTGCATCCGTGCCGGCCGGTTCTGCGGACAGGGCGATACTTCGCCCCGCAACTGGCCCGCTGTCAGCCGAGGGAGCGCCGGAATCGCAGCTGTTCAACCCTAGCAGGCTTAGCAGGGTCAGGATCAGTAGCCAACCTCTGGACAGGGTCATATTGGCTTTCATCCAGGGCTTTACTGTGAAGCAGCCGATTTCACCCTCCGGCATGGCCGGAGCCATGAGCCTTCCCGTAATTGTCATGGATTTACTCTCCGGGGTGGCCGGGACCATGAGCTGCCGGCGGCTTGATCAGCAGCCGCAGTCGGTTGCAGTCATCGGCACGCTCGTAGCGAATCTCCTCGGCATAGCCGCGGATGAGCTGCAGGGCAATGCCATCGTCAAGCTGCGCGCTCTCCAGCGGGTTCCCGGCCGGGCCGAAGCTGTCGGTGCGAAGCTCAAGCTGGTGCTGCTTTTCGGAATAGGCCAGGGTGAGGTCGATGCAGGGTGAGCCTGGACAGGCAAGCAGGACACCCAGCAACTCCTCTACCAGCAGATGGGCCGCATAGGCAGTCTTGGCGGGGATCAGGTGCTTTTCGCAGAAACCCTCGATCTGACCGACCAGGGCGTAGAGGTCGTAATCCGGGCTCTCGACCCGCCAATGCAGGCTGCGCACCTTGCCGATGAAGTCTCGGGTTCGCTCGCGCATGGGGTGCTCGAAGATCTGCTCGGGTGGACCCTCCTCGTAGATCAGGCCTTCGTCCATGTAGAGCACCCGCGTCGAGACGTCGCGGGCGAACTCCATCTCATGGGTGACAATGGCCATGGTCATGCCCTGCCGCGCGAGGCGTCGAATCACCCCCAGAACCTCGCTGACCATGGTGGGGTCCAGAGCCGAAGTCGGCTCGTCGAAGAGGATGATCTTGGGCTCCATGGACAGGCAACGGGCGATGGCAACACGCTGCTTCTGACCGCCGGAGAGCTGATCGGGAAATTGTTGGCCCTTCTCCGCCAACCCGACCATGCGCAGCAATTCCATTCCCTTGTCCGCCGCATCGGCAACTGGCCGGCCCAGCAGTCGGATCGGGCCGATGCAGAGGTTCTCGAGCACCGTCAAATGGGCGAACAGATTAAAGGACTGGAACACCATGCCCATGCGTCGGCGCAGCGCGGGAACCTCGGCCTTGGATGCGAGGATATCGACGCCGTCGATCTCAATACGGCCACCGCAAGGGTGGTCGAGGAGGTTCAGGCAGCGCAGAAAAGTGCTCTTGCCGGTACCTGAGGGGCCAATGATGGAGATGACCTCGCCCCGCTTGATCTCGACATTGATGTCCTTGAGGACCTGGAGGTTGCCGAAATGCTTGGAGAGATGCTCGACTCGGATCATTTGCGGTTATAAGGCAGCCGATAGAGAGACGCCGTCCAAATCTGTATGCTGTCCAATCCCCGTTCCCTGCATCTTGTGTGCCTCGGCGCCGAGATAAAGCGTTTGACCGATGAGACCGGCTTCCATCATCAGCTGGCGGCAGCCCCAGGAACCTACCGCCAGTCCCTGCTCAAAGTCGCCAAGCATCGCCACACAGAAGGCACTGTCCGCCGCAATGTTCTGATGACGCGCGCATTGAGTCGCCATTTGGCGCGTATCTGCGAGCAGCAGGCGGAAGAACGGCAGATGCTCGGGGGCGTCTTCTTCGCTCGGTTGGGGGATTGTGTCTGCCAATCCGAGCAGCAGGCGGTGGGTCCGGTTCGGGTGTCGTTTGGGCCGAAACCGTAGTAAACTGCTGTAAATGAATAGCCTATCACCTGCCGAGCAGACCGACCTTGGCCGGTTTTGTTCGACATCGGTTCTGTTCCGCTCGTTTGGTGTTCTGTTGGGGTTCTGAAGGCAATGATAAAGATTTTATGTAACCCTAATATGGTACCTGGGTCAATAGCGATGATTCCTGTTTTCTTTTCCCTTCAAAGAGTGTTTATTGCCTGTCTTGTATTGCTCCTGGTTGCCGTCCTGACGTCCACGCCCGCCCTTGCGGAGCCGGATGCCGCCGCACACTATCTTGCAGGCTTGCCGGTACCTGAGGATTCAGCTTATCAATCGCTCACCGATGAATATTGGCAAGCGTACAAGCAGGCGTTCAATACCGCCTGGGAAGCGCTCGATCACGACCGGTTCCAACCGATGCGTGAGTGGCAGAAAGAGGTTCTGGCTTCTAAGATTGACCCATCCTTGCCGCTCTTTTATCCCTTTGGTGGTCCAGATATGGTTCATGCGCTGATGCTTTATCCGCACGGCCGTGAGTACTTGCTTTTTGGCCTGGAGCCACCTGGCTCTTTGGAGCTTGATCCCGATGCCCCGGCGCAGCAGCGCCATGAGCTCCTCAACGCCGTGCGCTGGGCGCTGCGCGATATTTATCAGCGCGGTTATTTTATTACCGGGCGGATGTCGAGCGACCTGACTCGGACCGAGCTTGATGGAGTCCTGCCGCTGCTATTGGTCTTTATTGCCCGCAGTGGCTATGAGGTGCTGGCGATTGAAGATGTTGAGCTTGTACCCGAGGGGCGGATTGAGATAATGACCACCAAAAACGCGCCAAAAACCGATCAGACTGGCGACCCAGGCCAAGAGGATGGCTTAACGCAGGCGGGCTGCCCGGATATCCCTGGGGTGCGGGTTCGTTTTCGGGCCAATGCCTATGATGGAGAGTCCGAGAAGCCTGATGGAGAGTCCGAGAAGTCTGATAGATCCCCCGAGAAGCAGGTTACCTATCTACAGCTCGATGTCTCGGATAACGGTCTGGGAAATTGCACTGCCTTGGAGGATTATATCGAAGGCATCGGCCCGACCAATACCTTTGTTAAGTCTGCCTCCTATCTGATGCATTACGCTACCTTTAGTGGTATCCGGGCGCTGACACTTGCGGTGAGCGACTCGATCTTTCAGGACGATACCGGGATTCCTTACCGCGAACTGGATCAAGCAGACTGGGATATTATTCTGTTCGGCCGCTATACCAATCCGATCCGAGACTTTAGTGGTGTGTACCAGTCAGACTTAAATCAGGCCTATCTGGCAAAGACCCATCCTATCGACACCTTGCCGTTCAGCATGGGGTATCATTGGTGGACATCGGAGCAAAACCATCTTCTTGCCCGGCGACGTGCCACCCCATGACGCTTGCTAGCCGCGGAATTCGCATCGATCCGCACCAGGTCCAGCTCGCTCCCCCGCCGCTATTTTCGCACTTGCCATGACATCAAAACCCGCCATTGGAGTTTCAGCGGCTGCCGCCATCGTTGTGGCCAATATGATCGGCACCGGGGTCTTTACCAGCCTCGGTTACCAGGTGATTGCAATCAAATCGCCCCTTGCCATCCTGGCGCTTTGGGTGATTGGCGGTCTCGTTGCGCTTTGCGGTGCCTTGGTTTACGCCGAACTCGGCGCGCGGATGCCGCGCTCTGGCGGCGAATATCACATGCTATCGCAGATTTATCACCCTGTGATTGGCTTTTTGGCAGGCTTTATCTCTGTCGCGGTTGGCTTTGCGGCACCCGTGGCTGCGGCTGCAATCGCGATGTCAACGTATTTGACATCGGTGTTCGGGCTCGGCGCCAATAGCCCATGGATGACCGGCGTTGCTGTTGGCGCCGTGCTGGCAGTCACTCTGATCCATCTTGTTTCACTGCGCACCATTGGCCTTTTCCAAGTGCTGGTCACCAGCTTGAAGGTGATCTTGGTCTTGCTGTTCATTCTGTTCGGCTTTGCCGTGGCAGCGCCGCAACCCATCTCCTTTGACTATTCGCCGCAGGTGCTTCAGGAGATGCTTTCCAGCGATTTTGCGGTTTCTCTTGTGTATGTTATGTACGCTTATTCGGGTTGGAATGCAGCGGTCTATATTCTGTCTGAAATTCGCCAGCCGCAGCGCAACTTGCCCGTTGCCCTGATTAGCGGCACCAGTGTTGTTATGCTGCTCTATACGCTGCTAAACGCGGTCTTTCTCTACAGTGCGCCGATATCCGAAATGGCCGGCCAGACCGAGGTCGGCTATATTGCCGCACGCCATATATTTGGCGAGACGGCTGGCGTTGCCATGAGCTTGCTGATTGCCTTCGGACTTATCTCCACAATCAGCGCCATGACTTGGGCTGGCCCCCGGGTGCTGCAAACGATGGGCGAAGACTATATGATTTTCGCTGCTTTCCGGCGTGCGAATGGGAATGGCGTTCCTTATCTTGCCCTGTTCTTTCAGTTTGCGATTGTTTGTTATCTGATCCTGTCCTCCTCCTTTGAGGCCATTCTGATCTACATTGGCTTCACCTTATCCCTATCAGTGTTTCTAACCGTTGCCGGCATCTTTGTGGTACGCGCACGCGATCAGCAACGACCGTTGCATTACCTGACTTGGGGCTATCCCTGGACGCCATTGATTTTTCTGCTTATCACCGGATGGATGTTGGTGTTCCTGTTGTGGGAAAAACCGGTCGAATCCCTCGTCGGGCTGGCCACTGTGTTAAGCGGACTCTTACTTTATCTTTGGAACCAACGCATCAGTTCGCGCGCCGGGCAAACTGTGGCAGTGGCTGCCGCTGACTAGCAAGCGGCGGGTATAAGAGACGCTATTTGATGCGAGCCTTTAACCATATAAGTGCGCTGAAGCCACTGATTCGGATTGCACTGGTCAGCTGCATTCTGACGCTGGTACAGGGGTGCTCAATGCCTTCTGCAACCCCCATGCCTAACTCCGGTGTGCTGACCGGCACCGACTCGGCACCCAGGTTTAGACAGGCGTCCTTTCAGTCACAGGACGCCAACAAGCTTGAGCAAATTCTGCGAGCTGACCCAATGCTCGCGGGTTACCTGGACAAAGCCGATCAATATCGCATTCAGGTCATCTTTAGCCAAATTGAGCACAATCGGTCTAATCAGCCGCAGTTGATCACCTGGACATTTCGCCAGGATGAGAGCTTCTACTATCCGGCAAGTTTGGTGAAGTTGCCGGTCGCGATTTTTGCACTCGAGCGGCTTGAAGAGTTGGGGCTAGATAAGAATGATCGGTTCGAGATCCATCCGGCCAATGATTGCAGTCGCTATTCGGCCGATGCCTGCGACACAGTAGAGCAGTGTATCGAACAGATCTTCGTCTACAGCAATAACACCGCCTACAACCGGCTATTTGAGTTTCTGGGGCGCGATGAAATCAATGATCGCCTGCGCGATCTTGGCTACCAAGGCGTCATCCAACGTCGGTTCAGACCTGGCTGTGGTGGGGATTTGGGTCTGACCACCGGCGCGGTGACCTTTTATGACCAGAATGGCAATGTCCGCCATCGACAACCTGCGCGGATGAGTCGGCGCGTTTATTCACCGCCAAGACCCGACATGCGAGCTGGTCGCAAGACCCGTACCGCAATTGGCCTCATTGACGAGCCAATGGACTTCTCGGACAAGAATTACCTGCCCCTTGCGGATTTCCATCAGATGCTCATCACTCTTATCGACCCTTCGGCGGTTCCTAAAGCGAGCCGCTTTGCGCTTAATGCGTCTGATCAGGACTTTTTGCAACAGACAATGGCGATGCGCCCGCGGGATGCTGGAGGCAATCAACCCGATAGTTTTCGCAAGTACTTGATGATCGGGGGACAGGCGCGCATGCCGGATACTCTCCAGATTATGAATAAGGTCGGCCTCTCTTATGGATTTGTTTCCGATGTTGCATACATTCGCGATACGACAAAAGACGTGGATTTCTTTTTATCTGCGACCATCTATACCAATCAAAACCAGATTATGAATGACGCGGTCTATGAGTATGAAACCCTTGGTTATCCCTTTATGCGGGCTCTCGGTCAAGCGATTTATCGCTATGTGCTGAGCCGTGCAACACAAGGGGGCTCGCCAGAGTGAATCAGCCAGATCGAGTGAGGCGATGAGTGAAAGCCAAACACAATTTATTGATGCTGATCAGCTCCGTGTCGGCATGTATGTCTATCTCGATCTTGGCTGGATGGTGCATCCCTTTTCGGTCAACAACTTCAAAATCAGCTCCGATAGCCAGATCGAGACCATTCGCGGTCTGGGGCTGAAACGGCTGCGCTGGTCGCCGGAGCTCAGTGATCTGCCGGAAACAGCCGAATCCGAGGCGCCGGCAAGAAAGTCCGAGAGCAAAGCTGATGCGGCCGAGCAGGGCTTGCTTGCCGAACATGCCAGTCTGGCGCGCTGCGATAGGGAGTTTAATTTTGCTTCGCGCGCTTATCGGGAGATTCTTGCGCAGGTAAAGACCAGCCCCGAGACGGCACGAGCAAGAATCGATACCATGGTTTGCGGCCTAGTCGACGGTTTGCTCGATCAGGGCGAGTCCATGATTCGCCTGCTGTCTGAAAACGCAGGGGAGGCATCGTCCCTGCATGCGGTCAATGTGACCGTCATTTCCTTGTTGCTCGGCCAGTGCCTTGGCCTGGATGCCGACGCCCTCAAACGGCTCGGGACGGGCGCACTGTTGCATGATATCGGCAAAATTGAATTGCCGTCTCGGATCCGCTGGGGTCAGCATGACCTGTCATCCTCCGAACGGGCTCTGCTGCACCAACATGCGGAATTCGGGGCCGAGTTGGCTGCCGAGATGCAATTGGATGAGGAGGTTCGGACCATCATCGCGCAGCATCACGAATATGCCGATGGCAGCGGTTATCCCCGGCGTCTGCGGGGTGAGGCGCAATCAGCCGCGGCTCGCATTGTTGCGCTGGTCAACCATTACGATAGTCTGTGCAATCCGGCTAATCCTGGCGCTGCAGTCACGCCGCATCGGGCGCTGTCCTTGATGTATGCCCAATCCAGGGAAAGGTTCGATGCGCACATTCTTGGCGTCTTTATCCGCATGATGGGCGTCTATCCGCCTGGTTCCGTGGTGCTACTCACGGATGGTCGTCATGCCCTGGTGGTGTCGGTGAACGCAGCTCGTCCCCTAAAGCCAAGAGTGTTGATTCACGAGCCGCGCGTGCCGGCGCAGCATGCGCCTGTGGTTGATCTGGGTCAGTATGCCGAGTTGGGCATTCGCGCCAGTATCAAACCCGTGCAGCTACCGCGAGCGGTGTTCGACTATCTCTCGCCGCGCCAGCGCATGTGCTACTTCTTTGAGCGCGCGCGTCAATCAGATCATGGGCCGCGCGGCTGATGGGACCGCCGACTCACTCGCCGGCTGCTACTGGGAGCCTTGCTCCCGGCTCTGCCAGACCTTCTGATTTGGCTGATTGCATCGCGTTCTGGCAGGACGTGATCGAGGGACTGATAGAGGGTGTGCTGGTTGTTGAACCGATCGAGTTGCGGATTGTCGCCGCAAACCGTGTCGCGGCGGAGCTGTTCGGCAGGGAAGCACCGGAGCTGATCGGCTGCCCAGTGGTCGACCTTGCGGTCGTCCCAGAGGATCTCTTCTTCTGGGAGGAAGTTGCCGCCGGTCGCGCCCAGGACTTGCACTCCGAGACCATGCTGCGCCAGCCGGATGGCACCCTGGTGAACGTGCAGAGGCGGGTCAGTCGGGTGCATTGCCATCACCATCCGAGCCACTATTTTGTTGGCCTGTGCGACCAGAGTGACCGCCAAGCGGCTGAGACTGAGCTTGAAAAGCTGGTCGCGGAACTGCGGGCCACGCTCGAATCCACTGGCGACGGGATTCTGGTGACCGACCTTGACGGCGGCATTCGCGGATTCAATCAGCGATTTGCTGAGTTGTGGAGCCTACCCGATACGCTATTGACCGAGCGCGACGATGCTGGCGTGCATGACTGGATGGCGGGGCAGACTCAAGACGCCAGGGCATATATCGCACGCATTGACGATATCCTGCGCGAACCCCTGCTGGAGCTGACGGACATTATCGGGCTGACCAAGGGCAGGGTGCTCGAACGCGTCACCTTGCCGCAATTCGCGCGGGGCAATCCGATTGGCCGAGTCTATTCTTTTCGGGATATTACCCAACGGCTCGCGGATGAACAACAGCTTAAGCTGGCCTCGGGCGTTTTTGGTGCCAGCCTTGATGCCATCATGATTACCGGGCCTGACTTTCTCATCGAAGCGGCCAATCCCGCCTGCGAGCGTCTCACGGGCTTTGCGACGGCGGAACTGATCGGCCAAAGTCTGGAGCGCATCCTGCCGTTGGTCGGCGAGCTTGGCTCGAACGACACCATTGCCCGCGCGCTTGAGCAGGATGGATTCTGGCAAGGCGAGACTCAGCAGCAAAAAAAGGATGGCAGCGCAATTCCCTGCCTGATGTCACTGGTGCGACTCGCGGACAGCGACGGCAAGCCGGCGAACTACATCGGTTTTGCCAAAGACCTGTCGGAAACCGTAGCCGCCCGGCAGCGCATTGAGCAACTCGCCTACACCGACGCTTTAACCGGGCTGCCCAACCGGGTGCAACTGAGCGAGCGCATTGAATTCGCCATTGGTTTTGCACGGCGTGAGCACTCCAGCTTTTCCGTGCTTTTCATTGACATCGACCGCTTCAAGCAAATCAACGACTCGCTCGGGCATCTCTTCGGCGACCAAGTCCTGATCGAAGTCGCGCGGCGCATCACCGGCTGTCTGCGTCGGGTTGATACGACTGCCCGCATCGGCGGAGACGAATTTGTCCTGCTGCTGCACCAGAGCGATGCAGCGGGCGCCGAGAAGACCGCGCGACGCCTGCTTGAGGTCATGTCGCTGCCGTTTGAGATCGAAGGGATGAAGTTCTCCCTGGGGTGCAGCATCGGGGTGGCGATCTATCCAGAAGACGGCGAGACTCTGGACGATTTAATCAAAAACGCCGATAGCGCCATGTATCACGTCAAAGAGCGCGGGCGTGGTGACTTTGGCTTCTACCAGCGACAAATGAACCTCGACCTCTTAACCCGGGTGAAGGTTGAGCACGCGCTGCGCGAGGCGCTCGGTCAACAGCGGATCCATTTAGCCTATCAGCCACAACTCGATTTGCGCGGAGACCGGGTCATCGGAGCCGAGGCGCTGCTGCGCTGGACCGATCCGGAGATGGGCGTGGTGTCACCCGCCGAGTTCATCCCCATTGCCGAAGAGTCAGGTTTCATCATCCCGCTCGGTGCCTGGGCGCTGCGAGAAGTCCTGCGGCAGGGCGAGCAGTGGAACGCGCGCGGCATCCGTCTGACGCTGTCGGTCAACGTCTCCGCAGTGCAATTCCACCATGCCGGATTTGTTGACTCCCTGGTGGAACTACTCAAGGCCAGCACGCTGCCGCCGAGCCAGATCGAACTGGAACTGACAGAGTCGATCCTGATTCAGCATGTCGATGAAACCTTGGAGCGACTCAAGGCATTGGCGGATCTTGGCGTCAAACTCGCCATTGACGACTTTGGAACCGGCTATTCGAGTCTCGGCTATCTTAAACGCTTCCCTATCCACAAACTCAAGATCGATCAATCCTTTGTGCGCGACATTCCGGGTGATGAAAGCGATGCCGCCATTTCTAAGGCGGTCATCAATTTGGCCCACTCGCTCAATCTGCGTGTCATCGCCGAAGGCGTGGAGAACGAGTCTCAGCGTCAGTTCCTGCTCGCTGCCGGATGCGATGAGTATCAGGGATATTTATGCTCGCCGGCCGTCGCGCCCGAGGAATTTGCGCGCATGGTTGAACGGCTCAGCTCCAAGTGATGATCGGGCCCGAATTGTCGAGCCGCTGAAAGACCGCCGCTACACTGCGACTGATGTCTTTGCCGTGACTCATAGGGATGGATTCTCGAACTGGCCTGGACCGCAAGCCTTAATCTTCGTGCGGATAGAGCAGTTGAGAGTCGGTGATTTCCTCTTCTAGATGCGTAATGTCCACGCTTTCCAACTGTTGCAATGCGAGGTCGATATTGATGGGATAACCTTCTTCATCGGCCGGCTCGTGCATGCGCAGGAAATCAATAAATAGCTTGACGTCCTCCAGAAGGGTTTCGGGTAAGGTCTGAATCTCGTTTTGGAGTTCGTTTCGCAGTTGTTCCTTGCTAGACATGGGTCTCTCTTTGCGCCTTTTTGTAAACCTTGTTCGACTCGACCATCTTACCAACTGCCTTGCCGATTAGTCAGTCCCGGCGCTCGGCGGAGCATTTGGCGCTACATTCGCCGATGCTGATGGCGGAGGTGCTTCCTCTCTGCGCGTCTGTAGCGCTTCTCTGAGACTAAAATAGCCGTCGTCGAAGGACAACCTGAAGTCCGCAGCCTTGATCCCCTGAAGTGCTTCCGGAGGTTCGGCGTCATCAAGCAATACCGGAAAGATCCGTTTGTTTTTCTGGACGGCCTTGGCGATGGCCGGATTTGCCCAGTTTGCCGCGATGCTCTGATGAGAAATCACAAAAATGATGTCGCTGCTGCTGTCGAATAACTCCTTGAGTTTGTCCTCGACATTGTCGCCGACCTGAACCTCTTTCTTGTCCCATAGGACTCTGAAGGGCGCAATTTTCAACGCTTCATAGAGCTTGGCGACGAAACGGGCGTCTTGCACGTCATAGAGGATAAAAATCTTGCGGATGTCGTTTTTCCGCAGCGTCGCCAGACTCAACCCGAAGATCATTACTGCTGCCAGACCGGTCAGCACATAAAGCACAAGCTCAAGCCCGGCTGCGTAGTCGACCCCGCCGAGAAAGACCAGCGCCAGGTAGAACACCACCATCAACCCAAGGATGACGGCGACGAAATGTGTTACAATTGGCTGTTCTTTCTTTTTCATCGCGATCAGCGGTCTCCAGACCCAAGACACCAGAATCCTGACCAGTGGAAGTCTATCTTGTTAAGGCCCACTGGACCGAGGAAATATCATTCAAAGGGCAATCAAGAGGGGGCCCGGTCGAAACGATTTCTGAAGAAGGCCGGCCGTCATGAAGCAACCCCCTGAACAGGTCAGTGACAACATATCAAACCGCCCCTGGCTCAAAGCGATTACAGAGCGATTCAGGGAGAGCACGTAACAGAGACATGATTCCATCCTAAATAGTGCGCTACACTTTGCAAACAACACCGCATGGTGCGTCTGGCGGATGCTCCTGCAAGCGCATAGGTCTTACTTATGACAACGAAGCAGAATTCTTTCTCTTCTCCTGACACGCCAAGCGACGGCGAGCCGCAGCCCAGCGAATCACGCGAGGACAGCTTTCCCATCGTCGGCATCGGCGCCTCGGCCGGCGGGCTTGAGGCGCTTGAGAAGTTTCTCGACCATCTCGACGCGAATCCGGGGATCGCCATTGTGCTGGTGACCCATCTGGACCCCAACCGCAAGAGTCTGATGAGCGAACTGCTCGCCAGACATACGCAGATGGCGGTGCATGTGGTGGAGGATGATCAGGAAGTCTGCGTCAATGCCATCCATGTGTTGCCGCCCAACCGCGACATGATCATCAAGGACGGGCGGCTCCAGCTCATGGCCCCGGTTGCGGTGCGCGGGGTACGCCACCCGATCGACAGCTTTTTGCGTTCCCTGGCCGAGGATCGTCGCGAGGATGCGGTCGCCATTATTCTCTCGGGAACTGGCAGCGATGGTACCCAAGGTCTGCGGGAAATCAAGGGCCTGGGCGGCATGACTATTGTTCAGGAGCCAACCTCGGCCAAATATGAGGGCATGCCGCGCAGCGCGCTGGCCACCGGCCTGGTTGATCTGGCGCTGCCGATTGAGGCCATTCCGGCCAGCCTGCTGGACTATGCACGTGGCGTCAAAAATCTGGCCAATCATCTGAACGACACCTCCGCGTCCGAAGACACTTCACTCCAGCACAAGTCCGAGGATCCAATTGGTGGGATTCTCGATCTGATCCGTGAGCGACTGGCGTTCGATTTTACTGACTACAAGCGCGCCACCATTGAGCGGCGCATTGAAAAACGCGCGCTACTCAAGGCCAGGGGGTCCAAAAAGGACTATTTCGAGCTGTTGCAAGGTGATCGCGACCGGCATGAGCTGCAGGCCTTGCTGAAGGATCTGCTCATTGGCGTCACCAGCTTTTTTCGCGATCCCGAAGCTTTTGCGCTCTTGGAGCACGAAGTGATGCCGGCGCTGTTGCAGCACAAGAAGCCTGGCGACCCAGTCCGGATCTGGGTGGCGGGCTGCGCCACCGGTGAGGAAGCCTATTCGGTGGCGATCCTGGTGAGGGAGGCCATGGAGCGGAACAAGCGCGTCGATAACGTGCAAATCTTCGCCACCGACATCGACCCCGCAGCGGTCGGATTTGCCCGTACCGGCATCTATCCAACCAGCATCGCCGCAGATATCACGCCCGAACGGCTCGCGCGCTGGTTTCGACGCAAGGATGCAGGCTACATCCTGGTCAAATCGGTGCGCGAGTTGATTCTCTTTGCTCCGCATAATCTGCTCAATGATCCGGCATTCTTAAGTCTTGATCTCGTTGTGTGCCGTAATCTATTAATTTATTTAAACAACGATGCGCAGGATCAGGTCATCCAGCGGTTTTATCAAAGTCTGCTACCCAGGGCCCATCTGCTACTGGGGCCATCGGAGGCGGCCTCCCGGTCCACCGATTTGTTTCAGATTCTGGACAAGAAGTGGAGGCTCTTCCAGCGCAGTCCGCTCGAAATGAAGCCGCGTCAATGGCTGGCTTCAAGCCCGCGCTTTAACGTTCCCAATGAGTCGAACGCGAAACCCTCAACGCTCAAGCGCGAGAGTCCAGCAGCCGTGCTCGATCGACAGCTCTTGCGCCGTTATGGGCATCCGGCAGTGTTGATCGACGCCTCAATGAACCTGCTCTACTACTTCGGTGATACCTCGCTCTTTTTGATCGATCCAGAGGGCGAACCAACCTCCAGCCTGATCCGCAAGGCACGCCCCGAGCTGCGCCTGCGTTTGCGCACCGCCGTCCATCAGGCCAGCACCTCCGGCGAGCCGGTCACGCTCGAGTCCGTTGCCGTCCCCGGCTGTCCGGATCGCTATGCCATCCATGTCGAGCCGCTGAACGAACCAATCTCGGGTGGCTTCGCGGCGGTGATTTTCGAGCGGAGCGCACCGACCGCGCTGACGCCGAGTTTGACTGACAGCGCGCCTGAGAACGATACCCGGGTGCTCCGTCTGGAAGAGGAACTTCAGGTCGCTGGCGAGCACCTGCGCGGCACCGTCGATGAGCTGGAAACCACCAACGAGGAACTTCAGTCATCCAACGAAGAACTCCTGGCCATGAACGAGGATTTGCAGTCCTCGAACGAAGAACTCGAGGCCTCCCGCGAAGAACTGCAAGCCCTCAATGAGGAGTTGATCACAGTCAATGCCGAGCTCAACGACAAAGTCAACGCCCTAGAAGACGCCAACAGCGATATCGAAAATCTGCTCACCAGCAGCAATCTGGCGACGCTCTTTGTCGACAAGGAACTCAAGCTGCGCCGCTTCACACCTGTAGCCAAGGATATCTTTCATATCATGGGCGCCGATTTGGGCCGCCCCCTCGACCATCTCGCCAGCCGACTCGAGGACGCCGAGCCCCTGTCCGTCGACTGCGCCAAAGTGCTTGCATCCATGGAGCCGCTGGAGCGCCAGGTCGCCACCAACGACGGTCGGCATTATCTGATGCGGCTCAGCCCCTACCGCAGTGTCGATGAGAGCGTTGACGGCGTCATCCTGACCTTTGTGGATTTCACCGATCGCCACAAGGCTGAGATGCGCCTCGAGCACCTGGTTGAGGAGCGCACGCGTGAGATTCGCGAGCGCGACGCACTCATGACCTCAATGCTGCAAGCCTATCCGGGTGGTTGGATCATGGTGCTCGATGACGCGCGCCGCTGCCTGTTTGCCCAAGGTCGAGGACTCGCGGCAATCGGCATGCAGCCAACCGATGCGATCAGTGGCAGCGCGGAGCCTGTCACCTTGGCCAACGAATTACCCGTCGCCATCGCGCGCGCCTTCAACGGCGAAACCCTGGACTGCGACTATGCGCTTGCGGGCCAGCACTTCATTTTGACGGCCTCACCCCTGCAGAACGGCAGCGATGAGATCGATGGCCAAGGCCGGATCATCCTGGTGGCGCGGAACATCACCGAGCGCAAACGCGCCGAACAAGAGCTCGCGCATTCCGCCTGGCGACTGGCCGAGGCGCAGCGGATCGCCAATGTCGGCGATTGGGAATTGGATGTACGCACGGACAAAGTCAGCTGGTCGCCGGAGTTGTATCGCATCTTTGGGCTCGATCCGAACGAACCACTCCCCGACTATGAGGGCAATCTTGCGCTCTACCTTCCGGAAGATGCGGCCAAGCTTGATGCCGCCGTGCGGCGTGCGGTTGAGCACGGGGAGTCCTATTCACTCGAAGCGCGTCGGGTTCAATCCGATGGTCGGGAGATTTTCATACTCGCGCGCGGTGAGCCGTGGCGAGATGAATCCGGCACGGTGGTGCGGCTCTACGGCTCCGCGCACGACATCACAGCACTCAAGGAGGCTGAACAGAAGTATCAGTTGGCCCATCAGCACTTGCTCGAGGTTCTCGAGAGCACCACGGATGCGTTCTTCGAGCTTGATGCAGACTTTCGGATGACTTACATCAACGAAAAGGGCGTGCGGGCCCTTAGCTGTGAATCAAAAGAAGAATTGCTAGGCCGCAACCTGTGGGAGATCTTCCCTCAAGCTGTCGATACGGTCTTTTATCACGAATACCGCCAAGCCATGCGGACGCAGGTTGCGACCCATTTCGAGGGGTACTTCGAACACTTGGACAATTGGTATGAAATTCACGCTTGCCCGTCGCCTACTGCGTTATCCGTGTTTTTTCAGACGATCACCGAGCGCAAGCGCAACGAGCGGCAACTGCGCGAGATTACCGAAAAAGCGCTGGCGGCAAGTCACGCGAAGAGTGCGTTTCTCGCCAACATGAGCCACGAGATCCGCACCCCCCTCAATGGCATTGTCGGCATGCTCGATCTGCTCAAGATGACCGATCTAAGCGCCGAGCAAGACGACTATGCCGTGCAGGCGACCCATTCTGCCAAACGCTTGACCCGGTTGCTGACCGATATTTTGGATCTCTCGCGGGTCGAGGCGGGGCAGCTTGAGTTGAAGCAGGAGTCCTTCGTCCTCACTGAACTCCTGGATGCCATCCTGCAACTTTTTGAACCCGCCGCGAAGCAGAAAGGACTCGAACTGCTCATCAAGCTGGACCCTGATGCGCCGCGCTGCCTGAGTGGCGATGCAACGCGCGTGCACCAGATTCTCGGTAACCTGCTCGGTAACGCGATCAAATTTACACCAAGCGGGCGGGTCAGTCTTGAGGCGCTCTCCCTCGGCAACGGGCGCCGAGGTGAGCTCCCGATGCTCTTTATCCTCAAGGATACGGGCATCGGCTTGACGGAAGATAAACTTGATGGCTTGTTCGAACCCTTCTTGCAGGTTGAGAACAACTTCACCAAGCAGCATGACGGCGTGGGCCTGGGGCTTTCCATCGTCAAGCGCCTGGTGCAACAGATGCGTGGATCCATCTGCGTCGGCAGCGAACTGGGTCGTGGAACTGAATTCGTTCTCTCACTGCCCTTTGCCTGTGTCGAGGATGTCCAGGTGATGTCTGCCGCTGTCGAGGACAACGAGCAAGATTGCTTCGCCGGCTTGCGCGTGCTCGCCGTCGAAGACGAAAAAGTCAATCAAATCGTCATTGCCCGTCTGCTGGAAAAGAAAGGCTGCAAGGTCGCCACCGCCGAGAACGGGCGCGAGGCGCTTGAGGTATTGCGCGCCGAGTCTTACGACATCGTCCTGATGGATCAGCAAATGCCGGAAATGGATGGTATCGAAGCGACCAAAGCCATCCGGCGCGGAGATGCCGGCGAGCGCGCCTGCAACATCCCCATCATTGCGCTAACGGCCTTTGCGATGGCCGGCGACAAAGAGCGCCTAATGAATGCAGGAATGGATGCTTATGCGCCCAAGCCCATCAGTATCGAGCAGTTGCGCACTGCCATCCGCGAGGCAATCGCCAAACGCGCGAATAATTGACGGATGAGATGCACATCGCCCGCGCCTGCTTAAACCGCTTCTTTAATCCAGACCCCACGAGAAATACCAAGGAAAACCTTGAGATGAAAGGGTTACAACGATTGCGCCACCCCCTCCGTTATTTGGCCCACCGCTTGCCTTGGCAGTCGGGCCGGATTTTACTGCTGATATTGCTGCTCGCTACCCTGATGCTGGTCGCCACATCATGTGCGTCCAAGTACGCATACCCCGCTGGCGATGGCACGCAAAGGGCGTCTGTTGCAATGGCAGATGCACCAGCGTGGTCATCGCCAGAGTCTGGCTCCTCTCTGGATGAGTGGATACGGGCGAACTTGCGCCCCAGAGCCAGTCGCTGGAATCAGCTCGATCCCTCAGGCTTGCATTTACACGCAGCCAGTGCATTGATCGTCGATGAGTACGGCAACCGTCTCTACAGCAAGAACGCCCAGCAGATCAGGCCTATCGCCTCGATCACCAAGCTGATGACCGCAATGGTGGTGCTGGATGCGGGGGCGCCAATGACGACTCGCATCAAAATCATCGAGGATGACCGTGACCGATTGCGCAACAGCCGTTCGCGACTGCGCCTCAATGAGGCGATCCTGTCGCGCCGCGAGATGATCACCGTGTCGGTCATGTCCTCTGATAACCGCGCCGCGCATGCCCTGGCACGAACGACCTTTCGTGGTGGGACCCCGGCCTTCATCAAGGCGATGAACCGCAAGGCGATATCCCTTGGAATGTTAAATACCCATTTTGCTGATTCGAGCGGACTCAACGGAAACAATCGCTCGACCGCGGAGGATTTGGTCAAGCTGGTTAAGGCGGCGGCCAGCTACCCCTTGATCCGCGAGATTACCGAGCAAGGTGAAATCACCGTGCGGCCCTTTGCCGACGGTACCTCGTTGCCATATCGCAACAGCAATCCTCTGGTTAGGACTCCCGACTGGCAAGTGGAAGTCAGCAAGACCGGTTTTATCAACGAGTCCGGTTACTGCCTGGCGATGCAAGCGCGCATCGACAACCGTCCGGTCATTGTGATTCTTCTCAATGCATCGGCTCGTTGGGCCACGGTGAGCGACTCAAACCAGGTGCGCGACTGGCTTCTGGGCCAGAACCAGGCTGCCGGGAGTTAACCCCCAAGAGCAAACCCCCCGAGAGCAAACCCCCTAGACAAACCAGCTGAGTCCAGCCATGCGAACTACACTGAACTTCGATGATGATCTGCTAGTTGGAGAGTAAGAATCGTCGCGTTCTTCAATCGGTCAATGACCTTTCGCGCAAAGCCAGCGCCGTGTGCCCGCCGCCATTTGCGGCGAGATACTGATGCGTCCCAACCGCCACTAGTTCTCCGCCTGCATCGCCGCCTTCCGGCACCAGTTCACAGCGGCAACCCATCGATGTTGCCTACTAAAATTAAATTGTTTTACTCGAAATAACCTTTCCTATAAAGCAGTAGAGATTCAATTTTTGCTTCAGGGTTAAGTGTATGTTCTGGCGCGTATATAGCCAACCCTAAATTAGATGAAACTAACCCATCATTTTCGATTTTTAATTCATCGTCTGTAGCGGAAAGAAAATTAACGCTTTCTTGAAAGCTCTGCGTTAATAAATTGACTTCCTGAAAAACAACATTATTAGAAGAGTCATCAGTAAACTCTATAGCCTCAACCTTGTTACCTGTATCATAGTAAATATGAAACCCGAGATAGCCATCGGTGGTGTTCTTGCTGAAAGCTGTCTTCATAAACTCCTTATTTGGGGTGCCAAGCAATTTCCGAACATCTGCTCGATCCATTGAGAACTTAAGACCCCCTAGGGATGCATAGGGAAGAAAGTTAAAAACCATAACTACACCTCCTGTTCTTGAAGTTGGTTAGCGTACTTTTGCGCTTGAGCAATACCTTGGTCATATTTCGAGCCAAATTTAGTCCTGATATCATCTATATCCATTTGCAAAGCTTGGTCAAACTTGCCTTCCTGGATGAGTTCTCCTTGTCGGGCGCGATATTCCCGCGCATCTTTTGAGTTGCCAAAGCTCGCCGTTTCATGATGATCCTGTTTTTCCATCTGAACGCAAGGACCATCGCTTCTGGCGATATCGCTCACGGAGTCTGCTGGAATATGATGCCGCTCATGCCCTTCACGAGATGGGATGTCCTTATATGCACCACCTTTGGTATTTTCTTTTTCGATTGTTTCTAGCCCATTTGATTCCGTTTTCATCTTATCTATATCTGTAGATGAGGTATCACTGGAATCCCAAGATCCACCAAAACCAGAGTTCTGATTTGTATCGCTGAAACTGTGAGTCGGTTTTTCATCCCATGGCCCATCGAAACCCGCTCCTGGTCGTCCCGCGTCGCCCCGAATTGTTTCCTGAGTGTCGAAGCCCGGTCGCTCTCCCGGCACATCGAAGCCGCCGCGAGTTGCAGCATCACCTCCCGTTTTGGAGACTGTTTCCTGAACAGCCTGCTTGCCGATTTCTCCCGCTGCGATACTCATAAAGGCATTCTCCGTTATCGGTGCGACTCACCAAATGACTCTAACAGATTTGGATTCCGAAATGACCGGATCGTTGGTAATCAAGACCGCATTCATACAAACTGCCGTTGCGGCAATGAGTCGGTCGTGAAGCTCCGGAATATCGAGGATGCGAAACGCTTGGTTCACAATATCGCCAGTTATTGGTTCGATTGACGCTTGCGGATACTGATTAACATAATCAGACAGTTCCGACAGGCTCGTTTCAATTCGCCGCCGCTCAGCGAGATAGCCCAATTCCGCGACCGCCATCGCTGGAATGGCCAGACGCTGAGTGCCAAACTCAACCTGTTCGAAGATGTCTTTGATTCGCAATGACAATCTGCGATTTTCAAGTCGCAAGATGATTGCCATGGTGTCAGTGACGTAGTCAATTTTCACGGGGGTAGCGGTCTTGGTAAGCAATGAACTCTTGCTCCAGATGTCTGGCTTCGCCGATATCAAGCTGGCGTAATTCGTAATTCATATCAGAAGAATAAGGCGTCTGTGTGCTGCCTTCGCGAACGTGCAAAAAATCAATGAACAGTTTAATCTCTTTTAGGGCTTGAATGGGTAAGTCCTTAATGCCCCGCTCTATATCGAATTGGAGTTGGTTAATGGTGGACATAGCCGTTTCCTGTCTGATATGGAGTACCTGAGTGTCTGACTAATAATTGGCCGTTTCAACTTTTGCGTTCCTGATAATTCCGCAAGATAGCTGGCGCTCGCGGATCGGTCCAGAAAATCATGGTGAGCAGTTCTTCGCTCAGAGTCCGCTCCGTGGCTTTCGATGGAACGACGCCTGAAAGCAAAGTGCGGATTACCTCGCGCAGGTAGGTGCTCAGACTGTTGATATCCTGCTCAGTATCGTGCCAGTTGTCTTGCAACCGGCGCGTGGTGTCAGGATCGATACGGTTCATGTAATAGGCAAAGAACGGGATTGTCAGGCGATCATCGCGGCGCAGGTAACGCATGTGTTCCCGAAGCTTGGAGGTGATTTGCCGCTGATCCGTTGCATTGTGAGAGCCCACTGACGGCGCAACAAGGCCGTCCATGCCGTCGAACCACAGATCCACGAAGCTCTGGTTCATCTCAAGACAGCGGTCGTAGCAACCTGGGTACTTCGCGTTAAGCTCGTAAGACAGCTTGCTCGCGTAATGGATCACATAGCAAGCCAGTTCAAGACTTTGATTCTTGCGTGTCCGGCGGGTGATCAGATCATGCAGTCCAACGCGTAGTTCCGGCAGATGATCGATCTCGTCCATGAGCATCAGGACAAAAGCGCCCATGACCGCAAAATAGATGTCCCGGTCATAGCTGCGGAAATCGGTTCTCGCATAGACCTTGGGGATGCTGGGGTGCTTCTCAAAGCCAGGGTAGCGGCGAAACACGAAGGCGTTTTCGGCATGGAATGGCCCCATGGTTTCGGTAATCCGTTGATCATCGACAAAGGGCAGGTCACCAGCGGAAAAGCTGTCGATTTGCACCAGAAAAGCTTTGTCCATGCCTTCCCTGTGCAGCACAGCCTGTCCAACGCCAAGCAGGCTCAGCTCCCGGCTTTGCTCATCGGTCAGATTCATGGTCGAGCCGACATAATCCCGATCATCTTTGGCCAAAGTGCGGTGGACGATCTTCATATTTGTGTTTTTGATTACATCCTGGGTCAGTTTTGATGGAATTTGATCCACCACGATCAGTCCCTGGCCCAGGGTGCGGATTTCGGAAATCACATTCGCGAAGGTCTCAACCGCCTTGCCGCGGGTATTGCCGACTTCCGACGAAACATGCTCAGGCACACGCCGCAGCAGTCGGTGGGCTTCCTCGATCAGCAGCACATGCTTCAGGGATGTGCCTGGTCGGCTATAGTTTTCGCGATGTTCGTAAATGGCCGAGAGAATCAGCCCCATCAAAAAGCATTTTTCCTCGTCATCGCCGATGTGCTTCAGTTCCAGTACCACCGACTCCTTCAGCAGCGTAGCCATCGGGGTGGAACGACGCGTGTTAAGCATCAGCCCCTTACTACCAGTCAGCAGGCTAGAAATCCGCGCTTTGAGGGCAGCGGAATAGTTCATCGTTTGCTCTTGCGCGTACTGCTTGCTGTTGACCACGTCGTCGATTTTTTCGTACAAATCCTGCATGGTGGGCAGGAAGTCGAAAAATCGCTCGGCGTCTGCGAGTGAGTCGAGTGATTCCGAACCAGAATCGGTCGATGCGACACCGTGCAGATAGATGTTGGTCGATGTCGATAACTCCCAGCCCTTGTCCTGATAGACCTCGATAATGGCCTCTTCCAGAATGTATGGCATGGCCGCATACATCGGGAAAGCCGCGCTGAAAACCGACTTCAGGTTGTCGATGTGGGTGAGCAGGTTGCAGCCAGGGCTGAACTCAAACGGATTGATCCGGAAGGGCGAAACGGTCTCTCCACCCAGAGTCAATATTTTCAGGTCGGGCAGAACCGTGAGCATTTGCCGATACTCGGTCTTGGCCGGCTCGATCACCATGAAAGGCAATCCTAAGTTCCGCAACAAACCCATGCAGGTATTCGTCTTGCCTGAGCCGGTCACCCCGCAGGTGAACAGGTGCTTCTGCAACAAAGCGCGCGGCAGAAGGTAGGGCATGGTATCCACGGGTGTTCGCTTGTGGATGACCAGTCCCAGCCGAACGGAGTCAGTCTCTTCGGGAACCTTGTAGTTCACCCCGAATGATGTTGACGAGCGAATGGTCACGCCCTGAACTTCCTGTCGGGGCACATTCATGATGATGGAAAGTTCTTCGGTATTCAGCGGCGTGCTGACGCCTCCCAACGCTGGGCCGAGGGGATGACCAACCTGAGCTTTGCGGATTTGCTCCCAGGCTTGATCTAGTGCTTCCTTGGAATAGTCTCCGGGCGCTTGGCGAATGGCCTCCAGCATGTTGTAGCGTTCTTTAGGATTCGCCTTTTCAATCAGGCCGAGCATTTCCGCAACGGAGCGACCCCTACTGGACGCATAATTCTTCAGCTTTTGGCTAAAGCTGACAGCTTGTGCCACGTTGCGGCTTTCCTCGCCATGGAGAAACAGGTTATAAAGCGGGTTATTGAAGTTGACCAGATACTGGCCGAGTGCTTCGGCGTTTATATTGACGCTACGCACCGGCTCCCAGTAAGTGGTGTCACCAGAAAAGCAAGCGCGCAGTAATCCTTTGGCACGAAGTTGAGTGTACTTATTCTTCGTCAGCAGATAGACACCGGCGTTCCAAAATCCAAGATTCTTGCCTTTCTGTAATCGTTCGATGTAGGCATCAGTCAGCTTTTCGCAGTGCTCAGCGATCTTGCTCAATTCTTCGCGGCCGACGGTCGTGCTGCGGTTCCAATTGCGGGCATAGCCGCCGGTACCGCCGAGACCGGTCATCTTTGAAGAAGTATTCGCTACCGATTCAGTAAAAGACGTGGCTTTAGTGATTGGGGCACCGCTAAGCCATGCTCCGACAGTGCCTAAGCCGCCTCCAATAAGGCTACCAACAGTTCCTCCAATTACGGTGCCAATTCCGGGTACGATTGAACCGATAGCAGCACCTAAAATGCCACCTCCCGCCGCACCGCCAGATGTTAGAGCGCCGCCGCCGCCGAGAGAGGTCGATGCTTCAGTATCCGATGTACTCTCCGTAATGCCACTTCCTTGTCCTCCGAAACCAAACATGCCAATGTTCACCGTGTCCGATAATCCTTTCATATTTTGAATCGTCGAACGAACCTGCGCATGCACCGAAGAACCAAGATCGAATAGGTTGTTAATCATCCCATCAATAACAGCCAAAGGTACTGGTTCAGCTATGTTCACGAGGCAATAGTCTTCTCCGCGCATGCCTTCGATGAAGCGGTCAATCCCCTGCACATAGGGCGCATCATGCTCGCGCACCCGTAGCGATGGAATACCCGGAAACGCCAAGGTATGGCCATGCTCAGCCAGAGGTGCGATGACCTGATCCCAAGTTTCATCCGCCGACAGTGGACTAAACCGCGCACCGAGAAAGTTACCGTGCATGGTTGACCCGAGCATCCGCGCATATTCATTTGTGCTCACGGTGGTTTGCGAGCCAATTCGGCGGGCGAGACCGTAGTATAAGGAAGCACCCACGTCGGTGCCGCGAATCACAGATACCAAAGTATGAGAGTCATCTTTCATCGCTGCCAGTACATTCTGCATGTGCAGAAGATGCAAACCCTCCCTGCCATTGCCCTCGTGACTGACCTCGTCCAGCCGGATCATGCGCAGATGCGAGCGATAGTCGAAAACATCTGCTGCTGGGTTCATGGCAAGTTCGAGCCGTTCTGGATTGATAAAATCGAGATAGCGGCGCTCCAACGCGAACAAGAGATGCTCGTCAAAACGTTCTACAAATTTTTCCATTATCTTTCAGGCACGAAAGGCAGTAGCAAAGCCGATGCTTGCTAATTATTTTCAGAATCATTGACTGGGAAAACCAATGATTGACTGAGCGCAATAGAAAAGGATGCCAAATATGCGATCAGTACAATCGAAACGAACCATCATGAACCACGATGTTCATAATCGCCAAAATTCACGATTTCAGCTTGCTCTTTAACTTCTCCGCTGAATCCTCCAGTGTGTGAACGAGGTTAGATTTTTGCTTTACTGTTCGCTGTCCCTGAGTTTCATGAACCCCAAGCGTTGCTAAGGTTCTGACTTTCTTGTTGTGGCTTCCGATGACTCCAAAGCTGACTGGGATCGCTAAAAACCAGACAATGACCGCAATGGCGCCTGCTGCCAAACTCACGAGAAAGATCAGGATCATAATTACGGCTGCAGCCCAACCTGAATAAAGCAATCCAAAAGGTCCCAACAACAAAGTTAAGACAAAGCCAAGCGCCTGGCTTTTTGAATGTGCTTCGATATAGTCAATAATCGCTTGCGCACCAGGCGTGGTTTTTGTTTGTGGTTGATCTGACGCAGGGTGAGGCTGTTCGGACTTTTCATTCCAAGACGTGGCGACTTTTTCGCCTAGCAGAGCGCGACCATAGATCGCCAAGCCTTTGGCAACTACTTCCGCAGGATTTAAGCTTTGCAAAACAATGTCATTTGGAAAAAGATCACTAAGTGTCTTGCGTGTGTAATGCATTCGCGCTGAACCACCAGCTAGAATGGAGACATTGATCCTTTTCGGAGCGACATCCGCGCGATTGAGAGCCTCCCAAGCCGGATCGGGGAAGCGATGAGTCAGTGCTGCACAGCAGGTCTCGAAATCCTGTGCAGTTAAACGCAAACGCTTTTGGATTCGTAATCCGTGTAAAGTTACGGTTGATTCCACGACATTCTGGCCATCACTTTGAGCGGCTGAGAGCTTTTCCTTGAGCATCCGGGCCGCGCGACGCAGCGCTACTACGTCGCGAGGATGCAACTGGCGTTTTTCAATGTTTGCTTGCTCTACCAGGAAGTCATAGACCGCTTCGTCAAAGTTGCGGCCACCAAGGTCTCTAGTCCCGCCAACACCAAGAACGCGAGGCTTTTCGTTTTTCTTTCTCACGTTTCGGAGTTCAAAAATCGCGCTTTTGTTAAATCAAGTCTCTGTTTATTAAGCAAAAGCGGCCTCATGGATGGTATAATGTCAAGCAGTTGAAACAAGACATCCACCCAAGAGGCCACTGATGAAGACTCCCACATCCGACCTATCCTTGCCAAGTCTGACCGCATCCTTGCTGAGCGACACACGGACCCTAGCCGATAACCTGTTCGCCGACCTGTGGCGCAGCCTGGGGCTCTCCAGGCTGCTCACCAAGCTCGGGTTTCACAAGCGCAGTGGTCTGGAAGCACCGCGGATCGTCTATCTGCTGTTGATCTGGGTGTGGGTTGGGCGCGAGAGTATCGCGCTGTTCGCCCGTCAATCGCTGCGCAGTTTCGCCGATGCCCACAAGGACGCCCTGTATGATGTGCTGGCCCGCGAAGATCTCAATTGGCGCGCCTTTCATGGGGCCGTCGCGCTCAAGGTCTATCGCGCCGGTCAGTTGAAGAACAGTCCCGTACGCGCCTACGTTTTGGACGATTCCGTGAAGACGCGCCGCGGCAAACGGTTGGAAGGCGTCTCGCGGCACTTCGATCATCTCAGTGGGCGCACCGTCAAAGGCCAGCAGGTCCTCACCTTGGGATTGGCCACGCAAGAGGCCTTCCTGCCCCTAGATAGCGACATCTTTATCAGCAACGTCGGGGCGCACCCGCTGAAGGCGGACTTTCACGATGGCCGCAGCGTCGAGGCGCGCCGCTATGCTGAGGCACGTGATCGCACCAAGCCAGAATTGGCTGCGGACATGTTGCGCCGCGCGCTGCGTCAGGGCATCGAGGCCGATGTCCTGCTCGCCGATGCCTGGTTTGGCACCAAGACCATGATCAGCACCGCCTTGGACCTCAACCTCACGGCGATCTTGCGCATGAAGAAAAACGCCATGAAGTACCGCCTGACGACCTGGAAGAATGGCGAGGCGCACACCGCGATGCTCGATGCGAACGGCTTGTATCAGACGAGCGTGCGCAAGCACTGGAAGACCCTCAGCGGCTTGCCCTATCAGTGCCAGTGTTTGGACGTGGAGCTGAGCCTTGAGAACAACGGCGAGGTGCAGTGGATTCCGGTGCGCCTGCTCTTTGTCCGGGGCATCAACCAAGACGCCGACAGTCCTGCTGGGGCGAAATCCTGGGCGCTGTTTCTGAGCACCGACCGCGGTCTCTCCCCGGCGGCGATCTTGGAAACCTATGCCTTGCGCTGGAGCATTGAGGTGTACTTCAAGGAAGCCAAGCAGTCTCTGGGCTTGCTCTGGGAGCAAACCGAGACCTTTGCCTCGCATCTGGCCTCGATCCACTTAACCGCCGTGCGCTATTGCCTGCTGGCGTTCGCCCAGATCCAAGGCGCCGGGACGCGGGTCTGCGAAGTCCGCACGGCCGTCGGCACGCAGCTCAGTGAGCTCGATTTCGCCAAACGCCTGTGGGGCTTTTTCCGCGCCTTGATCGCCGAGGCCGTCGATGGACTCCAGAAGACGCTCGGGCCGGCCGGCACGCTGGTGATGAGCGCCATCGATGAGCGGGTGCAGCGATTCTTTGTCCAGGCATTGCAACTCGATGAGTTTACCCTTCGGTTAGAAGGCGTGGAGCCCGGTTCTATCGAGGCTTGAGCCGGCCAGTATGGCTTTTTTGAACTCCGAAACGTGAGTTTCTTTGTCGTCACAACAGCGACATCCGAAGTGCCTCCGCCAAAGTCATAGACCACCATGGTCTGAGCTTTGTCGACGGACAAATCACCCTTGTAGTGATGGTAATAGATGACGCCCACAGGCTCTTCGCAGCCGCGCACATTTGGAAAGCCAGCATCGGTGGCGATGGTGAGCGTTTCCTCACGCTGTTTTTCAGTCCACTCAGCCGGGTAGCCAACGACAGTCAGCAATTCCTGATTGGCGAGTGAAGCACCGTTGAAATGCTGACGTTCAATTTTCTTCCGGCATCGCCGCAGGAAGATAATGCTAAGTTCGCGGGCGGACAGTCGCCTCTCGGCGACTTCCGACCCGGTTTTGGCTGCGCCTGCTTGACCTACTCCCATTTTGAATTCGAAGTAGGTTCGCTCCGGCGCATCGTCGATTTGCTCCCATGCTTCGGTTCCAAAAAGCTCGATCTTGCCAGCTTCGTCTAGGCGTAGCACCGTCTCTACAAAAGGCTTTCCATCGATTTCCACCATCTCAGGCTCAAAGCGCGATGCGGTGCTGGTCATGGAAAAGACGGTACAACTCGTACCAAAGTCGATACCAAGAATTTTGCTTGTTGTCACGGTGTCGAATACTCCTGCAACTGGAAGAGATGTTAATGCGTGTCTGCGACAATGAATGTCGCAAGTGAAGATAATCAGGCGGTTCTGAGCTTTCTTGGAACAATCGGTGTCCTGTGCTGGCCGACCGAGAGCGGCGGCATTTGGTATGGTCTGGGATTTTACAACCTTGTTGCCCAGCTTTCCGTATTTTGTTGACGTTTTGAGAGATCAGCGGATTTGGGGGTACTGGACGATCAGTGGAGAGCGGATTGCGCAGCGAACGTCAGCGCTCAGGCGGACTGAAATGCTGCCGCAGCGCCTCAGCGGTGTGCCCAATACCGCTTTCTGAAAGCTGGTGAGGCATCCCCTCAGCCACCAGTTCTCCGCCTGCATCGCCGCCTTCCGGCCCCAGATCAATCACCCAGTCGGCGGCGGCGATCAAATCCAGATCATGCTCAATGACCAGCACGGAGTGGCCGACGTTGACCAGTCGCATGAGTACACTGATCAGCCGCTCGACATCAGCCATGTGCAGGCCGACGGTCGGCTCATCGAGCAGGTAGAGCGTTGGGCGGATGGCGGTGCCCTCAAGGCTGGTGCGGGCTTTACCGAGTTCGCTGACCAGTTTGATGCGCTGGGCTTCGCCGCCGGAAAGGGTGGGGCTGGGCTGACCCAGAGTCAGGTAGCCGAGGCCGACGGCTTGCAGCAGTTCGAGCGGTTGGCGGATGGCGGGATGGGCGTGGAAGACTTCGACCGCCTGATTCACCGGCATGGCCAGCACCTCGCCGATGCGGTGGCTGAGGTAGCGAATCGCATTGGTTTCGGCATTGAAACGGCGGCCGCCGCAGACTTCGCACAGATGGGTCACATCGGGCAGGAAGCTCATTTCCAAGCGCTGAAAGCCCTGGCCTTCGCAGGCCTCGCAGCGCCCGCCTTTGGTGTTGAAGGAGAAGCGGCCCGGTCCCCAGCCGAACATGCGCGCCTCGGGTGTGGCGGCGAACAGGCGGCGGATGCTGTCCCAGAAGCCGACGTAGGTGGCGGGGCAGGAGCGCGGGGTTTTGCCGATGGGGGTTTGGTCGACTTCCAGCACTCTGGCGAGGCGTTGCCAGCCGCTGAGTGAGCGGCAGCCGATGACTTCCGCGCGGCGCTGGCCTTTGCTTGCGCGCCCGGTCGGGCCGGCACTGCCGAGCAGGTTGCGCAGGGAGGCACCGATCAGATCCCGCACCAGGGTGGATTTGCCGGAGCCGGAGACGCCGGTCACGCACACCAAGCGCGCGAGCGGGATGTCCAGGTCGAGGTTTTTCAGGTTGTTCAGGGTGGCGTCCTGGATGCGCAGTTGCTGCTTGGGGTCGGGCTGGAGCTTGGATTGGGGTTTGGCATCGATTTGATCGGCTGCGGGGTCAGCGACACGCTCATGCGCTTGCTCGGGATGGGCATGGTCGCGCGCCAGATAGCGCCCGGTGATGGACTCTGGGTTCGCTATCAGCTCGGCGGCGGTGCCGCGCGCGACCAGTCGGCCGCCATGCACGCCAGCGCCCGGGCCTAGGTCGATGATCTCCTCGGCGCGGTGCATGAATTCCTGATCGTGCTCGACCACCAGCACGCTGTTGCCGCGATCACGCAGGTCTTCGAGCGTGGTGAGCAGCCGCTGGTTGTCGCGCGCATGCAGGCCGATACTGGGTTCGTCGAGGATGTAGCAGACGCCGCGCAGGTTGGAGCCAAGCTGGGCGGCGAGGCGAATGCGCTGGGCCTCGCCGCCGGAGAGGGTGGGCGCGGCGCGATCGAGGGTCAGGTAGCCGAGGCCGACTTGTTCGAGAAAGCTGAGCCGGCCGCGCACTTCAGCGAGCAGGTCGGTGGCGATGGCCGCTTCGCGGTCATTGAGCGCCAGATCGGCCAGAAAGGCACCGGCCTGGGTGACGGTCAGGGCGGAGAGCGCGCCGATGGACTGGTCGCGAAAGCGCACTGCCAAGGCTTCCGCGTTCAGGCGCTGGCCGTGGCAGCTTGGGCAGGGTTGGGCGGTGTCGAGTTCCTGCCATTGGCGTTCCTCGCCGCTTTGCTCGGCATCGAAGCCGCTGAGCTCCACGCCGGTGCCGAAGCAGTTCGGGCACCAGCCGTGGCGGGAGTTGTAGGAAAACAGTCGGGGGTCGGGTTCGGCAAAGCCGCGCCCGCAGCCGGGGCAGGTGCGCTGGGTGGAGAAATTGCGCGCCGCGCTGTAGGGCGCGTCGACCGGTCGCACGCGCACCAGACCATCCCCAAGTTCGAGCGCCTGTTTAAGCAGGGCGCGGGATGGTTCTGGCGCGCTCGGGTCGAAACGCAGCGTCCCGACCGGCAGGTCGATGGAATGCTCGCGATAGCGGTCGAGCGCTGGCCAGGCAGCGGTCGGCAGGGGCTCGCCATCGACAACCAGATGCTCATAGCCCTGTTTCGCCGCCCATTCGGCCAGCTCTTTATACAGGCCCTTGCGCGCGATGACCTTGGGCGCGAGCAGTTCGACCTTCTGGCCGCTGAAGCTGTCGAGCACTTGACTCAGAATGGCTTCCCCGCTCTGGGGCGCGACCGGCACTTGGCAATCCGGGCAGTAGGGTACGCCGAGTTTCACATAGAGCAGACGCAGATAATGGTGAATCTCGGTCAGGGTGCCGAGGGTGCTCTTGCGCCCGCCGCGACTGGTGCGTTGCTCGATGGCCACGGTTGGCGGGATGCCGAAGATGGCATCGACCTCGGCCTTGGCGGCCGGCTGCACGAACTGACGGGCATAGGCGTTGAGCGATTCCAGATAACGCCGCTGGCCCTCGGCGAAGAGCACGTCGAAGGCGAGGGTGCTTTTGCCGCTGCCGGACACGCCAGTGATCACGATAAAACGTCCGCGTTCGATGTCCAGCGACAAGTCTTGCAGATTATGCTCGCGCGCATGGCGGATGCCGATGACGCCGGGGGCTTGGGTCTCCTGAGCGGAAATCGCAGCTGCGGCCAGATAGGCTGCCATCGGTGCCTCGGCGACTCGGTCCAGCTCAACCTGGTCCAGCTCGGCCCGTTCCTGCGCTACCGGGTTCAGCGCCGCGCTTGCCTCGGCATCTTCCCTTAATGCCTGTCCGGTGTGGCTGCGCGGATGCTGGGCGAGCGCCTCCGGCGTGCCGGTCGCGACAAGCTCGCCGCCCGCATCGCCGCCTTCGGGTCCAAGATCAATGATCCAGTCGGCCGCACGCATCAGGTCCAGATTGTGCTCGATGACGATCAGCGAATGGCCGGCGTCGAGCAGGCGCTGGAAAGCACCGAGTAGGGTGGCGATGTCGTCTGAGTGCAAACCTGTGGTCGGCTCATCAAGCAGGAACAGCATTCCGCCCGGTGTGTTCATGGTCCCCTTGCGCCGCCGGCCCGCCTTAGCCAGATGGCCAGCCAGCTTGAGCCGCTGCGCCTCGCCGCCGGACAGGGTCGGCACCGGCTGGCCCAAGCGCAGATAGTCCAGTCCGACTTCTTGCAGCGGTCGCAAGGCGCGGGCGATGTCTTTATCCTCACCGAAGGCCGCCAGCGCTTCGGCCACCGTCAATTCGAGAATATCGGCGATATTGGCACCGGGCAGCGGGCTGTCTGCGGGCAGGCGGATGTCGAGCACCTCGGGGCGATAACGCTTGCCGTCGCAGTCCGGGCAGCGCAGATAGACATCCGACAGGAACTGCATCTCCACCTGCTCGAAGCCTGAGCCGCCGCAGCCCGGACAGCGCCCAGGGCCAGAGTTGAAGCTGAAATGCCCGGCCTTGAAGCCGTGCTCGCGGGCTTTTGGAGTGGCGGCGAAGCGCTTGCGCAGCGGGTCGAGTGCGCCGACGTAGCTCGCCGGATTGGAGCGCGCGCTGCGTCCAATCGGCGCCTGATCGATCAGAATCGCATCCTCGATCAGATCGGCGCCCGTAATGGCCGCGCAGTCGCCTGGCTCGGCCTCGGCGTGGCCTTTGATGCGGCTCAGGCCCAGATAGAGCACCTGATGCACCAGGGTCGATTTGCCGGAGCCGGACACGCCTGTGACCACCACCAGTTGGCGCAGCGGAAAATCAACATCCAGGCCCTGTAGATTGTGTTGTGTGGCGCCCTGGACTCGCAATGCCGGGCCATCAGGCTCGGGCGGGCAGGGCGTGCGCGCGCCGCCCACCTGGCGTCGGCCACTCAGATAGGCGCCGGTCAGGGAGTCGGGCTGGTCGAGCAGCGCCGTCGGCGGACCGTTGAACAGCAACTGGCCGCCACGCTCGCCGGGCCCTGGCCCGAGGTCGAGAATCCGGTCGGCGGCGCGGATCAACTGCGGATCATGCTCCACGACGACCAGGGTGTTGCCCTGATCGCGCAGCCGCTTGAGAATGCCGAGCACCCGGTCGAGATCGCGCGGATGCAGGCCGATGCTGGGCTCATCGAGCACAAAGAGCGTATTAACCAGCGAGGTGCCGAGCGCCGTGGTCAGATTGATACGCTGCACCTCGCCGCCCGACAGGGTGCGCGACTGGCGATCGAGCGTCAGATAGGCCAGGCCCACGGTCACCAGATAATTCAGCCGGTTGCGGATGCTATCGAGCAGCAGCCGTAAGGCCTGGTCCATGGCGCCGGGGAATTCCAGGCCGTCGAAAAAGGCCGCCAACCGGCCAATCGGCAAGGTCATCAGATCATGCAGATTCAGCCCCGGCAGTCCCAGCCAGGCCATCTCCGGCATGTGGGCGCGCCCGTGGCGAAAGCGCGCCTGCCGATCCAGCGCCTGGTCGGCCAGCTCGTGCCCGCCGAGACGCCAGTCGAGCGCCTCGTCAATCAGGCGCGCGCCCCGGCAAACCGGGCACATCTCGTAGCTGCGATAACGCGACAGCAGCACCCGCACATGCATCTTGTAGGCGCGACTTTCCAGCCAGTCAAAAAAGCGCGTCAGCCCATACCAGACCGACTGATTGGCATCTGGGGTCCAGTCGCCTTCGCCCTCGATCACCCAACGGCGGTCGTGATCGGTCAGCGCGGACCAGGGGATGTCGGTCGGAATGCCCCGGCGGTGCGCCTGTCCGATGAGATCCTCCCGCACCTCGGCATAGCCATCAGACTGGATCGGTTTGACCGCGCCTTCGAGCAGAGACTTGCTGTGATCCGGAATCACCAGATTCCAGTCGATGCCGATCACCCGGCCGAAACCGCGACAGCTCGGGCAGGCACCGGCCGGGGAGTTGAAGGAGAACAGTCCCGGGCGCGGCTCCTGATAGCGAATATCGCAATCCGGGCAATGGCGAGCGGCCGAGAAAGGCCAGGGCGCGAGCGGCTGGCGTTCGCCATCCAGTGGATAAACCCGGAGTTGCCCGCGCCCTTGATCCAGCGCGGCTTCGATGGCCTCCAGTGCGCGCTCGCGGTTGTCTTCGCTCAGGCGCAGTCGGTCTTGAATGACCTCGATGCGCTCGGGCGACTCGCTTAAAGTTCGCGCATAGCCCTGCTGCGCCAGCAATTCCTTGACCTGTTCGACCGACAGGCTTTCCGGCACCATGACCGAGAAACAGATCAGCGCGCGCGGCGGCTGCCCATCGACAGACTGCGTCTCGCCCCGCCGCCGCAGCTCCGCCCAAATACTCGCCGGCGAATCGCTGCGCACCTCATGCCCGCAGCCATGGCAGAACAGCCGGGATGCGCGCGCAAACAGGAGCTTGAGATGATCATTCAGCTCCGTCATGGTACCCACGGTGGAGCGCGAGGTGCGCACCGGATTGGTCTGATCAATCGCAATCGCTGGCGGAATCCCCTCAATGCGATCCGCCGCCGGTCGATCCATGCGGTCGAGAAACTGCCGCGCATAGGGCGAGAAGGTCTCGACATAACGCCGCTGCCCCTCGGCATACAAGGTATCGAAAGCCAGCGACGACTTGCCACAACCGGACACGCCAGTGACCAGGATCAGCTCACCCAGCGGCAGGTCGAGATCAAGATTCTTGAGATTATGCTGGCGCACACCGCGCAGCAGGATGTAGTCAACGGTCTGGTTAATACGAATTTTCTGTTTCGACACGCGATCACAGCTTCTGAGTTTCGTCTCTTTCGACCATCTGCTGCATGGCGTCGAGATACTCGTCCAACTCCGCCAGGCTGGCAAAGATATCCATGGATGGCAGAGCGTTTATGATATCGAACACCTTGCGGACCGGGGGCTGAAGGTTCATGAAGCTGAGCTTGGCTTCCGTGCGCTTAAGATCTTTCTTGGCCTTGAGAAACACGCGAATCCCCGCGCTGCTGATATAGCCCAATTGGTCCAAATCGAGCACCACGAGCTTGGGCTCAAGCGCGATCACCTCATTGAGCACTTGCTCCAGTTTTTGCGACGTATCTGAATTTAACGCGCCGACGGGATAGACGATGTAGGCGTCATCGCCTTTGGATTTGAAACTGACATTCAGGTTCATGATGCGTCTCTCGGTGACTGGGATCGTGGTGGCCGATCTTGTAATCGATGCATCCAGGTCGCGCGATCCTGCTGCCATCGCGGCAGTACCCTGTTGCTTTGGGCCTTCGTTGGGAGTCTATCGACGCGGTTGGGCGGCAGCAAGCTTATTCACTGATCGAAAGCCGGGCACTGCATCGCCTGTTGCTCAACACAGTGATCAAGCCGGCAATGACGATGGCCAAGCCGCCAACCAGGTCGGACAGGGCGAGTTGTTCGCCAGCGATAAGTGCGGCGGATAAGGCGCCCACGATCAGTTCGGTGAGCAGCAGCACCGAGGATTGCTGGACGGGCAGGGCGCTGACGCCGATTTGTACGGTGGCGATCATGCTGCTCATCCAGAACAGACCAAGAACCAGGCTGGCGAGGACGGCGATGGGCGGGAAGCTCATTGGCAAGGCCATTGACATTCCGGCGGCGAGTGCCAGGGGCGACACCAAGGCCACTGCGGCGAGATTTTTCAGTCTTGCCGGGATTGATTGTGTTGCGCGCAACTGGACATTGGTCAGCGCGAAGCCAAAACCGGCGATCAGGCCAAGCAGGTCGGCGCGACTGATCGCGGCGGAACCGGCATCCAGGTCCGTGATCAGCATCAGGGCGGCACCAGCCAATGCCAGGGTAAGGGCGGCAGGGGTGTAGCGTGCAAGAGGTTCGGCGAGCAGCCAGCGGGCCAGGATGACCGACCATAGCGGGGAGAGGTAGAACAACAGCAAGACGCGGGCAACCTCGCCCTCGATGACGCCGATGTTGAAGGCGATGCCGGAGGTTGCCCCCGAGAGTCCAATGCCGGTCAGTCGCAGCCAATCGGAGGCCGGTCTTGGTGCGATCAGATCCGCACGCGCAAGCCAGCCCAGTGCGCCGCTGGAGGCCAGGTAAATGATGCCGATGCCCCAGAGCACCGGCAGGCCGGCTTGCTCAATGAGCCGCAAAGGCAGCCAGTACAGGCCCCACAGAGTTGCGCCAAATAGCAGGGCGAGGATGCTTCGCCCTGTTTGGAGTTGGGAAGGGACCTGGAATTGCGCCTGGCTCAGGCAGAACCCGCCGGCCCGGATTGGCCGCCGATGCTGTCTTCGCTGCCGTCGAGCAGCTTGCGGATGTTGCTGCGATGACGCCAGAACAGGATGCCGGTGATGATCAGTTGCATGCCGATCAGCTCGGGCTGCGGGCGGAAGAACCAGACAATGAAGGGAGCCAGCGCCATTGAGATGAGCGCTGAGAGCGAGGAGATTTTGAGTCCCTTGGCGACAAAGAGCCAGATGCCGGCCACGCACAGGCCCACCGGCCAGTAGAGGCCAAACTGCACCCCAAGTGCGGTCGCCACCCCTTTGCCACCGCGAAAGCCGAAGAACACCGGGTACAGATGTCCGAGAAAGGCCGCCAGGCCCGCGGCGGCAAGACTCTCTGGGCCCACGCCAAGCAGATGCGCCGCCAACATTGGCAGCAGACCCTTTAAGCTGTCGCCGAGCAGGGTGATGGCAGCGGCCCGCTTGCCCTTATCGCCGCCGATGCGCAGCACATTGGTCGCGCCCGGGTTGCCGGAGCCCTCGGTGCGCGGGTCGGGCAGGCCCATGAGGCGGCACACGATAATGGCGCTTGAGACTGAGCCGAGCAGATAGGCCGTCACAATGAGCGCTGCGGGAAGGGCTAGGGCAAGAATGTTCATGGCCGCCATTTGACTGGCTGGATGCCTTGCGGTCAAGTGTCGGACTTGCGGTGAGGCCGCTCATGCGTCGATCAGGGCTGGCCATGTCAGTGTCTATGCCCTATCCTCGCTGACGAAAAATCAGAGGGAATACACACCGACGCACATGGATATTGTTTTTCTAACCGGCCTGCGCATCGAGACAACCATTGGCATTTACGATTGGGAGAAGACAATCCGTCAGCCGGTGATTCTGGATCTCGAAATGGCCGCCGATGTGGCTGCTGCGGCTGCGAGTGATCGCATCGAGCATGCACTCAACTACAAAGCAGTCGCCAAGCGGCTCAAAGAGTTCGTCGGCGACTCTCGCTTTGAGTTGGTTGAGACCCTGGCCGATGCCTGCGCGCGCCTGATCCGCGAGGAATTCAGCGTGCCTTGGGTGCGCCTGCGCTTGAACAAAATCGGCGCGGTGACCGACGCCGAGGGTGTTGGCGTGATCATCGAGCGGGGCCAGAGGCCCGTTTAAGCCATGCGTTGTTGGATCGGTGTTGGCAGTAACCTGCGTCGCGAAGCTTCGATTCGCGGTGGCCTGCGTGATCTGCATCAGCGTTTTGGCGATCTGCTCATCTCGCCGGTCTTTGAAACCCAGGCTGTGGGGACTGAGGGGCCGCCGTTTTTCAATTTAGTGGTTGGCATTGACACCGAACTTAGTCTTACCGCCATTAATGCCCTGTTGTACGCCATCGAGGACACCCATGGGCGAATCCGTGGCAAGGATAAGTTCGCCCCGCGCACGCTCGATCTGGATTTGCTCACTTATGGTCGCATGACTGGTGTGATCGAGGGCTATCAGGTGCCGCGCTCGGAAATTCTTGATTACGCCTTCGTGCTGGCGCCCCTAGCTGCGGTGGCCCCGCAGGAAGGCCATCCGGAGCTAGGCCAGAGCTACGCCGATCTGTGGCGCGCGTTCGACCTTCTCGGGCGTGATCAGCCGGAACCCAAAGAAGTGCCGTTCGAGCCGGCTGTCGCTATTGCCAGCTCTCCGGCAGAGGCCAATTGATTCGCCAACCATGCCAGAAATCCTTCACCCTCGAAACCCGGGCGATCCGACTAAAGCCTGTGGATCAGGCGTTGAAAGGCTTCCCAGCGCTCGCTTGTGATCTCCCCCGACTCGATAGCGGCGCGAATGGCGCAGTCGGGCTCGACGCCGTGATGGCAATCGGCAAATCGACATTGGCCGAGATGGGGGCGGAACTCGCGAAATCCCTGTTCTAGGGCCGTCTGGCTAAGCGGTGGCAGCCGAAAGCTGCGCACACCGGGGGAGTCGATCAGGTGTCCGCCGTCCGGCAGGCGATAACAGCTGGCGGTCGAGGTGGTATGGCGGCCGCGACCGGTTGCCTGTGACAACTGTCCGATTCGCACCTCCTGATCGGGCAACAAGGCTTGGGTGATAGAGGATTTGCCGACCCCGGACTGACCGACCAGCATGCTGAGTTCCCCGCGCAAGACCTCGCGCAGGGGCTCCAGGCCGCCGGGGTCGCGGGCGCTGACCTGGAGCAGTGGGTAGCCGATGCGGCGATACAGCGACAGGCGCTCCAGCAGCAGTTGTGCTGGCGCATCGGCCAGTAAATCCGACTTGTTGCACAGGAGCAGCGCCCGAACTCCAATGTGCTCGGCGGTGATGAGATATTGATCGATCAGATCGCCCGCCGGTGGTGGCTCGGGGGCGACGACAATGGCGACCTGGGTCAGATTCGCTGCCAGGGGTTTGTTTCGCCCGGTGCCATCCGGACGGCTCAGCAGGCTCTGCCGTGGCTCGAGCGCGGTGACAAGGCCCATTCCCGCATCCGTGGGTGTCCAGCTGACGCGATCCCCGCAGACCGGGTCGCCGATGTGGCGACGGCTGACGCAGTGGAAAACCTGTCCATGGTCGTTTTCCACTGCCAGATTGGCGCCATGACGCGCGACGACAAGTCCCGTCTGAGGCAGTCCGGTCTGAAGGGCCTGATCTGCGGGATCAGCCAGGTCTTGCTCGCGGCGAATGTCATCGCGCTGACGGCGCCGTTCCTGAATCGCCCTGACGCGCTTCAGTTGTTGCTCAGAGAGGCGTCGCCGTGGCATCTTGACTTGCGGATGCGCTCAGGGCTTGAAGTGGTAATATTGCGAATTCAAACGATGGGTAACGGACATGACCTCCTCATCAAACCATTGCAGCTCAAGCGAGTTTGCGCAGCGCTGCACCTGGGTCTCAAGCCCGTCCAGAGATTCGATGCGCCGGTCATTGCGTGTGTAGACCTCACTGCCATGGCATTTGGTGCAATTGGATTCGATCAGCCTTTGCGCCTGGGCTGTCGGCTCTGTGGCAGGCTCCGAGGCGGCATCGGCTGCGGCCAAGGCTGCGATTGGGAGCAGCAGGGCGGATGCGAACAGGGCTTTGGTCAGAATCGGAAATGACTTCGGCAACAACGAGCAATGCGTGAGTTGAGTCTTCATTTAGCGGTCTCCTGTGGTTCAATACGCGCAAGGGGCAGAACCTGGGTTGCCTGACCCAAACGCGCGATTTGACGGAACCTGACATATCATGGCGGCAAGCGAAGATAACCTGATCTGGATGGATCTGGAAATGACCGGGCTCGATCCTTTTACGGATCGCATCCTGGAGATGGCGGTGATTATCACCGACAGTCAACTTAAAGTGGTAGCCGAGGGGCCCTGCATTGCCATCCGTCAGTCCGAAGAAGTCCTCGCGGCCATGGATGACTGGAACCGCGAGCACCATGGTGAGTCTGGCTTAATCGAGCGGGTGCGCTTTAGCGAGTCCGACGAGGCCGAGGCTGAGCAGGAGATGTTGCGCTTTTTGCAACGTCACTGCCAGGCCGGCAAATCGCCGCTGTGCGGCAACAGTATTTGTCAGGATCGCCGTTTTCTCGCTCGCTTCATGCCGCGGCTCGAGGCATTTTTTCATTATCGCAATCTCGATGTCAGCACGCTCAAGATTCTCGCCCAACGCTGGGCGCCGGCGGTGGTGGACGGCTTCAAAAAGGACAATCGGCACCAGGCCCTGGCCGATATCCGCGAGTCCATCACCGAACTCAAGCACTACCGGGCCGAATTTCTGCGGGTGGATTGAGCCGACCTGGCTCGGTCTTGGAGAGGCCACTTGGGAGAGGGAACCTCCCGAAAAACAACACCGCGATCAAGCTATTGCCCTATCAGGCCAGTTACGGAGATTCGCCCTCATGTTGACATCCGCCGGATTTCGCCACCTGGCCACAGCCGCCTGGCTGCCGCTGATTGTGATCCAACTGCTGCTGCCCGCCGCACCGCTTCCAGCTGCGGCGGCCGCAAATACTGCCTGGCCACCAACGACTGACGCACTGGCTTTTCTGCCGACGTCCTTTCTTGACGAGGCTGCAAAACAGCGCGCCCGCCTGCAATCCAACCCGGCAGACGCCAACAAGCCTCCGCCGGCAACGCTGCTGCAACAGGCCGAGGCTGCGCGCGAGAACAAAAACCCCCAACAGGCCGTCAAACTCTGCACCCAGGCGCTGCAACTGGGCGGGGCTGATCGCTATGCGGCCTGGTTTGGCCTGTCGCGCGCGGCCGTGGCCTATCGGCCCGATAACTGGAACGAACGCCGGCAAATGCAGCGCGAGGCCAGCGCTGCCGCCATTAATGCCTATCTGAGCGCCAACACCCAAGCCGGAGCCTCACATGCCCTGGCCTCCCTTGGGCAGGCACTGGAGTTACGCTCGGACTGGCGCGCTGCCATCCGCGCTTGGCGCGCGTCTCTGGCAGTGGCGGACAACGCGAATTATCGCGAGCATCTGGATAAGCTCATCGCCAAGCACGGCTTTCGCATCACCGGCCATGAGGTTTCCTCGGATGCTAGCGACCCGCGCATCTGCGTGCAATTTTCCGATGTGCTGGCCCTGGATGGGGAAGAGCATGGCGCGCCCCTGTCGGACTATGTCACGCTCGATCACGCTGATCTCGCCATCGAGCCTGAGGAGCGTGCCATCTGCATCGACGGCGTGCGTCATGGCGAGCGCTATCGCATCGGCCTGCGCGCCGGGCTGCCGGCGCACGATGGGGAGAAGCTCTCAAAGACGGTGGAGCTGGAAGTCTACGTGCGCGACCGTCGGCCCTCGGTGCATTTTCCCGGTCGTGCCTATGTGTTGCCGAGTGGCGGTGGGGCCAGTCTGCCGATTGTTTCGGTCAATACCGATGTGATCCAGGGCCAGCTTTATCGCATTGGTGATCGCGCCCTTGGTGCCTTCGCAGCGGAAGAAAACCTGTTTGAAACCCTCAACGAAGACAGCGCGAACGAGCTGGCAGAGCGCTCCGGCGAGGAACTCTGGAAAGGCGAGTTCGATGTCAGCAATGAACTCAACAAGGACATTACCTCCACCCTGCCACTGGCTGAGTTGATTGACGAGACCGGGCTGACACCCGGCATCTATGTGCTGACCGCGCGCTCGCGCGAGCGCCTGGATCAGGATTACAGCTTCGCCACCCAGTGGTTTTTGATCTCTGATCTGGGCCTCACGGCGCTCTCCGGTGACGATGGCTTGCATGCACTGGTGCGCTCGCTGGCCACCGCCGAGCCGCTGGCCGATGTGCGCCTGCGCCTGCTGGCGGTGAATCAACAAGTACTGGGCGAGGCGCGCACCGACGCACGCGGCCATGCGCGTTTCGACCCCGGCCTGCTGCGCGGCACCGGAGGGAATCGCGCCGCCTTGCTGACGGCCGAGAGCCCGGTCGGTGACTATGGCTTTCTGGATCTCAGCTCCAGCCCCTTCGATCTGACCGACCGGGGCGTGGCGGGCCGTCCAGCACCTGGGCCGATTGATGTCTTTCTCACCACCGAGCGCGGTGTTTATCGCCCCGGCGAGCAGGTCGCGCTCACAGCCCTGGCGCGCGACCCCCAATCACGCGCGATTCCCGATCTGCCACTCACCTTCATCGTCAAGCGTCCCGATGGGGTTGAATTCTTGCGGCAACCGGTCCCGGACCAGGGGCTCGGCGCCCATGCATTGGAGCTTGCCTTGTTGCCGGATGCCATGCGCGGCACTTGGCAGACGGCGGTGCATCTCGATCCAAAAGAGCCCGCGCTGGCGCGCACCTCCTTTATGGTCGAGGACTTCGAGCCCGAGCGCTTGGAATTCGATCTCGACACCCAGGTCAAGCAGATCGATCCACTCAATCCGCCCTCGCTGCAGCTGGACGCGCGCTATCTCTACGGCGCGCCAGCCGCCAATCTGCGCGTCGAAGGCCAGGCGCGGGTCATTGCGAGCGACGCTCTGGCGGCATTTCCCGGCTATCGCTTCGGGCTGGCGGACGAGGATTTTACGCCCGAACTCGAGCTCTTCGATGGTACCGAGACTGACGCCGAGGGTCGCGCTGAGCTGGCGGTCGAACTGCCCGACGCGATCTCGGCCAGCCAGCCGCTGCGCGCCGACATCAGTGTGCGGGTCATCGAGGCCAGCGGTCGACCGGTCGAGCGCGAGCTGAAACTGCCACTGGTTGACAGTCGCGCGCGTCTGGGCGTCAAGCCACTCTTTGATGGCGCGCTGCCGGAAGGCGACAAGGCCGAATTTGAACTCATCGCGCTGGATGCCGATGGCCAGCCCATGGCGGCGACCAATCTGGCCTGGACGCTGTCGCGGGTCACGACCTCATTCCAGTGGTATCAGCGCGATGGCGACTGGCGCTTCGAGCCCATCAAAGAGCGACGCCGCGTCGCCAGCGGCGCCCTGGACCTCAGCGCCCCGAACCCAGCCAAATTGGAAATGCCGGTTGACTGGGGCGCCTATGAGCTGGAGGTGAAGGGCAGGGCGGGCGCTTTGGTGCCAGTCAGTCTTGCTTTCCACGCCGGCTGGTATGTCTCGCCCAAAGCCTACGACACCCCGGATGCCGTCAAATTGGTGTTAGACAAGGCCCAATACCGCCTCGGCGAGACGGCGCGAGTGCATCTGGAACCGCGCTTCCCGGGCCTGGCACTGGTCATGGTGATCAACCAGGGCATTGTCAGCATGCACCCGGTGCAGGTCTCGGAGCAGGGCGCCGAGATTGAACTCCCAGTCACCGCCGACTGGGGCAGCGGCGCTTATCTCACGGCCGCGCTCTATCGTCCGCTTGATGTCGCGGCCAAACGCATGCCCCAGCGTGCCCTCGGGCTGCAATGGGCGGGTGTTGATCCTGGCCCGAGGCGACTCGACCTGGCGCTGGATGTGCCCAAACAAGTGGAGCCGCGGGGTCCGCTGCCGATCACACTCCAGATTGCCAATCTGCCTGCCGGAGAGCCGGCCAATCTGACGCTTGCCGCCGTCGATGAGGGCATTTTGAATCTGACCGATTTCAAAACCCCGGCGCCGGATAACTGGTACTTCGGCCAGCGCAGCCTGGCGTTCGAGATTCGGGATCTTTACGGGCGCCTGATCGACCCCATGCAGGGCGAACCGGGTCGGCTGCGCACCGGTGGCGACAGCGCGGCCTTGATGCGCGTCGACGGCCCGCCGCCGAGCGAGGCCTTGCTCGCCTTCTACTCCGGCGTGCTGGCGGCTGATGCAGAAGGGCGCGCCCAGGTGAGTTTTGATCTGCCCGACTTCAACGGTCGCGCGCGCATCATGGCCATGGCCTGGAGCGCTGATGGCGTCGGTCATGCTGCCAGCGACACTCTGATTCGCGATCCCATCGTGCTCAGCGCCTCGTTGCCGCGCTTCCTCGCGCCTGACGACAGCTCACGGCTACTGGTCGATCTGACCCATGTCGAGGGGCCTTCGGGGCGGGTGCGCCTGGAGCTTGCCAGCGACGGGGTGACGCTGGCGCTGAATGGACCCGCAGCGGCCGAGTTCGAGCTTGCGCCCGAAGGCCGCGCGCGAGCGGAATTTCCCCTCAAGGCGCTAGCCTCCGGCAATGGTCAGCTCGATCTGGTGCTCACCACCCCAGATGGCAAAAGGCTAACCAAAACCTTGCGGCTCCAGGTGCGGGATCTGACCCCGCCGGTGCAGTTTAGCGAGCAGCGTGAGATTGCCCCGCGTGGCCCCGGTCTGGAACTCGGCGCCGGACTGCTAGGCGAAGCCGCGCAGCATGCCCTGGTAGCCGGGTCCGAGTCCTGGCAGGTCTCGGTCACAGGTGCCGGCGGGCTTGATGTGGTGGGTCTGCTGCAAGCGCTTGATCGCTATCCCTACGGCTGTTCAGAGCAACTCACCAGTCGCGCGTTGCCGCTGCTCTATGTCGATAGCCTGGCGCTCGGCTCCATTGTTGAACCGGCGCGGGAACCGGGGCAGGGCAGCGATGAAAAACTGAGGGAACGGATCGCTCAGGCCATTCGCGAGTTGATCGGCAAGCAGGCGAGCGACGGCGGCTTCGGCCTCTGGTCGCCGCATGACGGCGTCGACCAAGAGCAGGAACTCTGGCTGGACGCCTATGTGACCGACTTCCTGACGCGCGCGACCGAGCAGGGCTATGACACACCCGAGACTGCCTTTTCCCTGGCACTCGATAACCTGAAAAACCAAATCGCCTACAGCTCAGACTTTGACGACGGCGGCCAGGGTATCGCCTACGCCCTCTATGTGTTGGCGCGCAATGGACGCATCTCGCTTGGCGATATTCGCTATTACTTTGAGACCAAGCTCGATGCCTTCGCCACGCCCATGGCGCGCGCCCAAGTCGGCGCGGCGCTGGCGCTCCAGGGCGCGCAACCGCGTGCCCGTCAGGCGTTTGAATCTGCCTACCAACTCTGGCAACAGCAGAGGGCCGACCTGGAAGATGCCGGCTGGCGATCAGACTTCGGCTCCCATCTGCGCGATGGCGCGGCCCTGCTCGCGCTCACGGCTGAACTTCTGCCGGATGCCCTGCCGCTGGCTGAACTGGCGCAGGAGGTGAACGCGCAGGCTACGACCAAAACCGAGGGCGGCGGTCTGAGCCAAAATCTGAGCACCCAGGAGCAAGTCTGGCTGGTGCTGGCCGCGCGGGCACAGATGACCGGTGCCGCGGCCCCCGAGCTCGAGATCGACGGCCAGCCCCACGCAGGCCCTTGGAGCGGACGCTATGATGCTGTTGACCTGGCCACCGAGCCCTTGGTGATCGCCAATACCGGCGAGCAAGCGCAAACCGCCATTGTCACCATCACCGGTCAGCCGCGTACCCCGCCACCCGCCGGCGGACAAGGCTATCGCATCAGTCGCCACTACTATGATCTATTCGGCGCGCCGGTGGATGCGCGCGAGGTCACCCAAGGTGCGCGCCTGATCGCGGTGCTCGACATCACCGCCGATCGGCGCGGTGCCGCGCGTCTGATGGTCGAAGACCCGCTGCCGGCTGGTTTCGAGATTGACAACCCGCATCTGCTTGCCGCCGGTGATCTGAGTGGGCTGCCCGGTCTGCAACAAGGGCCCGAGCCCCTGACGCAGCCCAGTTACCAGGCTTTCCTGGCTGATCGCATGTTGGCTGCGGTCACCCGTGATGGCAGCGACCCCGAGCATTTCCGCCTGGCCTACGCCGTGCGCGCGGTCTCGCCCGGACGCTTTGACCATCCACAGGCGCGGGTGGATGATATGTACCGACCGCAACAGCGCGCCTGGACGGATGCCGGCGAGGTGCAGATTGCACCATCGCGCTAAGGTTCGCGTTGGTCACGCCAAAACGCCTTTGCGACTGGTATAGAATAGGGCGAAATAGACAGACTAGGGGGTCGGATGGATCGCATTAATAGGGTAGGTTTCGTTGGCTGGCGCGGCATGGTCGGCTCGGTACTCATGGAGCGAATGCGCGCGGAGGGCGACTTTGCGCACATCGCGGAGCCGGTGTTTTTCTCCACCTCTCAGCAGGGTGAGCCCGGCCCGGATGTTGGCATTGGGGCCGAGCCACTGCGCGATGCGAATGACCTTGACGCACTCACGGCGATGGATGCCATCGTCACCTGTCAGGGCGGCGATTTCACGGGTGCGGTTTACAGCCCGCTGCGCCAGCGTGGCTGGAAGGGGTATTGGATCGACGCCGCCTCCAGCCTGCGCATGAAGCCTGAGAGCACCATTGTGCTCGATCCAGTCAATCGCGCGCTGATCCAGGACGCCCTGCACGCCGGACGGCGCGATTTCATCGGCGGCAACTGCACCGTTAGCCTCATGCTCATGGCGATCGGCGAGTTGCTGCGCCGCGACCTGGTCGACTGGGTCAGCGCCATGACCTACCAGGCCGCATCCGGAGCGGGCGCCCGCCACATGCGCGAGCTGCTCATCCAAATGGGCGCCCTGCATGCATCCGTGGCCAGTCAGCTCGACAATCCCGAAAGTGCCATTCTGGATATTGATCGCGCCGTGACCGACTGCATGCGCACGCCGTCTTTTCCTGACGCACTCTTCACCGTCCCCCTTGCTGGTAGCCTGATCCCCTGGATTGACAAAGCCATGCCAGGCGGACAAAGTCGCGAGGAATGGAAGGCCGGGGTGGAAACGAATAAGATTCTCGGTCGCAATGAAAGCCAGCACATCCCCGTCGATGGCTTGTGCGTGCGAGTTGGCGCCATGCGTTGCCACAGCCAGGGTTTGACCATTAAGCTAAAGCAGGCCATGCCCGAGGATGAACTTGCCGGTATCGTTGCCAGCGCCAACTCTTGGGTACGTCTGATTCCAAACGAACGCGAGGCGACCATTGCCGGCCTGTCGCCAGCCATGGTCAGTGGCACCCTGGATGTTCCCATCGGACGGCTGCATCCGCTCACCATGGGCCCTGAATACTTCGGCGCCTTCACTGTGGGCGATCAGCTTCTCTGGGGTGCGGCCGAGCCGTTACGGCGCATGCTAAAGTTGTTGCTCGAGCAATAATCGATGGAATTTCGCGCATTGGTATCACACAAATGCCGATTATCTGTTACTTTATAGAGAAATAAATTGAGGTTATCCCGTGCTTTCCGCTGTTTTGTTCGCTGTCTTGTTCAAAGGCGATCAGCGCGCGGGTGTTCATGCGTTCGCATCATTGTCGCAACATAGTCGGCTAGGAGAGAGGATGTCTCGCTTCGCATCAGTCTTACTTGCTCTGTCTCTGGTGTTCGCTTCAGCGACCTCCTGGGCGCTTGGGTTGGGTGCCCTGGTATCAAGGTCCGCACTCAATCAACCTTTCCAAGGTGAAATCCAGCTTTACGACGCTAAGGTGGACGAACTCGATAGCATCCAGGCGAAACTCGCCAGTCCCGATGAGTTCGACAAAGCCTCGGTTCCGCGCCCCTTCTTTTTGACGCAGCTCGACTTCAAGCCTGGGCTTAACGCTGCTGGCGATCCTGTCATTGTGGTATCGAGCCGCAACCCCATCCGCGAGCCCTTCATGGACTTCTTGATTGAAGTGGTCTGGGCAGAGGGGCGTATCGTCAAGGAATACACCATTCTTCTCGACCCACCTCGCGCTGGCGCTGAGCCGCCAGAGGCGATCATCGAGGGGCAGGTAATCAGCGAGGAAACATTCGAGCCGGGGCAAGGCCCCAGCATGATGGCCGCGACCGAGGCTGAGGAACCCCTATCTGAACAGCCCGATGCGCAAGGGGATGTGGCCGAAGCTGATGCTGGAACCGACACCGCAGCCGAAACTGGCACGGAGCCTGTCGATGCCGCCCAAGAGCCTGCTGGGGAGGCAATGGCACAAGATGCCAGCGCACCCGATGAGCAAGCCTCGGTCGATTCGGCAGCGGAGCCGGTTGCTGAAGCCCCAGACAACGCAGTACCCGAATCTGCCACTCCGACATCTGCCAATCAGGCCCCGGCAGCCAATGCCGCAGATGCGGACACGGGCGAATTTCCCATCCGCTATGGCCCGGTGGCAGCTGGCGTTGGACTCTGGCGCGTCGCCAGTTCAATTGCTCCTGAAGGCGCCACCGTGCAGCAGACGGCCATGGCGCTTTATCGTAGTAATTCCAAAGCCTTTGGCGGTGGCAGTGTCAACAAACTGATTACCGGCTCCAAGCTGGTCATTCCCTCGGCCGCCGAACTCTATGCGCTGCCCCCGGACGAGGCGACTCGCCAGTACAGTGCCGCCCTGAATGGCCAGTCAGTAGCGAATCAGCCTCTCGCCGAGGCTGCCGCCGAGCAACTTGCTAGCGCTTCGACCGCAGAGTTTGCCACAGCCGAACAGGTAAAAAAAAAACCTGATTCTTCCGGTTTAGCGGCTGAAGAAGCCAATCAGGAGGCGGATCAACAGTCCGAGGCATCTGCTGATGCCAGCACTGAGACCACCGCTGAGGGCACGGAGCAGGCATCGGCCACCGAGGACTCCGAGCCAGAAGAAACCACGCCAGAAGAAACCACACCAGAAGATCAGGCTCCAGAAGAGCAGACCGGGTCAACCGACCTAGCGGCAGCTTCTCCGGATGCCGAAGCCACGACGCCTTCTGATGAAGCATCTTCTGAGGAAGCCGACGCTCGCACCGCATCCCAAGCTCCCGAGACAATGGCGACAGGCGAATCCGCAGCGGATTCCGAGCCTGAAGTCCCAGGTGAATCTCCAGTCGCATCCCAAACCGCGCCCGCTGGTGAAGCGAGCACCGATGGGGCGGAACCTGCTGAAACGCCGCAAGCGCTCGCCCAGGCAGACACCCAGGATTCCACAGATGCTGATGCGACTGGGGATATAGCGCCCAAGGAGACAGAATCAGCTCAAGCTGAGTCCGCGATTGCGGATAGCTCGAACCAGGACGCGCTCGCCCCGGATGAGGCTGAGCCACAGGGCGAAGATGCCGGCGCAACCGAATTGATCGCGGACGCTGATGCCCAGCCAGCGACCGTTCCAGCTGATGGAACCCCGACCGACGCCACGCAAAGCCCGCCTCAAAATCCCGAAGAAGCTGCCATGCAGCAGCGCATTAATGAGCTTGAGGCGCAGCTCAGCAAGCTTGGCACCATGCTTGAAGAACAGGCTACTGGGACACCACCCGAGTCGCAAGCATCCTCCCAAGGTATGAATTCCGTGTTGCTCTGGTCACTGGCCGGAGCAGGTGGCGCCCTGTTGGTGACCTTGCTGGCTTTTGCTGGCGTCAAGCTGGTCTCCGGGCGTGGCAAGACGCAGGCGAAAGCCGAAATGGAGGTTGAGCCGCAAGCGAGTGAAGGGGATGAGTTGGAGGAGATCGAGGTCGACTCGTCCGAGATCGAACAGTTGGCCGTTTCCGAGCCGGCGCAGCCCTCGGCATCGCCTGCCGAGAACGCGCCCGTGGCGCCTGAATCTGATCCAGAGTCTGATCCTGCATCTAATCAGGAACAGCCAGCTCCAACGATTGAAACGCCGGTTGCCGAAGCCTCACGACCCGAGGCGCCCGCGCCAGTCGCGTCGATCCCTGCCCCGACACCGATTCCGAAACCGGTTTCCAAACCGACCCCGGAACCAATCCAACAACCAATTCCGGAACCAATCAAAACCGCGAAAGCGCCTGCTGCCGCGCCGGCTCCAACACCTGAACCGGCACCGAAGCCTATACCGGAGCCAGCACCAACACCGGCTCCGGCTGCTGAAGCTCCACCGGTAGTTTCCGAGCCCCCGCCAGTGGCTGCCGCAGAACCTCCATCGCAGGCCTCTGTAGCTGAGCCGGAAGCGGCTGAACCGCCCGCCCCGACACCCCGTGAGCAACCGGTCGCAGCCGAGCCACCCCTGAGCATGTCAGTCGACTCAGGCGCGCTCAGCGAGGCCGAAAAGAAAGCACTCGACAAGGCCGACAGCTACATCTCCTATGGCCGCCACCGCGACGCTCAGGCTGCCTTGATGACTGCGCTTGGAAAGCTGCCTGATTCCGAGGCGTTGCAGCTCAAACTCGCCGAGGCCTATGCCAGCGGTGGTAATGCCGACGACTTTGCCAAGCTACAGCAACGGATGGTCGCGCGCGGCGTTCCCGAGCGTCATCCGCAAATTTGGGAGCGCATCCTGGCAATGGTCGGCTCTGCGGGGGCTGCCGCGACGGCAGCGGCAGCAGCCGCGACTCCAGCCCAGCCGGCGCCGGTGCCCGAATCCAAACAGGCATCCAAACAGGCATCTGCTCAGCCACCAGCAGCAGCCCCCGAGCCCACACCGGAACCCATGCCTGCGCCCGAGACGGCGGATCCCAATGGCCCACCGGAACTCGATTCGTTCCGGCTGAATTTCAATGATCTCAGCGAAGAGGATCTGCAGCTTGCCTTCCCTGAGGTAGCTGGCGGCAACAAGACAGCACCGACCGGGGGGGCATCACCGGAACGCCAGGCTCGCCTGGATCAGGTGGAGATCGTGCCGGGTGGTCCGGATGCCGACGTCTCGCTTCCACTACAGGATCTCGATCAGCAACTCGGAGACGCTGGCCTGGATCCCTATGGGTCGGACAATAACCCCTTTGCCGATCTGGATGGGTTCGAGCAGGACGAGGATCTCACTCTCCCCGAGGAGGGAGTTGCGCCTGGAGACGATGCGGCCGAAAGCAATGATCTGCCTTCGCTGGACCTGCCGGAATTTAATGCCAATGCGCCAGCCTCCGAGACCTTGACCCCGCTCGAGCGTGCGACCGAAGCGGCCAAGGCCAGCCGAGGTGTTGACCCATTCGAGGAACTGGTAGCCAACGAGCTTGGCGGCGAGATGCCTGAGATACTCGAGCCACCGACTGACACGGCGGGAGAGGTCGAGAGTGCGCTCGATGGTCTACCCGATCTGGATCTGTCGCCAGCGGACGAGCCCGCCGCCGGGACAAGCCCAGCCGATGACAATGAGTTGCAGATTCTGGACCTACCCGCTGAGTCGCCCGCATCTGGCGGCGATCTGGCCGCCGATATCGAAAAGTTTCTTTCTGGCACGGAATCCGTTGCGGCAGAGCAACAGCCTAAAGCTGCCGCGACGCCTGAGGCGGAAACCAGCGAGGATCTGGATCTGTCATCCGAAGCGGGTTTTCACACTCAGATGGTTCCATCTTCCGCCGCGCCCGGGCAAATGCCATCATCGGATATTCCGGATCTCGACATCGGGTTGGATGATCTGGACTCGTTGCACTCCGCTGTCCCCGACAGCGCAGCGCCGCAAGCGTCGGCGACTCCGCCGGAGGATACGGGCACCACTGCTTCGGCATCGGCTGGCGGATCCACTGCCGATGAGCCAAGCCTGCGCGAGTCTTCCAGTGATGACTCCCCCATGTTTGGTGATGAGTCCTTAATGGCGCCAGACAGCGGCGCCAGCGATGTTCTGTCGTCGCAGTGGCGCATGGATTCGGCCATGTGGGACGAGGTCGCCACCAAAATGGACCTGGCCTTCGCCTACGTTGAAATGGAAGACACCGAAGCCGCGCGCGCCATTCTCGAAGAGGTGATTCGCGAGGGTAACGACGAGCAGCGGACCGAGGCGCAGGGGCTGCTCAAGAAGCTCGATGGCTGAATGGGCGACACCGAGGCCCAAAGCTACCGCATCGCGCTTGGTATTGAGTACGACGGGAGCTGCTTCAGCGGTTGGCAGATGCAGCATCACGCACCCACGGTGCAGCAAGAGGTGCAGGCCGCTGCCAGCCGAGTGGCCGACCATCCGGTGGTGCTGCACTGTGCCGGGCGCACCGATGCCGGGGTCCATGCCCTCGCGCAGGTGGTCCATTTTGACACCCAAGCGTCGCGTACCGAGCGCTCTTGGGTGCTCGGCATTAACGCCAACCTGCCGCCCGAGATTGCCATACGCTGGGCGCGCGCCATGCCGGCGGACTTTCATGCCCGCTTCAGCGCCCGCGAGCGCCATTACCGCTACTTGATTCTCAATCGCCCAACGCGGCCGGCCTTGCTAGCCCGACGGGCGGTTTGGACGCACCGGCCGCTTGACCTTGAGCCGATGCGCGAGGCGGGCAGGGCGCTGGTCGGCACCCACGACTTCTCAAGCTTTCGCGCCCTGGGCTGTCAGGCCAAAAGCCCGGTGCGCACCCTGTATTATCTGGAACTCAGCCGCCAAGGGGATTTGATTGAACTCGCCGTGGGGGCCGACGGCTTTCTGCACCACATGGTGCGCAATATCGCCGGGGTGCTGATGGCAATTGGTCGCGGAGATGCGCCAGTCGAGTGGACAGAGCAGCTCCTGGCTGAGCGGGATCGCACGCGCGGCGGTGTCACGGCACCACCGCAAGGGCTCTACTTGAGCGCGGTCGATTATCCCGAGCATTACCAGCTGCCAAGCGCAAGCGGCGCATCGCTCCTAACGCTCATGGTCCCGACCGCCCCGGAGAATGCGTTGGTTTGATTCACCGAAATTTGAGTCCTCTGGTTAGGCTTCTCCGCTGCGCCTGCCTTTGATTACAATAGCGCGTTTGGCTGCTCGCAGCCGGTTGCGCAATCAGGCGGTTGACCAACACCGATCAGACCCCCAAACAAAAGGGCACTCAGGACGCCTAGGATGATGCGAACCAGAGTCAAACTATGCGGACTAACGCGCGTCCAGGACATAGAGGCGGCAGTCACCCATGGCGCCGACGCCATCGGCCTGGTCTTTTATGACAAAAGCCCGCGTGCGGTGACTGTCGAACAGGCGCGCGCGCTTGCCGCTGCAGTGCCGGCGTTCGTGACCCTGGTCGGGCTCTTCGTCAATGCCGAGCCGAGCCTGGTGCGCGCGGTGCTCGCCCAGGTTCCGCTGGGCGCTTTGCAGTTTCATGGAACTGAGCCGCCAGAGCTCTGCCAGGCGTTCGAGCGTCCCTGGATCAAAGCCATTGCGGTGCGTGAGGGCCTTGATCTGGCGCAGGCCGCGAAAGATTACCAGGGTGCCGCCTCGCTGCTGCTCGACACCTACGACCCTAAGCGCGCTGGCGGCACCGGGCGCTGTTTCGATTGGGAATTGGTGCCAGAATGGCTGGCACGGCGCAGCATTCTGGCCGGCGGCTTGTCAGCTGACAATGTCGCCGCCGCCATCTCCCAAGTGCGGCCCCACGCGGTGGATGTCAGCGGCGGCATTGAGCAGGGCAAGGGCCTTAAAGACAGTGAAAAAATTTCAGCATTCATGCAAGAGGTAGCGAATGGCGACCAGTCTCGCTGAGGCCAACAGCCCGACCAATAGCCCCCAAATGCCCGCTGGCGCCTATGCGCTGCCGGATGCGCAGGGGCATTTCGGCATTTATGGTGGCATCTATGTGCCAGAAACCCTGATGCATCCGCTCGAGGAACTTCGCGCAGCCTACGAACGCTATCTGCGCGACCCGGACTTTCTAGCCGAGCTCGATGCCGATCTGCGCGACTATGTCGGGCGGCCCTCGGCGCTCTATCTGGCCGAGCGCTGGTCACGGAGACTCGGCGGGGCGCAAATTTTTCTCAAGCGTGAGGACCTCAACCACACAGGCGCGCACAAGGTGAACAACACGGTCGGCCAGGCGCTGCTCGCGCGACGCATGGGCAAGACCCGTATCATTGCCGAGACCGGCGCCGGTCAGCATGGCGTGGCCACCGCCACAGTGGCCGCGCGCCTGGGGCTGGAGTGCATTGTCTATATGGGCGAGGTCGATGTCGCCCGCCAGGAGGCCAATGTCTATCGCATGCGCCTGCTCGGTGCCGAGGTGGTGTCGGTCAAATCCGGCTCACGCACGCTCAAAGACGCCCTCAATGAGGCTATGCGCGACTGGGTGACCAATGTCGATGACACCTTTTACATCATCGGTACAGTCGCCGGCCCGCACCCTTATCCGGCCATGGTGCGCGACTTCCAAGCCGTGATTGGCCGCGAGACGCGTGCGCAGATGCTTGAGCGCACCGGCCGCCTGCCCGATGCGCTGGTCGCCTGTGTCGGCGGCGGTTCCAACGCCATGGGGCTCTTTTATCCCTTCATCGAGGATGCCGAGGTTCAATTACATGGCGTCGAGGCGGGTGGCGATGGCCTGACCACCGGTCGCCATGCCGCGCCCCTGTGCGCCGGGCGCTCCGGTGTGCTGCACGGTAACCGCACCTATCTGATGGAAGACGACAACGGCCAGATTCGCGAGACCCATTCCATCTCGGCCGGGCTCGACTACCCAGGCGTCGGCCCCGAGCATGCCTGGTTGAAAGACAGCGGGCGCGCGCATTACTCCGCCGTCACCGACTCCCAGGCGCTGGCCGCCTTTCATGACCTGACCCGCACCGAGGGCATCATCCCGGCGCTCGAGACCAGCCATGCGCTGGCCCATACCGCTGAACTGGCCCCGCGCATGCGCAAGGATCAAAGCATCGTGGTCAATCTCTCCGGCCGCGGAGACAAGGACATGCACACAGTCGCTCAGCTCGACGGGATTTCGCTATGACCCAGGCAGTTGATCGCCCAGTCAGTCGCCCAGCCAATCGAATCGCGGCCCGTTTTGCCGCCTGTCGCGAACAGGGCCGCACGGCGCTGATCCCCTTCATCACCGGCGGCGATCCGACAGCGGACATGACAGTGCCGCTGATGCATCGGCTGGTCGCCAGTGGCGCCGATCTGATCGAACTGGGCGTGCCGTTTTCCGACCCCATTGCCGACGGGCCAGTCATCCAGCGCGCCACCGAGCGCGCCCTGGCCCAGGGCATGAGTTTGGGCGGGCTGCTGGAGCTGGTGCGCACCTTCCGGGCAGAAGACCAGGACACCCCGGTGGTGCTCATGGGCTATTTGAATCCCATCGAGGTGATGGGTTATGCCGACTTTGCCGCCCAAGCGGCAGATGCCGGGGTTGATGGCGTACTCATCGTCGATGTGCCGCCAGAAGAGGGCCATGATCTGGTCGATGCGCTCAAATCCCAGGGGCTGGATCTGGTTTATTTGCTTGCACCCACCTCGGACGCCGGGCGAATCGAGCGAATCGGAGCGATTGCCTCGGGATTCGTCTACTATGTCTCGGTCAAGGGTGTGACGGGCGCCGGAAATCTCGACCTGGACGCGGTGACTGATAAACTGGCCCTGATTCGCTCCCGCATCGACTTGCCAGTGGGCGTCGGCTTCGGTATCAAGGATGCTGCAACAGCCGCGAAGGTCGCTGGCATTGCCGATGCCGTCATCGTTGGCAGCGCCATTGTCGGCAGGATCGAGGCCCTGGTCGAACGGCCCGCCGAGATCCCTGACGCCGTGGGAGACTTCGTTGACAGTCTGCGCCAGGCCATCGACAAAGCCTGAGGTGATTTCCGAGGAGAAATGCCCTGGTGGTCAGCTTTTACTGTGAATCACGGGGATTCGTTATCCGGGGCAGTCGGGACTATGAACATAAGAAGCGAATTGATTCGCCGAGCGAATCAGACGGACCCGGGTCCGAAACATTTTTAACGCAAAAACAAAACATGACCAACAGGATACAAGCGTGAGCTGGTTCGAAAAACTGGTCCCTAGCCGGATTAAAATCGAGGCAAGCAATAAGCGCACGGTGCCCGAGGGGCTTTGGGCCAAGTGCCCCGGTTGCAGTGCCGTGCTCTACCGTGCCGAGCTTGAGCGCAATCTCGAGGTCTGCCCCAAGTGCGGGCATCACAATCGCATCAGTGCCCGGCGGCGCATCGACGTCTTTCTGGATCCCGACGCGCGCGAGGAAATCGGTGAAGATCTCGAATCCACCGATCCGCTCAAGTTCAAGGACCTGAAAAAATACCGCGACCGCCTGTCCCAGGCGCAAAAGCAGACCAGCGAGAAAGAAGCCATGGTGGTGATGCGCGGTCGACTCAAGCGCATGGCCTGCGTGACGGCGGCGTTTGAGTTCCGCTTTATGGGCGGCTCCATGGGGTCGGTGGTCGGGGAGCGCTTCGTGCGCGGGGTCGAGGCTGCGATTGAAGACAATGCCGCCCTAGTATGCTTTTCCGCTAGCGGCGGGGCGCGCATGCAGGAGTCGCTCTTCTCGCTGTTTCAGATGGCCAAGACCAGTGCCGCACTCGGGCGCTTGCGCGAGCGCAAATTGCCCTTTGTCTCGGTGATGACCGATCCGACCATGGGCGGAGTTTCGGCCAGTCTGGCCATGCTCGGCGACATCAACCTGGCCGAGCCACGGGCGCTGATCGGCTTCGCTGGCCCGCGGGTGATCGAACAAACCGTGCGGGAGACATTGCCCGAGGGCTTCCAGCAGAGCGAGTTTCTGCTCGAACATGGCGCGCTCGATGCCATTATTGATCGCCGCGAACACCGCGACCGCATCGGCAGTATGATTGCCATGCTGATGCGCCGTCCGCGACCCTGAGCGCGACGCGCCCAAGCCTTGGAGCCCAAGCCGGTCGCTGCCCATGCGCTGGAACACCCTGACTGAATGGCTCGCCTGGCAGGAGGGGCTGCATCCCAAGCGCATTGATCTGCGTCTGGAACGCTTGCAGTCCGTGTGGCAAGCACTTGGCCCGCCGGCACTGCATGGACCAGTGATTACCGTCGGCGGCACCAACGGCAAGGGCTCCACTGTCACTTACATCGACGCTTGCAGCCGCGCCGCAGGCCTCAGAACCGGCCTTTATACCTCCCCCCATCTGCTGCGCTACAACGAGCGGGTGCGTATTGACGGCGAGGAAGCCACCGACCAGGCACTGTGCCAGGCCTTTGATCGCATCGACCAGGCGCGCGGGGAGATTTCGCTGACGTATTTTGAGTTTGGCACCTTAGCTGCGCTTGAGTTGTTCAGCCGCGCTCAGGTTGAGCTGATCTTGTTGGAGGTCGGGCTTGGCGGGCGGCTCGATGCGGTCAATCTGCTCGATGCCGACATCGCCATCGTCACCAGCATTGGCCGCGACCACATGGCCTGGCTGGGCGAGGACCCAAATCAAATCGCTTTTGAGAAAGCGGGCATTTTCCGCCCCGGCCGTCCGGCCATCATCGGCAGTCGCGAGCCGCCACCGCGTCTGCGCGGGCAGGCCGAGGCCATCGCTGCCCAGGTCCACCAACTCGGGTGGGAGTTCGATTGGGAACTGGCGGGCACTGAGGGCGAGCAGCAGACATGGCACTGGCGACACGTCGATGGGGCAGAACTGTTGAATTTGCCGCTGCCGGCGCTGACAGGGCAGGTGCAGCTCGACAATGCATCCGCTGCGCTCTGTGCGCTCCGTCTGCTTGCGCTGGAGCAGCGAGTAGCCTGGCCGATGGGGGATGCTCACCTGCGTGCCGGGCTGAGCGCGGCCAGACTGCCAGGGCGCTTTCAGCGCATCCCGGGCGCACTCAGCTGGATTTTTGATGTCGCCCATAATCAGGACGCCGCGCGCGTGCTGGCAGAGAATCTTCGCGAGCTTGAGATCGCGGGGCATGTCCATCTGGTCTTCGCCGTGTTTGAAGACAAAGAGGCCGAGGCCATCGCTGCTATTCTGGCGCCCGTGGTGGATTTCTGGTACCTGGCCGAGCCGCCCGGAAAACGCGCCATGCCGGTGGAGACACTGGCGGCAAAGGTGATCGCGGCAACTGGGACCGACCCCATGATGTGCGATGATCTGAGCGAAGCCTTTCAGCTGGCAGAGACCTGCGCATCGGGTGATGATCTGATCCTGGTGACGGGCTCTTTCATGACGGTGGAAGCCGCCGTGCATTATTGCGGGCCTGCGGCCGCTTCAGCCGCTATCGCAAGCAAGGCTCCTGTATAATGCGCGGCATGAATTGGCAAAGCACACAGGAGGCAGAGTCACGCGATGGATGAAAACGCCAAACGTCGGCTAGTCGGTGCTGCGGTGCTGGTCGCCCTGATGGTTATTTTTGTTCCCATGCTGGTTGATCGCAAAGACGACGACCAGCTTGGCGAGCCGATCGTGATCCCGAATCCACCCGCGTTCGACTCGCGCTTTGATTCATCGGTCGAGCCTGCTGCGAATGAGTTTAATCGCCCGCTGCCTGAGCCCGAAGCGCCGGTTCAAACGCAACCCCCAGCCGAACGCATACCACAAGCGCACTCAGACGCGCGTGATCTGCGTCCTGGCGCAGTACGGCCGCCCCCGGTCGAGGTTGAACGCCAACCCATCAAACCCATTGCTCCTGCGCCCACGCAACAAGCACCGCCGCCCGAGAAACCCGCCCCCCGGGTCTCAGGCACAACGCCATCGTCGCAACCGGCACCTGTCGCCAAACCCATTGAGAAGCCCCCGGCAGTCCCGGCAGGCGTCACATCCTGGGTCGTGCAGGTGGCCAGTCTGAGCGTAGCGGATGCGGCTACAGGCCTGCGCGACAAGTTGCGGAGCAAGGGCTACTCTGCCTTTGTCGAGCAGGCCCAGATCAACGGCGCCACCTTTTACCGCGTTCGGGTGGGGCCTGAATCAGACCGCGCCCGTGCCGATAAGATGGCGACCGCCATTGGCGCGGAAACGGGCGGCACGCCCTTGGTTCAAAAATACCGCTAAGTATACACCATGCTACTCGACGCAAAGGCCACAGGCAGAGGTAAGTGCAAATGATCTGGGTCGACTACGCCATTATCGGCATCATTGTGCTGTCGGCCATTATTGGCCTGGTGCGCGGGCTCATTAAAGAAGTCGTCTCCCTGGCCATCTGGGGTGTGGCCATCTTTGTGGCCTGGACTTTCTACCTACCGGTCTCTGAGATGCTGACGCCCTGGGTATCCACTCCCTCGCTGCGCCTGGGGCTCGCGGTGCTGCTGCTGGTGATTGGGGTGCTCTTCCTTGGAGCCATTTTTGCCTACATCCTCACTTTGCTGGTCGAGAAAACCGGCCTGTCCGGCACTGACCGGCTGTTGGGGCTGGTGTTTGGCGCTGCGCGCGGTGCCGTTATTGTGGCGCTCGCGGTTTTTCTGGCGGCCCTGACGCCACTGACCGCCGACCCCTGGTGGCAGCAGTCCCAACTGCTGGGGCATTTCCAGCATCTGGCCGATCAGCTCCTGGCACTGGTGCCGCCTGAATTGACGGCTCGGGTCAAATCGCTCTAGCGCGCAAGATCCCAGCCACCCCGGATGATCACCCCTTGTTTCACGATGACCATGATGACTGGCCAGTTCTTGCCGCTGGTCAAATGGCTGTCGTGCGTTTCACAACTGCCGGCCAGAACGGGGGCTGACTGAGGGCATTATGTGTGGCATTGTCGGCGTCGTCGGTAAGCACCCGGTCAACCAGCTCCTCTATGATGCGCTGCTGGTCCTCCAGCATCGCGGGCAGGATGCCGCTGGCATCGTCACCAGCGACCAGGAAAAACTCCACATGCGCAAGGACAACGGCCTTGCGCGCGATGTCTTCCGCACCCGCCACATGCTGCGCCTGCGCGGCAACATGGGCATCGGCCATGTGCGTTATCCCACAGCCGGCGCATCCAGCTCAGCCGAGGCACAGCCCTTCTACGTCAACTCCCCCTATGGCATCGTGCTGGCGCACAACGGCAATCTGACCAATGCCGAGGAATTAAAACGCGACGTTTTTGTCGATGACCTGCGCCACATCAACACCAATTCGGATTCTGAAATCCTGCTGAACGTCTTTGCCCACGAGTTGCAGGTGCAAAACAAACTGCGCATCGACGAACAAGATATTTTCAATGCCATCGAGGGCGTGCATCGTCGCTGCCGTGGTGGCTATGCAGTGGTGGCCATGATCCCCGGGTTCGGGATTGTTGGTTTTCGCGATCCGCACGGGATCAGGCCAATCGTTTACGGCAAACGCGAGACCACTGGCGGCACCGAGTACATGGTCGCCTCCGAGAGCGTTGCGCTCGACACAGTAGGATTCAACCTTGTCTCCGACATCGCGCCCGGCGAGGCGGTCTTTATCAGCGCCGATGGCGAGATTCACACCCGCCAGTGCGCACCCCAGCCGGTGCTCTCACCCTGCATTTTCGAGTTCGTCTACTTCGCGCGGCCGGATTCCGTCATCGACAATATCTCAGTGCACAAGGCCCGTTCGCGCATGGGCAAAAAGCTGGCGGCTAAAATCAAACGCACCTGGCCAGGGCACGATATCGACGTCGTCATTCCGGTGCCGGATACCAGCCGCACTGCTGCGCTGCAACTGGCCAATCATCTGGGTGTGCCCTATGCCGAGGGTTTCATAAAAAACCGCTACATTGGGCGCACCTTCATTATGCCGGGGCAGACGGTGCGCAAAAAATCTGTCCGCCAGAAGCTCAACGCCATTCATTTCGAGTTTCGCAAGAAAAACGTCCTGCTGGTGGATGATTCCATCGTGCGCGGCACCACCTCCCGGCAGATCATTGAAATGGCACGCGAGGCCGGGGCCAAAAAGGTCTATCTCGCATCGGCCGCGCCGCCGGTGCGTTTTCCGAATGTTTATGGAATCGACATGCCGGCGGCGAGCGAGCTTGTTGCTCATGGCCGTAGCGAATGGGACATCGAACGCTTGCTTGGCTGCGACCGGCTGATCTTTCAAGATCTCCAGGACCTGATTGAAGCCGTGCAGAAAAAGACCAAAAGCCTGGTCGACCGCTTCGATACGTCCGTGTTTGATGGTGTTTATATCACCGGCGATGTGAGCGAAGACTATCTGGCCAATCTGGAGCGCGTTCGCGGCGAGGCCGCTCGCACGCAAAAAACCGCTGATGATAGCGGTGAGAACGAAGCCGACATGATCGGCCTGTACAACCCCGCCTGAGGCGGGCGGGCAAGCATCCAAATGCGTCCCAGCAATTTCTCCTGCCACCCGCGCTCAGCGAATGACCACCGCCATGGATGATGGCATCGAGCACTTTCCGGGTTTCAGCACTCGCGCACTCCGAGTCGGGCATGATCGCACAGCCGAGGGCGAGCACAGCGAACCCATTTTTGCGACATCCAGTTTTGTCTTCGCCTCTGCCGCCGAGGCCGCCGCCCGCTTCAGCGGCGATGCACCAGGCAATGTCTACACCCGCTTTACCAACCCAACGGTCCAAGCTTTCGAGCAGCGGCTGAATGCCCTTGAGGGCGGCGCTGGCTGTGTCGCAACGGCCTCCGGCATGGCGGCCATCCTGACCATGGCACTTGGCCTGTTAAAGAGCGGGGACCAGATTCTCGCCTCCCGCAGCCTGTTCGGCAGCACCAGCATGTTGTTCGATAAATATCTGGCACGCTTTGGTATCCAGACCCGTTATGTGCCACTGGATGACCTCGACGCCTGGCGCGCCGCGATCGAGTCAGATACCCGGCTGCTGTTTCTCGAGACTCCATCCAACCCCTTGGCTGAAATGACCGAGATCGCGCCTTTGGCTGAACTCGCGCATCAGCATGGCTGTCTGCTCGCGGTCGACAACTGCTTTGCTACCCCAGCCTTACAGCGTCCGCTGGAGTGGGGCGCTGACCTCGTTATTCACTCCGCGACCAAGTATCTGGACGGGCAGGGCCGTTGCCTGGGTGGCGCGGTCATCGCGCGCGATCCAGCCGTCATTGCCGAAGTGTTCGGCGTGGTGCGCACCGCTGGTCCTTCCATGAGTCCCTTCAACGCCTGGGTCTTTCTGAAGGGGCTGGAGACCCTCAGCCTGCGCATGCGCGCCCACTCAGAGGCAGCCCAACAACTCGCCGAATGGCTGGCCGCGCATCCCACCGTTACCAAGGTGCATTACCCCGGGCTGACCCAGCATCCCCAGCATCACTTGATCGGCCGCCAGATGCAGCGTCCGGGCGGCATCCTGTCGTTCGAGGTCGGAGGTGACCGCGACGCCGCCTGGCGCGTCATCGACCACACCCGCATGCTCTCCATCACCGCCAATCTTGGCGATACCAAAACCACCATCACCCACCCCGCCACCACCACCCACGCCCGCCTGACACCCGAAGAACGCACCGCCGCCGGCATCACCGACGGTCTGATCCGCATCGCCGTGGGGCTGGAAGATATCGCAGATATTCAGGCCGACCTAGCGCGCGGACTCAAGTGAGGCGCCGCGCAATAGCACGCACCATGGGTGGGTAAGCATCGCCGCGTCCGTCACCCAACCCAAGCGTATTTGCTACAGCTATATATTTACCCTTGACTGAGAGGGGGCCTTTATGGCTTTGCCAATCATCTCCGTGTATTCTGTTCAGCATACCCTTCAAGTCGGGTCAGAATTACTGCTGATCGCTTATCTTTTTTTGACGGGTTTGAGCTTTATAGCAAGTTTTGCGATACAAAAAGCAGAGGTTACAACAACAGCGCTGGATATCGTCCGACTTCAACTACGGCTCTACTTCTGGATATCCTTAATCACTTGGCTTGTCCTGACGTTACTATCCATCGGGTCTTATACCGACGCATATTTGGTCACACTTCCTTTTGAAGACAGCTTGTCTTCTATCTACAAGGCATTGGGCTTGTTGCGGCGCAGTGATCCCGAGCCTGCGTATTTTCTGAACTTCATTTCGGTCTTCGTTATTTTTATATTTATCCCGATGCCTTTCATGATGAGTAACAAACGCCTCAATCGCTCGTTCAAAAAGGCTGCCCTGCTCATGAGCCAAAAAGATTTGATGCCTGGCACATCTATGACTATCAAGTCTTTTGAGCCTGACAAACTGCTGCCAGCGGAACTTGCTCAGAAGATGGTTAGATCAAGTTCAGAAGCCATGGTGTGGGTTGATCGTGTCTATGACAAGAACGAGTATGCGCGCTATGCAAAAATCTGGGCTGCAAGCCAGGAGCTGTATGAATATCGCAATGAACACATTGACTTGGAGTGGTCGGAAACCAACGTCAAGATTGATATCAGTCGGCGAAACAAAGATGCCATTGAAGCGACGGTTTATGAAGAATTGCTTTTTGACGGACTATGCATGCGTTTGCCTAAGGTATTTAATCAAGAGATGCCAACGGTGCTAAAAGAAGTCTGCTTGTCAAAAAGAGACGCTGGTGGCGAGACGTTGCGCGAACCCAGGCGCTATAACCCGATTTTCAAATGGCTAAAAAAATCCAGGGATATGAACGGAAACCTCGTATTCGAATTTTCTCCTCCGGCGTTCAGTTCAGGAGGAGGGGATAAGCCCGAGGTTTTCGTCGGCGAGTTAGAGAGAGCACCCGAGTTAGCCTCAGTAGACCCTTATCTGCAATACTTTGGCGTACTGGGGCAGGATCTGTTTTTGTTTTTTCACACCGGTCTCTCTGGCAATCTGCTCGAATTTAATCTAAGAGAAAGCGCAGCTGAGAATCTGGTCGCGTTTAAAAAGGATCTGCGCCTCATCATGGCACGACTCAAGGCTGTGGAGCCATTGCTTGATCGGCTGGCGAGTGAAGTCATGTTGGCTTCACGGTAAACCTCTTTGTATTCTGCTGGCTTCGTTACCGAAACCCTGTGAGCTTTCCGCTCGTTCTTGGCCGGGTGACGGCTACGGGGGACGCAGTGAAACCCGCCGGCATCCCGTCAGACCTGGCCGCGGACTCGACTGAGGCGCCGCGCAATGGCGTGCATAATCGGCGGAGAAACATTCACCTTGTCCGTGAATGCCGGATTTTTTACACTCAGGCGGCGATAAGGCAGTTTCCAATTTCGCGAATCGATGCGGAGGCTCTGCCATGAACACGCCCTCCGAGCCCGAACCCGACATCGCCGTCGTACCTGGCCATCCGCGCGACTATCGCGACGGCCATCCCCAAACCGCGCTGCTTGTGGAGGAGAGGCTTTTTTGCGTGATTTTTGAAACAATTTAGGGTTAAAAAATACCGATACCTTCAGGAAAATCTGTCTATAATCGCGCCATTCTCTCTCGCAGTGAGTAAATACTGGAACAGATGCGCGAGCCGTATCAAGCCTACTGGGGCAAGGCCAATCAGGAAGGTGGCTTTCATCTTCTGTCCTATCATGCACTGGACGTGGCGGCCTGTGGGTGGGTTCTGCTGACACGGCATGGCGGACTGCGGGCACGTTTGCTTGACCACCTTGATATCGATGAAGCGACCCTGGTTGCCTGGCTCACTTTCATGCTCGCACTGCATGATGTCGGCAAGTTCAGTTACCGCTTCCAATGTTTGAAGCCCGACTTTCCCTGGCTTGCGCGCAGTCTCCCGCAAGATCGGCGCTACAGCGTCCGGCATGACACCCTCGGGCTGGTGCTTTGGCAAGGCGCGCTTGAGGATGCGGTTTTCGGCCAGTTCATCGCCGAGCAGGCTGACCGATCTTCGCTCCGCCAGTTGCGGACTGCGCTCGATATCTGGATCAGCGCCTTTGCTGGGCACCACGGGCAGCCACCGGCAAGACGGCGTATCCCGCTGCGTGAACAATTTACCCCGGATGACGAGAAAGCCGCTGTCGCCTTTTGCGAACAGGCCGGCGCGTTACTGCTCGCGAATTCACCGCTGCGGGTGGATGAGCCGAAGGCACTGATTCAAGCACTCAAGCCCGTCTCCTGGTGGCTGGCCGGAATAGCCGTTCTGTGTGACTGGCTGGGCTCCAACGCGGACCTGTTTGCCTATCAACAGGAGCCGATGCCGCTCCCACGCTATTGGAACGAGCACGCTCTGCCAGCCGCCGAGCGTGCCATTGCGATAAGTGGCGTGCTACCGCTGGCTCCTTCGGGGAAATCCCAACGGGAATTATTCGACTATATTGACCAGCCAACGCCGTTGCAGACAATCTGTGCGGATATTGCTCTATCGAGCACGCCACAACTACTGATCCTTGAGGATCTCACAGGCTCTGGCAAAACCGAAGCCAGCCTGACGCTGGCGCAGCGCATTCAGTCCGCCGGCGCGGCAGATGGGATCTATCTCGCCCTGCCAACCATGGCGACATCCAATGCCATGCACGCGCGGATTATCGACAAAGGATTAGATCAGCGCCTCTTTGTGGGCGACCCCAGCGTCATTCTGACCCACGCTGCCGCCCGCTTGGTGCAGGCAATGGCCGCGCGAAACGCAATTTTGCCGGATGCGCCGCCGGAGGCGGATTACGACTTGGCTGAAACTAGCGCAGCCAACCTGCGCGCCGCCTGGCTCGGCGATCATCGTAAAAAGGCCCTGCTGGCCGACTTGGGCGTCGGCACCATCGATCAGGCCCTGCTGGCCGTGCTGCCAAGCCGTCATCAGTCCCTGCGGTTGCTTGGGCTCGCGCGAAAAGTGCTGATCGTCGATGAAGTCCATGCCTATGACAGCTACATGCAGCAACTACTTGCCGCACTGCTGCGGTTCCATGCCTTTATTGGTGGGCACGTTGTTCTGCTCTCCGCCACTCTGCCACAGGCGCAGCGACAGGCCCTTGTAGACGCGTTTCGCGCAGGTCTATCTGCCGCGCCCGTTGCACTTGCGGCGTCGGCCTATCCGCTGCTGACGCGCGTGGACGCAGTTGCTGTTGAGGAAATATCGGTCGCCGCTCGCGACCAAGCCAAGCGCAGCGTCGCGGTACAGTGTGTCGATGAGGTCGCGACTGTGATGCACCTGCTGGTCGACGCCCACCAGCATGGAAACTGTGCCTGTTGGGTGCGAAATACGGTGGACGATGCCATTGCCGCCTTGCAGACGCTTCGCGACCTGGGGGTTGCAGAAGACAGCCTGCTGCTCTTTCATGCCCGCTTCGCGCTGGGTGATCGTTTGGCGATTGAAAACAAGGTGCTGGCGTCATTTGGTCCGGAAAGCGATGCGGCTTGCCGCCGTGGCCGTATTCTGATTGCAACCCAGGTGGTGGAGCAGTCACTCGACCTGGACTTCGATCTGATGGTGTCTGATTTGGCGCCCATCGATTTAATCATTCAGCGCGCTGGGCGTCTTCAACGCCACGCCCGCGACTCTACTGGTGCGCGGGCAGCCCGCGAACAGCGCCCATCGCCCTGTCTGCATGTGCTGACCCAGGTGGCCGATAATGACGCAGATGCACACTGGCTTAATGGGCTGTTGCCTGGAACTGCAAGGGTCTATCGCGATCTTCGCGTGCTGTGGCGAACTGCTCGATTGCTCGCGGATCATGGCGCCATCCGAATGCCCGAAGCAGCGCGGACACTGATCGAAGGCGTCTATGGCGAAGATGGGCTGCCTGTGCCAGCGGGCATCGAGCAAGGCAGTATCGACGCTGAGAGCGAGGATTTAGCAAACACTTCCATGGGGCGTTTCAACGCCCTGAAGTTGGAGCAAGGCTACGCCGACCCGGGCATGGACTACTGGGATGACATTGTAGCGCCGACCCGCTTGGGCGAGGCCAGTATTCGGGTTCGGCTGGCGCGCTGGGACGCAGGCAGGCTCAGCCCCTGGGCTGGCGATCAAGAGACGCCATGGTCCGATTGGCTTGCCGTTGCGATGAGCGAGGTCAGCATTCGTCAGCACTGGGTGGCCGAGGCGGCGGACTCTCAAGAGCCCGGTCTCGAGGCAGCCATGGAGGATGCGCTCAGTAAGGTTTATGACCAGGGTCGTTGGAGCCGACTGCTGCCGTTGCGGCCTATCGGCGAGGACGCATGGGAAGCCGAAGCGGTCGATGGCGCTGGTGAACCGGTTCGGTTCCGGTACACCAGAATGACGGGCCTGGTCAGGGTGCGGGATCTATGACCAGCAGCACTGACAGGGACGGACGGAAGCCTTCTGTGCCGCCGCTGATGGAGAAGCTGTCGTTTACAGTAGGGTTTCGAGACCTTTGCGTTCGAGCAGGTCAAGCAGCTTTTGAGCGGAGCCGTTCGGATGTTGGTTATCCGCCTCCCAACGGCGCACGGTCGCAGGACTGGTGTTCAACAATGAGGCGAGTACCGTCTGGCTTAGCTGATAACGATCACGCAGCAAACGTATTTTGTCGCCATCAAAGTCGGAAACAGGCGTTAGGCATAAGGCGTTGTATTGCTGCATTTCTGTGTCAGAAATCAGGCTTAGGCGATGCAAATCCCCAGCGGTTTCATGAATGGCATCAAGAAGCGGAGTCTTACCCCTGGCTGTTCTGGTCATGACAAATTCCCCGTCAAGTATCCAGTGCAATCTCTATTAAGGAACCGTCTCGAATGGCAATTTCTAGCGTATCGGCATCCCATCGCAGCATATCCCGCGCCAGCATTCGCAGTGCGGCGAGTTCTTGGGGCGCAATGTTCCCGCGCGCGCTTTTCTCAAAACCAAAGATGAAAATCCACAATCCGCATTTATTCGTGGCCAGCAGCGTTCTAAATCCACCGCGTTTACCTTGGTTTGGCAAACCGACGCGTTTCTTGACCACGCCTCCACCAAGGTCCGCGTCGATCAAACCTTGCTGCATTTCCCCAATTGCCAGCCGAAGTGCTGAGTCAGTCAGGGGTGTCTTACGCATCCAACGGTCAAAATGGCGAGTTTTTAGCCATCGATTCATGGTGCATGAGTATAACCGAGTGGCCACCATCATTGACATGCTTGAAGATGATGCGGCAGCGACCGGGAGGTACGAATTGTGCTGAATCTTGCGCTCGATGAATGGATACCCGCCCGCCGAGCTGCCAATAACGTGTGCACGGAGCTGGCGCCCTGGCAGATCACCATGGACATCGACGACGATCCCTTTGTAACCCTCGATGCGCCGCGAGCGGACTTCAACGCCGCTCTGATGCAGTTCCTGATCGGGCTCTTGCAAACCACCTTTGCGCCACGGGATGCCGATCAGTGGTTCGAGCGCATGGAATTGCCACCGACGCCAGAGGAACTTCAGGCTGCATTCCGCCCATTCGCACATGCGTTTGAGCTTGGTGGTCAGGACGCGCGCTTTATGCAGGACCAAGACGCCTTGGCTGACCGCGAACCCTTGCCGATCAGCGCCTTGTTGATCGACATGGCCGGCAGTGAAACCCATTTCGTCAAAGGGCTGGCGCATCAGGGATTCAGCCCAGCCATGGCGGCCATGGCGCTATACACCTTGCAAACTAACGCCCCGTCTGGCGGCGTTGGTCATCGCACCTCGGTTCGCGGTGGCGGGCCGCTCACAACGCTGGTGCTAGCGACCCGAGATAACGATGACCGTCAGCCAACGCTTTGGCAAACGCTCTGGCTCAATGTGCTGGATGAAGAAACGCTGGGCTACAGCGCAACGCCAGCGGATGCCGAGCGCATCTTTCCTTGGTTGGTTGCGACTCGCACGAGCGAGAAAGGTGGTCGGGACACATCTCCCGAGAAGGCTCACCCGTTGCAGGTGTTTTGGGGTATGCCAAGGCGGATTCGGCTCGACCTGGAAAACATTGGGGAGAGCAGCGCAGAATGCGTCTGTGCACTTAGTGGTCAGCCAAGTGCCAATATCGTCAGTGCTTATCGCACAAAGAACTACGGCACCAACTACATCGGAGCTTGGCAACACCCGTTGAGTCCATACAGCTACGACGGCAAGGAGCTGCTGTGTATGCATCCGCGCGGCAGCATCAATTACCGCCACTGGCTCGGTCTGGTGCAATCATCCAAAGACAGCAAGACCGAAAGACTCCCGGCACTGGTGGTCCAGCGCTTCACCGACGGCGCTTACCGGCTCGAGCGCGAGGGCTGGCGCTTTCGCCTCTGGGCCTGCGGTTACGACATGGACAACATGAAGCCACGTTGCTGGTTCGAGTCCACACTTCCGCTTTTTCCGATCCAGGACAGGAACACCAGGGAGATGGTCGAAAGCGCGGCAGAGCGGATGATTGAAGCTGCGGGCCATTTTCTTGGCAATTTGCGTGGTGCCATCAAGGATGCCTGGTTCGCCGCCAATGATCCGAGGCGCAAGTCCGCCAGGCTGGATCACGTCAGCGACGCCTTCTGGCAGGAAACCGAGTCGGCATTCTATGACGGTCTTGGTGCGGTGGCTGGCGCCGCAGATACGCAAGCAAAGCGATTTGAGCAATTCCAGAACTGGCATCGGTATCTGCAGGTTTATACCCAGAATGCGTTCGACCTCTGGGTCGATTACAACCAGATCACCGACCAATCCCATCCGCGTCGCATTGCCGAAGCCCGGCGCAATCTGCGGCGTTTCAACTACAAAAAGAAAATCAAGGATTTGCTTGAGATTAGCGACAAGCGTGGCAGCGCGCAACAGGAAGCGGCCTGAGCGAATCGGGCATGAACACAAAGGCTATCGCTTAATGGCAAAGCCCTCTAAGTGGCTCAAACATTCGCCAAGGAGAACAACATGGGAGAGTCCCTGAAAGACCAAAACCCGGCCAAAGTGGTTGATGAGGTGCTCGACTGGTGGCGTCAACTAGTGGCCCCGCCTGAGACAGGCCAACCCAGTCGTCGCGGCGAGTTGGCGGAGTTGCGCCGGGCCAAGAACCTGGAGGAAGTGCTGTTCGTGCCGGCCTATCACCGGTTGTTTTATCGCGTCAGCGCGCAGGGTTGGGCGCACGGTCCCAGTGTCGCGGCCATTGCTGGATTGCTCGCACACGTCAAGGGCGATACGGCAATGGCCGGGCAAATACCATCAGACGCAACCGCGCAAGAAGAGCAGCGCCAATCGAAAGCGCCTGACACCGTTGCGGCCCTCTTGGCGGCTCCTGTCAAACCCGGTTTGGGGCCGCGAGTCAGCGAATCGCGTTTCCAGCGACTGGTCGCGATTCGCGAGCTGCCAGTGCTTTATCCCAACCTGCTGCGCATCATTCATTTGGCGGGAGATCGGGTGCCGGTGCGCGACCTGATTCAAAGCGTGCGGTACTGGAATGACCGCCAGCGGCGGGACTGGACTTTTCGTTATTACACGGCCTTGCTGGGAAATGAAGGCAAGGCGCCGGCACAGACACAAGGAGCCTGATCATGACGCGCTTTATCCAACTGCATCTGTTAACGTCCTACCCGCCCGCCAATCTGAACCGCGACGACCTGGGGCGGCCAAAGACCGCCGTGATGGGTGGCGACAAACGCCTACGGGTTTCCTCCCAGAGCCTGAAGCGCGCCTGGCGCACATCGGATGTCTTTGCGTCCGCGCTGAGCGGGCATCTTGGAACCCGCACCAAGGAGCAGGGCCGGCGCGTCAGGGAGCAATTGCTGGCCGGTGGTCTGTCCGACAAGCAAGCGACGGACTGGGCGACTTTGATTGCCAAACAGTTTGGTAAGCCCAAATCCGGCTCGGTCGAGATCGAGCAATTGGCGCATTTCAGCCCCGAGGAACAATCCGCTATTGATGCCCTAGTGCAAACATTGATCGAACGCAAGAGCGCGCCCACCGAAGACGAATTGAAACTGCTACGCCACCAGCACAGTGCAGCCGACATCGCGCTGTTTGGGCGCATGCTTGCAGCGGCACCCAGCTACAACACCGAGGCGGCTGCTCAGGTCGCGCACGCGATATCTGTGCATAAGGTGGCTGTCGAGGACGATTTTTTCACTGCCGTCGATGACTTGAACGAGGGCATCGAGGATGTCGGCGCCGGCCACATGGGTGAGACAGAATTCGCCGCCGGGCTCTTCTATCTCTATCTGTGCATCGACCGTGAATTGCTTGGCACCAATCTTGGCGGTGACCAGGCACTGAGGGACAAGGCGCTCGCTGCTCTTGCCGAGGCAGCGGCGACGGTCGCGCCTACTGGCAAACAAAACAGCTTCGGCTCCCGTGCGCGGGCCTCTTATCTGCTGGCAGAAAAGGGCGACCAACAGCCGCGCTCACTGTCGGTGGCGTTTCTGAAATCCGTGCGCGGCTCCGGTGAGGGCATGTTGCCCGAGGCGATTGGAGCACTGACGGAGACGCTTGAGAAAATGGATCAGGTCTACGGCCCTTGTGCTGATGATCGCAGCGTTATGGACGCATTGGCGGGCACGGGCTCGCTGGCGGACATTCAGTCCTTCATCGCGAGCTAAGGCCATGAACAGATTTTTGCTGTTCCGGCTGCATGGAGCGCTCGCCGCTTGGGGTGACATTGCTGTCGGCGAGCAACGACCGAGCACTCCCCACCCATCAAAATCCATCGTGCTCGGGCTTGTCGCTGCGGCGCTCGGCCTGAAACGCGAGGACGACGACGCCCATGCGGCGCTGCGCGATGGCTATGGTTTCGCGGTGCGCGTCGACTCCGCCGGCACGCCATTGCGCGACTACCACACGACCCAATACCCCAAGACAACCAGCCGGCTACATCACTTGCGCACCCGTCGCGACGAGTTGGCGGATTCGGGTAATCGCGCCACGGTCCTTTCCACCCGTGACTACCGCAGCGACAGTCTCTATGTGGTTGGCCTGTATCAGCGTGGTCTGGACAATGTGCCCGAGCCAGACACCCTGGCCGATGCGTTGCGTCGGCCAAAGTTCACCCTTTATCTCGGGCGCCGTTCCTGTCCGGCCGCACTGCCCTTGGCTCCGCGCGTCATCGAAGCGGCCGATTTCAAGGCGGCGCTGGCTGACTATGACGAAGCCGCACGCCATGACGGCCAGCAAGCTTTTCTGGAGGATGCGCGCGTCGCACGCCTGAGCAGCGGTTGCGAATACTATTGGGAGGACGGTCTGCCGGTCGGGCTCGAGTCGCTGCAATCGACACCGCGCCACGATCAACCTCAGTCGCGCGCGCGTCGTCAATTCGCGGCACGCACCGAGCATTACGCCAATCAGGGAGGGAAGGAGGCATGGGCTACCTGAGCAAGATTGAGCTCAAGCAGGGATTAGACATCAGGACGCTCGCCAATGCCATTCCGAAGAATGCGTACGCCGAGCATCAGGCGATCTGGCGCCTAGTGGGGAGCGGAGAGCCGAAGGCGCGCCAATTTCTCTACCGGCGCGAGCAAGCTGGTCACTGGCCCCTGTTCTATTTGCTATCTGAAATCGAACCTGAACCAATCGAGGGTCCCTGGGATGTGCACACCAAACCCTTTTCCCCCAAAGTGTCAGGTGGCCAGCGGCTAGGTTTCGTACTGCGCGCCAATCCGGTGGTTACGACCAGCGGCAGCGGCAAACCAGAAGACAAGCGGCGCGTTCGGCATGATGTCATCATGCACGCCAAACGTCAGGAACAGATCCGAGAGCCTGATCCAGCACGGCGCATGAATCAGCATGAACTCGTCCAACAGGTCGGGCCAATTTGGCTGAAAGACCGCGCCGACCAGGCAGGGTTTGCGCTGGAAGCCCTCCATGTGGACGGCTATCGCCAGCACCGTCTGAGCAAGCGCGGGCAGGGCAGGCCGATCCAATTCAGCACCTTGGACTACCAGGGGATACTGCGGGTCACGGATACCGAACGCTTTCTCCAAAGCCTGCAAACCGGAATTGGCCATGCCAAGGCTTTCGGCTGCGGCTTGTTGTTGATTCGTCGCGTTTAGAATCGAGGCGAATTGGTATCGCTGCTAAGCGCTAAGCATCACATGCTTCCACCCCTCAAGCCCATCGCAATGAAAGAGCGTATCTCGCTGATATTTATTGAATACGGCGAAATTGATGTGCTCGACGGTGCCTTTGTCGTCATCGACAAAAACGGCGTGCGCACGCATATTCCGGTGGGCAGTGTCGCCTGCATTATGCTCGAACCCGGCACCCGCGTCTCGCATCGGGCCGCTGCCCTGGCCGCGCGCGTTGGCACTCTGCTGGTCTGGGTTGGCGAGGCCGGTGTGCGACTCTATGCTTCCGGTCAGCCGGGCGGGGCGCGTTCGGATCGGCTGCTCTATCAAGCCAAACTGGCCTTGGATGACCAAGCGCGTCTAAAAGTGGTCCGAAAAATGTACGAGCTGCGCTTTGGCGAAGCGCCGCCGGAAAAACGCAGCATTGAGCAACTGCGGGGCATCGAAGGCGCGCGGGTCAAGAAGACTTATGAGCTGATGGCCAAACGCTATGGCGTTACTTGGCGTGGCCGGCGTTATGATCCCACCGCCTGGGATAACAGCGACGTGCCAAATCTCTGCCTTTCCGCTGCCACAGCCTGTTTGTACGGTATCACCGAGGCAGCCGTGCTTGCCGCCGGTTACGCGCCCGCAGTGGGCTTTATTCACAGCGGCAAGCCGCTGTCGTTTGTCTACGATATTGCCGACATTGTCAAATTCGAGACCGTGGTGCCGGCGGCCTTTCGGATTGCCGCCGAGGCGCCGGAAAACCCCGAACGCCGGGTGCGCCTTGCTTGCAGAAATGTATTTCGCTCCTCCCATCTGCTGGCGAAACTGATCCCGATGATGGAAGAGGTCCTTGCCGCTGGCGGGCTCGATCCGCCAAAGACACCAAAAGAAGCGGTGCCGCCAGCGATTCCAGTTGAACAGGGTTATGGCGATGCTGGTCATCGCCACTGAGAATGTTCCACCACGCTTGCGCGGACGCTTGGCCGTCTGGTTGCTGGAGATTCGCGCCGGGGTTTACATTGGCGACCCATCAAAAAGGCTGCGGGAATTCATCTGGCAGCAGTTGCTAGAAGGTGTCGAGCAGGGCAATGCCGTGATGGCATGGAGCACCAATACTGAATCAGGTTACGATTTCGCCACCATCGGCGAAAATCGGCGAGTGCCAGTCGATTTCGATGGCTTGCGGCTGGTGAGCTTTCTTCCTCTGGAAAAGACTGCCGAGACGCCCGGTTCCCGGGACGGTAGGAGTGATGTAGGTCCTTAACAATCCGGAAGTTACTGATTTTTCGTGGGTCACGTTTGGTATATTTTTTCTTCAGCTTTTCTTCCTTCTAACTCAGCGGGTTAAAGGAAGTCTGTTCCCCGCGCCAGCGGGGATGAACCGATGGTCATTTCAGCCCCCGATCAGCGGAACACCTGTTCCCCGCGCCAGCGGGGATGAACCGCCCAATGTGATAGTGCGGGTGCCAGCCATGCCCTGTTCCCCGCGCCAGCGGGGATGAACCGACATCATCGAACAATTCTTTCAGCCACTGCGACTGTTCCCCGCGCCAGCGGGGATGAACCGTGTATGATTTGGCTCGGAGCGGCCTGAATATTCTGTTCCCCGCGCCAGCGGGGATGAACCGTTGTGCCAGCCGGACAATTGGCGTTCCCGTCCCTGTTCCCCGCGCCAGCGGGGATGAACCGTCGCCGGACGCTTCCAGGTAGCGCGCATCATCCTGTTCCCCGCGCCAGCGGGGATGAACCGACATTGACCCAGCTCGGTTTCGGAGATGAGCCCTGTTCCCCGCGCCAGCGGGGATGAACCGCAACCATCGGCCCCCGGTACGGACGTACCCTCCTGTTCCCCGCGCCAGCGGGGATGAACCGCCTCGAGCTGGTTCTGTCTCCGGTGTGGTTCTCTGTTCCCCGCGCCAGCGGGGATGAACCGGAATACTTGACAGCTGAACTAACGCTGCGCGACTGTTCCCCGCGCCAGCGGGGATGAACCGTTGGTTTAGTTGATCGACCTCACGAGGATTACCTGTTCCCCGCGCCAGCGGGGATGAACCGGCGATCGCCTCCTCGGCAGTCAAGTCGCCGGGCTGTTCCCCGCGCCAGCGGGGATGAACCGAAGCTTTTGTGTGTTCACGGTGATAAATTTGACTGTTCCCCGCGCCAGCGGGGATGAACCGCTGGAGCGTCTGCCACAAATCTCGACCGCGACCTGTTCCCCGCGCCAGCGGGGATGAACCGTTACGCGCGTAGAAACCCGCGCCGCTCTTGAGCTGTTCCCCGCGCCAGCGGGGATGAACCGGTGCGAGCATTGAATGGGGCTTCTTCGGCAGCCTGTTCCCCGCGCCAGCGGGGATGAACCGTTTTGGCATTTTCTTTCAGCCGTCTCGAAAGCCTGTTCCCCGCGCCAGCGGGGATGAACCGGTCGCGCGCTCGCTCAGCTCCGGGTCAGCAATCTGTTCCCCGCGCCAGCGGGGATGAACCGTCTTCAAAAAACTCGGCGACCTGGGCGGTCTCCTGTTCCCCGCGCCAGCGGGGATGAACCGCGAAACCCTTTAGACGCCCGAGGTTTGCCGTGCCTGTTCCCCGCGCCAGCGGGGATGAACCGCTGCTGGGCAGTCCAGGATGGTGCAAAGGACGCTGTTCCCCGCGCCAGCGGGGATGAACCTTTTTTAGACTCGCCGCTAGAAGAAACGCATACCTGTTCCCCGCGCCAGCGGGGATGAACCGTGGACCGAATAGCTGACTCGCTTAACGAAATCCTGTTCCCCGCGCCAGCGGGGATGAACCGTATCTCGACAGCGGCGTCGTCGTCTTCAAACCCTGTTCCCCGCGCCAGCGGGGATGAACCGCCGCCGCGCACAGCGTCAATGAAGCCGCTGCCCTGTTCCCCGCGCCAGCGGGGATGAACCGGTGGTCTGCATTCTGTTATAGCTCCAATAGGGCTGTTCCCCGCGCCAGCGGGGATGAACCGCTCTGGGCGCGGGCGTCGAACCCCGTTCAACCCTGTTCCCCGCGCCAGCGGGGATGAACCGACGCGGGGCAGCATCGCTAACTGACTGATTATCTGTTCCCCGCGCCAGCGGGGATGAACCGGTGCGAACGCGATCTTGTGTGAGGTGACCGCCCTGTTCCCCGCGCCAGCGGGGATGAACCGCTGTCACGCGCAATGTCGAAGTGCCAATTAACCTGTTCCCCGCGCCAGCGGGGATGAACCGGTGTAAATGCTACACACAACAAAATACTTTTGCTGTTCCCCGCGCCAGCGGGGATGAACCGGCGGACAACACAGGCTCAAAAACGAGCGCTGGCTGTTCCCCGCGCCAGCGGGGATGAACCGCCACGTATCAGCTCACGGTGAGGATTCGGCACCTGTTCCCCGCGCCAGCGGGGATGAACCGGCAGCCGCATGACCGAGGCAAGGGCAACGTACCTGTTCCCCGCGCCAGCGGGGATGAACCGTCTACCGCTCCACAGACTCAGGCCAGACATGGCTGTTCCCCGCGCCAGCGGGGATGAACCGTGTGTCGCATCTGCCGGGGCGGTCTATAACGCCTGTTCCCCGCGCCAGCGGGGATGAACCGTCCGATCCAGAGCCTGTGGCGGTTAAACCAACCTGTTCCCCGCGCCAGCGGGGATGAACCGTATTTGCTTTAGCCCTCGCACGCTATCTTCGCCTGTTCCCCGCGCCAGCGGGGATGAACCTTGGTCGGCCTCATCTGATCGAGGAATACCGATCTGTTCCCCGCGCCAGCGGGGATGAACCGGCCTCGCGCTCGTGACCAGCGGCTACGCGACCCTGTTCCCCGCGCCAGCGGGGATGAACCGCTGTCCCAGTGCTCCCGGAGCGTTGGCACGACCTGTTCCCCGCGCCAGCGGGGATGAACCGCATACTGGTCTTTAAACTCAACCATGACCAACCTGTTCCCCGCGCCAGCGGGGATGAACCGACTTTCGGCACCGAGCACGGCATCGACCAACGCTGTTCCCCGCGCCAGCGGGGATGAACCGCAAAGCCTTCTTGTTTCAGCGCACGGCGCGCCCTGTTCCCCGCGCCAGCGGGGATGAACCGACGGAAACCCAGTCTCCGCCGATGTCTATTTACTGTTCCCCGCGCCAGCGGGGATGAACCGCTATCGGCGTCGTTGCGCTCACGGCGGGTTTTCTGTTCCCCCCGCCAGCGGGGATGAACCGACCCGACCTCTCTCCTAGTCGGAGCGGGGTACCTGTTCCCCGCGCCAGCGGGGATGAACCGGCTGGTCAACATTTCAGACCTTGCCGCGTGGACTGTTCCCCGCGCCAGCGGGGATGAACCGTATTGGCGCGCTTCCTTACCCTTGGCGTTGCGCTGTTCCCCGCGCCAGCGGAGATGAACCGTGGTAAGAATCTCTGAGCCGGGACATGAAGGACTGTTCCCCGGGTTACACCGCGCAGTTTCAACTTGGTCGCGAAGCACAAATAGAGCCATTGTCCGCACCGGGAAGAAGTCTGGCGGTTAGCGCCTTGTGTCATCGCCGATCTGAAAATCTAAGCCTCTAGCCGACGTGAACATGTTGAGAAGATTTTCTTCTTCGTGTTCTTCCCCCTCTTTTTTTCATTTTCTATCTTCTCCGCTCTGTGCTTGTTCTGCGTCTTCTTCGCCGGTGCTGATGTTTGCCCAACTGCTATTTTATGTGCGCGATGCGCGCTCGGCGGCTTCGCGGTGCACAGCCGCGCCTTCGACGGTCTCAAGGGTGATTTTCCGATTGGTTTTCTGGTGTGGAATACGGCAAAAGCGGAGCCACTTAAGAAAATCCAGACCATGGCGCTCGACAAGACAGGTATGCTGATCAGTGAAAAGGCATTTGCGCCCGAGCAGGACCAAGCGCCGCTCTCAAAGTGGATCGAGCGCCCGCGTTCCAACCAGCAAGACGCCCTGCCGCTCAAGAATGCCCTAACGCCCACAACAATTACCAAGGATGTGCGTGGCAAGAAATGGGCGGATGGCGCACTCGGTAGCATGATCTGCTTCGGGAACGACATGCAGCATGCAGCCACCGGGACTTGACAGCTGAACTGTCCCCGGCGGTGCGTTTGGATACTTCCAGTTCGGCGGAGTGAATGATGGTGGGTGCGGATAGGAATACCGAGAAAGGGCGAAAATCTCCGCGTTGGCGACGCTGGGCGGTCGATTTGGTTGTTGTGATTGCAGTGTTGGGCTTGGTGCAGTGGTGGCAGGCACGGCCGTTGGCGACTGGGATAGCGCCGCCGTTGGTGGGTATGGAGATTGTTGGCGGTGATCGCCTGGATATTGCTGACCTGCGTGGAAAGCCGGTGCTGGTGCATTTCTGGGGGACCTGGTGCCCGGTATGCCGACTGATGGACGGCACCATTGCCCGCATTGCGGAGGATCATGCCGTGGTCAGTGTTGCCATGAGCTCGGGCAGCGCGGCTGAGGTGCGTGCTTATCTGGATGAGGGCGGCCATGTCTTTCCGGTGGTGCTGGATCCGGATGGCCAACTGGCTAGCCGCTGGGGTGTCGTGGGCGTGCCGGCGAGCTTTATCATTGATGCCGATGGGCGGATTCGGTTTGCGACCCGGGGTGCGCGTTCCGGCCCCGGATTGCGCCTGCGGATTTGGCTGGCGGGCTTTTCAGCCGGGGAGGGCGTTTGATTATGGCGGCGGGTTTTCGGGAGCATTGTTGTGATGATGGACCACCGCTGGCTGGCTGATTTGTTCTCGCGTCTGGCCGCGTTGGAGCATGCCGGGATTGCGCCGCAGCAGGCGTTCTCGAGCCTGGCTCAGGGCGAAACGGCGCGCGCGAAGACCCCGCTTGAGACTGCCGCGCGTTGGTGCGGGCGTGGGGTGAGTGTCGCCAAGAGTGCCGCGCGTGCCGGTCTGGTCAATCAACTTGACGCCCGGGTGCTGGAGGCGGCAGAGATTTCTGGCCGGCTTGAGACGGCCTATCGCGATCTGGCCGCGCGCCATGCGGCTGCCGATTCGCGCCGCCGGCGTCTGCGCGGCAAGCTGCTGTTGCCTGGGTTTATTCTGATGCTGGCGGCTTTCGTCAAACCCTTCCCGGCCTTTTTTGTTGGCGAGTTGAGCCTGGGCGGCTATTTGCGCGCGTCCCTCGGTCTGCTGATCAGCATTTTTGGCGGGGTCTGGCTGCTGGTGGTGCTGATCCGGCGTTTGCGCGAGACGAATCTGGGCCAGTCCATCGGCCAGTGGCTGCTGTCCTGGCCCTTGCTGGGACAACTGCTGATCCGCCGCCAGCGCACGCTGTATCTGGAAGCGCTGGCCATGTTGTTCGAGTCCGGCGTCCCTCTGGTCGATGCGCTCGGGACAGCCGCGCTGAGTGTGCCGCCGGGGAGGCTGCAAGAGGCTTTTCGGCAACTGCATGCGCAGGTGGAGGGGGGCGCGACCCTGGAGCAGGCCTTTGCGGTTTGCCCTTGCATCACGCAGTACAGCAGGCTGCTGGTGCGTTCGGCAGAGGTGTCCGGAACGCTCGGCGATGCCCTTGGGCGGATCGCGCGCGCGGAGCGCGAGGAGCTTGAGTCCTTTGAGAACGAACTGGCGACCTGGTTGCCGCGTATTGCTTATCTGCTGGTGGCCGGTTGGATGGCGGCGGGTATTCTGGCCGGCGGTGCGCTCACGGCCATGCCGGCAGATCTTTAGACGCTAGTAGCCGGGTTAATCTATCGGCAAGTCGCCCAGTCGGCGGGTGTTGACGCACTGGATGCCGGCGCCGAAGCGATCATGGCGTACCCGGCACAAGCCGGCAAAGTCGATACGGATGCGATACCAATGGCGCGGCTCAGCCTTAAGCAGGTGACCAAGAATGCCACGCATAACGCCGGCATGGGCAGAGATGAGAAGATGGCGGCCTTGGTGCTGGTCGACCAAGCGATCATAAACATGGCCAACGCGGGCAACCAGTGCCTCCAGCGTCTCGCCGCCGGGCGGACGATGCGCGGCTGGATCGCGAAAAAAATTGATGAACGCCTTGGGCTCGGAAATGGCGATTTCCCGATGCCGGCGGCCTTCCCAGCGGCCCATGCTGATCTCGTGTAGCTGGGGTTCGATGACCAAGGGCAGTTGGTGACGGCAGGCGAGTTCGGAGGCGAATTCGCGGCAACGCGCGAGCGGGGAGGAGACGATCTGATCCCAGGGCGCGGCATCGCCGACGGCCTCGCGCATTTGCTGCCAGCCAAGCGGGCTGAGCGGATGATCGGCCTCGGCGCCGCGAATCATGGTCCCACCGCGCGGTTCGCCGTGGCGAATCAAATCAATCAAGGTGTCACGCATTGGTTTGGCCGCAGCAGGCTTCAGCCACCGAACAGGTCCTTGAGTGCCTGAAGGGTGGTGGCTCGCCCAAGCTCCCCGATGGCGGTGGTGAGCGGAATGTCTTTGGGGCACACGCGTACGCAGTTCTGGGCATTGCCGCAGTCACTTAAACCGCCCTGGCCCATGATGTGGTGCAGGCGCTCGCTGCGGTCGAATCTGCCTGTGGGCTGGGCGTTCATCAGGCGCACCTGGGCCAGAGCTGCTGGACCGACAAAGTCCTGGCCCTCGTCGTACTGAGGGCAGGCGGCCAGGCAGCAGCCGCAGCTCATGCAGCGGCTGTAGAGGTAATCCTCGGCCCACTGCTGTGGGGAGACGCGCAGGCCGGGCTCTTTGAGTGGCCAGGGGCCGTCGATGCGCACCCATGCCTGGACGTGCTTCAGGTGCTCGAACATCCGGGTGCGATCAACGAGCAGATCGCGCACCAGCGGGAATTTGGGCAGGGGCTCGAGCACAATGGGCTGTTTGAGTTCTTCGATCAGCGCCGAGCAGGACGGGCGTGGCTGGCCATTGATCATCATGGCGCAGGCGCCGCAGACTTCTTCCATGCAGTTGTGGTCGAAGACGACTGGATCGACTCGCTCGCCATCGCTGGTGACGGGGTTTTCGCGCAGGCGACGCAGCGCGGCGACCACGTTGTCACGCGCGGAGCAGGGTAGTTCAAAGTGTTGCCAATAGGGATCGGAGAAAGGATCGTCCTGGCGGCGGATTTTGAACTCCACCGTCTCGGTGCGGCCGACATCCTCTGTCAAGGGGTCGAAGATGTCATTATTGCCAGCGGGCGAAAAGGGGGATTCCACCATATCCTCGGTCGCGCCATCTGGCGCAGCCATTGATTCAGATGATGGAGTTTCAGGCGCGTCTGGACTGGACATGAGCGATGGCTGGATCGGTGAGGCTGAAAATTGCCGGCGCCTAGCGATAATCGCGCGGTTGTTCGGGCGCGATCAGACTGGTGTCGACTGGCTCGTAACCGATACGGGGGCCATCGGGATGGTAGTCCGCGATGGTGGTCTTGAGCCACTTCTGGTTGTTGTCTTTCCAACGCTGGCGAAAGGCCTCGAACTCCTTGTCGCCCGCTTGGTCGTGCTCGGGCGCCGAGTCCTCGAACGCCGGCTTGTGGTGAGCACCGCGGCATTCGTCGCGGGCATGGGCGCTGGCAGTCACCACCTGAGCCAGCTTGACCATATCAAATACCTGACGCGCATAGGTCAGCGTCTGGTTGGCCCAAGGATTGGCCTCGCCGAGTTTGAGTCGGGCGAAGGCCTGCTCGAGTTCAACCAGCTCGGCGAAGGTCTCGTTCAGCTTGGTGTTGTCGCGCACCACGCCGACGGAATCCGTCATCATGCTGCCCAAACGCCGATGAAGATCATAGGGGTTCTCTTCGCCATCGGCATGGATGAAATGGTGATTGATCTGGTTCTGGTAGCGAATTTCGGCGTCGAAAGCCGCCGGTGGATCGCGCTCGACTGATTGTTCCAGCCCGCCAACATAGGCAGCAACTGCCTCGCCTGCAACCCGCCCGGAGAAGGCGGCAGAGAGCAATGAATTGGCACCGAGCCGATTGGCGCCATGATAGGCATAATCGCACTCGCCGCAGGCGTAGAGGCCGGGAATACTGGTGGCATGATTGCGCGGACTTTTGGCGCGCAGCCCACCGGTATTTGGATCTTTCTCAAAGTCTACCCAGAGCCCGCCCATGGAATAGTGCGCGGCGGGGAAGATCATCATGGGCGTGCTGAGCGGATCGACCCCGGCGAATTTGCGATAGATGGACAGAATGGCACCTAAGCGGGTTTCGACCTGCTGAGGGTCGAGATGGGTGAGGTCGAGATAGACCTGGTCTTGTCCGGCCACGCCCAGGCCCATTTCCCGCGTTACCTTCCAGATGGCGCGCGAGGCGAGATCGCGCGGCACTGTGTTGCCAAAGCTTGGATACCATTCCTCAAGAAAATAGAAGCGCTCGGCTTCCGGGATGGACAGCGGGTCGCGGCGATCAAGTGCATGGCGCGGCACCCAGACGCGGCCACCCTCGCCACGGGCGGCCTCGCTCATCAGCCGGGTTTTGTCGTCGCCAATCATGGCGGTGGGATGAAACTGAAAGAACTCGGCATTGGCAAAACGCGCGCCCTGCTGGAACACCCGGCTGGCGGCAGCGCCGGTGGAATTGGTGGAGCAGGTGGTCTTGGGACTGTAGATCTGCCCGAAACCGCCGGTGGCCAGCACCACGGCATCAGCGCGAAAGGCGCGTACCTCGAGGCTGCGCAGATTCATGGCAACAATGCCGCGGCAGCGTCCGTTTGGGTCCTTCACAATCGCCAGGAACTCCCACCACTCGAATTTTTCGATCTGCTTTTCGGTTTCTAGCCGCCTGACTTGTTGATCCAGGCTGTAGAGCAGCTGCTGGCCAGTACTGGCCCCGGCAAAGCAGGTGCGGCGGTTCTTGACGCCGCCGAACAGGCGTTGATCGAGGGTGCCCTCGGGCGTGCGCGAGAAGGCCACGCCCATGCGCTCGAAGGTGCGGATCAGGTCCGGGGCTTCCTCGCACAGGGACTTGACCGGCGGCTGATTGGCCAGATAACTGCCGCCCTTAATGGTGTCGAAAATGTGTTGTTCGATGCTGTCGCCTTCGCCTTTGGCGTCGAGCGCCGCATTGATCCCGCCCTGAGCGCAGACCGAATGCGAACGCATCACCTCAAACAGCGAGAAAAGTTGCACCTGATGGCCAGCTGCGGCAATGCGCAGGCTAGCCAGCAGTCCGCCAAGCCCGCCGCCGACCACAATGACAGAACGCGCATTCATTTGAGAAACCCTATCAGGCCATGGGTGCCGAGCGCGCCAAGCAGCAGCCCGAAGCCGAGACAAAACCAGCCAAAGCGCCGCTGGGCAGTGGCGCTCGTTGTCAGCCCCCAGCTGATGGCTGCGGTGGCCAGGCCATTGGCTAGGTGAAAGACCGACAACCAGAGCCCGAGCAGATAGAGCGCGAAAGTAACCGGCTGCGCCAGCGACTGCTGCATGTAGCTGAACAGGTCGGCATCGATTTGCGGGTCGAACAGGCTAGCAAAACGGGTCAGCCCCAGATGGAGCGCCAGAAAGGCGACAATGGCAATGCCCGACATGCGCTGCAGCCAGTAAAGCCAGTTGCGCGCATAGCGGTAGCGCAGCGGCTCGGCACTGCCGCTGCCGATAATGACTAGCCCGTAGCCGGCATGCAGCAGCAGCGGCAGGGCAATGACAACCAGCTCGATGATCAGCAGGTAATTGAGCTGCTGGATGCTAGCGACCTGGGCATTGTAGTGCTCGGACCCGAAGCGGGACTGGGAGTTCTCCCACAGATGAAACACCAGAAAGGCGCCGAGTGGGATCAGCCCCAGGGCTGAATGGAACCGTCGTAGCAGAAAATGACTATCTTGGATGGATGCGCGCATGATGCTTGTGGACGCGAGACGTTTTCAAAAGGATAAGCCTTCTGCAACTGGATGCCAATGCGCAGGCTCAAGCCCGGCAAGATTGCCTGTGCGAGTCGATAACGGATCGATCACAAGGGGTCTGGAATTCATGCAGGCTTAGTGCGCTGACGCCAGAAAGGGGTTATCGCGCCGCTCGGCGCCCAGGGATGACATGGGACCGTGACCGGGAATGAAACGCACATGATCGCCCAGCGGTAGCAGCACCTCTCGGATTGAGCGCAAGAGTTGCTCATGATTGCCACGCGGCAGATCGGTGCGACCAATGGCACCACGAAAGAGCACATCGCCCACCTGCGCGAGGGAACCGGAACTGTCGAAGTACACCAGATGCCCGGGCGAATGGCCGGGGCAATGCAGCACCTTCAGGCATTCCTCGCCAAACCGAATGCTCTCGCCAGCCTCCAGCCAGGCGTCGGGCGTGAACGCCTGATGTGGCGGAAAACCAAACATCTGCGCCTGTTGTGGCAGAGCTTCAAGCAGGAAGGCATCGTCGCGATGCGGGCCGAGGATAGGCAATTCCAGCGCTCGAGCAAGCTCGGGTGCTGCTCCGACATGGTCGAGATGCCCATGTGTGAGCAGCAGTCGCTTGGGTTTGGCGCCTAGCCGCTTGAGGGTAGCGATAATCCGCTCAGGCTCCCCGCCCGGGTCGACAATCACCGCCTCGCGCGTTTGTTCGCACAGCAGCAGGGTGCAATTTTGCTGAAAATCGGTGACGGGGATAAGCTCGACTAGCATGCTCAGCCTCAACGCTTTTTTGGCTTGGCCAGGATCACCAGGCGGGTTCCTGAGAGCCGGTCGTGCCAGCCCAAGTGGCCGCGATCAAATAAAGCCCACCAGAGCCCAAGTCCGGCTGGAGCCATGCACAGCAGTGTGAGGCCGAGCCGGCGGAACGCATCGCCCCAGCTGAGGGGCTGGCCATCCAGGCGCACTAGCTGTAGGCGCCATGCGCGCATGCCAAGACTTTGCCGACCGCTCGACCAGAAGTAAAGATAGTAGAGCACACAAACGCCGAGCAGGTAGGCTTGGAATAAGATCCGGGGCAATCCCTGAGTGAGATCGCCATCAAACAGCCCCTGATAGGCCAGGGTGGCCAGCGCAGTGGCCATGACAAGGACACCGGCGACCAGCATGAGATCATAAATGGCGCTGAGGATACGCCGCATGATGCTGGGCGCGCGTGCTTGCTCGAGACGCGCGGAATCGAGCAGTGGCGCATGCGCGGGCTGCGCTTGGATCGGGGCGCGGGCCGTGCTTGGCGTCGGGGCTGGAATCGGGGCTGGCGATTGGTCTGAAAGTGGCATGCGCGCTATTGTCCGGAAATTCGCCGCCGCCGTCATCTCAAAGAGCCCAATTTGCTTCACATTTTTCGCTGTATACCGAAACTCTTTGAGATTTCGGCTCGTTCTGGGTCGGGTGACGGCCACGGGGACGCCGTGAATACTTCCCTGTAGGCTTCCCGGCGGCGTCCTGCCGCCGAGACCCCGTGGCCGTCACCCGACCCAAAACAGAACATTAGTTTGCGCTTGGTATAACAAATGCATTTTCGGTGATCCTGTCATTCCCACAAGGGCTTTTTGCCAGTGAAATTTCGACTCACAAAACTCAAACACTGGATGTTTCGCATCCTGCGACGGCTGCCGATGCCAGTGATCGCCATCCTGATCGGCCTGGCGGCAGGATTCGCCGTCTGGGGCGTGCTGGATCAAATCCAGAGTCGCGCGGTGCAGAAAATCTTCGGTGAGGAATTACAGGCAAGGCTTGATCTGCGCTCGCGCGAGAGCCTGCTGCGGTTCAACCAGTATTTGAGCAACTACGCCGCCACCACCAGGCTGCTGGCAAACCACCGGCGCCTGGCACAGTATCTGGAACCCCTGTTCTGGTTTCCGGAAGAAGAGGTCGACCCCGTCATCTACGCAGGCTTTCGCCCTCTGTGGTTGCCGGATTTTTTTGGGCGCAACGCGCTCTTGGCGCCAAGCCATGTCGCGCTGGTCGATACCCGCGGACAGTTACGGGAGATCTACCAGGCAGGCGACGAGCCCTTGCCGGCTGAACTGCTGAACGACACCCAGCAGTGGCTGAACGATGACGAGGAGGTGCGCCCACTGCTGATCCGCTTGGAGGATCAGCCCTATCTTCTGGTCAGCGACCGGGTGGAAGACGCCGGGGGCTACACCATGGGGCGCCTCATGGTGCTGGTGCCGATCAACGCGGATTTTCTGGCGGCATCCAATGGTGCCGTGCCTTCAGATCGCTCCGTGGTAGCGCTGGTCGATTCCGACGCGCAACGCATCCTGGCCAGCGATGAACCCCGGCGATTGGTGCCGGGAACTCTGGTGGATGACTGGACGGACCGCTTTCTGATTACCCGCCAGTCGCTTCCTGTTTACGAGGGCTCCAATTGGAACATGCTGTTTGCCACCTTTGTTCCGCAACGCAGCATCAACCGCATGTCGCGCCATACCGTGCATTTTGAGCGGCGCCAGCGCCTGTTGGCGGCCTTGGTTTTTGTCAGCGTCTTCACCCTGGTCATCTACCTGGTCTCGTTGCGACTGAATAAAGTCCTGGTGCGCATGTCGTCTTTTTCGCAGCGAGCGCTGGGCATCGAGCATCCGTCATTCAGTCGCGGCGGCAACCAGTTGCTCTTGCTTGAGGAGTGGATTCAGCAGTTCACTCAACTGGTGCTGCATGCGCGCGAGGAAATGCGCCGCAAGCACGAGAGCGAAATGCGCGAAACCGAGGCGCTCAAGGCGGCCATCATGGAGGCATCGCTCGATGCCATCGTCACTCTGAATCGCGACGGCAAGATGATCGACTACAACCCCACGGCGGAACAGATGCTCGGTTTCGGGCCCGCCCAGGCGCTTGGCGAGTCCTTTGCTGATCATTTCGTCGCCCCGAGCGTTTCAGAGCAGTTTCAGAACATGCTGAGCGAATCCGCCGGGCATCGGCTCGGCAAGCATCAGACCCATGTGCGCGGCGAACTGCGCGCCCGGCGTGGCGACGGTCTGGTGTTCCCGATTGAGCTTTCGATCGTGCCGATCGATCTTGACGATCAGCGCTTTTACACCCTGTATATTCATGACATCACCAAGCGTAAGCAGGCGGAGCGCGAGATTAAAAGCCTGGCACGTTTCGCCAGCGAGAGCCCCAACCCCATACTTCGTGTGAATGAACAAGGGCAGATTGTCTATGCCAACGCGGCCAGCGAACCGCTCATCGCCTGCTGGGAGACCACGGCGCAGGGGCAGCTGCCGTCGCCCTGGTGCGATACCCTGACCGAGGCGATGCAGGAGGGCCAGCCCCAGGAACGCGAGGATGATTTTGGCAGTCACATTTTCTCCCTGCTTTTTGTGCCCATTCAGGACCTTGGCTATGTCAATGTCTATGTGCGCGATATCACCGCCGTGCGTCGTGCCGAGCAGGAGTCGCGCCAGCACCAGGCCGAACTGGTGCATGTGTGCCGCCTGAGCACCATGGGCGAGGTAGCCACCGGCATGGCGCATGAGCTAAACCAGCCGCTGGCGGCCATTGTGAACTACGCCAAAGGCGCCAGTCGGCGGCTACAGGGCGGCATCGGCGAGACCGATGCTCTGGTGTCCGCCATGAGCCAGATTTCGAGCCAGGCCGAACGGGCCGGCGAGATTATTCGCCGCCTGCGCGCGCTAGTGGGCAAACAGCCGCCCATTCGCTCGCGCGCCGATCTTAACCATCTGGTGCGCGAGGTCTGCGGCTTTGTTGAGTTCGAGACCGAACGCCTGGCAGTGAGCATTGCGCTTGACTTGACCGAAGGCGAGATTCCGGTCGATGTCGATCTGGTGCAGATTGAGCAGGTGCTGCTGAATCTGGTGCGCAATGCGCTCGATGCCCTGGCCGAACAGTCGCCAGAGGACCGTCGCCTGAGTATTGCCACCCGTGCCGCCGATGGTACCGCTTTGGTCAGCGTCGCCGATAGTGGGCCTGGAATCGCTCCCTCACGCATGGTGCGCTTGTTTGATCCCTTTTTCACCACCAAGGAAACCGGCATGGGCATGGGGCTGCCAATCAGCCAGACCATTCTCGACAACCACGACGGGCGTATCTGGGCCGATTCCAGCCCAGGGCAGGGCGCATGCTTTTTCATCAGCTTGCCGGTTTTGGACGTGAAGGAGGCAGAGACTGGCGATTTGTTGCCATCGCCACCTGGCGCTTGAAGGGCCCATTTGCCATCTGCGGCTATCCCGTCGTGGGGCTGGCCATGACGGTCGCGGCCGAAATCGCTAAACTGCCCGCATGAGTGAACTCATTCCAGCATTCCATTTCGCCATTTAGGAGCGTGCATGTTCGATACTACAATGCAGATTCAGGGCTACGACGATGAACTTTTCCAGGCGCTGCGCGACGAGGAGCGCCGCCAGGAGGAGCACGTCGAGCTGATCGCATCGGAAAACTACACCAGTCCTCGGGTGCTCGAGGCCCAGGGCTCGGTGCTGACCAACAAGTACGCCGAGGGCTATCCGGGCAAGCGTTACTACGGCGGCTGCGACTATGTCGATGTGGCCGAGCGTCTGGCCATTGATCGCGCCAAGGCCCTGTTCGGCGCCGACTACGCCAATGTGCAGCCGCATTCCGGCTCTCAGGCCAATGCTGCCGTCTACATGGCATTGTGCCAGCCGGGCGATACAGTGCTCGGCATGAGTCTGGCCCATGGTGGCCATCTGACCCACGGTGCCAAGCCAAACTTCTCCGGCAAGCTCTACAATGCGGTGCAATACGGGCTCAACCCGGACACCGGCGAGATCGACTACGATCAGGTCGCCGCCCTGGCGCGCGATCATCGCCCGAAGATGATCGTTGCCGGCTTCTCGGCTTACTCTCGAGTGGTCGACTGGCAGCGCTTCCGCGACATTGCCGATGAGGTTGGTGCCTATCTGCTGGTGGACATGGCCCATGTCGCCGGCCTGGTTGCCGCAGGCGTTTATCCGAGTCCGGTCGCCATCGCCGATGTCACCACTACAACCACCCACAAGACGCTGCGTGGTCCGCGTGGCGGTCTGATTTTGGCCAAGTCCAATCCTGAGATCGAAAAAAAGCTCAATTCCCTGGTTTTCCCCGGCACCCAGGGTGGGCCGTTGATGCATGTCATCGCGGCCAAGGCGGTCGCTTTCAAAGAGGCCATGGAGCCCGAGTTCAAGACCTATCAGCAGCAAGTGATGACCAATGCCCGCGCCATGGCGGGAGTTTTCATCGAGCGCGGCTTCGAGGTGGTCTCCGGCGGCACGGACGATCATCTCTTCCTGGTCAGCTTCATCGCCCAGGGCCTGACTGGCAAGGATGTCGATGCCTGGCTGGGTGCGGCCAATATCACCGTCAACAAAAATGCGGTGCCGAACGACCCCCAGTCGCCCTTTGTGACCAGCGGCATTCGCATCGGCACGCCGGCCATTACCACGCGCGGCTTTGGCGAGCCCGAAGCACGCGAGCTGGCCAGCTGGATGTGCGATCTCATCGACAGTCGCGGCGATGCCGGCACCATCGAGAAGGTCAAGGCGCAGGTGCTCGCACTCTGCCAGCGTTTCCCGGTTTACTCTCGTTGACTCCGGTAGCGGATCGTCCAATCCTCCCGACCCGGCGCGAGTCCGGCGCCTGAGGTCGGCCCATGCGCTGCCCCTTCTGTGGTGCCGAAGACACCAAGGTGGTGGACTCGCGCCTCTATGGCGATGGCGATCAGGTGCGCCGGCGCCGCCGCTGCATTGTTTGCAGCGAGCGTTTCACCACCTATGAAAAGCCCGAGCTGGAACTGCCGCGGGTGATTAAACGCGATGGTTCGCGGGTGCCTTTCGATGGGCGTAAGCTGCGTTCCGGGCTGATGCGGGCGGTCGAGAAACGCCCGGTCAGCGCCGATGAGGTCGAAGCGGTGATCGCGCGCATCAGTCGTCGGCTCCAGGCCACGGGCGCGAGTGAAGTGCAGTCGCGCGACGTTGGCGAATTCCTGATGGACGAGCTGCGCGGGCTCGATCAGGTGGCCTACGTGCGCTTTGCCTCGGTGTATCGCAAGTTCGAGGATGTCGAGGCCTTTCGCGAGGAGATCGAGCGCCTGGAGCGCCAGCCCTCGCCCGAGGTCAAGCGCGCCCAGCTTGACCTGCTGAGCGCGCTGGAGTCGAAATGAGCCGCGCCGACGCGGCTGAGGACGCAGATGCGCGTTTCATGGCCCGGGCACTGCGCTTGGCCGAACGCGGGCTCTATAGCACCGACCCCAATCCCAGAGTCGGCTGCGTGCTGGTGCGCGCGGGCGAGATCATCGCCGACGCATGGCACCAGCGTACCGGCGAGCCCCACGCCGAGCCGCTGGCACTGCGCCAAGCCGGCGAGCAGGCGCGCGGCGCCACAGCCTATGTCACCCTCGAACCCTGCTGTCATCAGGGGCGCACGCCCCCGTGCACTGAGGCGCTGATCAATGCCGGGGTGGCGCGGGTAGTCGCTGCCATGCAAGACCCCAATCCACGCGTGGCCGGCCAGGGGCTCGAGCAGCTGCGCGCGGCCGGCATCGCTGTCGAGGCGGGTCTGATGCAAACCGAGGCCGAGGCGCTCAACCCGGGCTTTATCCGCCGCATGCGCACGGGCCTGCCCTGGGTGCGGTGCAAACTGGCCATGAGCCTGGACGGGCGTACCGCCATGGCCAGCGGTGAGAGCCGCTGGATCACCTCGGATGCCGCGCGCGCCGATGTGCAACGCCTGCGCGCGCGCTCATCGGCCATCCTCACCGGCATTGGCACTGTTTTGTCCGATGATCCCTCGCTCAATGTGCGCATCGATCCCCAGACCGGGCAAGCGCCTGCAGCCAGATCAGCAGTGCGTCAGCCGCTGCGGGTGGTGCTCGACACTCAGTTGCGCCTGCCTGAGGACGCGCGCCTGCTCGGATTGCCTGGGCGTACCCTGGTGATGACCGCCGTCACGCCCGAGCATCGGCAATGGAACCTGCTTGAAGCCGCCGGCGCCGAAGTGCTGACGTCAATTCCATCCGGCAGCGGACAAATCGACCTCGGCTGGGCGCTGCGGGAACTCGGGCGGCGCGACTGCAATGAGGTACTGATCGAAGCGGGCCCGCAACTGGCCGGTGCGGCCCTGCGCGGCGGCTGGATCGATGAACTCTGGGTCTACCTGGCCACGCACCTGATGGGCGATGCGGCGCGCGGGCTCTTTCACCTGCCGGGACTTGAGCGCATGGAGCAGCGCGTCGGCCTGGAGCTGCTGGAGGTGCGTCAGATTGGCGATGACCTGCGTTTGCGTTTTCGACCGCAGGAAGGTGCAGGCACAAACCGGCCAGTGCCCAGTGTGAAACGGGGTGCGGGGAAGGGCGCCCATGTGTGAACTCTTTGCCATGTCCAGCCGAGTGCCGGCGACGCTTGGACTGTCGCTCGGGCGCCTGGCGCGCCACGGCGGTGCCGAGGGGCCCCACAAAGACGGCTGGGGGCTGGCTTGCTACGAGCAACGCGACTGCCTGCTGCTGCGCGAACCACGTCCGGCATGCGAAAGCCTGCTACTGCGCTTTGCAGATGTGCAGGGCGTGCGCACCTGCATGGCCGTCTCGCACCTGCGCCAGGCCACCTTCGGCGCCCGCTCATTGCAAAACACCCAGCCATTCGTGCGCGAACTGGGCGGTCGCAGTCATGTGTTTGCGCACAATGGCGATTTCCCGCAACTGCTGGAGCAGCCCGCGCCGAGCAACACACGCTTCCGCCCTATCGGCGATTCCGACTCCGAGCGCGCATTCTGTATGCTGATGGAGCACCTGGCCCCGCTGTGGGAAGACCGCGACGAGCCACCACCGCTGGAGCAGAGGCTGGCCGTGATTGCCGACTTTAGCCGCGAAATGCGCAAGCTCGGCCCCGCCAACTTCATCTACGCCGATGCCGACGCGCTCTTCATCCACGCCCACCGCCGCACCCAGCCTGACGGCGCCATGCGCCCGCCGGGGCTCTACCTGCTGCAACGCTCCTGCTGGGAATCGGCGCCCGAACTCAAGGATGCCGGCGTACGCCTGCAAACCGTGCGCCAGGACGTGGCACTGATCGCCAGCGTACCGCTCACCGATGAGCTCTGGGAACCGCTCGGCGAGGGCGACCTGATCGCCCTGCGCGCTGGCCGCTGCTACGACATCGAAGGCCGCTGGAGCACACCCGAGGACGTCAGTAGCCGCGCGCCCTCGCAGCCGAGGCCGGCGGCAGGGTAGGGCATCAAACGCAGCCGGTCGGCTTCGGCAGACCGCCCCACTTGCAGATCAGCTTCATCGGGCCTTTCTTGAAGATGTTGTACAGCTCTTTGGTCGAGACGCTTTGCTTCTTGGCAAAGATGCGAATCGGCGGCACCACGCCATCGTTCTCGTACATCGCCCGCGCCTCGCGGATGAAGCCCATCACCTGATCGTTCATCTCAAAATCATCTGTGGTGGCAAGCTCTTGCGCCACTTCCTCGCTCCAATCGTCACGATTGACCAAAAATCCCTCATTATCAAGGGCAACGCTGATAGTCATGAGAAAGCTCCTGAACATTTTTCACTGAGAAATCCAAGCCTCGCGCGAACCCCGCTGCGCCTTTTTCGATCAACGCGCAAAGCCGAGTCGGCGACACCAAGAGACAGTGGAGGCAGAGCCGGCGCATATCCAGCCCTGACTCCCAAGCGCCACGCGGAACTCGGCGCGCTTTCTTTGGCTGGCTTGATTTGCTCGGCGTACAGTGCTTTCGGTGCATCACGCGGCAGGACAGCAGAGACAACCGTAGCTTCTTGAATCGATCAGGGATTGTTAGGCGCCGGTCTGATAAGTTTTATTTCCTCTGCAGCGATGCCAGCCTGCCATGTTCTATCAGGCATTTCGATCGTGTAAGCGATGCTTCCGTCAAACGCGATATCAATCGCAACGATTATGCCGCTCCCGGAACCATTGTACTTGGATGCAAAGGTCACCTGATCGTTGAACTTGTAGGGTATTTCAACTGACAGTCGGTACCCCTCCTGTGCCTTTTCAATCAGCATGTTATTGTTCCTGCTGTGCGGTGATGCATTTGTGACAGAGGTGAAGGCCACGCCTAGCGCGACCAGTCCGGCAATAGTTTCGCTAACGCGCATCAGAATTCCCCGGTTACTAAGTCCTACCATTGTGAGATAACTTTAGGCCATTTTTTCAGCGGATAAAAATCCTCACTCAAGGCCAGCTCTTCTGCCTCAGCGGTTTGCGCTCTGACAAGATCCCATCGAACCTGAAGATTCAGCCAAAAATCGGCGGAAACCTTAAAATTCGACAACCCGTCCACCTCGGCCTTGTGCAATGAACAGGGATTTGACGCTATCTACTAATGCCAGCCTCAGCCGCCGCGCGCGTAGCGAGCGGCCGGACTGAAGGCCATCGTTAGGCGATTGATTGCGCGTTGATTTACAGTCTGGAAAACAATTCCATCCAGACCTCTTTAATTCCTACCCCGCAGTGGCGCAGTACAGCGGATTTCCAGCGGCCGTTTGTTGTAGCGGGCGATGCGAGACTGGCCTATCTGCGCGACCCCTCCCGCTCCGTGACCCTGGACCAGGTCCGTGACGCCCTGGCCAATCCGCTCGCGGCGAGGGCCGCAAAGCATTCAGAGCGATGGGATCTACTCGCAGAGAGGGGCAGATCGCTCAGGCCCGCACCACCCGAATCCGCCGTCCCTGGGCGCTGCTGGCCGCTGTGCTGGCGGTCCGCTCGGCCAGCGGTGGCTGCCCGGTGCGGCGGTCGAAGATCACCAGCCAGCCGCTGTCGAGACCCAGACCGGACAGATACCCCTCGAGCTGATCCAATCCCTCGGGCAGCGGATCGGGCTTGCCGTCGCGCCACACCTTGAGTTCCATTCCCAGCGTGAGCGCCCCATAACGCAGGCACAGGTCCATGCGTCCGGCGCCGATGGCATATTCGCGCTCCAAGGTCCCGCCGCCGTTGACCACCCGTTGTAGAAAGGCCATCAGCACCAGATGCGGGGCAATTTCGTGATAGGGCGCGCTGTTGAACAGTGGTTCGCCATGCTGGCGCCAGAAGCTCAGAAAGGCGTCGAGCAGGCGCTCGGGGTTGAGGCGGCCGTCGGGGTCGAGCCAGGTCGGAGCAATCTGGGGCAGCGAATCCTGGGGACCGCTGGCCAGGGCGCGCGGCAGGACCTCGCGGTAGATCGGATTGGCGATCACCAGGCCCCCCGACCCCTCGCGCCGCAAGAGTCCCAGATCAATCAGATACTGGCGGTCGTCTTCCGGAATCACGCCCGGTGTGGTGCCGGCCAGCATCGGCTCGATCACCCGCCGCACTCGCTCCTCGCGTAGCTTGTCGGCCAGCTGGTCGAGATGGGTGACACGCTCGACGATCATTGCCTCCTTGGCCTGATCGATCAGATCGATCGTGATCGGTTGGGCGCGATCACGACCAGCGCGCAGCTCGAAGCAGGCGCGATAGGCCAGGGCGTTGACCAGCCACGGCTGGCCCTGGGTCAGCGCCCAGACTCGCGCCAGCGCCTCGGGGGTGAGCGCCTGCCCAGTCTCGGCAGTATGTTCGAGCAGCAGCCTGCGCGCCTCGGCGGGCGAGAAGTCTCCCAGGCGCAGCGACTTGGCTTTGATGTTGAAGGCGCTGCCGCCGGTGATAGGGCTAGCCTCCCCGCTGGCGTGGATGCGATAGTCACGCAGATCACGCACCCCGCACAGGATCACCGTGTGTGGAAAGGCCGCCGGACGCTGTGGGTAGCCCGCGCGCAACTGACGCAGCAGAGAGATCAGGGTGTCGCCGACCAGCGCATCCACTTCATCGAGCAGCAGCACCAGTGGCTGGGGACTGTCCTGGCTCCAATGCTCCAGCAAGCCCGTTAGCACGCCATTCGGACCACGCCGGCTCCAGGCGTCCTCAGTCCAGGCGGCCAAGCGCGCGTCGTCCAGGTAGAGCTGGGCGGCGGCCTCAATGGCGCCACAGATGGCGCGCATCCCCAGCGCCACGTCCTCGCGTGCGGTTTGCGCGGTTTCCAGATTGGTATAGACCGTCCGATAGCGCCCCTCTCGATTCAGATGTTCCATCAGCGCCAGCAGACAGGTGGTTTTGCCAGTCTGGCGCGGGGCATGCAGCAGGAAATACTTTTCTTGGTCGATGAGGGCGAGCACCGCGTCGAGATCCCAGCGCGACAGCGGCGGCAAGCTGTAATGGCGGTCGGGGCGCACCGGCCCCTCGGTGTTGAAAAAACGCATGCGTCGGCTCCCGGGTCACTGGACCAGGCGAGCATAGCATGAGCCGCCAGGCGTGCCGATCCAGCGCAAGTCGTGGCGCGCGAGATCTTGCTCGTCTCCCGATGGTCACGGCATTTACCCGGTCTATGCCGACAAATGCCGCGCACTCGGCCAGCCGCTGTTGCTGATCGGTATCGAGTTCAGCGAGACCGAACGGCAGCTGGTTGGTTATCTATTGGGCGGATCTGGCCAGTGGACAGGTGACGCGCATCGCTGATGCGGTCAGCGGTCTTGGCGCCCGGCTCGATCAGCCGACGCTGAGCGTCGATGGCGCCTGTCAGGTGCAGTTGCACGGTCCCGACAACAAGGTCGGAGCAGACCGGTGAACATCGGGGAAGCGACTGGAGCCGATCAAAACCCCTCACTCAGCAGATTGCGCAGCGCCTCGGTCGTCAGTGACTCCCCCTCGTCCATCATGCGCGGCTCGGCAATCAGACTCAGTACGGCAAGCACGCAAACACCATTGGGCGTTGCCCCGCCGCGTTGCCGCCAGGATGACCAGACCTGCACGGTGTGATCGACAATGTCTCCGTCGGCGGAAACACGCGCTCGCGATGTGCTGGCAATAGTGCCTCGACTCCGTCGAGCAGTTGCGAACTGGTCAAGACGTTGAAGAACGCGTAGGAGTCGGTCTCCTCGGCGCGACGCTGAATCTGTTTCTGTTGCTCCAAGCCCGGGCGATGGTTAGCATGCATGAAGGCTGGCTCCTCGGGTGGTTGGTTTGATTTGGCGATTTCACCGTATCACCCTAGCTGCCAGCCTTCCCCAATTGTTTTCAAGCCCTTGCGCATATCTTAGTGCCATTTCATCCAGACCCTTTGAGTCCGATGAGATTGTTCTGATTTCGGGGTTTGGAGTTCATGGACAAATGAGCTTCGAAGAGGCGGATAAACACATTGGCGTCGGTGGGGGAACTGTGATTATCAGTATAGATGGCAGTAGGTTCATTGCCGAAACCGAGACGGATAAAGGGCTAAAAAGTGTCATATATTCCGGTAGCGAACAAGGCGGTTAACTTGACCCCGCTTTGCTGCGCCAGTTACCTTTGAGGTTAGCTTTAACAAATGAGCAAGCGGAGAAAGCAACCAAATCGGCTGTACGTCGATCACCCGAGGTTTGGAAATGAACCGATTCTATCGGGCTATCAATACAGCAAAGAGGAAATTGAACGTGCGCATTGGCGTTACTCAAGCTTGGAGTACTTTCCCGAAACGGCAATTCCCGCAAATATGGATAGACAGGAATATTCTATCTATCCTCGTTCACTTTATGTAGATATTGTGGAGCATTGTGAAGAATGCCATCGGGCATTCATCTTTTTTGCGAAAGAACAGCAATATTGGTTTGAAACGCTGGGATTCTGGATTGATGCTCATTGCACGAGGTGTTGCGACTGTAGGCGCAAAGATCACGAGATCAAAGGTATGCAGCGCAAGTATGAGGCGCTTGTTTCCAACTCGGACAGGTCTGAGGCTGAAAGCAGGGAATTAAAGCAAGTTGCACTAGAACTGTATCAACTTGGTTACATTCACAATATTGAGAAGATTAACCGAATATAGCTAACAAGGGGCTCCTATGGATGTCAAAAAGCCAAGCTCGTTCCTCGCTTCACTTTTTGCTACCATTTAGCTCAAACGTTGGACAGTGTCAATAGGAACAATTTGACATAATTTCTCATGTATTGCCTTAGGTGTAGCGCCTATGCCTCTAGAATCATTATAATGCTGCCGCTCGCCAAGGTGTAATTGAATTCCAGTTCAACACAGATAAAGCTATTGAAATTTTTGAAGCTTTACCGTGAAACAACAGGCTTCATCCTCCGGGGTGGCCGTGACCATGAGCGTTAGTAGCAATCGGCGCCCAACAAGGCGCTGCGGACGGTGCTTCGCATTGCCGGTGAATGAGCAAGGTTAGTGCGCGAAGCAGATGCAAAGATGTTAAGACATAACGACCACCACGATGACGTCTTCAATCGTCTGACGAAGGAGGCTTGGATAGAATATGTCACCAAGCAAATCAGACCTTCAACAAACGGTTTCCGAATACCAAAATTTTTAAGGATGTCCTTCTCGCAATGACCGACACCACTGCACAGGCCGCGCCTTCGGCTTTAGCGCCTACAGCTAATGGGATGCGAGCCGAACCGGCTGCTGGAGCATCATCCGCGCCCGCTGCCTCCCCAAAGTCTGAGGTATTGCCTGAACCATTCGCAGAAACGGCGGCTGGACCGCAGCTAGAGTCGCCCACCGATGCACTGCCCGCAGACTTAGCGACCAGCACCGCCGTGCCGCCCAGTTTGCCTGCACCCAACACAGGGACCGAGAGCGCAGCCCTGAGTATCCCGGACGACGGCGTCAGCAATCTGGTCGAACTCTTGCGTTGGCTCAGTGACGGCGGTCCAGTGCTGATGATCATTGCCGCACTGTCGGTGGTGGCCTTGACTCTTGTGCTGATCAAAGCCTGGCAATTTCACCGCCTGCGCCTGGACGCGCGCGAACCTGTCGCCCGCGCCCTAGCGCTTTGGGCTCGGGACGAACCAGCCGGCGCTATGGCTGCGCTGGCTGGAAGTTGCCAGCCGGTTGCGCGCCTGCTGCATCGCGCGCTGAGGGGCTATCTGCTACCCGGGATTGATGCCGAACTGCTGCGCGAAGAGCTGGCTCGACTCGCCAGCGCTGAGCTTGAGCGTCTGCGCAGCTATCTGCGTGCGCTCGAAACCATCGCCACCCTGAGCCCGCTGCTGGGCTTGCTTGGCACTGTGCTCGGCATGATTGAGGCATTTCGTCAACTCGAACAGGCCGGTGCCCAGGTTAATCCGGCGCTGCTCTCCGGCGGCATCTGGCAGGCGCTGCTGACCACCGCAGCCGGTCTTGGGGTCGCTATTCCGGTGGTTTTCGCCCATGCCTGGCTGGAACAACGCGTGGAGGGCTGCGGTCATCGCATGGAGGATGCCGTCACCCAGGTCTTTACACGCGATCTGATGACCGCCCGCAATCAGGTTGCCCAATCGGCGGCGGATGCGGTGCATCAAGGAGCGACGCCGATAACGGAAGCGGCATTCCAGTCGACAAGTGCGCCCTCGGCGCAACGGGGCAGCGATGCGGCCTGAACGGCTGTCGCTGCGGCTTGCTCGACCTGCGCGGCGCGCGGCTATCGGTTTGACGCCGCTGATTGATGTGGTCTTCATTCTGCTGTTGTTTTTCATGCTCGCCTCCAATCTGCAACGCGAACAGGCACTGCCACTGCGGCTGGCCGCGCCGGAACCTGAATCGGCGCTCGAGACCAGGGTTGATGAAACCCAGACCGCGCGGGTGCAGGTCGATGAAGCGGGTGAATTTCGCCTGAACGGGCAACCCATCTCAGCGGTTGCACTGGCGCCCGCGCTGGCGCGACAACTGGCGCTGGAACCGAGCCTGCAAGTGCTCCTGATCCCGGCCTCCGGCGTGAGCCTGCAACAACTGGTCGCGGTGCTCGATCAACTGGCCGCCGCCGGCGTCTCGGGAGTCACCCTAAAGTGAGGCAAACGTGAAGCTGGCACCGAGACGCCCTAGAGCGCATTCAAGCGCGCGCGATCAGGCGTTGATTCCACTCATCAATGTTGTCTTTCTGATGCTGATCTTCTTCATGGTGATCGGGCGTCTGGTGCCGCCTGGTCTGTTCGCGGTCGACCCACCAAGCTCCCGGGTGGGGGAAGTCGCGACCCCTGATGCCTGGATGGTGCTGGTCAGTGCCGATGGGCGTTTGGCCATGAACGGACAGGGGCTCAGTGTCGATACTCTGGTCGCGCGACTGCGGGAGGCCGATGCCACGCACGCCCTGCCACAGCTGACACTCAAGGCCGATGCCGCGCTCAGCGCCGGCAGACTGCGCGAGTTGCTCGAACCTTTGCGCAGGGTGGGGCTAGAGCACATTCACCTGGTCACAATACCGGTGCGCTGATGGAGATTCGCGCTCGCCACTGGTTGGTCGCGCTGCTGATCGCAGGCGCAGTGCATGCGGCGCTTGCCTTGTCGCTGATGCAGGAGGCGCCCCCCCCGCTAGCCGTGCCCGTCACCATTGCCCTGACGCTGGGAAACGGCGGTGGCGAAGCAACCGCAGGCTCGCCAAATGGTAGCCAGGCGACTGCGAGCCGCAATTCTGGCCAGGCATCCGGGACTGGTAAGGCTTCGGTGGCGGCTGCAACAGCGCCAACGGAGGATGCAAAGAGCGATCAGGAGCATGGGCTCGAACCAACTCCTGTGTCTAAATCAGAGCCGGAGGCGGAAGCGCAATCTGATCCGAAACCTGATCCGACACCGGAGCCGGAATCCGCACCCGAGTCCAAACCAGAGCCAGAATCGGAGGCTGAAGCAGAGCCTGAGCCTGAGCCCAGACTCCAACCTTTGCCCAAACCAGAACTCGCACCAGAGCCGAAACCAGAACCCAAGTCAGAGCCCAACCCAGAACCCAAGCCAGAACCACCGCCCAAACCGCAACGGGTCCAGCCCAGGGAGGCAATACCCAAGCCCCAGCCAGCGGAAGCCACCCCGCAAGCCCGTCGCGAGGCACCAGTCCCCGCAACTTCGACAACTGCCAGCAAAGCGACCCGGCAGGCCGCCAGCACGGATGCGGGGTCGGGAGCTGGCGCGCGGGCGGGGCAGGGCGGCAAGGGATCTGCGAGCGGTCGGTCAGGTGCGCGGGCAGGAGGCTCTAGCGCTGCGGCCTACTACGGCCAAATCGCGCGCGCCCTGCAAAGGCACAAGCGCTATCCGGGGCAGGCACGGCGGCGGCGTCAAGAAGGCAGGGTCAAGGTGCGCTTCACCATCGACCGTCGCGGGCGCGTCATTTCCCAACAGATTGTTGAAAGTTCTGGCCATACGCTGCTCGACCGCGAAGTCGAGGCCATGCTCAAACGTGCCTCGCCGCTGCCAGCGATTCCGGCGAGCATGTCCCAATCCCAACTGACCTTGACCCTGCCGATTGTGTTCAAGCTGCAATAAGCCAAAGGTTCGGCTTCAAGGTCGAGCCGCCGTTGGCTTACCCCATTGGCTCAAAAGCGCAATTCCGGGTTATCGTGGTTCAAGGTCATCCCGCCCTGGTGATCGTCGAGCACGAACTGCACCTCAAGCGTCTCAGTGTCCGGAAATACCTCGAAGAGTTCGACTTTTAGCAATTTTAACGCGCTAGGCTTGGCACACTCGAAGCGGTAGCGAACATTGATGTCGGCGTGAGACTCTTGTCCGCTGCTGGCCGCCGCGGAGTCCTCGTCGTGCGCGTGACCATCATGGTCGTGCGCCGGAGCTGTTGCATGATCATCCGGGGCCGGTTCCAGTTCGGCGTGCGGGGTATTTTTCTGTCCAGTGTCGAGCAGCCCCGAGGAAATGACGGAATCCCGGAGTTCGCACCTGGCGCTCGGGTTTAACTGGAATAGGCGCGCGCCATCCTCCAAAATGGCCACCGCCGCAGCAAGCTTGGCCTGATCGGTTGCCGTCGTGGGTGGATGCTCAAAGCCGACAAGATTGGCCGCCGGACTGATGAGTTCCAGATGCAGGGCAGGGCCGTCTAGCGCCAGATTCAAACGCCCGATGCCATGCACATGCGCATCCTGCTGGCGATGGGTGTGACCATGCTGGTCATGATCGTGCTCATGCGCGGCGCCATGATCGTGCTCTTCAGGATCTTCAGCCGCCAGGAGCGTGCCCGACATTGGGGTGCTTGCCAGCGTGAAAAGCAGCAAAGGGATGAAAAGCAGGTTTTGCTTGCCGCGAAATATAGAAATCCATTCTCCAGGGTGGCTGGGACCATGGGCGTCAGGATGCATTGCGCGTCTCCGTGGTTACTGATTTTGGGTCGCGTGACACAAGCGGTTGTCGGGACTGGCGATCATGTGCTGTTTTGGGCTGCTGCATGACCCAAAAAAGCCGAAAGCCATCTCCGCCGGGGTAAGACGAATCCTATGGCGATCATACCTTTGCGTCAAGAAACGCGAGGCTGGGCGGGTGGCGATATTCATGGTCTCCGGCTATATTGTCGCCTCCCGAACGCGACCGCCCACCAGAGACCTGCCAATGCTCGATGCTAACCGCGATGGAGCTGTGAGCGGCGCAAATCAGTAGCATCAGAAGCAATAGCGGAAACACACACATGGGTAAGGTCTGGTTTGTCGGCGCCGGCCCGGGCGCGCCGGATTTAATAACGGTTCGCGGTACGCGCTTGCTTGCTGAGGCCGGGGCTATCCTCTACACCGGCTCGCTAGTGGCCGCAACCGCCTTGCAATGGGCGCAACCGGGCTGCGAGATCGCCGACTCTAAATCCATGGACTTGGAGCAGGTCAGCGCCTGGTTGCTGGAGCGCGCGCAGTGCCATGAGACCGTGGTGCGCCTGCAGACGGGCGATCCCACGCTTTATGGGGTGATGCCCGAGGTGGCGCGCCCCCTGGACCAGGCGCAGATAGCTGTCGGCATCTGCCCTGGGGTGTCCTCAGCCTTCGCGGCAGCGGCGGCAGCGGGCGAATGTCTGACCCTGCCCGAGGTCACGCAAACAGTGATCTTCACTCGCTTGGCCGGGCGCACTTCGATGCCCCAGCGCGAGTCTCTGCATGGACTGGCCGGGCATGGCTGTAGCCTGTGCATCTTTCTATCCATCGAGCGCATCGCGGAGGTGGCCAAGATATTCCAAGGGGCTGGCTGGGCGGCGACGGCGCCGGTTGTGGTGGTGCACAAGGCGACCTGGCCCGATGAGGAGCAGGTGTTGCGTGGCACACTGGCCGACATCGCCGGGCGCTGCCGCGACGCTGGCATTGAACGCCAGGCACTGATCCTGATTAGCCCGGCCCTCGGCGCCCGGCAGCGCGCCGAACTCAAACCGTCCAAGCTCTATGACGCCGCTTTTCCGCGACGCTTCCGCCCAGGAAAAGTCAGTTAAGGCGCCACTCCAGCAGCAGAGCGCTCAGCGCGATGTCGATGGCCAGCTGCAACCTCTGGGCGCTGGCTCACGCCAGTGTCCGGCGTTGTTCCTGTCCGCAACATCCTCTGGTCAGGGCAAAACTACGCTGGCGGCGGCGCTCGCCTACCATCATCGACGGGCTGGACGCCGGGTGCGGGTATTCAAGATTGGCCCGGATTTTCTCGATCCCATGATTCTGGCGCGCGCCTCGGGTGCCGAGGTTGAACCGCTGGATCTGTGGATGGTGGGCGAGGCCAACTGTCAGCGGCTGCTCTATGAAGCCGCCGCCGAGGCTGATCTGATTCTGGTCGAGGGCGCCATGGGGCTGTTCGATGGCAATCCCTCGGGCGCCGACCTGGCCGAGCGTTTCGGCCTGCCCGCAGCGGTGCTGATCGATGCGCGCGGCATGGGACAGACCTTCGGTGCGCTGGCATTGGGGCTGGCCCACTACCGGCCCGGACTGCGCCTGGCGGGAGTCATCGCCAATCGGGTTGGCAGCGAGCGACACGTGGAGATGATCCGTGCCGGACTCTCTGCGGATATCTCTTTGCTGGGTGCCTTGCCGCGCTTCGATGATGCCGCCTTGCCAAGCCGTCATCTGGGCCTGGTGCAAGCCGAGGAGATCGCTGATCTTGAGCAGCGCCTGGATGTCGCGGCCAGCCGCCTCGCCGAAACCGCGCTGGCAGAACTGCCGCCAGCAGTGTCTTTCGCGCCGCCGTCGCCCGAGAATCCGCCGGCGCTGGCACCAACTCTGGCCGGCATGCGCATCGCCGTGGCTCGGGATGCGGCCTTTTCCTTCCTCTATGCCGCCAACCTGCGACTGCTCCAGGCGCTGGGTGCTGAGCTGACGTTCTTCTCGCCGCTGCATGACCCGCTTGTTGCGGCGGATGCTATCTATCTGCCCGGAGGCTATCCGGAACTGCATCTGGAACCACTGGCCGCCAACAGCGCCATGCACCAATCATTGCGCGCCCATGTCGAGGCGGGAAAATCTCTCTATGCCGAATGCGGTGGCATGCTCTCTGTACTTGAGACCCTGACCGACAAGCATGGCCAGAGCGCCAAACTCGCCGGTCTAATGCCGGGGCAGGGGCGTCTGCAACCGCGCCTGGCTGGCCTTGGCATGCAAAGCCTGGTCACGCCAGCGGGCGAGTTGCGGGGGCATAGCTTCCATCATTCGACCATGGACAGCTCGCTGACACCGAGCGCCTACGGCATCCGACAGCGCGATGGTGGTCGCGGTGAGCCGGTCTACCGTCACGGCTCGCTGACAGCGAGCTATCTGCACCTGTATTTTCCCTCGGCGCCGGAAGCGGCGGCTGCACTTTTTACAACTTGCGGCCGCTGAGGAACATGGCTAGCGGATGCAGTCTCGCTTTTCTGAGTCACCTCAGTTACTCATGATCAGTGCTGGGCCGGATCGCCTTCAGCTCCCCAACCCAGAGCGCGGTCGCGCCGGCAACGGCGCTGGGCATCAGCAGAAAATTCAGCACCGGCACCATGCTCATGCCCGCCGTTGCAGCGCCGAAGCCGAGGCTCAGCAGCCGCCGACGCCCAAGGAGCTGGCGAATCTCCCGGAACCGCAACCCGTGATTACCGAGCGGATAATCGCCATACTCGACCGCCATCATCCAGGCGGTATAGAGCAACCACAGGATCGGCCCGACCACCGGCACCAGCAGCAAAAGCAGAAAGGGGACGGCCAGCGCCAGCGCATAGACCAGTTTGATCAACTCATCGAACAACGACGGCAGCAGCTCCGCGACCAACTTGCGCCAGCTGCCATCCGTATCCGGCACCTGCCCGGTCAGCTCCATCTCGACCTTTTCCGCCAGCAGGCTATTGAAGGGTGCCGCGATCAGATTAGCCACCAGGGTAAAGGTATAGAACACCAGCACCAGAAGCACCAGCACAAAGATGGGCCACAGCAGCCACTCCAGCCAGCCAAGCCAGTGCGGAATTTGCGCCGTCATCAGCTCCATCCAGTGCTCGAACTGATTGACGCCAAGGCCGATTGCCAGAACGAAAACCAGGGTGTTGATGATGAGCGGGATGATGACAAAGGGCCGCAGCTGCGGGCGGGCAATCAGCCGTGCGCCCTTGAGCAGATAACCGGCGCCAGTCAGGGGGTGATTGATCAAGGCGATGGACTCCCGAGCCTGATGGGCTCAATCTGAATGTTTTGGCCCGATCCCCATGGAGGCGGCCACTCCTGAGAATGAATCCGTAAGATTCTCGGTAACCCCCACGGAGGCGAAGCCATGGGAAAAAGCGAAAGATAATTCCTGTTCATCGTCAGCCAGATCATACTCTCCAGTCTGACATCAAGCCCGTCGGTCAAAGTCTATGATGGGCTCGATCTTTACTCGATTTTTGCTCCCGATTTTGCGCGGGGCTCGCCATTGCTCTGCAGGAAACGCCCCATGAAAACATTCCACTTGATTCTACTCAAGCCATCGCACTACGACGACGATGGCTACATCATTCAATGGTGGCGCTCCGGAATCCCGTCGAATACCCTCGCCGCGCTTTACGCCATGGCGCGCGACGCCGCAGAGCGCCGCGTCTTGGGCGACGACGTCAGGCTTCAAATTAGCACCATCGACGAGACCAACACGCGCGTGCGTGCCAAGCGCCTCGCTTTGATGATCGAGCGCGATGGCGGCCTCGGTCTGGTCGCTCTGGCGGGTGTGCAGACCAACCAATATCCGCGCGCCCTGGACATTGCCCGGCAGCTGCGCGCGCACAAGATTGCGGTCGCCATCGGTGGCTTCCATGTCAGCGGCGTGCTGTCTGTCATCGGCAAATGCACGCCTGAGCTGCAAGCGGCCTTGGACCTGGGCGTGTCGCTCTTCGCCGGCGAGATCGAGCACCGCTTTGACGATTTCCTAAAGGACGCCTACAACGCCCGACTCAATCCCGTCTACAACTACCTCGACGACCTGCCCAACCTCAATGGTGCCATCCCGCCCTACATGCCCAAGGAATATGTGCAACGCACCGTTGGACGAGTGACCAGCTTCGATGCCGGGCGCGGCTGCCCCTTTGTTTGCAGCTTCTGCACCATTATCAACGTGCAAGGTCGTAAATCGCGCTTTCGCACGCCGGACGACATTGAGCGCATTGTTCGCGAAAATATCGCTCAGGGCATTAAGCGCTTCTTTGTGACCGACGACAACTTCGCTCGCAATAAGAATTGGGAGGCGATCTTCGACCGCCTGATTGCACTCAGGCGCGAGCGCATTCGCGTGCACCTGACGCTTCAGGTGGATACTCAGTGCCATAAGATCCCGCGCTTCATCGAAAAGGCCGCAGCGGCGGGCACCAAGCGCATTTTCATCGGCCTGGAGAACATCAACCCCGACAACCTGGCAGTCGCCAACAAAAAGCAGAACAAGATTACCGACTATCGCGCCATGCTGCTCGTTTGGCGCCGTTACAAGGTGTTCATCGACGGCGGCTACATCCTTGGCTTTCCCGGCGACACGCCGGAGAGCATCCGGCGTGATGTTGAACTCCTCAAGCGCGAACTGCCAATGGACCGGGTACAGTTCTATTGTCTAACGCCCTTGCCGGGTTCCGCCGACCACAAGGCCCTCTATGAGCGCGGGGCCTATATGGACCCGGACCTGAACAACTACGAACTCAACCACGTTTCCACCCATCACCCCCGCATGACGCAGGAGGAATGGCTCGGCGCTTATCGGCAGGCTTGGCGCAGCTTCTACACCGTCAAACACATTAAAACCCTGATGCGGCGTGCGCGCGCCAATGGCGTCAGCCCAGGCCATATCATGAGTTCGTGCATGGCGGTCTACGTCTTCGCCTGCATCGAGCATATCCAACCGCTGGAGGGCGGCGTTCTCCGCCGTCGCTTGCGCCGGGAACGCCGCCCGGGACTGCCGATCGAAAACCCCCTGGTCTTCTACCCGAAATACCTTGGCCGTAATCTGTTCGGCTACGCCAAGGCAATCGCCATGCTGGCCGTGCTCGCCATTGAGCGCCGGCGCCTCAAGCGCGACCCCGAGGCCAAGCACTACATGGACCAGGCGCTGACACCCGTCGACGACCAAGAACTGACCGCCATGGAGATGTACTCCGTGACCGATGCCGCCAAGACCGCAGTCCAGGTGCACAAAGACAAACAGCACCAGCGCCACCCTGGCGGGAGACGATGATCGCCATCACTTAGGCCGCACACGATACGAACGTGCTTGGTCGGCGGCGAATTGCCATTTTTCAGCTTAGCTTCGCGATTTCAGATGACCCCATCTGGGCGAAGTCATACTGCACCCAAGGGAGCCTTTCATGTTCATCACTGATCGCCCGATCTTCACCTGGAATCCGTCGCACGCGCAGGTGCTGGAATCTCAGGACTTCGCCAAGCAGCCGCCCGGCACCATCTTGCGCGACTTTGGGGCGCTGCTTGATCTTATTCAGCCGAAAGGGTTAGCGGTGACGCCCAAGCATCTGTTTGCCATGAACACCCTGGAGACGATCAACCAGCGATTGACGCATCCGGTCGATTTGCAGCTGAAACGGCCAGGGCAGAAATCCTATCCGAATATCAATGGCCTGTATCTGGTCCTGCGCGCGACTGGACTCGCCCTGATCGACACCTGCGGCAAGAAGCCCATCCTGATGCTCGACCCGGAAATCCTGGACCTCTGGAGCGACCTGAACCCTGCGGAGGCTTACTTCGCCTTGTTGCGTGCCTGGTGGGGAGCAGCCGATGAAACCATTATCGACAAGCGGTCTCGGGAAGATGTATTCGCAAAAAGCACGCGATTTTTAAGACAGTTCAAGGAGCAGGGACCGGGCTGGCTACAGCATCCTCCGGTAATCGACTCCTTGACCTACTCGCCCGGTCTGCACAACCTGGCCTTGCTCGAACTGTTCGGTCTGCTTGAGATCGAGCTAGTCCCGCCGGTCGAGGGGCAAGGCTGGCAGCCCAGGCAGATACACATCACCGCCTGGGGAGATGCCCTGATGGCGCACTTCGAGCATTTTCTCAACGAACTGCGAACGCCCGCACCCGACGCACCCGAACCCCAGCTGACGATCAGCGATCTTTTCGAGCCATCCAAGCGTTTCGAGACCTGGGCTGCGGGTCTTCGCTCCAAGTTCAACAATTGGCAACGCAATCTGGAGCTTCCGGCTCCTCCCTTGCAGCCCGGGCAGCATATCTTTCGGGCGTCCTTGTCACCTGACTGCTGGCGACGAATCGCCATCGCCGGCGAAGCCGGATTCGACCAATTGGCGAGCGCGATTCTCGCCGCATTCGACTTCGACGAGGATCATCTCTATGCGTTCAACTTCCAGGATCGCCTTGGCCGTCCTGCAGAGATCGGTCATCCCGAGATGCAAGCAGAACTCGATGGCAAGTTAGCCGACCAGGTCAGGGTCGGCGAACTTGGCCTGACAAAGGGCGCGAGCATGGTTTTTGTGTTTGACTTCGGTGCCAACTGGGAATTCGACCTCATCGTCGAGCAAGTCAGGAAGGAAGCCGCAGCAAAAAACCCGCAGGTGCTCGAAGCCAATGGCGAGGCGCCGCCACAATACGACGATGAGGATTGGTAGCTGCGACTCAGACGCTTGCATGACAGTCACTGGCGTAAAACACGAAGGCCCGATGCAACTCGCTGCCCTACATACTGATGAATTACATTCATATATTCTCTTCCAAGCTGTGTTCTGCGCTTGGCAACAAACCGGATGACCCCAAGCACTTTGACAATTTGTTCATTGTTGACATCCTCCAAATCTTCGACGATTGATTGATCAACATGGTTGAATCCCTTCGCAATTAGCTCGCTTTGTTCACCAATTGATTGATCTTGAAAATGGTATTTATCAATTAGCAACTCAATGATCTTTATTGCGTCGCTATCTTTCAGTTTCCTATCGTTTTCAATGTCATATGCGCATAAAGCCCCTTCTATGGAGTTCCCGTAAGAGGCAAGCTCCATGCTGTTATCCATCTCTAAAGTAGAATATGCGGGGACATCGGTATATTTTCTTATTGGTTTTTGATAAAAAACACATCCCACACATGCCTCTCCCGTTCTTGTATCCCCACAGCATTGGCTGCAAATGAGGTTATCTACGATTAGGCACTTTCTTTTTCCTTTTCTCGACTGACATATCGGACACTTTGCCATCTTGCCTCCTGAGGTTCATTTTCTCGATTGATCCAAAATTTTGGTGCCAAATTTTTGTGACAGTGATCTGGTTTAGTGGAAATGGACAGCTAAGCCCTCGCTCGTTCCAAGTTTATCGCGAGCAGGCGGGCGAGGATTTCGCTGTCTGGCATGTCGGAATTTTAGTCGTTCCAGCCGTAGGCTGCGGTAACGGCGGTGGGGTCATGGCCGCGCCCGCGTAGACGCTGGGCGAGTTCGGCGAAGCGTCCGGCAGCTTGTTCGGTGAGCTTGGCGGTGGTTGTGTCGGGTCCCCAGCGTTCGGGCTCGGTGCAGGCCCAGCCATCGCCGCCGCCGGCTTTGCTGGCGCCTTTCTCGAAGGCGTACCACAGGCCCTTGGGGTCGGCCTCAGCCGGGGTGGGCTGTTCAAGCAGGTGGCAGAGGTCAAGGAAGTGCTCCTGCGCGGCGGAGCGTTCCTTGAGGGTGACACCGGTCCATTTGCGAATGAAGTCGTCAGGGGTCACGGCGGGGGCGATACCAGTCGGGCCATTTTGTTATTGCGCGGGGAGAATAGCATCGAGAAAACGATGGGTCTATCAACTCAAGTTGAAGCCACTGCGTCCACCGACTGACCTTGACGTGGGTCAGATTGCAGGTCGCCAGCTTCGCGCTCTGCGTAAATCAAGAGGTGTGCGCGCACTATGTATGCCAACGCACAGACTAAGCTGTCCGATCAGTCTATGATCGGCACCATCACAGTGAAGCGTTGCGCCGTTCCCAGCCATTCGAGCCCGGCCAGGATATCAACGAGCGAGTCCATTTCTGACTGGCCACTGCGGTAATCACCCGGTTGCCGTAGCGGTTGTTCGAAATCTGCCGGGCACGACAGGCTAAACCCCAAGACGGAGACCACTCGTGCATTCTTCTGACAATCCCTCCGTCGAGCGCACTGAACGCGCACCAGACCTGCGCCGACGGGCGGAGTTACAGCTTGAAAGCCTGGACAAACCGCTCAAAGACGCCAACACACCGGAGGCGACCGACCAGCTGATCCACGAGCTCCGAGTGCATCAGATCGAGCTGGAGCTTCAGAACGAGGAACTGCGCCAGACCCAGGAGACCTTGGCAACCTCGCGGGCGCGCTATTTTGATCTCTACGACCTGGCCCCGGTGGGCTATCTGACCCTGAGCGAAGACGGGGTGATCCAGGAGGCCAATCTCGCCGCCGCGACCCTGCTAGACACACCGCGCGAGACGCTGGTCGACCAACCCCTGACTCGCTTCATCCTCCCCGAGGATCAGGACACCCACTATCATGCCCGCCACCAGCTCCTGGCCACCGGCGAGCGGCAGACCTATGATCTGCGCCTGTGCCGAGCCGACGATGCACTCGCTTGGGTTCACCTGGACATCAGCCAGCGACCGGATGCGACGAGTGAGCACATCATCTGGAGCGCCATCCTGAGCGACATTAGTGCGCGCAAACGCGACGAACAAGCCCTCATCGAGAGCCAGGCACGGCTGCGCCTGATCACCCACATTGCCGACCTAACCTTCTGGGAATGGGACCCAAAGACGCAGGCGGTATTCTTTCCGCCCGAATGGTGGCGGCAGACCGGCTATGCCCTGGATGAATTACCGCACCGACTCGGGGCCTGGGCCGACCTGCTGCATCCGGATGATCGGACTCGGATACTCGAGCATCTCAACGGCTTCGTCGATGCGCCGGTGGAGCCCGCTGAGATCCAATACCGGTTGCGTTGCAAGGACGGTGACGAGCGCTGGTTCGTGGCCCGCCTGACGGCGATCCTGGACACCCAGGGCGCGCTGATGCATGTTTTGCTGGTCCAGCAGGATATTACCCGGCGCAAGGTCGCTGAGGACGAGGCGATCCGCCTGGCGCAGCATGACCCCCTGACCGGCCTGCCCACCCGCGCCTTGCTCGATCAACTGGCCGATCGCATGCTCGCGAGCACCCGCCGCACGGGGGATCAGTTGGCGGTGCTGTTTTTCGACCTCGACCGCTTCAAGGCGATCAACGATATCTATGGCCACTCGGTGGGCGATCAGCTCCTGCAGGCGGTGGCGCAGCGGCTGCGCGAGAGCTTCCGCGAGGCGGATCTCATCGCCCGGCTGGGAGGAGACGAGTTTATTGCGGTGTTGGCGAACCTCAACGACGCGGATGACGCAGCCCGTGCCGCGCGCACCGCCATCGCGGCACTTACGCCGCCTTACCCCATTGGGGAACTGATGCTGCACTGCGTCCCAAGTCTCGGGATCAGCCTCTTCCCGCAGGACGGTGACAGCATCGAGTCGCTCATTCAGGGTGCCGATCATGCGATGTATCACGCCAAGGAGGTCAGCCCCGGTGGTTATCAGTTTGTGACCGATGCGCTTAACCAGCAGGCGCATACCACGCTGACCTTGGAAACGCGTCTGCGCGAAGCGCTATCGCAGCAGGAATTCCGGCTCGCCTATCAACCGCTGCTGGATCCGCACAACAGTCGCATCACCGGAGTCGAGGCCCTACTGCGCTGGCCGCAGACCGATGCGGGTGAGATCGCCCCGCTGGTGTTCTTGCCGGTTGCCGAAACCAGCGGGCTGATCCATGAGATCGGCCACTGGGTGTTGCAGGAGGTCGGCCGTCAGTATGGGGCTTGGCGCCAGCGCGGACTGCCGCCCATCCCAATCACGGTGAACATCTCGGCCCGGCAGTTTCACCACCAGCGCTTCCACGATCAACTGGCCGCCGCACTGCAAGCGAGCGCCATGGATCCCGCCGATCTGACCTTGACCTTGAGCGAGGCCGCGCTCATGCAGGACATGCTGACGGCACGGCAACGGCTCGATGCCCTGAAAGCACTGGGGGTGCGCGTGGCACTGGGTGACTTCGGCCTGGGCTGTTCGAGCCTCAACGCATTGGAACGGCTGCCGCTGGACCGGCTGGAGATCAGCCGCGCCCTGGTGGAGCGTCTGAACCTGGCCGAACGGCTGCCCGTCATTCTCGACACGCTGATCGGTCTTGCCCAGGCCTTGCAGTTCGACGTCAAGGCGGTCGGAATCGAGACCGAGGCAGACCTGGACTTCTTCCGCCAGCGCGAGTGCGACCAAGTGCAAGGGTTTTACCTGGGCGTTCCGATGTCGGCAGAGCAGTTTACTGACTGGTACCGCCAGCGCACTCCGTGACGCCTCAATGCTCTCGAGCACCCTGATCACCGTTCTCGCTCTGCTGCCGCTGGCCTTCGGCATCGGCGAGGGTGCCGACGCCCAGGCACCGCTGGCGCGCGCTGTGCTAGGCGGACTCACGGCCTCGACGCTCATTCCGCTGGTCTTGATTCCGGCGGTGTATTCCCTGATCAACCGGGACTGGACATCTAGTCCGCGAGATCGGCACGGAACTGAACCGGCTTTACAACCTGACCAAGGATTCGCTTGGCAGGGCTATCAGCGAACGCGTGGCCAGAGCCCTGGACAGTTACCAACCCGTCGTGGATCAGGCCAGGACTCTGCAACTGGCCCTGGTGGAGGAACGGGACGGCCTCATCGAGGCCGTGGAGACCAGCGACCCCGAGATCCTGATCGGCGACTGGCTGGCGGACATCCAGGTCAAGCTGGCCCAGACCCCCCAGACCTTGCCCCTGGAGCCAGTGTATCAGACCAGCGCGGTCTCCTGGCTCCAGGCCCTGGAGGAGTCGTACGCCCGCATGGTCGAGTCCCATGAGTTGGTGGCAGAGATTTCAGCGTCCTTGCGTCGGGAAACCCTTTACCGAAACCTGACCCTGCCTATGAAGGGACTGGACTACGAGTTGATCCACCCCACCTTCAAGGCTCTGCTAGCTGACGCGGAGCAGGATTGGGAAAAGTACAAGGAACAATTTCAGGCCGAGGAGGAGCGTTGGGAAGAGGACCGAGCCAGGATACTGGAACTGATCAACGACGGCTGCAGTGCGGCCGATGATCGGGAGTTGAGCCTGGAAATAGCCCGCGCCGGGGGCGGCGCCACCCGAGAACGGGAAATACGGCTGGGCTATGCCCGCATGTACCCCCCGGACCTGGATGGCTACCTTAAACTGCACGTGGATGAGGGCAAGAGCGATGCCGAGCTCAAAGCCCAATGGGAAAAGGAGAAACACGCGGCCGACGCCTGGCTTGAGGCCCAGCGAGATGAGGTGCGCAAGGCTGAGGAGGAGGCAGCCACGAAGCGGGAAGAATGGGAAAGGCACTGCGCCGAGAACGAGGAGGAAATCAAGCGAATCATGGACGAGAACGAGAAGCGCAGAAAGGTTTTGGGCATGAGTCCCAGACCATTTAGCAAATAGGCCTCGGCCGGGTGACACGCGACAGGGTAGCTGAATAAAGTCTGCCCCTGAGTTTATCGCCACAAAACGCGCGCGTGATCAATGGCGTCGGCTCGCAGTACCTGATGGGCTTCCTCAAGGCGGACGGTCAAGCGTTCGATGGTGCAAGTTTGCCAAGACCTCGAAGAAAGGATAGCCTTACTGAGAGACCACTGTCTTTTTTGCTTTTGGGGGCTAATCCTTCCAAGGCGAATTAGAAACGAAGCAAGCCATATGATCAACCTGACAAGGAGCAATCATGCGCTCACTAAGTTATATTACCTTGATACTTACTTTGGTTCTTATGACATCCTGCGGTAAAACTCCATCCACTGGATCTGAGGTGAAAACCCTTAATCTGTTGCCCTGGATGGAAAGCGATGTTACAAAAAGCGCCACGTTGAAAATCTCCGCTCCCTCATCCTGGAAGATTAGCGAAGTTGACAAAGACATAGCTCGGCTGAGACCTCCAGAGATTGGGGAAAATGAAACCTTGGGGCAACTTGCCATAAATCTATTCAATTGCTCAGATTCTGATAACGATAGCAATGCCTGCATCGAAAAATGGGTTCAGCGACATTTCTATGAAGCAGAGCCAGAAACTCTGACAATAGAAAAAGTAGGGGAAGGGCGCGTCTGGTACTTTTTCGATAGTGGAAAAAACGGTGAAAAGATCGAGGCTCGCTACTATATCGTTGATGGAAATAGGCTGGCGACGGTTAGTTATCAACTAAAAGGAGAGACGTTAAAATATCGTGACTCCTTTAAATCCGTGGGTGAAAGCCTAGTCTTCGACGAGAAAAAATAGCCTGGGTTGATGACCTGCAAAGAACTGTTCTGAAAAGGACTTCGGGACAGCTCTTGCCAAAAAAAATTAGACTTAATGCCACGAATCAACAATATCGATAACAAGTCAAAACATGATGTCTAAAAAGCCAGCGATAAACTCAAAATACATCGAAACTTGAAGAATTGGTAGCGCTGCTATGTAGCCCTGAATACACCAATGTTACATTTTCTCCTTCAACCTTCCATGTCTGGGTAACTCTAAAAATTTGTTCTTTATTTGTAAAACTAATGAAAAGGACAAAATCATACTCTTTCTCCCCTGTGAAAAGGTTCGACGATTTGTTTGCCGTGTGAATTTCCCAAGACTTCATTGGCCCAAGATCCTCAATTCTTTTTAGCCAGGAAGCCTCATACTGAGCAAATGAAATACGCTTTTTTAGATCGTCATGAAAAGCATCGTAGGCTTCACGATAGTGTCCAGCCTCGATCTTGGAAAAATGCTTTTCCAGGGATACTTCCATTGATGCAATACTATCCTGAGTGCTGGTCACCATCTTATAGATAATCAAAAAGGCAACAGCCACCATGATAATGGTGCTCAATATCACTTTCATCATTCCTCCTGATTTTTGCTTATTTACCGCGACTACCAATTGATTCTCTCAGCTGCCATTAGTACCAGCCGCTGACGGAATATAGCGAGGAAGCGGTTAAAAATCTACTACTTTCGGGGAGGATGAACGGCAGGTTCTTGCCCGATCCCAGTCCCAGAAGCCCGCGCCTCGGCCCTTACGGCTTCCTGCTGACACCGCAGTGACTCACTTACTTCCGCTTCCACAAGTCGCCGGAAGCTAAACAGCAGCTTGCTTCCGCCGATGCCAAAAGCCTGCTGCGCCGGTCGGGGCGCTGACACTTTTTCTGCTGGCGTCCCCCATCATTTCCAGAATACGTCCGCGAGCATGCAAGATAAATGACGACAATTCGGTCCTTACAAGAACATTGGAAACTTGCTCTCGGCATTCTCTGTCTCGGCCTGCTTTCGCTTGGACCTGCCCAGGCCGCGCTGAACGGCGGTTGGTCGACGATGCTGCCCTACCAATTCGAACGCATCACTGCAGATGGGATCGGGATCGTCAGCGGTATCGATATTGAGGTGATGCAAGCGGCAGCCCGGCGAGCTGGATTCCGCGCGGCATTTGAGGAGGTATCGCGTGCTAGCAACGTGAAGGCGGTCCGCGCGGGGCAACTCGACTTCTCGCTCGCCGAGCAACCACGAGCCTCGGCGCACGATTGGGCGTGGTTCACGCTGCCATACCGCAAGGCATCCGTTGCGATCGTGATGCGGCGGGGAGAATTGCAGCCATGGAAAGGAGCAGACCCCAGAGAAAGTCTGCGACGCTTGTTGGAATCGGGCGCAACAATAGCCGTTAACTGGACCTTTGACCCCGGTCCCGAGGCTACGGCGTTGCTCGAGTCTGATGCGTTTCGCGGGCAGGTGCTCGACGCCGCGACCGACGCGGATTCAGTCGCGCACTTGCTGACGGGTGAGGCGGACGCCGTGATCGGTGATCGACGTTCGATGGCCAGCGCGGTTGTCCAGGCGGGCGCGGTGCGTCGTGTTCGTTCGCTGCCGGGCGACCTTAACCGGCCCGAGCTGAGCATCATGCTATCGAAAAAGACCGTCTCATCGACGACATTTCAGGCCCTTGATCGTGCCCTGCGTGAGATGCGCGATACCGGTGAGCTCAATCGCATCGCCCGCCACTCCCTGGTGCCGGAGGTTTTGAGACCGGCGTTGCAAACGCTTTGGTTTCGCAGCTTCGACATCATCGGCACCATCGCCTTTGCGATTTCGGGTGTCCTGATCGCTCGCCGCGAGCGCTACGACATCGTCGGAGCCCTGGTGCTGGCCGCATTGCCAGCGGTGGGGGGTGGTGTCATGCGCGATCTAATCAGCGGACGATCGCCAATCGGCATCCTCCAGTCTCCGACGCTGCTGCTGTTGGTGCTCGGAACCGTCCTTGCCGCCCTATTCATCTATGCCATTCATGACATCTGGGGTAACAGCCATGCAGCAGAGCCCGCGCAAGGTGAAAACGATCCATTTCGCTGGGCCTCGACACGCGGGCTCCTGGAGGTCTCCGATGCAATCGGGCTGGCGGCATTCACCGTAACTGGCGTGATTGTCGCAGCGGTGCAGCGCTGTGAACCACTGTGGCTATGGGGCCCCTTGTTGGCCGCAATGACAGCTGCGGGTGGCGGCGTCCTTCGTGACGTCCTTCGATCCCAGGCGGATATCCCAACCCTCAAGGGCACCCTCTATCCGGAGATCGCCTTGTTCTGGGGTCTGGTTTATTCCTTAATGATCCATTTCATTGGACCAGACCTGCTCTTGAGTACGGTGCTGATGATGACAATCACGGTGATCATCGCGGGTTTTCTGTCGCGGATTGTGGTTATCAATTTCGGTTGGCACAGCCTTTTTCTCAGCTTCCCCGCAAGGCGAGCACACTGATCCTAGGGGCATGAACTTTCTGCGGCTTGAACCCGTTTCATAACGGTGCTGTTGACGCCGAAGTACCGGGTCTGCTCGGCCATCCAGGACACCGATGCGCACGAGGCACAGGAGGCACAGGCGACCCGACGCGGGAGCAAGACGAGGGCTTCGGCGTGCTGGAGGGCAACGCCGGGGACCTGCGGGTGGGCCTGCCCATGCAGTCGCTGCACGACGGCAAGCAGTGGATACACGAGCCGATGCGCCGCTTGCCGCGGTCGCCTGAGCTTATCGAAATCGGGATCGAAATCGATCGATTCCCAGAAGCTAGAACCTGAGATTGCGAGGCTGGTCGATTTCGATACCGATACCGATACCGATACCGATTTTGATGTCGCTTGCGGTCTGCAAGCGAAGCGATTTCCCAAATACCTGGAGTAGGCAACCCCCATGAGTGAAGCACTACAAGCCGCCATCGCCCGCCAGCGCATGCTGCTCCACGGCAGACTCGCCGGCCAGCTCGGTCGACTGGTGGCGCCCTGCCGCGCGGCCTGGGGTAACCGGGCCGCCTTGGAGGCGCTGCTGGACAAGGCGCTGACAGAGATCCCCGCCAGTATCTACCTGTACCTGCTCGATCAGGATGCGCAACAGGTCACTTCGAACCTGTCGCGACAGGGCCCGCTGCCGGCGCACTGCGGTCGCGATCGCAGCCAGCGGAGCTATCTGAGCGAGGCGCTGGCGGGGGCAAGCTTTTCCCTGTCGCCGGCCTACCTCAGCCGCAACCAACGGCGACCGTCCCTGACCGCGATACAGCGCATCACGGATGCCGATGGCAGACTCATCGGTTTCCTGGGCGCCGACTTCGACCTGCGCGAGTTACCGCTGACCCGCGAGCTCTACCAGCAGTCCGACCAGTGGCTACAGCTCAAGGGCGACCCTGCCATTCGCGGCGGGCTCTTCTACCAGCAACGTGTCGAGAGCCTGATGGACGGCAAGCTCGATGCCGTGTTGGACCTGCTGACGGAGCTACTGACAAGCCATGGCGTATTCCACGGCAAACTGCACTTTTCAAGCTCGCGCGCGACGCTCTGGTCCCTCGACGACCCCTACCGCTTTCGCGTACTCGACTTCGAGGACCTCACCAACCCCGACATCCGGCTCGCCTATCCGCGACGCGCCTACCCGGACGAGGCCCTGATCCCAGCCAACCGCGTCGGCGACGTCTGCAACAGCTTCAAGGGGCTGCGCTTCATGGACGAGAACATCTACCTGCGCTCGGGTTCGTTGAACATCTTCAACGGTATCGTCGGCCTCAACTTCAGCTGCGACGGCTCGCACTACATGCGCTGGGATGAACTGCTGGACAAGGACCTGGATTTCTGGATAGGCGCCGGCATGTCCTGTGCGCTTGTCCGCCAAAGACTGGCAGAGAAGGACAAAGCCATTGAGGTCGATCTTGACCAGATCTGATGCGCCCGAGCGGGCGACGACATACCGGCTGAAGCTCCTTCCCGCCGCATTGGATGAATGGAATGCACTGGACGGCAGCGTCAAAGCTCTCTTCAAGAAGCTGTTGAAGAAGCGTCTTGCGCAACCTCATGTCCCAGGCGCCGAACTGCACCGGGAGCTGCGCGACTGCTACAAGATCAAGCTGCGCAAGCAAGGCTACCGCTTGGTCTACCAGATCGAAGATGACGCTCTGATCTTTCCTCCAGTTTTGTCATCTTGAGTTTGGTCGCGGTGTTTATCCGTCGAACAGCATTACCAATAACATCATTCGTCAACCTGAGGCCGCAAACTGCCAGTGGCAATTGACACCTGTGATCATGGCACGGAACCCGTATAATGTTGACGATAGTGTTTACCGAAATTCCCGCCATGACCTGCTCTGCGCGGCGGGCTTGGTAGGATGAAATTCCATCGGACACCGTCTTGGCTATGAGCTCTGATCCAAACTGGCTCTGGAATTTTCCGGCATCCGGCTGGCGGCGGTTGTCGTTATTGACCGCTGTCTGTGGGCTTGCAATTGGCCTGCTGCTTAGCGGCGGCTGTCAGGATGGCGCGAGCGGCCCGCCAGAGCTGCGCATCGGACACGCGCCCCATGATCATCATGCCGCGCTCTTCCTTGCGGCGAGCGCACCGGATCAGATCCGCACGGCTGATGGCGTGCATCTGGCCGAGCGCGAGTTCGCCACCCGCTACGATCTGGTGCAGGACAACCGGATACTGGCGCATCTGCTGATCGACAGTAGCACCGGTGGCATAGGCCTGATCCGCCGTCTGGCCGAGGATCAGCTTGACCTGAGCTTCGGCGGGGTGCCGGCGATGCTCGATCAGATCGATCAGGGCATGCCGATTCGCATTCTCGCGCCGGCCATGCGCGACGGTGCCGGGCTGGTGGTCGCGTCTGAGCTGCCGGTGACCAACTGGAGCGAGTTTATCGCTTACGCGCACACACGCAAGAAACCGCTGCGCATTGGTTACAAGGCGTCATTGTCGGTGCAGAATCTGGTGTTCGAGCAGCAGCTGGCCGATGCGGGCATCCCGTTCAGCAAAACTCCGGAAACCACCGATGTCCAGGCGGATGTCCAGGTGATGCTGATCAATCTCTCGGGACCGCAAAACCTGGTGCCGGCACTTGATCATGGTCTCATTGACGGGTTCGTGAGCATGCAGCCCTATCTGGCGTTGGCACAGAGCTCCGGCACCGGGCGACTGGTAGCCTTGATCAGCGGCATGGAGCAGAAGGGCGCGCCGGGCGTGGCATATCCCTGCTGCGCCATCGCCGCGCGCGACGCGGCACTCGCCGAGCATCCCGCACTGGTGGAGCAGTTTCTGGCCCTGATGCGCATCGCGACCGAGCGCCTGATCGAAAACCCGGCCGCCCATGCCGAGATTGTCGCCCGCTGGTTGGGCACCACGCCGGAACTTGAGCGCCAGTCCCTGCCGACCACCGCCTATGTGGCCGAGCCCGACGCGGACTGGCATCAGGGCATGATTGACTGGATTGCCTTGCTGCGAGGGCAGGGCATTTTAGACGCTCTGCTGACACAACCACTTGACGCCAACCGCTTGCCGGAGCGGATTGATCCTAGGGCGGCCGTAACTGAACCCGAGGGGCGCGACCCATGAGTTCTTGGTCTGTCAGCGGCAAGGTCGCCATGCTGTTCGCCATCCTGCTGGCGCTCACTGCGCTGATGATTGGCTTTACCGCTTGGCAGACAGCCTCGGTGAACGCCATTTTCCAACGCTCCGGCGATGTGCATCGACTGCTGGCACAATTGCGAACATTGCAGGCGACCAAACCGCACGATGTCGCGCTCAGCGCCACTGAGGCCGAACACTACCAAGCTTTGCTGGCCGAGCTTGGGCAATCGCTGCAAGCCGTCGAGGCCTTTGCGGCCGATGTCTCCCCGGATTTGCAGGGCGGGTTGGCGCGTTTTTACAGCCGCTTGAGCCACTATGGCAACGCATTTACCGAGACGCTGACTCGCTACCGCACCGATGCCGCCTATGCGCGCGACCAGCTATTCGCCGAACCGCCAGCCGCAGCCACACCAGCCGAAGGACAACTGGTCGAGGGTCTGATCTTGCACCTCGCCGAATTCTACCTGCAGCGCGATCTGACCACGCTTGATCAGGCGCGCACCGATCTCGCCCACCTGACGGATGCTCGACTGCGCGAGCAGATGGCCGCGCGCATCGATGCCGCCGAGGCCAACTACATCGCCTGGCTTGGTATTCTGGAACACAAGGAATTTCTGGATAGCGGCCTGGTCTGGCTGATTGATCTTGGCGAACGGCTTCTTGCGGATCTCGACACCCATAGTTACAAACTCTATCCACACCTGCTGCGCGGCCAGATGCTTTGGCTGCTGGCCTTTGGGTTGGCCGTGGCCTTGATGGGCTTTGCCGCCGTGCGCTATGCCCGGCGCTTTCTGGCCGCCCAAACCCACGCGGTGACGGCTATCGAGCAGGGCCGGTTTGACTATGAGCCGCTGCCCTTGCCGGATGACGAACTCGGCCGGCTGGGGCAGTTTCTCAAGCGCGTGGCGCTGGGCCTGCGGGACAGCCGAAAGCAACTTGAGGAACGCGATGCGCTGCTGCGCAAGCTCTCATCAAACGTGCCTGGATTTATCTATCAGTTTCAGTTGCACCCTGACGGCCATTTCAGTTTTCCCTATGCCAGCGATGGCATCGAGCGGATATACGGCGTTCTTCCCGAGCAGGTGCTTGAAACCGCTCAGCCCGTTTTGGATGTGATTCATACCGGTGATATCGACCGGCTAATTGCGGGCATCCAGGATTCTGCGCGCGATCTCAGCTTCTGGCAGGACCGTTATCGCGTTCAGATCCCAGGGCGCGCCCTCGGCTGGCGCGATGCGCAGGCCAAGCCGGAGCGCCTCGCCGACGGGTCCGTGCTCTGGCATGGCTACATCTGGGATAGCAGCGAGCGCGTGGGTGCCGAGGAACGTCAGCGGCTGGCGGGGCGCGTGTTTGCCAGTGCCCGCGAGGGGATTCTGATCACTGATTGTCGCGGGCGGGTGGTCAGCCTGAACCCAACCTTCACCGAGCTGACCGGTTGGCGGGAGTCACAGATGAGCAGACGCGGACTGCGCCGCCTGAAAACGGATCGCCACCCCAGAACCCTTTATCGAAGCCTGCATCGCAGTCTGACGAGCAAGGGTCACTGGAAAGGCGAACTCTGGGTCGCGCGCGACCGGCGGGAGCCTTTCCCGGCCCTGGTGGCGGCCTCCGAGGTCAGAGACGATGATGACGCTGTCACGCACTATGTCTTTCTGTTTGATGACATCTCCCACATCAAGGAGCAGCAGCGGCGGCTCGAATATCTGGCCCACCATGACGCCGTGACCCAGTTGCCCAATCGCGTCCTGTTCGCCGACCGCCTGGAGCAGGCCATGGCGCGCACCCGACGCAACGGTGGCTTGCTGCTGGTGGCTTATCTTGACCTGGACGAATTCAAGCAAGTCAACGACAGTCGCGGCGACAAAATCGGGGATTGCTTGCTGGTTGAGGTCGCCAGGCGGCTCGCCTCGCTAGTGCGCGATGACGATACGGTCGCGCGCATCGGCGGCGATGAGTTTGCTCTCGTACTGAACGAGCAGGACGATATCAACGCCTGCCGTGAGTGCATGAGCCGCCTGCGTGAAGCACTCGCACGGCCCTATCTGTCGAGCGATGCCAAAGCTGTGCATATTTCCGCCAGCATTGGTGGCACCCTGTTTCGCGGTGAGCCGGTGACAGGCGATGAGCTGGTGCGCCAGGCCGATCAGGCTATGTATCGCGCGAAGGAGCTGGGCCGCAATCGCGTTGAGTTGTTCGAGCATGGCCGCGTGCGCGCGCATAGCGATCGAGAGAACAGCCTCACGCGCATCGAGCGCGCGCTCGATCAACAGGAATTCGTCCTTTACTATCAGCCCAAGGTCGATATGCACGTCGGGCGGGTGGTCGGGGTCGAGGCGCTGATCCGGTGGCAACATCCGCAGCGTGGTCTGGTACCGCCGGGGGATTTTCTGCCCGTCATTGAGGGATCTGAATTCACCGTACCGCTCGGCGACTGGGTGCTGGAGAGTGCGCTGAAGCAGCTTGAAACCTGGCATGCTGCCGGGCTGCATCTGGGTGTGAGTGTGAACATCTCGCCCACGCATTTACAAGCCCCCGGCTTTGCTGAACATCTGGGTGAGCATCTTGCGCGTCATGCGCGAATTCCGCCGCAGTGTCTGGAGCTGGAGATTCTGGAGTCCACAGCGCTTGACGACGTGGGCTATGTGTCGGCGGTGATCACCGACTGCCATGACTATGGCGTGCGCTTCGCGCTGGATGACTTCGGCACTGGGTTTTCGTCCCTGGCCTATCTCAAAGGAGTGCCGGCGGACGTGCTCAAGATCGATCAGAGCTTCGTGCGCGATATGCTGACGGATCGCAGCGATCTGGCCATCGTCGAGGCCGTCATCAGCCTGGGACGCTCCTTTGGCAAGCAGGTCATCGCCGAGGGCGTCGAGACGCCCGAGCATGGTCTGGCACTGCTGCACGCGGGCTGCCAGTTGGCGCAGGGGTATGGTATCGCGCGCCCCATGCCGGCGGCTGCAGTAGCGGACTGGGTGGCCAGGTTTCAGCCGGATGCGCGTTGGCTCGAGGCTGTGGCGGATCATCTGGAGCATGGAGACCGGCCACCGCGAGCGGCCTGACTGAAACAGGCCTGAACCTGGCTTGCTTCGCCTGAACTAACCCCGAAGCGGCTAATGGGTGCACCCTTCATCTGCGGAACATAACGCGCTCCCCAAACTCCCCAGCAAGCGGCATCGGCACTGCAGTGCATTGACGGGGAACGGCCGAAAAACCGAACCCGAGTCCTGCAGCCGTGGAGGAATGCTTCAAAGTATTACGAAATGGTTTTTAGTGTTACACTCTGCCTCCAATTTTTGCAGAGGTAGCACCCATGAAGAGCTTGACGACGCGCTTCCTACTCAGCATCGTTTTCGCGGCGGGGATGAGTGCCGCAGTCGCGCATGACCTTTGGGTCAAGCCCGAGGCAGGCGGTTACCAACTCATCTACGGCCACCACCCGCGTGTGTCGCACGAGGGGGCGAAGCAAATTGACTACTCCCCCGACATCGTCAAGTCGATTGTCTGCCTGGACGCGACCGGCGGTCGCAATCCCGCTCAGGTCGGGGACAGCTCACCCGTCAAAATCGAGGGCGACTGCGCTGTCCTCTACGTGCTGACGTCCAGCGGCTACTGGACCAAGACCACGGCCGGCACCAAGAACATCAAGAAGTCTGAAGCCACCTCGCCATTGGGTAGCTGGCAGAGCTTCGAGAGCGTCAAGCACATCGCCCGTTGGGGATCCGGAGCGGCCAGTCCCCTGGCGACTCCGCTGGAAATCCTGCCGGCGGAAAATCCTCTCGCCCTGAAGGATGGGGACAAGCTGACCCTGCGCGTATTCGCCAACGGCCAGCCGGTGGCCGACGCCACAGTCAGCTACGACGGTAAGCCCCGCGGCCAGACGGGTGCCGACGGCACCCTGAATGTTCGCGTCAAACACGGCGGAATGCAGTTGATCCAGGCCTCCACGCGAACGCCTTACGCCGGCCCCGAGGCCGACGAGATCGTCCATACCACGGCGCTGACCTTCGCCCTCGGCAGCGACAAGTGAGACTCATCCTCGCCCTGGCGGCAGCGCTTTTCGCCGGCACGCTGCAGGCGCACAGCCTGATTCATACAGCGCAGCCCGGGAGCGCTGTCATCGTCGAGCTGCGCTACGCGGACGGCAGCCCCTTCAGCTACGAGTCCACCGAGGTCTATCGGCCCGCCGAGAGCGTGCCCTTCCTCGCCGGGCGGACCGACGCGAATGGCCGCCTGGCCTTTGTGCCGGATCGCTCGGGTGACTGGCGCGTGCGCGCCTTCTCGGAGGATGGCCACGGCGGCGATTTCACGATTGCCGCAGCCCCCGATGGTGAGTCGCCGGCGCCCTCGGCCGGGTTGGGCACCGTCGCCGCCCTCGCGGTCGGCCTCTCGATCATCTTTGGCATTTTCGGCATCTGGTCTGTGTTCGTGAGGAGAAGATCATGAATAACCATCCCCTTGCACTCGGCACCGCCCTCGCCTTGGTGGCGCTGCCAGCAACCGCACACCACGGTGTTGCCGGTCTCGGGGCCGCCTCGCTTGAGGGACCCGGTGCGCCGCTGGAACAGTCCTCCTCGGCCACCCTGCCCAAAGGCAGGGTGTTCAGCTATTTCAAGGTGGACGACGCCGACTGGAAGACCTACACACCCGAGACGGACGACGAGGCCAAGTCCAGTACCTTCTGGATGGCTGGGCTCGGTTACGGGGTAACGCCCTGGCTATCGCTCTATGCGTTCCTGCCCTACCACGACAAGGTCGACGAGAACGACCGCTTCAACACCCATGGCTGGGCCGACGCCGCCATCAACGCGACCATTGGCTTTAAGTACGACGATGGATTCAAGCTCGTCCCGGAACGAGAGAGCCTCGACGACTTGGAGGACTGGCACTTCACGGTCTATGCTGGGGCGACGCTGCCGACCGGCGACCCCAACCTGCGCGACCGCGATGGCAACATCGACAAGGGCAAGTCAACTGGCTTCGGCAAGCCGACCTTCACGCTGGGCGCGACGGCCAGCAAGATGCTGGGCGAGCGCTGGACGCTGAACGTCGACATCGCCAACCTGTGGTTCCAGCAGAACACCTACGACGCCGATCCGGCCCACGGGGGTGAGAAGTTCACCGGCCAGTTCGGCGACGAATTTCGCCTCAACACCGCTGCGATCTACAAGCTCTACACCAACCCGGAGCACCGTTTTCGCCTCGACCTGCTGGGCGAGTTGAATTATCTCAACCTCGGGCGCGACAAGGAGGATGGTGTGGCAGAGCGCGGCACCGGTGGTCAAATGCTTTACCTGACGCCCGGCGTCCGTGCCTATTGGAATAATGTAAGCTTCGCCTTTGGCGTGAAGTTGCCGATCGCGACAGACCTCAACGAGGATAACGAGCAGCAGGGCGCAGAAGGCAAGGAGAACTATCGGCTGATCTTCTCGATCTCGGCGCTGTTCTGAGTTATGCACATCCCCGACGGATTTCTCTCGCCACAGACCTATCTGCCAGCCTATGCGCTCGCGGTCGGGGGCTGGGTCTATGCGGCGCGTGAACTGCGCCGCCGCGTTGATGAGACGCTGTTGCCGCGGCTCGCCGTACTCACCGCCCTCGCTTTCGTGCTCATGACGGTCATGCTGCCGCTGCCCGGCGGGACCTCGGTGCACGCCTCCGGGATCGGAATCCTCGCCGTGGTGTTCGGTCCCTGGCTGACCTTCGCCGTTGTGTCGCTCGTCCTGCTGCTGCAAGCGCTGGTGCTCGGTGCCGGGGGTGTCACCGTACTGCCCGTCAACGCGCTCGCGATGGGACTCGGCGGTTCGGTCGCGGCCTGCCTGGGGTACCGGCTGCTGGCGCCCCGCTGGGAACGGGCCGGCCTCTTTGCCGCAGGTTGGCTGGCCGCCGTTGTTCCGGCCGCCCTGGTCGCGGTGGTGCTCGGCCTGCAGCCGGTGATTGCGCACACGAGCGACGGCCAACCTCTGTTCTTCCCGTTCGGCCTGTCAGTGACGCTGCCCGCTGTCCTCATTCCGCACGCCATCCTCGGACTCGGAGAAGGCTTGCTGACCGTGCTGGTCGTCAGCTTCCTTCGCCGTCGCTAGAGGCCAGGGGCGAGATGAAAGATCGGTTGCTGCTGCTCGGCTACGCCATTGCTGTGGTCGCGGCAACCTCGGTCCACAACCCCTGGTGGCTCGCAGCCGGTCTGCTCCTGGTCGCCGCGTTGGCAGGCCGCCAGGTGCCGACCATCGGCTGGCGAGCCTTGCGGGCGGTGCTCTTCTTCAGCCTCGTGATCAGCATCGGCTACGCTGCGGGCGCGCTCTTCGGTCAGGCAGTGAGCCTCGATTACCTGATCCTCGTCAACATCAGGGTCTATCTCCTGATCTTTCTCACCTTCACCCTAGCGGCTAAAATCGACATCTTGCGCGCACTCAGCTTCTCCCGGAATTTGACCTATCTTGTGACGCTCGTGTTGAGCCAGATCATCCCCTTCCGCCGCTTGTTCGAGGATCTGCGACTCGCGGCCGAGAGCCGCCGGCTGCGCCGGTTGCGACTGCGCGAGCGCTATCTGCAAAGCGCCGCGGCGGCGGTCCACCTCTTCGACCGCGCCGAGCACGACGCGCGCGAGATCGCGCTCGCCATGCGCTCACGCGGATTCTTCCAGCCGGATGCGCCCGACAATGCTCCAGGCGATTGAGGTCAGCTATCGTCTGCCGGAGGGCCAGGAGATCCTCCGCGCCATCGACTTCCGGCTGGGGCGCGAAGAGAAGGTCGTCCTGCTCGGCGCCAACGGCACCGGCAAGAGCACACTGCTCAAGGTGCTCAACGGTCTGCTGCCACCGACGACCGGGACGGTCTGCTACGACGGTCGGGTGGTCAACCGCGCGGCATTGCGCGAGGCGGCATTCCACCAGCGTTTTCGCCGCGAGCTGGTGCTGCTGTTCCAGAATCCGGACACCATGCTCTTCAACCCGACCGTCTTCGACGAGATCGCCTTCGGGCCGCGCCAACTCGGTCTCGATGACGTGGATGAGCGCGTGCACCACTGGGCCGGCGAGCTTGGCGTGGCGCCGCTGCTTGATCGCACGCCGTTCAAGCTGTCCGGCGGTGAGAAGCAGCGTGTCTGCCTGGCGGCGCTGCTCATCCTTGAGCCGAAGGTGCTGCTGCTGGATGAGCCGACCGCCAACATGGACCCGCGCAGCACCGGATGGCTGGTGGACTTCCTCGCCGACCTCAAGCAGACGACGCTGGTAACGACGCACAATCTCAGCCTCGCCGGCGAGCTCGGCGAGCGTTGCCTGGTGCTCGGCGAGGACCATCGGCTCCTCTACGATGGGCCGATCCAGGATTTTCTCAGCGACCACGACCGGCTTACCGCAGCCAACCTGGTGCACCGCCACCGTCATCGCCACGGGGCAACCGAGCACAGCCATTTCCACACCCACGACTGGGACTAAGCATCAACGGGACGGCCGACACCATTCCTTCAGCTTCTCCCTGCCGGGATTTCTTTGCGGTCCATATCTGGCCGACGTTCTGAGGAGCATCAAGCGCGTTGAGACTCCGCAGGTGAGGTTTTGCAAGCTGCGCATCATGGGCGTTGTCCTCTGACCACGATTGACCGTCGGGACCGGCCCGTCGACGTGAGATCCTGGATAAGGGTCGCCGCAGCGAGCCGTCCCGAGATCGCAGCCATCGGCACGCCCGGCCCCGGGTGTGTAGTCCCCCCCGCCAGGTAGAGGCCCGGTATTCGGCTGCGTGAGGTTGGTCGTGTGAACGAGGACATCGTTCCATGGGCTGCACGGCCATAGATCGCACCGCCGCTGCCGGGAAAGAGCCGGTGGAACTGGTCCGGCGTCGTCAACACTGAGGCATCTGGCCGGCGATCGACTTTCAGGCCGAAGTGCTCCAGGTGGGAGAATGTACGTTCTTCGTATTGCTCAATTTCCGCAGCATCGTAGGAATGGGTGTCGCCGTTCGACGGGGCATAGGTCAGGCATTGCAGCCGCTCGGGCCCGTCGGGTCCGATGCCGTCGTGATCGTTGCGGTCCTGGGCGCAGAGATAGACGGTTGGCCCCTGCGGCAGGCGCTGTCGTTCGAAGACGTCCTGGAACTCTGCGGGGTAGTCGGCGGAATAGAAATAGGAATGGCGCACCAACGGAAAGCCTTCGGTGCGTGCGGTGATGGTCCAGGCCATCAGCGAGTGCGAGCGCTCGCTAGGCCGAGTTGGAGTCGTGGCGCGGCTTGCGTCGTCGCCGAGCAGGCCAGCGCCGAGGGCGGCGGCGTCGCCATTGAAGACCACGGCATCGGCCGCCAGGCGCTCGCCGGAGGCCAGCACGACGCCATGGGCGCGCCCGCCCGCGACCTCGATGCGCTGCGCCTCGGTGGCGTAGCGCAGCGTGACGCCCCGCTCCTCGGCGAGACGCGCCAGCGCGGCGGTAATCTGGTACATACCGCCGTCGACAAGAAAGATGCCGTTCTGCTCGACCTGGGCCATCAGCATTAAGGTCGCCGGCGCGAGCATCGGGGAGGCGCCGACATAGGTGGTGTAGCGGCCAAACAGCTGGAGCAGCCGCGGGTCACTGAAGTACTGACCGAGCAGGCGCCACATCGTGGTGTAGGGCTTGATCTCTAACAGAGCGCCGAGTCGCGTGAAGCCGATGCGCGAGACGAGCGACAGGGGGGTCGGTCGCGACGAGCGCAGGTAGGGATATTCGAGGGTCTCGTAGACGCGGCGGGCGTGGGCGCAAAAAGCGCGGAAGCGTTCGCCCTCACGCGGACCGGCCAAGCGGGCGATGGCGTCGGCGGAGCGCGCTTGATCGGCGTAGAGGTCGAGCCATTCGTCAGCGCCCCAAGCGTGGCGGGCGAGGATCTCGGCCTGGCGCAGGCTCAGGTAGTCGGTGAACGAGGCGCCGGCGTCGGCGAACAGTTCTTCGAACACCCAGGTCATCGTGAAGAGGGTCGGGCCGCCATCGATCGGCGCCCCGGCGACGTCGATCTCGCGCATCTTGCCGCCCGGGCCCTGCGCCTTCTCGACGACGGTGACCTCCATCCCTTGCCGGGCGAGATCAATGGCGGTGACGAGCCCGCCGACACCAGCGCCGATGACAACTATTCTTTTCGTGCTCACCCGGTCCTCCTTCTGTCTCGTTGTGATCGATTGGCTTATGCGACTGTCTATCTTACGTGACATTCTTGATGACAACCAAGGATTACAGTCGTGTTGTCAGGACCAACCTGAAAATCATTTCAATCCATTTCACAGCGTCCCTGTCGCTCCCTTGAGTGTGGATTGACTCGACACGAAACTCCTTTTTTTAGAATCAAAGCTCGGCTCGCGGAACCCAACAACCGTGGAAACCGATGGGCAGCCCATGTGGAAGGATCACTGATGCCTGGGTTTGCAGATTATCCGCGCGCATTACCAGTAGCTCAGTGCGGTTCTGCCCAGCGCGATACACCAATGTCAGAAGCCAGCCTTCGCCACCGGCGGTGTCTGGCACCCACATGGGCTCCCCTGGCATATCGAGTCCGAAGTCGCGACACCGCAGATCGCCAGTGTCGGTGTCGAGACGCTGAACAGCGCTCAGGAAAGGGACTTGCCGCTGCGGCGGTGCGCCCAAGCTATAGAGAATGCGTCGCGACTCGCCAAATGGCTCCGGCGCGCTGATCGGCATCTCGGCGGCATGATCGCTCAAGCGGCGAGTGGTAGCGCGCCCCTTGGTCGGGTCGATCACCATGCGCTCGAGTCGTGGCATGATCTCCGGATCAGGGTGCTGAAAAATGGCCTCGAACTGCCGGAAATCCGGATATTTGGGATAACGGATCACATCGAGCACGAGCGCACCGTCGTCGCTGTCAAAAGCCTGGGCGACATGGAAAACGAAGCCACTGTCGCAGTCGATCAGGGTGGGCCGGCCCTGGGCGGGTGAACGCGGTATCAACAATGCCTGCATTGGCTGTTTGGTGCGAATGCGCAAGGAGCCGACAGGGGTCTTCAACCCGAGCATGGCGCTGGCCAAATCAAAATCCGCGTGTGGAATCAGGAAGCATAGCCAACGGCGGGTCACGCCAAAGTCGTGGATAAAGCTAAAGCGGGGAAGGGCATGAGTCTGATTGAGAGACAGACCGCCGTTGTGGTCTACCTGGTAGATCAGCAACCGATTGGGGGCGCCGGAAACGAGCCCGAAGTTGATCAGCTCACCGCTTGCGGGGTCCAGGCGCGGATGGGCTGAGAAGGGCAATACGGGGCTCAACCAGGATGACGGCGGTGGATAGGGATTGCGCAGCCGACCGTCGAAGGTTTCAATTCCCAAGGTGTCCAGGGTGTCGGGGTCGAGCCGGTGCGGGGGGCCACCCTCCCAGAGCGCGAGCAAGCGTCCGCCGTGCCAGATAACGCTGGTATTGGCTGGGTTCTTGAAGCGCACTCGAAATAAATTGGCCAGCAGGCCCCCTGGAAGATTGGTGCCGAAGGAACGATAGCGCATGCGTCCGCTGTGCTCCTCGGCGAGGTACTCGCGGGTGCGCACAAAACGGTTGCTGTAACGAACCCCGGTCGGGCCAATGTCGAGACGGGTGATGTGGCCGTCACCATCGAACGGATGCGCGTAGCGTTGCCCGCCGCGCTCAAATCGTCCGGGCCCATTTCGAAAGTAGACGCCGTCGATGCTTGCCGGCATCACGCCCTCGACCGGCAGCGACTGATCGGTCACCTCTGTGGTCAGTGTGCGCATGATCTCGGCGATCACACCCTGGATCATGCGGCTGTCTGGCTCTGGCATCATTGAGATAGTGCTCCTTGTCGCGCCAACCCTGGCACTATTCGAGTTTATCGCCCACGAGTCGTCGCACGAACACGAAGAATACGGGCACGAAGACCACACCTAGCAGGGTGGCGCCCACCATGCCGCCCATGACGCCGGTGCCGATGGCGTGCCGGCTGTTAGCGCCGGCGCCGCTGGAGATCGCCAGCGGCGTGACGCCTAGGATGAAGGCGATGGAGGTCATGAGGATCGGGCGGAAGCGCAGCCGGCAGGCCTCCAGGGTGGACTCCAGTACCCCACGGCCGGCCTGGTGCATGCTGTTGGCGAACTCGATGATGAGGATGGCGTTCTTCGCTGAAAGGCCGATGACCGCGATCAGGCCCACCTTAAAGTAAACATCGTTCTCCAGCCCTCGAAACCAAGTGAAGCTGAGCGCGCCCAGCACGCCGAGCGGAACCACCAGCATGACCGCCGCAGGCACCGACCAGCTCTCGTAGAGGGCGGCGAGTGCGAGGAACACGACCAGCAGCGAGAGCGCGAATAGGATAGGGGCCTGCTGGCCGGAGATGATCTCTTGGAGCGAGGCGCCGGACCACTCGTAGCCGATGCCCTGTGCGGTATCGTCTTGGACGATCGCCTCCATGGCGGCCATGGCCTGCCCGGAGCTATAGCCAGGCGCGGCACTGCCGTTGATCTGGATGGCGCCATAGCCGTTGTAGTGGTCGATCGCCGGCGGTGCTGTAGTCCAGTCTGCGGTCACCACGCTGCTCAGGGGGACCATGTCGTCGAGTCCGCCATGGCTGCTCGGGATGTAGTAGCGATCGAGGTCCTCCGGTCGGCTGCGATAGGCGGCATCCGCCTGCAACAGCACCTTGAGCACGCGCCCCTCGTAGTTGAAGTCATTGGCATAGACGGGGGCCAGCATCAGCTGGATGGCACTGTAAATATCGTTTAGCGAGAGTCCCATGGACTGCGCTTGAATGCGGTCTACATTGAGGTGGAGCTCGGACGCGTCCTCCAGTTGGTTGGGCCGCACGCCGGCCAAGACAGGATTTTGTGCTGCGGCTTGGAGCAGCTTGTTGCGCGCCTGCATCAGCTTGTCATGGCCAGCGCCGGAGCGGTCTTCCAGCTGGAAGTCGAAGCCGCCGAAGCGGCCCAGTCCGCGCACCGTGGGCATGTTGACCACGAAAATTTTGGCTCCTTTGATCGACTGCAATGCACCGTTGGCTGCCTGGATGATGGCGCCAATCTGCTCATTCTCGGCGGTGCGCTCGCTCCAATCCTTGAGTCTCAGGAAGCCGAGACCGACGTTCTCTCCTTGACCAACGAAACTGAATCCGGCCACGTCCAGCACCTTATCGACCCCGGGCAGCTTGGCAAGAATGGTCTCCATCTCGCGCAGGACCGCGCCGGTGCGCTCCATGTTGGCACCGGGCGGCAACTGGATGATGACGAAGGCATAGCCTTGGTCCTCCTCCGGCAGGAAACTGGTAGGTAGCCGAACGTAGAGAAAGGCGGCGACGACCGCGAGGGCGAGGAAAACCACCATCCAGCGCGGGGTGTGGCGCAGCGACTTGCTCACCCGCGCCAGGTAGGCGCTGGAGAGCCAGCCGTAGGAACGATTAAAGCCGCGCAGGAAAGCGTTTGGCGGCCTGTGTTCTGGTTTGAGGATGGTGGCGCAAAGCGCCGGGGTGAAGCTCAGCGCCATCAGCGCCGAGATGCCCATTGAGATGGCAATGGTCAGCGAAAACTGCCGATAGATGACCCCGACGCTTCCGCCGACCAGGGCCATGGGGATGAAGACCGCCGCCAGCACCAGGGTCATGGCGATGACCGCGCCGGTGATCTGATCCATGGCCTTGCGCGCTGCTTCTTTGGGTGAGAGCTTCTCCTCGGACATGAGCCGCTCCACGTTCTCCACCACCACGATGGCGTCGTCGACCACAAGACCAATGGCCAGGACCAGTCCAAACAGACTCAGCACATTAATGGAGAAGCCGGCTATGTACATGCCGGCGAAGGCGCCCGTTAGGGCGACGGGCACGACCAGGGCAGGGATGAGGGTCGCGCGGACATTTTGCAGGAAGAGCAGGATGACCAGGACCACCAGGACCACGGCCTCGGCGAGCGTTTTCACGACCTCCTGGATGGAGATGCGCACGAATTGGGTGCTGTCGTAGGGCGTGATCCAGCCGACACCGGCCGGGAAGTAGTCGACGAGCTGATCCATCTTGGTGCGGATCGAGGCTGCCACGTCCAGTGCGTTGGCGTCCGGGGCGAGCTGGATGGCAAAGCCGGCGATGGGGTCACCGGCCAGATGGACGTCGTGACCATAGGCCTCGGCGCCGAGATCAATCCGGGCCACGTCCTTCAGGCGCACATTGCTGCCGTCGGCCTTGGCATGCAGGATAATTTCCCCGAACTGGTCGGCACTGGTAAAGCGGGTGGCAGCGCTGACCGAGGCGGTGAAGCCCTGGCCCGGCAGCGCAGGCTCGGAGCCAATGGCGCCGGCGGCAATCTGCACGTTCTGCGCGCGCACCGCCGCCAGTGCCTGGGCGGCGCTCAGGCCGTAGCCGCGAAGCTTGTCTGGGTCGAGCCAGATGCGCATCGCATAGCCAGAGCCGAACTGCGTCGCCCCGCCAACGCCCGGCAGGCGCCGAATGGGGTCGAGCACCTGGGCGGCGATGATGTTGTTCAGCGCATAGCTGTCGATACTCGGGTCGTCTGACTTGAGTGCGACGACCATGAGGAAGTCGTTGTTGGCCTTGGCAACCGTAATACCGTTGCGCACCACCTCCTCGGGCAGTCGCGGTTCGGCCAGACTCAGGCGATTCTGCACTTGGACCTGTGCGATATCGGGGTCGGTTCCGGACAGGAAGGTCAGGGTGATGGTGACCGTCCCGTTGGAGCGTGAGGTCGAGTTGAAATACAGCAGATCGTCCACGCCGGTGAGCTGCTGCTCGATGACCGAGGTGACAGTCTTCTCGACCACTTCCGCGCTTGCGCCCGGATAGGAGGCACTGATGCTGACCTGCGGCGGCGCGATCGGTGGGTAGGCCGAGACCGGCAGCTCGAAGATGGCGATGCTGCCCGCCAGGGTGATGAGGATGGCAATGACCCACGCGAAGATGGGCCGGTCGATGAAGAAACGTGGCATCTTGGCAGAACCTCAGCCCTTGGTTTCGTCGGCGGAAGGCGATTGGCCCTCGGTGGGCGGTATCTGGTCGCGCGGCTCGGCGACCTTGGCGACGGCGCCCGGCTTGACCTTCTGCAGGCCCGTGACGATAACGCGATCCCCCTCGGCGAGATCGCCGGTCAGGATCCAGTCGGTGCGGGTCATGCCGTGAGTTTCGACGCGCCGCTGCTCGACCTTGCCCTCTGCGCCGACCACCATGACGTAAGCCCCCTCCGAATCCCGTGCGAGAACCGGTTGCGGCAGTGTGAAGGCGTTGTCGAGCTGTCCTGCCGTCAGCCGCAGGGTCACAAACATCCCTGGCAACAAGCGCCGATCTGGATTGGGCACGACCGCGCGCAGCGAAACCGCCCCGGTCCCCGGATCGACCGCCAGATCTGAGAAATCGACCGATCCGGTCGCGGGATAAGGGTCTTTGCCGTTGAGCAACAGCTCCACCTGGCCCGCGTCTTCTGTGGCGGGGTGTTTGGCGTTCTGGGTCTTCGCGGCCAGATGCCGAAGCTCCTGCAACTCGGCACCCGATTGGCTGAAGTTGACATAGATGGGGTCGATCTGTTCAACGGTCGTCAGCAGCGTGGCCTCGTTCTGACCGACCAGTGCGCCCTCGGTAACCAGTGCACGACCGGCTCGACCGGCGATTGGGGCTCGGACCGTGGCATAGCTCAGATCGAGCTGCGCGCTCTCAACATTGGCGCGCGCCTCCTTCACCGCCGCCGCCGTGGTGCGCTCATTGGCGTGGGCGGTGTCCAGGTCCTGCTGCGAGATCGTCTTCTTCTGGCGCAGCTCGGCGTAGCGCTTCGCGGTGAGCGCGGCATTCACAGCGTCGGCCTCGGCCTTGGCAAGCGCTGCCTCCTCAGCGTTGAGCTTCGCCTTTAGATGCGCTGGATCGATCTGGAACAGGACTTGTCCAGACTTGACGTCGGTGCCTTCCGTATAGACCCGCTTCAGGACGATCCCCGCCACCCGAGCGCGCACCTGGGCGGTCCGAGTCGCCGCCAGACGCCCAACCAGCTCGCGCATGATCGGCGTGGACTGGGGATGGGCTGTGACGACCGATACCTCGGGCGGTGGCATCTGCGGCCCGCCAGCACCAGAGCCGACACCCTGCCCGGACGGCTTGTCACAGCCTGCCAAGAAGAGCGCACCCACACAAAAGGCGAGGGTGCGTAACGACATCGGATTCATCATGGAAAGTCTCGGCTAGACGTGCGCTATAAAACACAAAGGAGCGGGTTGGATCGATCAAACGAGTCCCTCAGGATCGTCCGATTTAAGACCATCCGATCTTGGGGCGTGACAAGCGATTTCCAGCCATCATAATAACGCCTCGAACGGCTGCATGGGCGGACGGAACGAGCCCGCGACGCCATCGCGGAAACTTGAGGTCACTCGACCCACCACCCGAATGCATTTTTCAAAATGGACAAGATGATCCCTGACTCCTCTACCAAAACCTCCCCCAACAGGGTCGCCTTCGTGGCTGGACTCTTGTTTTTATTGGTGCTCTCGGTTTTTGCCGTCTTGCTGGAGAACAGTTTTTGGCATGGGAAGGTCGAGGCCGTGCGGGAGGTGCCCGGTTGGCTCTCCGTGCTCCGCTTGACCGTGGGGGCCACGGTCATCCTGATCCTGTCAATCCTGCTGGGTTGGATCGTGCGGCGCTATCTGGAGCAGCAGCGTCAGATCGACAACAACGCCGGGCTGTTTCAGGCGGTGATGGACGCCTCCCCCATTCCGTTCGCCATCACAGAAAGGGACGCCATTCGCCATTTGAATCCGGCCTTCGTGTCACTGCTTGGCTACACCTTGAGCGACATCCCGACGCAGGAGGATTGGTTTCCCAGGGCCTATCCGAATCCGGCCTATCGGGAGCAGGTGGCACGGGAATGGCAGCGACGGCTCGAGCAGGCAGAGCGCGCGGGCACGCCGTTCGAACCCATGGAGGTGCGTGTCCATGGACGTGATGGCAGCGTCCGCACCATGCTCGCCTCCGCCCAGCCCTTGGGGGTCGCGTTTGCTGAGCGCATGCTGATTTCCATGGCCGACATCACCCAGGTCCGCGCGACGGCCGAGCGACTGAGGATCTTGCTCGACAGCGCCAGCGACGGCGTTCATATCCTCGACGCCGATGGGAACGTCGTTGATTGCAGCCAGTCGTTCGCCCGGATGCTGGGCTATTCCATCGACGAGGCCCGGTGTCTCAATGTCGCCGACTGGGATGTCCAGATCCCCCGCGAGCAACTGCCCGCCGAGCTGCGTCGGCTGATTCGCGAGCCCTCGACCTTCGAGACCCGGCATCGCCGCAAGGATGGCTCCACCTTTGCTGTCGAGATCAATTCGACCCGCGTTGTGCTCGATGGGCAGAGCTATCTCTATGCCTCCTCGCGCGATGTGTCGGAGCGGCGTTTTTATGAGACGGCGCTCAGGGACAGTGAGGCGCGTTTTCGCAGCATCTTCGAACGCGCCAATGCAGGCATCGTCTTCGGTGATCCAATGGGGAATCTCATTGTCTGCAACGCGAGCTTCAGGGCACTGATGGGATACAGCGAAGACGAATTGAAAGGGATGAATTTCGCCGAGTTTACCGACCCCGAAGACCTTAAGCGGGAACAGGTGTTTTTTAACGAGATCGTCGCCGGCACGCGCAGCGACTACCGCATGGAGAAGCGTTATCGGGTGCGCGACGGCGGGATGGTGTGGGTCGACCTTGCGGTGACGGCCTTGCGTGACGACCAGGGCGAGGTGATCAACGTCGTTGGCCTGGTGGTGGACATCACTGAGCGCAAACTGGCCGCAGCGAATCTTGAGGCCAGCGAGCGGCGTTATCGCGCCCTGATCGAGGCCTCCGCGCAGATCGTCTGGAGCTGCGACCCCGACGGAGTTGTCACCGAGGATTCGCCGAGTTGGCAGGCCTATACCGGTCAATCCTTCGCGCAATGGAGCGGGTACGGCTACGCCGAGGCCATCCATCCCGAAGATCGGCCTGCGGTCATTGAACGGTGGCGCGACGCCTTAGCCAAGGGGGAGACTTGCGTCAACGAGTACCGCATCCGGCATGTCTCGGGTGGATGGCGCTGGAACCTGGCGCGCGGCGTGCCGATCAAAGATGACGCGGGAACTGTGCTGTCCTGGGTGGGGATCAACTCAGACATCCACGACCGGCGCATGGTGGAAGAAGAGTTGCGCGTGAGCCAGGAGCGCTATGACCTCGCGGTGCGTGGCAGCAACGATGGTCTCTGGGACTGGAACATTCAGACCAACGCGCTCTACCTGGCACCCCGATTTATGGAACTTATGGGGTATCAGGATGACGAGTTTGAAGCCACCCTGGAGTGGTGGCGGTCCCGGATTCATCCCGAGGATCTCGACGCCGTCGTGGCCGCCGTCGAGGCCCATCTGAGAAACGAAGCGCCCTTCGAAGAGGAATATCGCCTGCGCCACAAATCGGGCGAGTACTTCTGGATCAAGGCACGCGGAGCGGCGATCTTCGACGCGGAAGGCCAGCCCCTGCGCATGGCCGGCTCGATTCACGATATCACGCAGCAGAAAGAGGCCGAGCAGCGGCTCCAGCAGGCCTTGCGCTTCAATGAGTCGGTCCTGCTCAAGTCGCCGCTGGCGATCGCGGTGTATCGCGCGGCGGGTCCATGCGTGGTCGCCAACGAGGCGCTGGCGAACCTTGTGGGTGCGACGCGCGAGCAACTGCTGGCGCAGGATTTTCACCAGACCAATTCATTCCACGAGACAGGGCTGCACGGCGATCTCCTGAGCGCGCTGGCAGACGGTCGATTAAGAGAGCGGGAGATTCATCAAAAGTCATCATTCGGCAAGGATATTTGGGTCACCTGCCAGATCCTGCCCACGGTGCTGAACAATGAACCGCATCTCGTCCTGCAATTCTCTGACCTCTCGGAATTGCACACACGTAATCTCGCGCTGCGCTCGGCGATGAATCGTCAGGAGCTTGCGGCCAAGGTGGCGGCGATCGGCATCTGGGTGTGGGATCTGGTCGATGGCAGCCTGACCTGGGACCAACGGCAGTTCGAGATCTATCAGGTGCCTGAGGACGTCCAGGCCAGGGGCATCGACTATGACTTCTGGCGTTCGCGCTGCCACCCGGAGGATTTGGCGCGTACCGAGGAGGCGCTGGCGGCCGCCGCGCGTGGGGAAAGGCCCTTCGACAGCCCATTCAGGATCCTGTTGGCGGATGGCTCGGTTCGTCATTTGCAGGCGGCTGCGATCATCGAGGAGGACGCGGCAGGCAATCCGCGTCGCCTCGTGGGCATCAATCGCGACCTGACCGACCAAAAAGCCGCCGAAACAGCGCTGCTGGCGGCAAAGCAGGAGGCGGAGACCGCCGCATCGCAGGCGGCTGCGGCCAACCGCGCCAAGAGCGAATTCCTGGCCAATATGAGCCACGAGATCCGCACGCCGATGAATGCCGTGATGGGGCTCGCGCAATTGCTGCTCGGTACCGAGCTCAGCACCCGCCAGCGCGACTATCTGACCAAGCTGTACAACGCGGCACACTCACTGCTCGGTATCCTCAATGACATCCTCGATTACTCCAAGATCGAGGCCGGCAAGCTGGACCTGGAGACGGTCGATGTCGAGATGGCCGAGCTGCTGGAAAGCTCGGCCAATCTGTTCAGCCTGGCCGTGGAGGACAAAGGCCTGGAGCTGATCGTCGAGATCGACCCGGACATCCCGCCGATTCTGCTGGGCGACCCGCTGCGCTTGCGACAGATCATGAACAACCTGCTCGGCAATGCCGTCAAATTCACCCCAAAAGGTCACATCACGTTATCGATGCGCCTTGTGGAGCGGCAAGGCGACGAGGTCACCCTGAAGGTATCGGTTCAGGACACCGGAATCGGCATGACATCGGAGCAAGTCGGGCGGCTGTTTCGCGCCTTCGAGCAAGCTGATGCCTCGACCACGCGCCGATTTGGCGGCACCGGGCTGGGGTTGACCATTACCAAGTATCTGGTCGACATGATGGGCGGCGAGATCTCGGTCGAGAGCCAACCGGAGCAGGGCAGCACCTTTGGATTTCAGGTGCGCCTGCAAGTCTCGCCCACCCCAGCTAAAAATGACGCCGCTGGCCATCTTCCGGGCACGCGCACCCTGATCGCGGATGACCAGAAGAGCGCCCGCGATGTGCGCAATATGCGCAGCCGCACGCACAGGATTCGGGGCGCTCAGATCCTGCTGGTCGAGGACAATCCGACCAATCAGTTGGTCGCCTGTGATCTGCTGGAGAAGATGGGACTCGTGGTGACCCTGGCAAACAACGGGCGCGAGGCTGTCGAGCAGGCGGCAGCGCGGCGCTTTGATGCCATCCTGATGGATTTGCAGATGCCGGAGATGGACGGTCTTGAGGCGACACGGCGGATTCGCGCCTTGCCGCAAGGCCCTGATGTACCCATCATTGCCATGACCGCCGCCGCCATGACGGCCGACCGCGAGGCCAGTCAGTCCGCCGGCATGAACGACTTCTTGGCCAAGCCCATCGATATCGCCGAGCTGACCACGGCCTTGTTGCGTTGGATCTCACCGCTGGCGGCGGAAGAGGCGTCTGTGCTCACGATCGCCCCGACAGCCCCGCCCGACGGCATGGGCGTCCCCTTCGAGATAGCTGGCCTGGACCTGGACGACGCGCTGCGCCACATCGGCGGGGACTGGAATCTGCTGCGACGGGCGCTGGACGGTTTTGCTCGGGACTTCACCGAGAGCGCGGCGGACCTTGATGACCATCTGGCCCAAGGGCGGTGGGCGGAGGCCCGCCGTCTGGTCCATACACTCACAGGGATCGCCAAGACCATTGGCGCAACCGCGTTGCACGAGGCCAGCCAGCCACTTGAGGTCGCTTTAGCGGCCGAGAAAAGCCGCTCGACGACAGCGTTCAAGACCGCGCTGGCGGACACCCTGAGCGCCATCGCAGCGCTGCCGCCGCTCGCGCGCGTTGCGCCGGTATCCTATGATCAGTTGCCCTATGATCAGGCGCCCTATGATCCGGAGCGAACCACGACCCTGTTGCAGGAGCTTCAGATGCATCTCAAACGCTCTGAGTTCGTGCGACCCGAATGGCTGGACGAGATCGAACAGGGCTTGGTCGCGCCACAGGCCCAGGCAGCGTTTCGCAAGCTCAAGACCACAATTGAGGCATTTGACTACCCGGCCGCCAATCAATCGCTTGCCACGCTCGCGTCACTCCTCGATATCCCCCTCGATGGGTAAGGCCCGATCAGAAAAAAACGACGATGAAGAACACGAAATCCAGCAGCCGATTCGCTGACGATGCCCCAGCCGATCCTCCAGCCGATCCTCCAGCCGATCCTCCATTGCCCGCGCCGACCGCCCCCATACAACGCCAGCGCGCGAGGATCCTCATCGTCGACGACACACCGGTCAACATTCAGATCCTCGCTCAGGCATTGACCAAAGAATATGACATCGCGGTTGCCACCGGGGGCGCTGCGGCGCTGGAGCTGCTGCGCCAGCCTGACAAGCCCGATCTCATCTTGTTAGACATCATGATGCCGGAGATGGACGGTCACGAGGTCTGCCGACGCATCAAAAAGGACCCCGCCACCTGGGACATCCCGATCATCTTCCTCACCGCCAAGGGCACTGTGGAAGATCAGCAGACGGGGTTCAATCTCGGTGCCGTGGATTACATCACCAAACCCATCGAAATCCCCGTGGTGCTGGCGCGAGTCAGCGTCCATATCCGGCTAAAACGCAAGTCCGATCAACTGGAAAAACTGGCGATGCTCGACGGTCTGACAGACATCGCCAATCGTCGCGCACTCGATGAAATGCTGCCGCGCGAGTGTCTACGGGCAGCCCGGGACGGCGTTCCGCTCGCGGTCCTCATGATCGACATCGACCATTTCAAGTCCTTCAACGACCATTACGGGCACGGCGTGGGAGACGAATGCCTGCGACGCGTGGCACAAAGCATTGAGGCCGTCTTGCAACGACCAGGGGACTTCGTCGCCCGCTATGGCGGCGAGGAGTTCTGCGTCATCCTGCCCAACTGCGACAGCGCTGGAGCCTTGCAGGTCGCAGAAAACCTGCGTTCCGCCGTCGCCGCCCTGGACATTCCTCACGCCTATTCCAATGTCGCGCGACAGGTCACCATCAGCATCGGCATCTCAGCAAGGCAGGTCACAGGACAAGAGATATGCCCACCCGTGATCCAGCAAGAGGCCGACGCAGCCCTCTATCGCGCCAAATCAGAGGGGCGTAACCGGGTTGTCGTGCGAGAGGAGGGCGCCTGACCCGGCGCTTCGGCGTTATACCGAAACCCTTTGTAATTTTGGCTCGTTCTGGGCCGGTTTGACGGCCACGGGCGACGCCATTTAGAAGCGCAATTCCACTGTTGCGCCAGCGAATGGTGCGGTGTCGTAGTCGCTCTCTTCGAGCAATTCGCCATGCTCGTCTTCCAGTCGCAGGCGACCGCCCACCTTCGCGCCAGCGATGACGCTGAAGGTGGCAGTGGGGCCGAAACTGCGTGTTAAGCCCAGATACAGGGGCACCGACGTCTCCTGTCCGATGCCATTCGGTGCGATGCCGTCGTCATCGAGGCGAAAGCGCTCTTTCTCATAGCGACCGCCGAGGCTGAATGACCAGCTCTCCGATGCATCCCAGACCAGCGTGAGCCCGGGGCCGCGTGTCGAAGCGAAGCCGCGACCGGTGCGCAAGCTGATGCGATCGGTGATGCGCCAATCCACGGCGAGAATCGGAAACCAGTCGGTATCACCCTCCAGTTCCGAGAAGACACCGAAGCCGGGTCCGATACTCAGCCGATCATTGACACGATAGGTAGCGGCGGCAAGCAAGCCGCCGGTGCGACCATCGTTCAGTGCAGCGCCGGTCTCAGCCGACCAGCGGATGGTCGGAATAGCAAAAACACTCCAACTTTCGTTAGCCTGCCAATTGAGCGATGCACTGAGCCGGGCGTCGCGCACGTTGGACCAAGGGCGCGAGCCGCCGAACCCGGTATCGCCCGAAAACCTGTAGTTGCGCTGACCGACGCCGGCGGACAGACCGGCACGCAGCGTCGGCGTCCATGCGCGGCTTGCACTTGCGCGAAAGGACCAGGCATTCGCCGATAGATCCCCGCCCTTGTCGATGCCGCTCTCCCATTGATGCAGAGCGCCAGCTTCTGCCGAGAACCGCCAGCCATCCGGAGCAGGCTGGGCATGGAGCCCGTGGAAAGCGGTACAAAATGTCACCGCGATTGCGGATTGGAGAATGTTTCGCATGTCATAAGGCTCATAACAGGGGGCAGAATTCTTTTACACTCTATCATGTGATTTCAAAAGATCAGTATGACTGAGCACGACCATGCGCATCGCCTTGCCGTGCGGTAGTCAGTGACTTAGGATCAGCTGAAAGAATTCCCAAGCGCTGCAAGCGCCAACCGGTACAGCCGAATGGCTACCCTAGAAATCACTATCCCCGACGCACTAGGGAGGCCAACAAGATAGTCAACCACATGAATCTGAACACTGGTTTGTCCGCCACTCATGGCTTGATGACACTCGAAGAGGTGGAACGCTGGTTTGCCTACCGGGACAACCGCAACAATACCGCCCATGACTACGGTGAAAACTTCGCCAAAGAAACGCTGCGCTTGATTCCTGGTTTCATTGTCGACGTGACGCGACTGGAAGCTATTCTGCGCGAACGCTACAGCGAAGGAGCGTATTGATGCCCGAGCGACCGCCGCAAACGCTGGCATTGCGCCCCCGGCACCTGGCCATGTTGCAGGCGCTGCTGCAACAGCATCTACCGCATGCCGAGGTCTGGGCCTACGGCAGCCGCGTCAACGGCAACGGCCACGACGCCAGCGACCTCGACCTGGTGGTGCGTCAGCCGAATGACCTGAAACAGCCGACCCGCGAACTGGGAGAAACCCGGGAGGCATTGTCGGAAAGCAACCTACCCATCCGCGTCGAAATCGTCGATTGGGCGCGCATCCCGGCCAGTTTCCAACGCGAAATTGAGCAGGCGTATGTAGCAGTGCAGACCGATTGAGGCCTATTGCTGTTGGGATCATGGTCGACGGATCGGTTTTTCTGATTCAGGAAAACTGTGTTCGCGCGGCGGATGGATCAAGCTGCGCCCCAGCCCTGCCGAGGAGACGAGTACCGGGGAAAATAGCTTTCTCAACCTCGACGACGCCAAAACCTGGCCCCGTCCCGGCAGTAACACAAGGGACGCAGAACTGCCGAGCCGAGGCGTCAATCAAGCGGGATTGGACACATACCTTGACTGCTATCCTTGCTTCCTGCTCCGGGCGCTGAGTTGGGTCGACAGAATCCTCGACCTAGCTGACAATGTCGGTGAAATGTCCGGTCATTGCCGAGGATTTAGGCGTCCCGGTTGGCAGTGTGGTGCTGAAGGCGCCTGTGGTAATGAATCAATGGGTTAACGACCATGGTCTGTAAGATTTGGCGAGCAAAACCATCATCGCCGCTGCACATCATCAGCAAATCACGCTGGCTTGGTGGCAGCGAGGTTCGGAGCTTGCTGCGGTTTTGCGGTCGCTTCTAACGATGTGTCGAGCAGAGCGCGGAGCGATTGCCAAGCTTTGGCTCGCCTGCTGGCTCTTGTTCGCACCGGCCGCAGCACCAGCTGCCCCGGTCGAAGAGAACACGCGCGTTCTCGTCCTCTATTCCACCCATCGCTTGCTGCCGGCGAATATCGAATTCGAAGCTGGTCTGCGTGAGACGCTCGATAATTCGACGGAGGTGAACGCCGAGTTTCTCGACTATCCTCGTTTTGATAGCCAGTCCTACCTGGACGCCATGACCACCTTCCTGGCCGAGAAGTACGCGTTGCGTCCGCCGACTTTGCTGGTCGCCGGGGGCAAGGGGGCGCTTGATTTTTTGCTCAGCCATCGCGCCGAACTGTTTCCGCAGGTTCCGGTTATCCACGCGGCCGTGCCCCGGTCGTTCCTGCAATCGCGCCCACCATTGCCGGCTGATATGGTTGGTGTTCCCATCGAATTCGATTTTCCGGGCACCATTGCGCTGGCGCTGCGCTTGCACCCGCGCGCCCGACGGCTGCTGGTGGTGACGGGCATCTCCGTGCAAGATCGCGCCTGGGAGGCGGAATTGCGCGATGACCTGTCGCGCCTCCCGGACCGGGTCACTGCCGAGTTTCTCGCTGGTCTGCCGACCGACGAGGTGCTGCAACGCCTGAGTGAGTTGGGTAGCGACACCCTGGTGGTGACGCCAGGCTACTTCGAGGACGGTGTCGGTCATCTGTTTTCCCCGCGCGAAGCCGTCGGGCTCATGGCCACGGCCTCCGCTGCGCCGGTGTACGGCCCCTTCGATACCTTTATCGGCACCGGCATCGTCGGCGGCTCCATGCCAAATTTCGCCGCCATGGGGCGCCAGGCGGGACGTCTCGTGAATGATCAGCTGGCCGGCGACACATCTGCCACGCCGCGCTTGCCGGAGCTGATGCCCAGAGCCATCAACCTCGACTGGCGACAGATCCGGCGGTGGAACATCGACCCGCGTGCTATTCCAGACGATGCCATCGTGCAGTTCAAGCCCCCGACGCTGCTGCAGGAGCATGCCACCGCAGCGGTTGTTGCCATTATTGTCTTGCTGCTGCAAGCGGGGCTGATCGCTCGACTCCTGTTTGAACGCCGTCACCGCCGCCGGATGGAACTGGCCGTGCAGAAACAGCGCTTCGAACTTGCCCATGCCTCGCGCCTCGCGGTCGCTGGGGAGTTGACGGGCGCGATCGCCCATGAGATTAACCAGCCCCTCGGCGCGATTCTGAGCAACGCCGATGCCGCTGACCTCCTGCTCGCCTCTGGTGGGGATCGGCGGGACGAACTCCGCGCGATTGTGGCCGACATTCGAAAGGACAATGTGCGCGCCAGCGAGGTGATCCGCCGGCTGCGGGCGCTGCTTGCCAAGCAGCCGGCTGACTGGCACCCCTTCGATCTCAACGAGGCGGTTCGGGAGCTGGAGCCCGTGCTGCGCGCCGAAGCGCGCCGCCGCCGGGTGGCGCTCGACCTGCGACTGGCGTCGACCGCCACCATCCTCGGTGATCGCATCCAGATCCAGCAGGTGCTCATCAATCTGGTGCTCAACGCCATGGATGCGGCGAATGGCCTGCCCGAAGCGCGACGCGTGGTCACCCTGTCTGTCGAGCGCGACGCGGATCGCCCGATGCTAGTGGTCCGTGATCGCGGGCCGGGGATCGCCCCCGAGCATCTGCCGCGGCTGTTCGAGTCGTTCTTTAGCACCAAGCCCCGGGGCATGGGGCTGGGGCTGTCCATCACCCGCACCCTGGTTGAGGCCCACGGCGGGCGCGTCTGGGCCGAATCCGGTGGCCGTTCCGGATCGGACGCCGGTGCGGTGTTCCGGGTAGAATGGCCAGCCGCCGACGAAGCGGCCACAGCGGAGCTGGCATGACCACCCCTGCACCCATCATCCATGTCGTCGATGACGACGACTCACTGCGCACCGCGCTGCTGCGGTTGCTCGATGCGGCCGGCTATCACGCGCGCGGCTATGCCTCGGTTGGCGATTTCCTGTTGCAGGCGCCGTCGGATAGTCCCGGCTGCGTGCTGCTCGATGTGCGACTGCCGGGGCCCTCGGGTCTCGACCTGCAGGCCGCTCTGCTGAGCCAGGGGAATGCGCTGCCGGTGGTTTTTCTTACCGGCTACGCCGACGTGGTTTCCAGCGTGCAGGCGATGAAGGCCGGAGCGGTGGATTTTCTGACCAAGCCGGTCGAACGCGAGGCGCTGTTCGAGGCAATCCAGCGGGCGCTCGCCCGCGACGCGGCCCAGCGCGAGGCGCGTGCGGACGCGGAGCAATTGCGCGCGGCCTTTGCCGCGCTGACGCCCCGCGAGCACGCGGTTTTCGACCGCGTCGTTGCCGGTGATCTCAACAAACAGATCGCCGAAGCGCTGGGAATCGCCGAACGCACTGTGAAGATGCAGCGTGCGCAAATGATGACAAAGCTGGGCGTGAGTTCGGCAGCCGAACTCGGCCGGTTGGCCGAGCGGCTGCAATCCTTGCCCGATTGATCCCGCGCGCGTTCGCGATCCCGCCCCCGCCCACCTTTGCCCTTTCGGGCAAACCCCCTTGCCCCTTTGTCCGATAGTCGCGCTGCGGTTGCAGTGGGATGATTTAGCTCCATCACCTCCAATCCTGACCCCAGTTCCGCCTTTTTCGCGCGGGACGCTGATACCGCTTCTTAACCAGCTTCTTATCCAGAGGAATCGTGCAGATGCAACTCAACAAACCAAGACCGCCGAAATGGTCTCCCATGGTGGGCCTTAAGGCCACCGGTTCGCTCCTGGCCCTAACGGCCTGTCTCGCCATCGGCAACGCCCAGGCCGCCGACTCCACTGACTCCGGTGACAAGCCCAACATCCTGTTCATCATGGGCGATGACATCGGCATCATGAACGTGGGTGCTTACCATCAGGGCCTGATGGTTGGAGAGACGCCCAACCTCGACCGCCTCGCGGATGAAGGGGCGCGGTTCATGACCTACTATGCCGAGCAGAGCTGCACGGCCGGGCGCACCGCCTTCTTCACCGGCATGCATCCGCTGCGCGCCGGCATGGTCATGCCACAGCTTCCGGGCGCTACCAGCTCGCTGTTGCCGGGCACCCCCGCGCTGGCCAAATTCCTGCTTGATCTCGGCTACAACACCGGCGAGTTCGGCAAGAACCACCTCGGCGACAAGTCGGAGTCGCTGCCCACGGCACATGGCTTCCAGGAGTTTTGGGGCTACCTGTATCACCTCGACGCCATGCAAGGGGTGAGCTTCCCCGACATCAACAAGTCACCGACCGAACAGACCGTTGTTCCGCCCTGTAAAAACACCCCGGTCAAGGGTCTTGAAGAAGTCGCCGGTGCGGTGGACCCGAAGACCGCGCTTTGCATGACTCCGCCACGCCCGGTGATTCATTGCACGTCCAAGGACGGCACCGAGGAGAATCAGAGTTGTAAGGACGAAGGACCACTGACGCTGGAACGCTCCAAGACCATCGACGAAGAGATCTCTACCCAGGTCATCGACTTCCTTGAGCGCAACGACCCCGAGAAGACCGGCAAGCCGTTCTTCGTCTGGTACAACCCGGCGCGCATGCATGTCACCACCATGCTCTCGGATGAGTACATGGACATGCTGGGCGAGAAGGGCGGCAAGGACTGGGGTATCAACGAAGCCGGCATGAAGCAGATGGACGACAACATCGGCTACGTGCTGAAAAAGCTCGAAGACATGGGCGAGCTTGACAACACCATCGTCGTCTTCACCACTGACAACGGCGCCGAGGCCATCACCTACCCGGACGGCGGTATCACGCCCTTCCGCGGTGGCAAGCTGACCACCTGGGAAGGCGGTATGCGGGCGCCGATGCTGGTGCGCTGGCCGGGGCACGTCGAGGCCGGCTCGAACCCGGACCAGATTTTCTCGTCGCTGGACTGGGTACCCACCTTGGTCAATATCGCTGGTGGGCCTTCGGGTGATGAGCTGAAGAAGCAGATCGAGGCCGGCGAGTACCCCGGCATCGTCAAGACCACGCTGGACGGCTTCGACCAGCGCGATTACCTGGAAGGCAAGTCGGATTCGGCACGCGACCACTTCTTCTATTACACCGGTAAAGATCCTTCGGCGGTGCGCTACAAGAACTGGAAGTTCTACTACACGATGATTTCCTCCAATGCGACGGAGGCCTTCAACCCCCCACTCACCTATCACTGGACCTATGTCAGCAACCTCAAGCGTGATCCTTTCGAGCGCTCGGTCGCGACCGTTGATGGGACCCTCTTGGGCTACGGTGGCGCCTTGGCGGCTCCAAGCACGGCGTACATCTATGACTGGAACCTGCTGCCCATCGGACAGCTGATGTGGCTGAAGGAACTCGAGACCTATCGGGACTTCCCCTCGCTGCAAGTGCCGGCGAGCTACAACCTGGATCAGGTGATCGAGGCGATGCAGTCGGCGAAACACGTCAGCCACGCGGGTGAGTAGCAGAGCACCCTAGAGGTTGCTTTGTATTGAAGTGACAAAGCCGGCGGCCTGAACAGTCGCCGGCTTTATTTCAATCGCCAAGTCTTCCATAGAAGGCCTTTTTAAGTTCCTCACCACCAGCTTCACCGGCCTATCCATCACGGAGACAGCGACATGCATATCCCTGTCGTAAGGGCACAGCATGTAATCGATAATATCGGAGTCCTCCGAGATGCTGGTGTCCCGATCGAGCGAGAACTCGAGCGCTCGCGGCTCCCCGCTTTTATTGAACAGACCCCCGATGCTTATGTCAGCTTGCCGCGCGCCCTCGACTGGGCTTGGCGATCAAGTCGTGAGCTTGGCATCATGGAAGTCGGTTTCCTCGCCGGTCGCGCTACTTCCCTCAGTAGGCTCCATCCCGCTGTGCAGCGTGCGGTCATTGGGGCGCCCACCGGACTTTCCCGCATCGAGGCCCTGTCGCACCAGGTGCATCGAGAAAACAGCGCCTTACAGATCGACATCCGCCGTGAAGGCGTCGATCGACGCGTGCTGTGCGAAGTACGGGGGTTTCAGAACAGTCCTTTTGTCGGCTTCGCCGAGTGGAAGGCGATTGTAGGCGTCATCAACATTGTGCGCAGTGCCGCCGGATCTGACTGGTGCCCGACCGAGATCACCTTCGTCTCGCGTGGGCGGCCCTCGCACGCCGCGCGAGAGGCTTACGGCAACGCCCGCATCCTGACCGGTCAGCAGCACTGCTCGATACTGGTTGCAGCGGCTGACATCGCGCAGATCTGCATCGGCCGTCGGTCAAGCGCCGTTGACGTCAATGGTCCGACGAGTCCCCCGCGAACCCCATTCGGCTTGGGTGACGCCTGGGACTTCGTCACCGCCGTGCGCGCGCTCATCCGTCCCTATCTCGCGCAGGGGCATCCGCCCCTGTCGCTGGTGGCCGAAATCGTCGGCATGAGCGAGCGCAGCTTGCAGCGCCGGCTGGCAAAATGCGGCGCGACCTATTCCGACATTGTGCAAGATGCGCGTTTCGCGATCGCATCGGACCTCTTGGTTGATTCCGACCTGAACATCGCCGACATCGCCTTTGCCGCCGGCTACGAGAATGCGCCGCATTTTTCCAGGGCGTTTAAGCGCCTGACCGGCATGACGCCGCGCGATTACCGCGGCGCTCTGGTCTGACGCAGCAACAACGGACATGATGCTCTGTCGCGTTTGGCGCGGATTTCAAATCGCTTCCAAGATGGATCGGGCAAAGCACGGACTGATTCGCCAACTTTGGCTCACCGGCTGGCTGCTGTTCGCACCGGCTGCGCCGGCCGAGGAGACCCCGCACGTCCTCGTGCTCTATTCCCACCATCGCTTGCTGCCGGCGAATCTTGAATTTGAAGCCGGCCTGCGCGAGACGCTCCCCAATGCGACCGAGGTGAATGCCGAGTTTCTCGACTATCCACATTTTGACGGCGAGTCCTACCTGGGCGCCCTGATCAGCTTCCTGCACGAGAAGTACGCGTTGCGACCCCCGACCGTATTGCTCGCCGCGGCCGATGGGGCGCTGGATCTCTTGCTCCACCATCGCGCTGAGCTGTTTCCGCAGGTTCCGATCATCTACGCGGGCGTTCTGCGTTCGTTCCTGCAATCGCACCCACCATTGCCGACCGACATGGTCGGCGTTCCCATCGAATTCGATTTTCCGGGCACCATTGAACTGGCGCTGCGTTTGCATCCGCGCGCCCAACGGCTGGCGGTGGTGACGGGCAGCTCCGCGCTGGATCGTGACTGGGAGGCCGAGTTGCGCGATGACGTGTCGCGCCTCCCGGACCGGATCAGCGCCGAGTTTCTCGCTGGCCTGCCAACCGATGCGGTCTTGCAACGCTTGAGTGCGTTGGATGGCGACACCCTGGTGGTGACACCGGGCTACTTCGAGGACGGTGTCGGCCACCTGTTTTCCCCGCGTCAAGCCGTAGAGCTCATGGCGACGGCCTCGGCCGTACCGGTGTACGGACCCTTTGACACCTTTATCGGCACCGGCATCGTCGGCGGCTCCATGCCGAATTTTGTGGCCATGGGGCGACAGGCGGGACGCCTGGTGAATGATCGGCTTGCTGGCGATGCACCGCGCTTGCCGGAGCCGCTTCCCCAGGTTGTGAACCTCGACTGGCGCCAGATCCAGCGGTGGGACATCGACCCGAGTGCCATCCCAGAGGATGCCATCTTGCGCTTCAAGCCCCCGACACTGCAGGAGGAACATGCCACCGCAACGGTTGTCGCCATTGTCGTCTTGCTGCTGGAGGCGGGGCTGATTGGCGGACTCCTGTTTGAGCGTCGCCGGCGCCGCCAGATTGAACTGGCCGTGCAAAAACAGCGCTTCGAACTCGCCCATGCCTCGCGCCTCGCGGTCGCTGGGGAGTTGACGGGCGCAATCGCTCACGAAATCAACCAGCCCCTCGGCGCGATTCTGAGCAACGCCGATGCCGCCGACCTCCTGCTCGCGTCCGGTGCGGATCGGTGGGACGAACTCCGGGCGATTTTGACCGACATCCGAAAGGACAACCTGCGCGCCAGCGAGGTGATCCGCCGATTGCGGGCGCTGCTCGCCAAGCAGCCGGTTGACTGGCACCCCTTCGATCTCAACGCGGCGGTCCGCGAGCTGGAGCCCTTGCTGCGCGCCGAAGCGCGGCGCCGCGGGGTGACGCTCGACCTGCGACTGGGCGGGACCGCTTGCCTCTTGCTCGGCGATCGTATCCAGATCCAGCAGGTGCTCATCAACCTGGTGCTCAACGCCATGGAGGCGACCAACGGCCTGCCCGAGGCACGACGCCTGGTCACCCTGTGCGTCGAGCGCGAGGCGGATCGCCTGATGCTAGTGGTCCGTGATCGCGGACCGGGGATCGCCCCCGAGCATTTGCCGCAGCTGTTCGATTCGTTCTTCAGCACCAAGCCCCAGGGCATGGGGCTGGGGCTGTCCATCACCCGCACTCTGGTCGAGGCCCACGGCGGCCGCGTCTGGGCCGAATCCGATGCCGGTTCGGCGTCTGGTGCGGGCGCGGTGTTCCGGGTCGAATGGCCAGCGGCGGACGGCGCGGGCAAGGTGAAGCCGGCATAACCACGCCTTCAGCCCTGATCCAGGGAAATATCGCCGATCCGCTATTGCCCTTTCGGGCAAATTCCCTTGCCCCTTTGTCCGATAGTCGCATTGCCGTTCAGGTGGGATGATCAGGATCAATATCTGTACCCCAGTCCCGCACCTGAGCGCGGAATTCTGATGCCGTTTCCTGGCCGCTGTGCATCGGTATCTCCTTAAATGGGCAGTGTTTTTACCCATGATGGCTTCATTCCAGTCAGCAGGTATCCTCTCATGAAGATCGCCTCAATCCTGAAATCACCCTTCACTGCGAAGTTTATGGCCGCCTGGCCGGTATTGGCGCTCATCGCCTGCCTGTCCATCGGCAGCGCCCAGGCCGCCGACCAGGGATCTCGCAACCACGCCGATGATCCGCTGTCCGCCTGGAACGACGGGCCGGCGAAGCAGGCGATCATGGCCTTCGTGAAGGAAACCACGACGCCGGGAAGCCCGACCTTCGTGCCGCCAGCGGAACGCATCGCGACCTTCGACCAGGACGGTACGCTCTGGGTCGAGCACCCCATGTACAGCCAGGTGGTCTACTGCCTGGAGCGGGTTCCGGCGGTGGTCAAGGCGAAACCTGAGCTGGCGCAGGAGGAGCCGTTCAAGACCGTGCTGTCTGGCGACCGCGAGGCCATCGCCAAGCTCCCCATGGATGACCTGATCAAGATCCTCGCCGCCACCCTGACCGGCATGGATGTCGACGAGTTCAAGGCTGAGGCGGAAAAGTGGCTCGCAACCGTTAAGAACGCGCGCTGGGACCGGCCCTACACCGACCTCACCTACCTGCCGATGAAGGAGGTTCTGGAGTACCTCCGCGCCAACGATTACAAGACCTACATCGTCACCGGCGGCGGTCAGGACTTCGTTCGGGTGTATTCCGAGTCCGTTTACGGGATCCCGCCAGAGCAGGTTGTTGGCACCGCCGGGGAGACCAAGTACGGCTATCGCAAGGACGGCACGCCGTTTCTCACCAAGGAGCCGAAACTGCTGCTCGACAACAACAATGCCGGCAAGCCCGAAGGCATCCACTTGATGATCGGGCGTCGGCCCCATGCGGCCTTCGGAAACTCCACCGGCGACCGGGAGATGCTCGAATACACCAAGGCCGGTGACGGCGCGCGATTGTCGATGCTTCTGCTGCACGACGACGCCGAGCGCGAGTACGCCTACGGACCGGCGCAGGGGCTGCCCGACACCAAGGTCGGCACCTTCACCCAGGCGCTGTACGACGAAGCACAGAAGCAGGGCTGGATCGTGATCAGCATGAAGACGGATTGGAAGCAGATTTTTGCCTTCGACGAATAACGAGGACCGAGCAGGCCGGCGGCGGCCAGTCGCGGGTCGGGTTATGCTTTGCGGCCTGACTTTCAACTCTGCGAGGAGAACCCATGCCCGATTTCCCGTCCGCCGGTCGGCGCCCTGCTGCCACCCCCTTGCCGATCTTGTCTGACGCCCGGAGCCTGGCCCCGGTTGTCCCGCACCTCCTCGCGGCGACCGTCGCTCTGCTATTGCTGCCCGCTGTGCCTATACTCGCAGCCGGCTCGGCTGACGCGGCCCACGAAGCCGCCGCCAACGACTATATCGGCAGCGCGCGCTGCGCCACCTGCCACGTCCCCGAGTTCACCGCCTGGCAGGGCTCCCACCACGACCTGGCCATGGCCGAGGCAACGCCGGAGAACGTGCTCGGCGACTTCGACGACGCCGAATTCACCGCCCACGGCGTCACCACGCGCTTCTACCGTGACGGCGACGCATTCCGGGTCGACACCGACGGCCCGGACGGCAAGCCCGCAAGCTATTCCATCGCCTACACCTTCGGCTGGACGCCCTTGCAGCAATACCTGATCCGCTTCCCGGGCGGACGGCTGCAAGCGCTCGGCATCGCCTGGGATTCACGCCCGGCGGACCAGGGCGGCCAGCGCTGGTTCCACCTCTACCCCGACGAGGCGGACTACGGCCCCGACAATCCGCTGCACTGGACCAACCGCGACCAGACCTGGAACTACCAGTGCGCCGAGTGCCACTCCACCGACCTGCACAAGGGCTACGACCTCAGCACGGACGCCTACACCACCACCTGGGCCGAGATCGACGTCGCCTGCGAGGCCTGCCACGGCCCCGGCGCCGCGCACGCAAAACAGGCCGAGGCCGCAGCAGCGGGCAATGCCGATGCCTGGGACGCCCACAAGGGCTTGACGCCGGACCTCGCCGACCGCGACAACCCCACCTGGCCGCAAGATCCGGAGACCGGCCTGCCACACCGCGAGCCGGCCCGCAGCAGTCATGCCGAGGTCAACACCTGCGCCCGTTGCCATTCCCGCCGCGGCCAGCTCCACGTCCCCTACACGCCGGACGCGCCGCTGGAAGACACGCATCGGCTGGCCTTGCTGGCGGAGGGCCTGTACTACGCCGACGGGCAGATCCAAGACGAGGTGTTCGTGCACGGCTCCTACATCCAGAGCCGCATGTTCCACCAGGGCGTCACCTGCAGCGACTGCCACGACCCGCACTCCCTGCAACTGCGCGCGCCCGGCAACGCCGTCTGCGCCCGCTGCCATGCGCCGACCCGCTACGACAGCGCCGAGCACCATCATCACCCAATGACCGAAACTGAAACTGCGGGCGCCAAGGGCAGCGGCACCGCCTGCCTCGACTGCCACATGCCGGAGCGCAGCTACATGGTCATAGACGCGCGCGCTGACCACAGCCTGCGCATCCCGCGCCCGGACCTCGCCGCCGCTCTCGGCACCCCAGACGCCTGCACCGGCTGCCATACCGAGCTGACCCCGGAACAGGCGGCGGCTCAGGTGCAGACCTGGTACGGGACGCCAAAGCGCCCGGCGCACTTCGCCACCGCGCTGCACGCCGGTCGCAGCGGAGCGCCGGACGCCGCAGCAAAGCTCGCCAAGCTGACGGCGGATGCAGAGGCACCCGCGATCGCCCGGGCGACGGCCCTGGACCTGCTTGCCCAGCAGCCCGACCCCATCGATCCGGCCCTGTTGCAAGACCTCGCCGAGTCCGATCCCCCGCTGCTACGCGCCGCCGTCGCCCGCGCCCTGGAGCGCCTGCCGCCGCAAAATGCGCTCAGCATCGGGCTTGAGCTGCTGGACGACCCGACCCGTCTGGTGCGCATCGATACCGCCCGCGCAATGGCCGCCTATGCTCGATTGGAGGCTAACGTCCCCGGTCGTGAATCCCCGCTGCGCAAGGCCCTCGCACCAGCCCTGGCGGAGTACCGCGAGGCCCAGCTCACCAATGCCGAGCGCCCGGAGGACTGGCTCAACCTCGGCGTGCTCGATAGCCTGCTGGGCGACTCCGATGCGGCAGAGCGCGACTACCGCCAGGCGCTGGCGCTGGAGGCCGACTTCACGCCCGCTTACGCCAACCTCGCCGATCTGTACCGCGCACTCGGGCGCGACGACGACGGCCGCACGGTGCTTGAACAGGGACTCGAGCAGGCCCCGGACGACGCTGACCTGCTGCACGCACTCGGCCTGTTAGAAATCCGCACCAAGCACCTGCCCGCTGCGGTGGAGCTGCTCGGCCGCGCCGCCGCGCAGGCCCCGGAGCAGCCCCGCTACGCCTATGTTCATGCTCTGGCGCAGGAGGCGAACGGCAACCCGCGTGCTGCCATCGCCACCCTCACGGCAGCCACCGACCGCCACCCCAACAACGCCGAGATCGCGCTCGCGCTGGTGAGCCTCAACGCCAAGGCCGGCGACCGCGAGGCGGCTATCTCGTGGGCGGAGCGCTACCTGGCCCACTTCCCGGACCCGTCCGGGCAGGTCAGCACGCTGCTGACGCAGCTCAAGGGCGCTGCCGACTAGCATTTTTCGCGGGCGCCGCCAATTCCCCCGGCAGTTCCCGCATTCCTTGCTCGTAAATTTGGCTCTTAACTTTGGCTCGCAACTGTAACTGGGAGAAACAATGAAAAAGACCTTACTCAAGCTCGTTCCACTGATTGCGGTGTCGGCCTGGATGCCCGGCACCATGGCGGCCACCGAAGCGGCCGCCGAAAAACCCACCGAAAAGCCCAACATCCTCGTCATCTTCGGCGACGATATCGGCATGTGGAATGTCGGTGCCTATACCCACGGCATGATGGGCCAGACGCCCAACATCGACCGCATCGCCAAAGAGGGCATGCTGTTTACCGATCACTACGCGCACCCAAGCTGTACCGCCGGACGGGCCGCGTTTATCACCGGGCAATTGCCGGTGCGCACCGGCCTGACGACCATCGGCATCCCCGGCTCAAAGCTGGGCCTGCAGAAGGAAGACCCGACACTGGCCGAGGTGCTGAAGCCGCTTGGCTACGCGACCGGGCAGTTCGGCAAGAACCACTTAGGCGACCGCAACGAGTTCCTGCCAACCGTGCACGGTTTCGACGAGTTTTACGGCAACCTCTATCACCTTAACGCCGAGGAAGAGCCCGAGCAGCTCGACTACCCAGGCGTGAAGAATCCCGAGTTCACCAAGAAGTTCGGCCCGCGTGGCGTCTTGCATTGCTGGGCGACGGACACCGACGACCCCACCGATGACCCAAAGTTCGGCCCCATGGGCAAGCAGCGCTGTGAGGACACCGGTGCCCTTACGCGCGAGCGCATGAAGACCGTGGACGGCGAATTCTTGAAGGCGGCCGAGACCTTCATCGAGAGCAGCGTCAAGGAAGACAAGCCCTTCTTCGTCTGGTTCAACCCCACCCGGATGCACATCTGGACCCACGTCCCCACGGAGTACCTGCAGAAGGCCGTCGACGAGGGGCGCCCCGAGGACGATGTTTACCGCGCCGGCATGATCCAGCACGACGAAGAAATTGGCCAGCTGCTGAAGAAGCTCGACGACCTCGGGGTTGCCGACAACACCATCGTGGTCTACTCGACGGATAACGGCTACGAGCTGATGTTTTGGCCGGACGGCGGCTACTCGCCCTTCCGCGGCGAGAAGGGCTCGACCTGGGAGGGCGGCGTGCGCGTGCCGATGCTGGTCCGCTGGCCCGGCCAGATTCCAGCGGGCAGCGTCTCCAACGCCATCCAAAGCCACGAAGACCTGTTCGTCACCCTGGCTGCGGCTGCGGGCGAGCCGGACCTCAAGGCAAAGCTGCTTGAGGGCGCACAGATGGGCGACATGACCTACAAGGTCCACCTGGACGGCGTCGACAACCTTGATCTGTGGACCGGCAAGACGGACAAATCCGCCCGTAAGGACTACTTCTATTACGACGAGGCGACGCTCACCGGCGTGCGCGTGGGCGATTGGAAGATGCTGTTCGGGGTCAAGGAGAACGGGCTGTGGTGGGACCCCATCGTTTATCCGTCGGCGCCCTATCTGTTCAACCTGCGCATGGACCCCATGGAACGCTTCGACCCTCTCTCCCACGAATGGGGCTATATGGGCCGCAAGTTCTTAGCCCAGAAGATGTGGACCCTTGTGCCAGCACAGGGGATCATCGCCGAGCACATGAAGAGCCTGCAGGAATGGCCACCGCGCCAACGGGCAGACTCGCTGAGCCTGCAGAAGGCCACGGAGCGGGTCATGCAGCAGCTTGAGAACAACCCCGGCCAGGTCTGGTAAAAGCGATCCCCGCAGGTCCGATTGCCGGCCGTGAGTCCGGCGGTCGGGCCGGGGATCATCTGCTTACTTGGTCCGTTAGCGCGGACGCGACGATCTCGGCATTTTGCAAGCCAGTCCAGCACTTTCGGGCATCGGAACACCGAATGAAGCGTTGACAAGATTGTCAACGCATCCTAACCTTCGGACATGGACATCCACACCCTCATCAAGTCCCGCCGCGAGCAGCTCGGCCTCTCGCTGCGGTCAGTCGCCGGTCGCTGCCAGGTCGATCCGGCTTATCTTTCTCGCGTTGAATCCGGCGCAACGCCTCCATCGGATGCACTCATCGGTCGCCTCGCCGAGACGTTGGCGTTGCCGATGGACGAGCTACTGTTGTTGGCTGGGCGGGTGCCGCCGTCGCTGCGCACGCTGTTGGAGCGCAATCCGCATCGGGTGGCTTCGGCACTGTCGGACTTGGCCGGGATGCTTGTCGCCGAGGAGCAGACGAGCTATGGGGCGGCAGTGCTGCGGGGGCCAGCGAAAAGGGTGATCGAGGACGGATTTCCGTTCGAGCACTTGAGTACGATCGCCGAGGTCGAGAGTTGGCGGAAGGAGGTCTGGCGACCGGTCTATCACACTCACAAATGGTGGGCGCAGAGGCTTGGTAGCGTATTTCGGGCCGTGGTGCTCGGCTGCACGGTGCCGCAGGGCAGCGCAGTGATGGATCTGTACCAAAGCGCGGTGAAACTACCGGCACCTGTGATCTTCGACCCCTTCATGGGCAGCGGGACGACCGTCGGCGAGGCGCACAAGCTGGGTTGCACGGTGATCGGGCGGGACATCAATCCGGTCGCCTGGCGGGCGGTCCGCACCGCCTTGCAGCCGGTGGATCGGGAGCGGCTGATGGCGCATTTCGAGGCGCTGCGGGCGTCGGTCGCCCAGCGGTTGACCGGGCTACACCGCAGTCTCGACGGCGACGGTGCGCTTTGTGAAGTCCTGTACTGGTTCTGGGTCAAGCAGCTTGACTGCCCGAGCTGCGGTCGTTCAGTGGATCTGTTCTCATCAAGGGTGTTTGCCAAGCATGCCTATGTGAAGCGCAATCCACGTGTGCATGCCTGCTGCCCCCGCTGCGGTGAGGTGCATCCGGCAGACCATCGCGATGCGTCGACTGCTTGCCCTGCTTGCGGCTGTAACTATGAGCTGCATGTCGGCGCAGCACGCGGGGCAAACGCGACCTGCGACGGCTGTGGCACGCGCTTTCCCATCGCCAAGACCGCTCGCGCCCGCGGCAAGCCGCCGCAGCATCGGCTCTATGCCAAGCTGGTTCTGCGCGAGGACGGCAGCAAGCAGTATCTGAGATCAACGGTCGCAGACGAGGCCGCCTATGCTGCGGCGGTCGACGAGCTGGCGGCGCTGTCGCTGCCGGTTCCGCGCGTGGCCATCTTTGATGGCTGCAATACCCGCCAATGTCTCAATTACGGCTACAGCCGTTGGGATCAGTTCTTCAATGCTCGCCAGCTGCTGGGCATTGGCCTGCTGGCGGATGCAATCGGCCAGTTGCCGGCAGGATCGGAGCGCGAGTCGCTGTTCGTGCTGCTGTCCGGCGTACTGGAATTCAACAACATGTTTGCAAGCTACAAGGGCGAAGGCACCGGCGCTGTGCGCCACATGTTTTCGCACCATGTGCTGAAACCGGAGCGCACGCCGATCGAGGCGAATCTCTGGGGCACGCCTAAGTCCTCCGGCTCGTTTCTGAACCTGTTCCAATCGCGGTTGCTGCGCGCCGTGGACTACAAGACGGCGCCTTTCGAGATCGTGCTGGACCCCGCATCTGGGCGGAATGGCAAGCGACCATCCGGTCGCAAGCTGTTCGGCAAAAGCCAGCCGATGGGGGCGCAGGTGCTGGACGCTTGGCCGGTCGACGGACTCCCGCCCGGCGCGGTCTATCTGTCGGTGGGGGACTCCGCAAATACGGACCTACCGGACCGCTCGGTGGACGCGGTCGTGACTGACCCACCGTTCTTCGATAACGTCCATTACTCCGAGCTAGCCGATTTTTTTCACGTCTGGCAGCGCCTCTGGCTCGAAGGTGGCGATGGACCGCGGCTTGAGACAACGCGCTCCGAGCGCGAGGTACAGGACACCGAATACACGCGCTTTTCCGCTAAGCTCTCCGCCGTCTTCGGCGAATGCCATCGGGTCTTGAAGGACGAGGGATTGATGGTGTTCTCCTACCACCATTCCCGCGAGGATGGCTGGACGTCGGTGGCCGCCGCTGTGCTGCATGCCGGCTTCCGGCTGGTGCAGGCGCAGCCCGTCAAAGCCGAGATGTCCGTCGCGATGCCAAAGCTCGCGGCCAAGTCGCCGATCGATCTCGACGTGCTGATGGTCTGCCGCAAGGCGGCCGGTGATCGACGTAGGCTATCGGCGCCCGACGATGCGCTGACGACGGCGAAACAGGCGGCCGGGGAAAAGGTTTTGCGGTTCAACCGCACCGGTCGCCGGCTATCGCTCAACGACGTGCGGATCGTTGTCTTCAGCCAGGCGCTGGTTGAACTTTGTGGAGGCCGTGGCGCCGAGCATGCGCTGAACGCCTTTGAATCCGCGCTCGGGAATTGCGCAACGATTGCTCAGCGGCTGTTCGACCTCCAGGACGCGCATTTCCGCCAGCCGGTAGCCGACAGCCTGGCGATGCCGATTCAGGCATCTCTGTTCTAGCGCAACGGATCGGCCAGGCCGCGATCATCCGGCCTCGAAGACCGAGAATTCCCGTCGCTGGCGGGCATCGGGACGCCGGTCTTGCTGCTTCGTAGCGGGTGTCTTGCCATCAAGGTGGACAGTGTAGCTGCGCAACGCATTGGCAGCGATCGTTCGACTGATATGACCGCAGGGGCGCAAACTCGGATGCGAGATACCCCAATCGCTGGGGATGATCAGCCGACAGCGACCGAGCCCGCTGGGGTCGATGCTATAAGGGTGCGGGAAGCGATACATCTTGCGGTCGCGGATGAATCCGTCGCCGTAGGAACCGAAGCCATCAATGCCTTCGTTGACGTGGGCGGCGGCAGTCTCATGGTCCATATTGATCAGGTCCGCATGGGCGATGGAAAGCGAATGGATGGGACGCGGATTGGCGCCTGATCCAGTGTAGAGGAAGAAGACGAGAAACACCTCTCGGCCATTCTTGCGGCCCGCCGGGATTGTGCTGTTGGAGTCGTAGTCACGGCGAGCAGGCCTGCCCTTGGCAAAGGCGAGCGACTTGATCTCGTAGCCTTCGATCGGTGTCGCCTGGTCGTCTCCGACCCAGAAGTCCGGATAGCTGTTCCTGCCCTGTGCCCGGAATGGCAATCTGAGCTTCGAGACGTGATCGGCGAACCAGTCCTGCGGGAAGTACTCCTTGTCGTTGGCACTGCGCGGAGTCATGGTGATGCCGTTGGCGACCCCGGCGGCAGCAGCTAAGAAAATTTCGATGCTGTGGGTCATTTTGGGGATTGTCCTCGGGAGTGAATATCCTATCGAGCAGCGATCCTGCGCACGACACAACACCCGCTACATCTGTTCGATGTCGGTGCCGAGATTCCTCAGCGATGGCGGGAGCGAGCCTTGGTGTCGTACATGCGCTGATCCGCGACTCGCTCTAGTTGCGCGATGTCCGCACCGTCGAGCGGATAGATGGCCACGCCGATGCTGGCCGTGACAAAACGCTCGTCATCGCCACAGTTGATCGCGACACTGGCCACCGCCGCTGCGATCCTTTCGGCAATCTCCTGAGCCTTATCGGTTGGGGCGAGATTGGGCACAACAGCGAGAAACTCATCACCACCCACCCGAGCCAATACCGCCTCTTCGCGCAGCATGTTGCTCACGGCGTCAGCAACGCCGGCCAGACAGTGATCACCGGCGGCATGACCACAATCATCGTTGATCGCCTTAAATCCGTTCAGATCAACAGCGATGAGGGCGAGATGATGTTCGTAGCGCTTGGCCCGGTGGAGTTCTAATTCAAACCGAGGGACAAAGCCACGACGGTTGAGCAGCCCGGTCAGCGCATCGGTATGCGCCATCTCGTGCATCAGTGCGTAGCGGTCGCGTAGACGGCACATCAACTCCCCGAAGCTGTTATTCAGCTCCTGCATTTCGTGGCAATACAGCGTATCGGGGTGGGGCAGGTCGCTGTTGTCACTCGACTCCCTGCTCTTTACCATCTGACGGCTCAGCCGTCGTACCGGTTCCGCCAGTAACCGTTCCACCAGCAGAAAAACCAGCAGAAACATGATCACCGACACCAGGTAGTTGATGAACAGGTAGCCTCGCTGAAACTTCTTAATGGTGGCCCGCATGATATGCGACACCGAAGCGACAGTTACGACGCCGAGCACGTCGCCTGTTTGCGCGTTGTCATGACAGCGCAGGCATGCCTCAGTAGCACGGACCGGTCTGGCAAAGCGCAGGATCTTGTCCGTCTCGAAGAACTGGGGGTTGCCGCTGGTGAAGGCGTCCTGTACATCCACGGGAGGCTCATCTGGATGGTAGCGATCACTGGCTTTACCGAAGATCTCAGCCGTCGACTCCGCGCGGTAAACACGGACCTCAAGTCCCTCTCTCAGCTGCTCCAGGTCATCAACGTAGGCCGCAATGAACTCACTCTTACCGTCCAATTGAATGCGCGTAGCGAAGTGTTGAGCGATCACCAGGGAAAGGGTTTCAAGCTGTTTCTTCGCAATGGCTGCCGCTGCACCTTTCTCTGCAAAATGCCCGAAAGTCACGGAGACAATGCTGTAGACCAGGACCGTGGCAAGCAGGAGCGCGGTGAGTAACCAGGTAATCGAGAGTCTGCGAAGATTTGGCATCGATCCCACAGTGCCGGGTAATGAGGGTATTCTAGCGGAGTATTCTAAGTCGCTGTATCCATGCACACTATAACAGGTTTACCCGTCCCCAGCGCTGTGGCGGCCCCAAGAGAACATGGTTGAGCAGGTTATGCACGAACACCTATGCCTTATTGTGTGCGACGGTGGCATGCATGGGTATGCAAAATATGAAGTGTGAGGATGATCGATGCTAGCATCGGGACGCTTGCGCTCATCAGTTCGAGGTCGAAATGCTCACAGATTATTTCCAGCCCGGCCCACTCTTAGCCTATGCGGTCATAGTGGCCCTCATAACAATCCAGCATCGCCGGTCGCTTCCGTCGCTTGCCGCAGCAGAGCACATTGCCAGAAACAGCATTCGCTGCGTCCTTTGCAACCTCACTCGCGTTTGTCGTTCACACCCTTCTTAACCTCCCCAGTTGGGAGGACCTTGGCCCCAGTCTTGGCTTCAGTCTTTTGTTGCCGCTATATGCCTCCATTACCTATACAGTCATGCTCCTGCTCCATCTGCCAGAGTGTGCATGCGGCAAATTCCAGCAACGCGCGCGTTGACTCAAGATTACACTTGCGCAGCAGATTGCGCCGATGTGGGTTAACTCTGCCTGACGCTTTTAGAACTCGACGGCCAGTTGTGCGACCACGGCGCTGGCATCTTTGCCGGTGCCGCCATTGCGGACGCTATAGTCGCTGTCGTGGCGATATTCGAACGCGAGGGCAGTGCGCTCAAAGATCTCGACTGACCAGCCCAACAGCCAGCTGGTCTCGGGTAATTCGAGTGTGACGGCTTGCTCGGTGCCTTGGTAGGCGATGGCGGCGATGCTGTCGCGACCGAAGACCGGGAAGCTGTAGCCAACCTCAAGGTTCCAGGCCGAGGGCTGGGCGCCTTTGTTGCGATATGCCAGGCTGGAAGGATCAAAGCGCTCGCTGGCGGTCAGATATTCGGCGATGAGGTTAAAGTCGCCGATGATGATGCCCAAATTGGCGGTCCAGCCGCCAGTGCGTTCAGTCGGGTCGGTGCGAAACTGGCCCGCACTGGGGTCTTCGCCTTCGACCAGTTGATCGTAAATCGCCTGGCGATTGTCTGAGACCGCGTCTTGCAGGCTGTTGGAGTCGCCAAGATCGTTGATGTAGCCGGCCCCGGCGGTGAGCGAGTAGCTGTCGGTGTCCACCGCCCAAGCCAGGTTGGCGCCCCAACTGTTGATCTGGTTCTTGCCGTCGATCTGATGATCGCCGTTAAAGGCATAGAGGCTGCCGCTGAAACCCTGATAGAGAAAGCCAAGCTGGGCGGCCGTTTCGCGTGCCTCGCCAATGTCCAGCGTCAGCGGTTCCGAGATCAGATTGGTCTCATACACACCGAAGGGCAGATAGAACTGACCGGCGGTCAAGAACAGGGGCGACACATCCGGGTGATGGATGGTGACAACGGCCAGGTCGACTTCCAGGTCGGTGGCGTCTTGCTCGTAGAGCAGGGACGCCTCAATGTCGACCCAGTCGTTGATCTGGGAGGCGATGCCAAGCTCGACGGTGGCCAGCACCACATCGGATTTGGAATCGCCTTCATAGGGGGAGATGTAGGACGCCTCGAGCTCGATCAGTCCGCCGATTTCGATGCCCTGAAACCAGCCGCCCTCGCTGCTCTCGAGTGCATCATTGAGTTTTCCGACTCGCCCTGGGGTGCCGCCTTGGATCTTTTGGTTCTGTTGGTTTTGTTGGGCGATCAGGGATGTTTGGGGGGCGGCCTGACGGGCGTTTTCCTGCTCTAGCTGTTCGACGCCTTGCTCGAGCACCTGCTGGGCAAGCACCGGCTGTGCGGTGATGCTGGCAATTGCGATGGTGATCGCGCCGGAAAGCTGTCTGTTCGTCATCTCAGGGTTCCTTGTGAGAATAAATAAGAACTATTCTCAAAAAGAATACTAAAGATGCGAATCATTCGCAACAAATGCGGTTGCTTCCTGTCACAAGCCTGATGCTCGCATCGGTGCCATGCTGTGCCAAAACCCCTGTTATACCAATCGCAAACTGAGTTTCGGTTCTGGGTCGGGTGACGGCCACGGGGGGCTCGGCGGCAGGACGCCGCCGGGAAGCCTCCATGGATGGATTCACGGCGTCTCCCGTGGCGGTCAACCGGCCCAGAACGAGCCAAAATCTCAACGGGTTTGGGTATACCGCTGTGGGTGGTCAGTCATCACGGGGCATTTGATGTATCCTTTTGTGGCTAGCGATCTGCCAACAACCGGCAGGGCGCGATGACGCTGAACAACCGAAATCCAGTGCTTTGGTCTTGACCCTTGATCGTCGATATCCAGAATCTTGAGTTTCGCTGGCAGCCGGATGACCCGCCGGTGCTGCGCATTCCTGCTTTACAGCTGGCCGCCGGCGAGCATCTGTTCGTGCAGGGGCCAAGCGGCAGTGGTAAGAGCACGCTGCTTGGGTTGCTGGCTGGGGTGACCACGGCAAGTTCGGGCTCAGTGCGGGTGCTGGATCGGGCGCTGGAGCAACTCGGGCGAGTCGAGCGGGATCATTTCCGCGCCGACCATGTTGGCTATATCTTCCAGCTGTTCAATTTGCTGCCCTTTCTGTCGGTCATGGACAATGTGCTGCTGCCTTGTCGGTTCTCGCGCCGACGCCGGGAGCGTGCGCGGCAGTCGGCTGGCACCCTGGCGGGCGAAGCGCGGCGTCTGCTCGGGCAGCTGGATTTGGATCATCCGCAATTGCATGGACGCGCGGTTACCACCTTGAGCGTTGGCCAGCAGCAACGGGTGGCGGCGGCGCGCGCGCTCATGGGTGCACCCGAACTAGTGATTGCCGATGAGCCGACGTCAGCACTCGATGCCCATCGGCGCGAGGCGTTCATCCGGCTGTTATTCGACGAGTGCCGCCGGGTAGGGGCTACGCTGGTGTTCGTGAGCCATGATGCCGCGCTTGAGCCGCTGTTCGACCGCAGCTTGACGCTCAGCGGTGATCAGCAAGCGGTCGCGGCATGAAGTCTCCGCGAGAATTTTCTGGTGTCCTTTATGCTCAGCGTGCGGCACCACCGCAGAAGATGACGCTGCTGTTAGGGTAATGGCCTAAATCATGCCAATCCTGCTTCTTGCCTGGAAAAGTCTGCTCAACCGCCGCGTCACGGCGCTGCTGACGCTGCTCTCGATCGCGCTCAGCGTGGCCCTGTTGCTTGGCGTCGAGCGTCTGCGCCACGAGGCGCGCACAAGCTTTGCCAACACCCTGTCCGGGACTGATCTGATCGTCGGCGCGCGCAGCGGGCCGGTGCAGCTCCTGTTGTACGCGGTGTTTCGCATTGGCGATGCCACCAACAACATCTCCTGGCAGAGCTACCAAGATATCGCCAATCTGCCCGGCGTGGCCTGGAGCGTGCCTTTGTCACTGGGCGATTCCCATCATGGCTATCGGGTGCTGGGCACGACAGCCGCGTACTTCACGCGCTATCGCTATGCACGCGACCGGGCGCTTGCGCTCGCGCAAGGTGAGGTCTTTGCCGATCTCTACGATGCTGTGCTGGGCGCGGAAGTCGCCGCCAAACTCGGGTACCGCGTCGGCGATGAAATCGTCGTCGCCCATGGCGCCGGCGATGTCAGCTTTGCCCGCCATGATGACAAGCCGTTTCGTGTCGCCGGCATCCTGAAGCCAACCGGAACCCCGGTGGATCAGACGGTCCATGTCAGCCTGGAGGCCATCGAGGCCATTCATGTCGACTGGCAGGCTGGAGCCCCCGTACCTAGTGTCAGCATCTCGGCCGAGCAGACCCGGGAGTTGGATTTGACACCCAAGGCGATCACGGCGGCGTTGATCGGGCTTAAGTCCAAGATCGCGACCTTTCAGGTCCAGCGGGCAATCAACAACTATCCCGAGGAACCTCTGCTGGCAATTCTGCCGGGCGTGGCGCTCAGTCAACTGTGGGAGCTGATCGGCATTGCGGAAAATGCGCTGCTGGTCGTTTCGGCCTTCGTGGTGCTGGTGGGGCTGGTTGGCATGCTCACGGCGCTGCTGACCAGCCTGAGCGAGCGCCGACGTGAGATGGCGATTTTGCGCTCGGTCGGCGCGCGGCCCTGGCATGTGTTCGCGCTGATCATGGGCGAGGCAGGGGTGCTGACGCTGCTTGGCGTCGGTCTGGGCCTGGTGCTTTTGTATGGCCTGTTGCTGGTTTCCCAGCCGCTGTTGCAAGGCTGGTTTGGGATTTTTGTTGGCCTAGGCGCGCCTGGCTTGGGGGAATGGTTGCTGCTGGCGGGTCTGGTGCTGGCCGGCGGTTTGGTGGGTAGCATTCCGGCCTATCTGGCGTATCGTCATGCGCTAGTGGACGGGCTGTCGATACGGTTGTGAGCCTTGTTGCGGTCGCAGAGCATCTTGGCGTCGGGGCGAAAACATTCACCCCGACGCCCCCAATCGTCCACGGTCCCGGCCACCCCTGAGACTGAATCCCCGGTGAGTCAGGGTCTCATGGGAACGGCTTAGAATCTGTTGTCGCCGTCGAGCAGATTGCCGAGACCGCCGAGTACCGAACCCTCGCCGCGACTGCCGCCTTGCTGGGGCGCCGCAGCCAGCATGCGACCGGCCAGGCGGGAGAAGGGCAAGGATTGCAACCAGACGCGGCCGGGGCCGGTCAGCACCGCGAAGAACACCCCTTCGCCGCCAAACAGAGCGGATTTAATGCCGCCGACCTGCTGCACATCGAAGCCGACCTTCTGCTCGAAGGCGACGATACAGCCGGTATCCACATGCAGCGTCTCACCCGCCTCAAGCACCCGCTCGGTCACGCAGCCCCCGGCATGGATGAACACCAGCCCGTCGCCATCGAGGCGCTGCATGATGAACCCCTCGCCACCAAACAGGCCGGTGAGAATCTTGCGCTGAAAGAAAATACCCATGGCCACGCCTTTAGCGCCGCACAGAAAGCTATCCTTCTGGCAGATCAGGGTGCCGCCAAGGTCCGTCAGATGAACGGGAATAATGCTGCCAGGGTAGGGCGCACCGAAGGCCACCCGCGCCTTGCCTTGGCCTGTGTGGGTAAAGACGGTCGTGAACAGGCTCTCGCCGGTGACCAGTCGCTTGCCGGCGCCAAACAGTCTATCCATAAAACCGCCGCCCTGTCCGGTGTGGGAGCCATCGCCAAATACGGTGTCCATCTGGATGGCCGGGTGTTTGTACATCATGGCGCCTGCCTCGGCCACGGCGCTCTCGCCGGGGTCGAGTTCCACTTCGACGAATTGCATCTCGTGGCCAAAAATTTCGTAGTCCACCTCGTCGGAGCGCGCCGTGCGGGCCGGAGGTGGCGGTGCGCCTGCGGGCATGGGCGTGGCGGGGCCGGTCAGTTCACTCACCTCGGTGATGGGCAACCAGGCAGCAAAGCCTTCCCGCCAGGCATGGCCAGTCGGGTCGGCACTGGCGCGGGTGCGCGCTTGCTGGGTGTCCAGGGGGCCGATTTGCTGGCCGTTAAAACTGAGATACCAGTTCATCTAGGGCTTCTCCTTTTTTATATTCAAATGGATATAAGATATTTATCATGTATTACATTAAGTGTCTCTGGCGACAAACGCAGGTGTTCGCCTAGCTGGCGAAAATGATTACGCGCGACTTCGACATCGAGAGCCAGAAGCCTTTGCTGCCCCGGCCGCACTGTCGCAGCGGATTCCGACATGCCCCGGTGACATTCTAATGGTATTTTATCTGCGGCTTGACCCTGTGTTGGGGAATACGGTCAGCCAGACTTGTCTCGCGTGTTTCACTAAGAGGTGGAGTTGCTTATGTCTGAAGATAGCTATAGAGAAGTCAGTTCGCAATCCTGGGGCAGCCGTCTGGTTAGCTCTTTAACCGGCATGCTCGTGGGTATCGTGCTGGTGGCAGTGGCCGTGGGGCTGCTGTGGTGGAACGAGGGGCGTGCGGTCAACCGTGCCCGTGCACTGGAGGAAGGTCTGGGGCAGGTCGTTTCTGTGGCCGCAGATCGAGTTGACGCAGCCAATCAGGGCTTGCTGGTGCATCTGTCAGGGCATGCCGACACCGACGAGAGCTTGACCGATCCGGTCTTTGGCGTGACGGAGCAGGCAATCAAGTTGCGCCGATCGGTGGAGATGTACCAATGGCGCGAGCACAGTCAATCAGAGACGCGTGAGAAGTTAGGCGGTGGGACCGAGACGGTCACGACTTACACCTATGATCGCGGCTGGGAATCGAGCTTGATCAGTTCGAGCAACTTCAAAAAGCCCGGTGGACATGCCAATCCGGGGCGCATGCCTTATGAAGACTGGAGTCAGACAGCAAATAACGTGGAGGTTGGTGCCTTTCGGCTGTCGCGCGATCAACTTGCAAGTCTCAGTAACTTCAATCCTGTCGATCTGAACGACGCAACCCCGGGGCTGACTCTGCCAGCGGGCGCGGAGCTTTCGGGGTCGGAAATCTATCTTGGGCAAAATCCGGGCGCGCCCGAAATTGGCGATGCGCGAATTCAGTTTGCCGCTGTAACACCTCAAGATATCAGCCTGGTCGCTGTGCAGAAGGGAAACAGTTTCGTTCCCTATCAGGCGTCAAATGGCAACGAGGTGTCCTTGCTTGAATCTGGCACCTATTCCGCGCAGGAGATGTTCCAGAAGGCGCAGGATAGCAACCGGCAGCTGACCTGGATACTGCGGCTGGTGGGCGTGGTGGCGATGTTTATCGGCTTTACGATGTTGTTCGGTACTCTGAGGGTTCTAGCGGCGGTGGTTCCCATGTTTGGGCGCCTGGTTGGCGGGGCGATTGGGCTGGTCGCGGGTATTCTGACCGCCACCATCTCCCTAGTCACCATCGCCTTGGCCTGGATATTCTATCGACCCTTGCTCGGCGGTGGCATGCTGGTGCTGGGTTTGGCTCTGCTGTTTGGGCTCAAGCGTGCAGGTAAAGCGAAGGCACCGGCTGCTCCCGATATGCCAGCAGCAGCGGGAAGTCCACCGCCGCCTCCGCCGCCAGCCTGAGGGGTTTTTTTATACCTTGTTGTTCGGCAACGACCTAAGCGCCGTGCTCGCCACGGTGCACTGCGGTGCCGAAAAAGGCCAGGGCGGTGATGCTTTCCTCGACCTCAAAAAACGCATGGTCGCAGGAGGCACGCACATACATCATGGTGCCAGGCTCGACCGGCTGCTCGTCGCCCTCGACGCGCAGCCGGCCGCGCCCCTTGAGGATAAGATAAAGTTCGTCTTCCTCATGGGCTGAGTCCATGTCTTTGGAACCCTTGGGAACATGGTAAAGGGAACAGCTCAGCGAGGGGGTGTGCAGGAACTCGCGTATCGAGAGCACGTCATCGGGGATCAGCTTCTCGATGTCAGCGAGTTGGAAAATTTCCCAGTCTCCGGTTTGCACGCGGTTCATGGTGCCAGTCCAGGTGTTTGATGTGAAAAGAAGGGCCCTGATGCGTTCACGCGATCAGCGGGTGTTGCCAATCCAGCCCAGGGTTGGATCATAAGAGGGCAGGGCACGGGCGCCAAGCTCTTGGTCGATCATTAAAAGCCCCTGACCCTCGCCCTTGACGATGCGCAGGCGGTCGAGAACATCTTTGACGTTGGCCTCTTCCTCAACCTGCTCCTTGACGAACCAGTCGAGAAAAGCCCCAGCGGCATGGTCGCTGTGCTCCCGGCACAGGCTGACCAGCTCGTTGATGCCTTTGGAGACTTCAAGTTCGTGCTGGTAGGTATCCTCCATCAGGGCTGTTGCGTTCGCCCAGTCCTGCGGTGGCTCGGCAATGGCGGACAAACGCGCGCGCCCGTCGCGGTCAGTTAGAAAGTCGAAAAAGCGTGACACATGGGTGAGTTCTTCCATCGCCTGCACCCGCATCCAGTGGCTGAAGCCGCGCAGGCCCTGATGATCGGCCCAGGCGGCCATCGACAGGTAGAGGTAGGACGAATAGATTTCCTTGTTGATGTGCTGATTGAATTTGTCTTCCAGGTCTTGGGTGATCATGCGGCTGGTCTTCCGGTTGGTTGAGGGTGGGTGAGGTCAGGGAGCTGGCGCTCTGTGGCTTTGATGATCCGGCGTTGGGTCGCGCAAGGCACGAATAATCTGCGTTGCATGCGTATGGGTTTGGGCCAATACGGCGCTGATCCAAGGGGATGGTCCAAGGAGGATGGTCCAAACAATAGCGACGCCTGCTGTCAGGCGAACTCTGATGCTACGCGCTTTATTCCCAGCGAAACAGGTGCGCGGCTAGTCCCATGAGTGCCACCCCGATGCCAAGCAAGAGCCCGATCTGCGGCAGCACCTGGACCAATCCAGCGCCATCGATCATCACCGCTCGCGCCCCATCGACCAGATAGGTGAGTGGAATCAGGTGCGATATGGCCTGGGCCGCAGCACTTGTGCCCTCCATGGAAAACCAGACGCCGGACAGCAGTAGCATGGGCCAGGACAGCAGGTTCAGCAGACCATCAGCCAGTTCCTCGGTGCGCAGGCGCGCGGCCACTGTGAGCCCCAGGCTGATCATGCACAGGGCGCCAGCGGCATAGAGCGCAATCAGCGCCAGGTAGGAGCCGCGCATGGGTGGGTCGAGCAGTAGATAAGCGCCGGCATAGACCAGGGTGCTGGCTCCGAGTACCACAATCAGGCGCGAGAGAACCTGGGCGATCAGGAACTCCATCGGTCGCAGCGGTGTGGCCTTAAGCCGCCGCAGTACGCCGTTTTTGCGATAGCGCACCACCACCCAGCCAACACCCCAGAGGCTTGAGAACATCACATTCATCGCCAGCACGCCGGGCAGCGCCCAGTCGGCGTAGCTGAGCGCCAGGCCGTCGGCCAGTTGGCGCTGGGGCAGGGCGGTGATGGGGCTGTTTGGGTTTGCAGTTGGAAGACTGGTTGTCTGGTATTGCGCCAGCAGTAGCTCTTCGAGAATTGGCGCCTGGGTGGCCTGGGGATTCAGCCAGTAACGGGGTGGGGGCTGGGCGTCGAGCAGCAGATCGAGCTGATGGCGTTCGACTTTTTGAATAGCGGCATCAATGGCCGCGCGCTCATCCAGAACCGCAATGACATTGATTTGCGGCTTCGCCAGGAAGCTGGCCAGCGGACTGTCAGGCGCAGGTGCGCCGATGACGCCAACCTTAAACAGTGGTTGTTGCTGACCGTCGAAAATAAAGGCGAAGGCCAGAATCATCATGACCGGCATGATGAGGTTCCAGATCAGGCCGGCGGAGTCGCGATAGAACTCGCGATTGCGCGCAATGAAAATAGCGTAAATACGTGCCCACATGGCGGTGGCCTCAGTTGCGCAGGCGATGGCCGGTGAGTTTGAGGAACAAGTCTTCGAGATTGGGGGTCTCGACCCGCAGCGCGGTCAGTTCCGCTCCGATGCGCTCAAGTTCATCGAGCATGGGCGGCACCTCGACGGTGGGGATTTCAATCTCGCCATTGCGCACCAGTGCAGCGGCCGGCAAGGCTGTAGCAACAGGCCAGGCACTCTCGGGCAGGCGAATCATGGCGCGCGGGAAGTGCTCGCGCACCAGAGTTTGGGGCACACCCTCGGCGATAATGCGGCCCTGATCAACAATGGCGATGTAGTCGCACAGGCGCTCGGCCTCTTCCATGTAATGGGTGGTGAGCACAATGGTCTTGCCGCGCCGGCGCACGGTCTCGATCAGTCCCCAGAAATTACGCCGCGATTGCGGGTCGAGCCCAGTGGTGGGCTCATCGAGAAACACCAGATCCGGATCATTGACCAACGCGATGGCGAGCAGTAGCCGCTGGCGCTGACCGCCCGAGAGCTTGCGGGTGTCGCGTTTGAGAATATCGGCAAGGTGGCAGAGTTCGATCAACTCATCGCGGTCGGCGCGGCGCCCGTAAAGGCTTGCGAACATGGTCAGCGACTCGCTGACGGTTTGGAATTCTTGCAGCGCCGTGGCCTGGAATTGAATCCCAGTGCGCTCGCGATAGGAGGGATCGAGCGGGCGACCGTCGAACAAAATGGCGCCGCTGGTTGGCGACAGAATGCCCTCGAGCATTTCAAGTGTGGTGGTCTTGCCGGCACCGTTGGGGCCAAGCAGTCCGAAGCACTGGCCACGGCGGACGCGGAATGACAGACCATCAACGGCACGCACGCCGGGATAATCCTTGACCAGATCGCGTGCTTCGAGCAGACAGTCGCCGGGCATTTTGGGGGAGGACAGGCGCATCCCTGCGCCCATGGTGCGTCTTGGTGTCAGACGCTTATTTCTTCTCGGTCTTGCCTTCGTCTTTGCCTTCGCCTTCTTTCATGGTGTTGATGTTGAGCGGTACATAGGCCAGGCAGGTGCGCATATACGCGGTTCCCATCAGCAGGGCGCCACACAGGGTGAACAGGCCAAGTTCTCTATTGAGCAGGTCGGCGACAATCAATGCGCCGCCGAGAATGAAGCGAATGTTGCGGTCTAGCTCACCAACGTTTTGTGTGAAATTCATAGGTCTCTCCTGAAGTTCAGTCGTTTAGGGGTTGCGCAGGGAAGTGATGAGAGCGACGAGCTGCCAAGAACCGGGTCGGTCGCACAAACTTGGAAACTAGATTTGGCACCGGAAATTAGGCATTGGGCCCGATAATCTCTGTGTCGGCTTGGTCGTCGCGATGGTCATGCCGTTGAGGTTCAAGCTGACCGGAATTGGTCAAAAGGTTAAATGTCTTGCGCGCTAATCGCAAGCAGTCTCAACTGACCAATACCATGACAGTATACTGTGCCACAAGTGCTGCTGTCCTTGCGTTCCGACAATCGGCCGCTCTCGCTGTATGGACGCGCCGCACGGCGGCGCCCCGATTTCTTCATGAACCACCGAACCCTAAATTATGCATGGTTTTTCTCTTTCGCGTTGGCTATTTTGGGCGGCTATCGCTTTTTTGCTCTTTCTGGCTGGTCGGCCCTGGTTTGAGCATTGGTTGATCGGCTTTGACGCCGAGCCCCGTGTGGTGACCGCGCGCGGCGACCTGGCCGCCGATGAGCTGGCCACCATCGAGATCTTCGAGCGTGTGAGCCAGTCGGTGGTCTATATCTCAACCATCTCCGAAGTCGCACTGCCTTGGACGCGTAATCTCGCCGAGGTGCGTCGCGGCACCGGCTCGGGCTTCATTTGGGATGAGCTGGGCCATGTGGTAACCAATTACCACGTCGTTGCTGGTGCCTCGCGCGCCCAGGTGCGTCTTGCGGATCAGCGCACCTATGCGGCCAACCTCATTGGTGCGAGCCAGGAGCATGACCTTGCCGTGCTGCGGATCGCCGTGCCCATGGCTGGCCCCAGTCCGGTGATGATCGGCACCAGCGAGGATCTGCGCGTTGGCCAGAAAGTCTTCGCCATCGGCAACCCCTTTGGGCTCGACTACAGCCTGACCACAGGCGTGGTCTCGGCGCTTGATCGCACCATTGTCTCCGAGGATGGCACCGAAATTCGCCGTCTGATTCAGACCGACGCGGCCATCAATCCCGGCAATTCCGGCGGGCCGCTGATCGACAGCGCCGGGCGTCTGATTGGCGTGAACACCGCCATTTTCAGCCCGACCGGAGGGTTCTCCGGTATCGGCTTTTCGGTGCCGGTGAATACCGTCAATCGGGTGGTGCCACAGTTGATTGCCTACGGGCGCTACATTCGCCCGCGCCTTGGCATTTTTGCCGACGATGACGCCAGCCGCGCGGTGTTGAAGGAGTTGGGTCTGAGCGGGGTGCTGGTGCTGCGCGTCGAGTCTGGCTCTCCGGCAGACCGCGCCGGGCTGCGCGCCACCCGCCTGACGGCGGGTGGAGGGGTTGTTCCCGGCGACATCATCCAGTCTGTGAATGGGCGAAAACTCGCCAACATGGCCGACTTGATCGAGATTCTGGAGGATTTTCAGATTGGCGATCAGGTCAGTCTCGGCCTCTGGCGCGGTGGCCAGACACTGGAACTGCCAGTCAGTCTGGGCGGAGAGTTGCCACGTTTGGACTAATGGCGCAGGCTCAATTAAGTCCGCACATGCCGCTTGGGCAGCAGCCGCCGGTGCCGCAGGCGGGTGCGGGTGCCATCCCGCTGCCCAGGCTGTTGCTGGAAATCAGGTTGCCGCCATTGGCCATGCGATAGACGGGCGTATTCTCCGGCGTGTCGCCACAGGGAATCTGGGCTTGAGCACAAAGCTCACCCCAGGTAGCCAGTGACTCGCTCATGCGGTGGCTAACCTCCACGACCTGGCCATTGGCATCGCAGCGATAGTCGTAAGTGGGCATGGTTGTACCTCGTTCGCGTAGAAAAGATTGAATATCAGGGTTTTCTAATGTACCCAATTATAGCGAAAAACCGCTCTGGGCAAAGACCTTGTCCGCCGACTCGGGAAGACCCTGGCAGTGGCACCCTATCGATTTCGTCCGTGCTCAGGCTGTTTGACCCGGACAGCCAGGCAGATGCTCGGCAAGCCAGTCGCGGACCTGGGGCGAAGAACGCGAACCGCTGAAGCGACCCTGCTCCTCGCCAGCGCAGAACAGTATCACCGTCGGAAAGCCACGCACGCGAAAGCGCCCGGCAAGTTTCATGTTCTCGCCCTCATCCACTTCGACTTGGGCGAGGCGCAGGCGCCCGTCGTACTCATCAATCAAACGGAACAGATGGGGTGCGAGTGCGTGACAGGGACTGCACCAGTCGGCCCAGAAATCCACCAACACCGGGATGCGATGCGAAGCGTCCAGCACGGAGGAATCGAAGCCCTCAAGTCCGGTGCTAAACGCGTGGGAGCTGTCATAAAGCGGCGAAGACATAGTAAAGTGAATCCTTAAAATATTCCTGTAATAGATTAATACAAAATGCTAATTACCGCATTTATTGAGCGCTTGCGTCAGGTCAATCTGCCGCCAAGCGGATACGCTCGTGGGCGTTCGTGCTATGATTGCGAGTTTAGCGAACTTGCCGACTTCCCGCCTGCGGGCTCCCGCATCTTGACGGCAAATTCTTAATCATCACCCCAACCCCATATCCAGCGAACTCGCTGACAAGCCACGCCCATGCCGGATTTTGCCAAGGAAGTCCTGACCGTCAATCTCGAAGACGAGATGCGGCAGTCGTATCTCGATTACGCCATGAGCGTGATCGTCGGCCGCGCGCTGCCCGATGTGCGCGATGGCCTCAAGCCCGTCCATCGTCGCGTGCTTTTCGCGATGAACGAACTCGGCAACGATTGGAACAAGCCCTATAAGAAATCCGCCCGCGTGGTCGGTGATGTGATCGGTAAGTACCACCCGCATGGGGATACGGCGGTTTACGACACCATTGTCCGCATGGCGCAGCCGTTCTCGATGCGCTACATGCTGGTGGACGGGCAGGGCAACTTCGGCTCGGTCGATGGCGACTCACCCGCCGCCATGCGTTATACCGAAGTGCGCATGGCGCGCATCGCGCACAGTCTGCTCGATGACCTCGACAAAGAAACCGTCGATTTCATCCCGAACTACGACGAGTCCGAGTACGAGCCGACGGTCCTGCCGGCGCGCTTCCCGAATCTGCTGGTCAATGGTTCGTCCGGTATCGCCGTGGGCATGGCGACCAACATCCCGCCGCACAATCTTGGCGAAATTATCGATGCTTGCCTGAAGTTGATCGATGAACCCCTGACAACGCTTGATGAGCTGATCGATCTGGTGCCGGGGCCGGACTTCCCGACCGCCGCCATAATCAATGGTGTGCGCGGCATCCGCGAGGCCTATCGCACCGGGCGTGGGCGCATTCAACTGCGTGCGCGCTCCGAGGTCGAAACCCTGAAGCGTAGCGGGCGCGAGGCCATCGTGGTCACCGAGCTGCCGTATCAGGTCAATAAGGCCCGAATGCTTGAGAAGATGGCCGAATTGGTCAAGGAGAAAAAGCTCGAGGGCATCGCCGAGCTGCGTGATGAGTCCGACAAGGACGGCATGCGGATGGTGATCGAGATCAAGCGCGATCATTATCCCGATGTGGTGCTGAACAACCTGTATCAGCACACCAACATGCAGACGGTGTTCGGCATCAATATGGTCGGCCTGGTCGATGGCCAGCCGCGACTGCTGAATCTTAAGCAACTGCTGGAATACTTCCTGCGCCACCGCCGCGATGTGGTGACCCGGCGCACGCTCTACGAACTGCGCAAGGCACGCGATCGCGCACATCTGTTGGAAGGTTTCACGGTCGCACTGGCGAACATCGACGAGGTGATCGCGCTCATTAAAGCCTCCGCCAGCCCGGCTGATGCGCGTGAGGGCCTGATGGCGCGCACCTGGGCACCGGGGCAGGTCACTGGCATGCTCGAGCGCGCCGGCGCCGCCCCATCGTCAATCGAGTCCCGCCCGGATGAGCTTGACCCGAGCTTCGGGCTGATCGGGGAGGGCGATCAATCCGGTCGTTATCGCCTGAGCGAACGCCAGGCGCGCGCCATTCTCGATCTGCAACTCCAGCGCCTGACCGGTCTAGAACAAGATAAGATTATCAAGGAGTACGGTGAGATTCTTCAGAAGATCTCTGAGCTTCTGGAAATTCTCCGTAATCCTGAGCGCCTGATGCAGGTCATCCGCGACGAGCTCACCGCCATTCGCGATCAATACGCGGACGCGCGCCGCACTGAGATCGTCACCGATCAGACCGACCTGACGCTGCTCGACCTGATCGCGCCCGAGGATATGGTGGTGACGCTCTCGCACGCTGGCTATATTAAGGCGCAGCCTTTGTCCGAGTATCAGGCGCAGCGGCGCGGCGGCAAAGGGCGCATCGCGGCCACCACCAAAGACGAAGACTTCATCGACCGGCTGTTCGTGGCCAATTCCCACGACACCGTGCTGTGCTTTTCGAGCTTCGGTAAGGTCTACTGGCTCAAGGTCTACGAGTTACCGCAGTCAGGGCGTGGCGCGCGCGGACGGCCCGTTGTCAACCTGCTGTCACTCGAGCAGGGCGAGCGCATCAACGCCACTCTGCCGGTGGCCGAGTACGATCAGGACCGCTTCATCTTCATGGCCACGAGCAAGGGCACGGTCAAGAAGACGCCCATCAGCGACTTCTCGCGTCCGCTCTCGCGCGGCCTGATCGCCATCGACCTGCACGAGGACGAATATCTGATCGGCGTGGCGGTGACCGACGGGCACCAGGATATGATGCTCTTCACCAGTGCCGGCAAGGCGGTCCGCTTCAACGAGGAGGCCGTCCGCTCCATGGGCCGCACCGCCCACGGCGTGCGCGGCGTGACGCTCGAAGAAGGCCAGCGGGTCATTTCGCTTGTCATCGCCGAACCAGGTGCTGTGCTGACAGTGACCGAGAAGGGCTACGGCAAGCGCACGCCGGTGGAAGAGTTCCCAACCAAGGGCCGCGGCGGCAAGGGCGTGATCGCCATTCGCACCAGCGAGCGCAATGGCGAACAAATCAGTGCGGTGCTGGTGCGCCCGGGCGATGAGATCATGCTGATCACCGATGGCGGCACCCTGGTGCGCACCGCCGTCGACGGCATCTCGCTGCTCGGTCGCAGCACCCAGGGCGTGCGCCTGATCAACTTAGGCGAAGGCCAACGCCTGGCCGGCATTGAGCGGATTGTGGCGCTCAATGGTGATGGCGACGAGGGTGAGGGCGGCGGGAACGGAGAGGACGGTGACCCACCGATGATCGACCCCGATTCCGAACAAATTGATGGACCAGATGCCGGAGGCGGGGAGGTTGAGGATTAGGCGTCAATGTGCTGATTCCCCAACCCGAGCCGGCTTCGCTGTCGATTAACCATTGGAGAAGACTGAATGACCCGACCCTATAACTTTAGCGCCGGCCCGGCGATGCTACCTGAACCCGTGCTGCAGCGCGCGCGCGAGGAAATGCTCGACTGGCACGGCAGTGGCATGTGTCCAGCCGAGATGAGCCATCGCGGTAAGGAGTTCATGTCCATCGCCGAACGTGCCGAGACGGATCTGCGCGAACTGCTCGGCATTTCAGATGATTACCGGGTGCTTTTCCTGCAGGGCGGGGCATCGAGTCAGTTCGCTATGGTGCCGATGAATCTGCTGCGCGGACATACCAGCGCGGATTACATCAATACCGGCAGCTGGTCGAAAAAGGCCATTGCCGAGGCGCGGCGCTTTTGTACGCCATCCATCGCGGCCAGCACCGAAGATGATCGCTTCAGCCGCGCGCCGGTGCAGGATGAACTCAAGCTCTCGTCCGACGCGGCCTACGTGCATTACACGCCGAACGAGACCATCGAAGGGGTCGAATTCCCGGACATTCCCGACACCGGCGATGTACCTTTGGTCGCCGATATGTCCTCTACGCTCCTGTCTCGACCGCTGGATGTCTCGCGCTTCGGGCTCATCTATGCCGGGGCGCAGAAGAACATCGGTCCGGCCGGGCTGACCATTGTCATTTTGCGCGCGGATCTGATCGGCGAAACCCTGCCGGGGACGCCGGCCATGTTTGATTATGGCATCCATGCCAAGAATGACTCCATGTACAACACCCCGCCAACCTACGCCTGGTATCTGGCCGGCCTGGTGTTTGCCTGGTTGAAGGAACTCGGCGGATTGGAAGCCATGGCCGAGATCAACCGACGCAAGGCAGCCAAGCTGTATGCTGCGATTGATGATTCAAAGTTCTACGCCAATCCGGTCGAACTGCGTGCGCGCTCCTGGATGAATGTGCCTTTTACCCTGGCTGACCCGAATCTGGACGGAGACTTTCTCGCCGGTGCCAAAGATGCCGGGCTGCTGACACTCAAGGGCCATCGCTCGGTCGGCGGTATGCGCGCCAGCATCTACAATGCCATGCCGGAGGCGGGCGTTGAGGCGCTGGTTGATTTCATGCGCGAGTTTGAGCGCACTCGAGGCTAGCGGGGGCAGGGGACCAACATGTTCAAGATTCTGACGCTGAATAACATCTCTCTGGCCGGCCTGGAACGCCTGCCGCGTGATCACTTCGAGATTGCCTCGGAAATCGCCCATCCCGACGGTATTCTGGTGCGCTCAGCCAAGATGCACGACATGGACATCCCCGACAGTGTCCAGGCTATTGGTCGTGCCGGTGCCGGGGTCAATAACATCCCGCTTGAAAAGATGAGCGAGCGCGGTGTGGCGGTGTTCAATGCCCCTGGCGCCAATGCCAATGCGGTTAAGGAGCTGGTGCTTGCCGGCATGCTGATCGCGGCGCGCAATCTTGCCCAAGGCTGGTCATTCGCGCGCGGCCTTTCGGGCGAGGATGCTGCCATCAGCAAGGCGGTCGAAGCGGGCAAGAAAGATTTTGTCGGCTTTGAACTGCCCGGGCGCACCCTGGGGGTCATCGGCCTCGGTGCCATCGGCGTACTGGTAGCCAATGCCGCGCGTGCGCTGGGTATGAAGGTGATCGGTTATGATCCCAGCATCACGGTACGCAGTGCCTGGAAGCTGGAATCCGACGTGCAGGCGGCGGTGTCCATCGACGATCTGGTGTCGCGCTCGGACTTTATCAGCTTTCATGTGCCTCTCACCGAGCACACCCGCCACATGATCAATGCCGAGCGTATCGCCGCCATGCCCGATGGAGCTGTACTGCTGAATTTCTCCCGTGATGGCATCATCGACGACCAGGCTGCTGTGGCTGCGCTAAACAGCGGCAAGCTCTATGCGTATGTTTGCGATTTCCCCAGCAATCTGCTGAAGGATCATCCGCGCGTGGTGACCCTGCCGCATCTCGGCGCATCCACCCGCGAGGCCGAGGAAAACTGTGCGGTCATGGTGGCCGATCAGTTGCGCGCCTATCTGGCGGATGGCAATGTGCGCAATTCGGTGAACTTCCCCGAGATCGATCTTCCCCGCAACGGTGGCTACCGCGTTTCAGTGGTGAACAGCAATGTGCCCAACATGGTGGGGCAGATTTCCACACTGTTAGCCGAGTCTGGTTTGAATATCATCGATATGCTCAATCGCTCGCGCGGGGATCTGGCGGTGACCTTGATCGACATCGATCAGGCATGCCAGGATGCGACGCTTGATCAAATCCGTGGAATTAAGGGCGTGCTGCGGGTGCGGGCCTTGGGTTAAGCCGATGACTGATCCCACCGCTCGCCTGAAAGCGGTGCGCGAGCGCATCGACGCCACCGATGCCGAGATTCTGCGGCTGTTATCGGAGCGCGCGCGTTGTGCGCAGGAAGTTGCCGAGATTAAATCGGCCCAGGCACCCCAGACCCACTTTTATCGCCCTGAGCGAGAAGCCGAGATTCTGCGCCGCATCAAGGCGGAGAATCCAGGCCCGCTGCATGACGAGGAAGTCGCGCGCCTGTTTCGCGAGATCATGTCGGCCTGTCTGGCGCTCGAAAAACCTCTGTCAGTGGCCTATCTTGGCCCCGAGGGCACCTTCACCCAGGCCGCTGCGCTCAAGCACTTCGGCCATTCTGTGCACACGCTTCCGTTTGGCGCCATCGGCGACATTTTTCGCGAGGTCGAAGCGGGCTCCTGCCATTTTGGCGTCGTACCAGTGGAGAACTCCACCGAGGGCGTGGTTAGCCACACGCTTGACACCTTCATGCAGTCGCCCTTGCACATCGCTGGCGAGGTCACCCTGCGCATTCATCATCATCTAATGAGCTGCGCCACCAGCCTGGCCGGTGTGCAACGGGTCTACTCCCATCAGCAATCGCTCGCCCAGTGCCGCGCCTGGCTTGATCGGCATTTGCCGCAGGCCGAGCGCATTCCGGTCGGTAGCAATGCCGAGGCCGCGCGGCTGGTAGCCAACACCGAGGGTGCTGGCGCCGTCGCTGGCGAGGCGGCGGCGGAACTCTATCAGCTTAATCTGCTGGCCAACCGCATTGAGGACGACCCGCGCAACACCAGCCGCTTTCTGATCATTGGCCCCGAGGACGCGCCACCAAGCGGCAAGGACAAAACCAGCCTGCTGCTATCCTGTCGCAATGAGGCCGGCGGTCTCTATCGGCTATTGACTCCCATGGCTGAGCACGCCATCAGCATGACCCGGATCGAATCACGCCCCTCGCGTCAGGGCGTCTGGGATTATGTGTTTTTTGTCGATTTATGCGGTCATCGCGACGATGCGCAGGTGGCAGCTGCGCTCGAGAAGCTCAAAACCTCAGCCAATCTGTTCAAGATTCTCGGCTCCTATCCAGAAGCTGTGCTCTAAGCCGCAGCCGCCGAGAATTACCGCGCCAAACCAGCAACGATATTCCACGATGTCCCGAACCGAATCAGCCTTTCATCCCAGCCCGGCTCCGCAAATTGCGGCGCTGAACCCCTATGTGCCCGGCAAGCCGATCTCCGAACTGGAGCGCGAACTCGGCATTCGCGAGTCGGTCAAACTCGCCTCGAACGAAAACCCACTTGGGCCGGGCGACAAGGCGCGCGCGGCCTATGCTCAGGCGGCGATGGATCTGGGGCGTTATCCCGATGGCGGCGGCTTCGCGCTGCGTCAAGCCATTGCCCGTCATCATGGTGTCGATGCTGGCATGGTCACCATCGGCAATGGGTCCAATGATGTACTGGACATGGTGGCGCGGACCTTTCTGCACCCTGGGCGAGAGTCAGTGTTCTCTCAGCATGCCTTCGCCGTCTATCCCATCGCCATTCAGGCCGTCGGCGCGACCCCTCGCATTGCACCAGCGCGTGACTATGGCCATGACCTGGACGCCATGGCAGCGCTGATCAACGATAAGACCGACGTGGTTTGGATCGCCAACCCCAATAACCCGACTGGCACCTGGCTGACGGCTGCGCCGCTGAAAGACTTCATCGCCAGCCTGCCCAAGACTTGCATCTGCGTGCTTGATGAAGCCTACATTGAATATGTATCAGACCCGGATTTCCCCAATGGGGTGGACTGGCTGGCCGATTTCCCCAACCTGATCATCACCAGGACCTTCTCAAAAATTCATGGTCTGGCAGCGCTAAGGGTTGGTTATAGCCTGAGCCACCCGCAGGCGGCAGAGTTGATGAACCGGGTGCGTCATCCCTTCAATGTCAACGCTCCCGCTCAGGCCGCCGCCATCGCAGCGCTCGATGATGCCCCACATATCGCGCGATCAGCCGAGCTGAACCGGGCGGGTCTGGCGCAGCTTAGCGCTGGCTTGCAGGCGCTCGGGCTTGCTGTGATCCCGTCGCTCGGCAATTTCGTCACCGTCGATCTTGGCCGCCCGGTCGGTCCGGTCGATCAGGCGTTGCTGCGCGAAGGCGTCATCTGCCGCCCAGTGGCCAATTATGGCTTGCCGAATCATCTGCGCATCAGCATTGGGCTTGAGGCAGAAAATGCCCGATGCCTAGCGGCACTTGAAAAGGTGCTGGCGGCATGATTGACCGCCTGGCGGTGATTGGCGTCGGGCTGATCGGCGGCTCGCTGGCGCGGGCGCTGCGAGCAGCGGGGCAGGTTGGCGAGATCATCGGCTGTGGCCGCTCGCAGGAGAATCTTGAACTCGCCCTTGAGCTGGGCGTGATCGACCGCTATGCGCAAGATCCAGCCATCGCAGTGCGAGATGCGGATATTGTCTTTCTGGCTGTGCCCATGGGCGCCATGCGCGAGTTGCTGGCCAGCATTGGCCCGCACCTGGCCACCAATGCGCTGGTTACCGACGGTGGCAGCGTCAAAAACAGCATTGTTGCCGATGCCCGTGTGGCATTCGGCTGCATGCCGCCCTGGTTTGTCCCGGGTCATCCCATCGCCGGTACCGAGCGCAGCGGGGTAGGGGCCTCATTTCCCGAGCTTTTCCGTCAGCGTCGGGTGATCCTGACCCCACTGCCGGAAACCGACCCAAAGGCCACCGCCCGAGTGCGCGCCATGTGGCAGGCCACGGGGGCCGAGGTGAGCGAAATGACTGTCGCCCATCATGACGAAGTCCTGGCCGCTACCAGCCACTTACCGCACATGCTCGCCTTCGGCCTCGTCGATGCCCTGACCCGCATGGACTGTAGTGATGAGATTTTCCGCTACGCCGCCGGCGGCTTTCGCGACTTTACCCGCATCGCCTCCAGCAACCCGGTGATGTGGCGCGACATCTGCATCGCCAACCGCGACAGTCTGAGCGCCATGCTCGCGCGCTTCAGCACCGAGATGAGCGATCTCGCCGCCAGCATTCGTGATGCCGACGGCGAGCATCTGCTAGAAGTCTTCGCCCGCGCCAAGGCGGCGCGGGATGGTTTTGTCGACGGCGGAAAATCCTTGGCTGAACACAACTGAGGTAGCTCAAGCTGGTTCCGTCCGCACTCCAGCCTTGGCCTCTTCCAAAATCCCTTGTTCTCCTTCTGACTTGGCAATAATCACCGCGCCGCAGGAGTCGCTGGTGATATTGACTGTGGTGCGCATCATATCGAGCAGTCGGTCGACCGCAAGCACCAGGCCGATGCCTTCGAGCGGCAGGCCGACCGCCGAGAGAATAATGGCGATTGCCACCAGGCTGGCGGCGGGAATGCCGGCTACGCCAATGGAGGTGGTCAGCGCTAGCAACACCACCACCAGTTGGGTGGCCAGACCCATCTCGATACCATAGGCCTGCGCGATGAAAAGCACCACCACGCATTCATAGAGCGCGGTGCCGTCCATATTCACTGTCGCGCCCAGAGGCAACACAAAACTGCTGGTGCGATTGGATACCCCGGCGTTTTTCTCCACGCACTCCATGGTAATTGGCAGTGTCGCCGAGGATGATGCCGTCGAAAAGGCCGTGAGCTGCGCGGCGCTGACCGCACGATAATGCCGCAGCGGGCTGACGCCACCGACAAAGCGCAGCAGCAGGGGCAGGGTGATGAAAAAATGGATGCTGAGCGCCAGCACCACGGTAAAGAAGAATTTGGCCATGGGGATGAAAGCCTCCAGCCCCGTGCTGGCGACCGTTTTGGCGACCAGCGCAAGAACCCCGATGGGAGCAAATTTCATCACCAGATCGGTGATCTTGATCATGATCTGGAACATGCCGTTAAAAAAATTGAACTGAGCATCGCGATAGGGCGCATCGACGCGGCTCATGAAAAACCCATAAAGTAGGCTGAAAAAGATCAGTCCCAGCATCTGCCCGGCGCTGGCAGCTTCGATCACATTGGTCGGGATCATGCGCAGGAAAATTTCGACAATATCGCTGGTGCCCTTGTCGGCAAAGCGTTCGGCCAGGGCACCGCTGTCGGCTTGCAGACCAAAGATCTCGGCGGCGCTGCCGTCGACCACCCCCGGCTGGATCAGATTGACCACCGACAGACCCACAATAACGGCCAGAAAACTCGTCAGCACATAGTAGCCCAGGGTTTTCAAACCGAGCCGCCCGAGGGCGTCGGACTCACCAACACCAGCAATGCCGATGATGATCGAGGAGATAATCAGCGGCACCACCAGCATTTTCAGCGCATTCAAAAAGAGCGCGCCAACAAAGGAATAAACCGAATGGAAGCTGACCCCAAACAGGCTGGCCTCTTCACCAGTGAGTAAACCAAATAGCACGCCAAGCGCGAGGCCGAGCAGAATCTGCCAATGCAGTTTGAGTTTCAGGATCGTCATGAGCTTCTCCAGCGGAAGAGTCTGTGATGGGCGTTGATCGATCATCAAAAGCCCGCCGTCGGGCTGAACCCTGAAGATCGCATATCGGATATTATTCGTGATCGTCGACTCGTGCTATGATGCCCGGTTAGAACGTTCTTGCAACACCCGCCATCAGCGCGGCGGGCCATGCTTCCGGGGCAGGTAGATTCATGGGTTTTCGTGTTTTCTATTTGATCAACCGTTCGGGCGAATGCGTCTCTTCAACCAGCGCAGTGGCCATGAGTCCAAAGCAAATCTGCGAGCAGATGATCGCCCGCCTGAATTCGCCTGACGACTATCTGGGTATCCTCGACGACGAAGATCGCGTAGTGCAGATTCTGCCCGAGCCAGAACAGTCGCGCTACTACATCGAGGTGCCCTTGGAAGCCGCCAAGGCGTCTTACGGGCGCTATGTCGACCGCGAAGAGTTGCTGGAGCTGATCTTGCACCTACCAGGGCAGCTCGACGAGCGCAGCATCCCAGGGTTGACTTATAAACCCTGGTAGATCAAGTGCGGTCGCCATTTTGGCACCGAATCGCATGAAGTTTGCGCATCAGTATCTCGTCCCAGCCGTCACCAACCAGACCTTCGAGCAATCCGACCTGCGCAAAGCCGCAGCGGCGATAAAAAGCCAGCGCCGACTGGTTAAATGTCGATACCGTCAGCCAGATATTGCGCCAATCTTCAGGGCCATTGTGTTCGAAAGCGACAAGTGCCCTACGACCGATTCCCTGTCCTTGGTACTCAGGGAAGACGGCAAAGATTGAGATCAACGGGCCAAGCAGCCAGGGCTCACGGATTCGCATGAGCCCAACGCGACGCCCCCGGGCCAAAATGGACAAAGAGCGATCCGTGTCGGACGCGGTTCCAATACGTTTGGCAAGATCCTGTTTGTTATAGTCCATGCGACTCCATGGCTCAATGCTGACCAGTATCGCGGCGATGTCCTCGGCTTCTCGCGGGCTGAGCGCAGACGCATCCAGGGTGACCTCGGCGTCCTTATTCACCCGTGCCTTCCCCAAACAGGCGGTCATAGCGAGCATTGTCACCGGGGCGAAGCTCATAACAGCTTTGCGCACTAACCGGTTGACCTGCCAGAAGCAGATCGCTGACGGTGACAAAGCGATAGCCATCCGCTTGCAATTGCGGGATAAATTGCGGGAGCGCTGCGGCGGTATTCCATCCCCGGCCATTGGCATGCGCGATCACAATGGAACCGGAACTGGACTTGACGCCATTGAGCACCTGTCGGGCAATGCCGGCGGCGGACTGTCCGCGGGCCGGGTCGCCGGTGACGACAGTCCATTGGATCGCAGCCAGACCATAGTCGGCCAAGGCGTCCAGGGACTCCTGACTGCATGTTCCGTAGGGAAAGCGAAAGGTGGTCGGATAGCGCGGAATCCTTGCCATCTCATTAGAGCCCGCTGCGCGAGTACACGAGCGAGCGGCTAATTCGTCGCGCAATTGGGCATACTGAGCCTGGGTCCAGGTGATCTGGCGGCGCATGGCCGCACCGGTCAGCACCCGCATGTTGCCGTGCGACCAGGCGTGGTTACCAACCTCAAACAAAGGGTCTGCCATCAGTTGCATGGCCTGTTGCGGATGGGTTTTCATCCACTTGCCGCCGGCGTAAAAGGTTGCTGGAATACGGTGTTGGCGCAGATAGTTGATGGTATCGGCCTGATAGCCGGTGCGCTCATTGGCCTGTTCGCACAGATCGAAAGTCAGAGCGACCCATTTTTGGCCCGCTGGCCTGCTGTTTGATTGGGCCAGATCCACCGAGCGGATCGATCCGCGCAAATACGACGGCAGAGGAGGGAGCGCCATGGCCGCGCGCTGGATCGCATCCGGGGATGGTCCGTCCAGATCGACCGGAAGAGGTTTTTGAATACCTTGAGTTGGTCCCGAAAGCTCCGTCTCGGACCAGCACTGTTGCAGAATGGCCGCCGAACCGACCGCTTGAGAACCGGCACCCGTGGGAAGAAAAGGATCAGCAAGTGCCGCTGGTTGGGAACAACCGCCGAGCAGCAGAGTCAGCGCGAGCAGGCCAGCGATTTGCTGCAACCTGTGATAGCCACGCAAGATAGACATGTCTGACATCGACTGGCTTCCTGTGCCGAGCATGGGCGTCGGACTTCACGAACTGACTACAGATAAAGATTCGTCGCCACCAGAAAAAACACCAGCACTGCGATGATATCGTTGCCGGTGGTGATAAAAATGCCGGTGGCCATAGCCGGGTCGACGCCAAAGTGTTTCAGCAGCATGGGCACGGATGCGCCCATGGCAACGGCCAGCAGGGTAACAAAAAACAGCGCCAGGCCGGCCGTGCCAGCCAGCATCAGCGGTGCTTCGAGTTCAATTACCAGTCCCAGGCCAAAAACCACCACCGCTAAAACAATGGCCGCAGTCAGCCCATTCACCATGGCGCCGAGCAGTTCACGGCCCAGGCGCCAGGGCAGGTCGCCAATCCATAGTGTTCCAGTCGCGATGCCCTGAATGGCCACTGTGGCGGCCTGAATGCCCGCATTGCCAGCCATGGACATCACAATGGGAATAAAGCTCGCCAGAATGGCGGCGGCGGCAATCTCATCTTCGTAAGAGCCGACGATGGTTCCCGACAGAGTCGCACCGAGCAGACCGGCAAGCAGCCAGGGCAGGCGGGTTTTAACAATGCTGAAAACAGGCGCATCCGGGCGCGCCTCGGGCGACAGGCCGCTCATCAGGTGAGCATCTTCCTCAGCCTCGTCGCGGGTGACACGCTGGAGTTCATCGGACGTGATGCGCCCGAGCAGGCGATGCTCGGTATCGACCACCGGAACAGAGGTCAGGGCATGGTTTTGCGTGGTGCGGACCACTTCCTCTTGGTCCATCTCTGAGCTGACAACGATGGGATCGGTGCGCATGGCCTCGGCCGCGCGTCTTTCTTTTGGACTCAGCAGCAGATCGCGCAGCTTGAGGTAACCGAGCAGGCGCCGGTCGTGGTCAACCACATAAACAACCGAGATCTTCTTGATCACACTGGCGTTGCGACGCACCTCCGAGACCACCTGGTCCAGCGTCCAATCAGGCGGCACCGCGACCAGCTTGCGGGTCATGATGCTGCCGGCGGATTCCTCCCGGTAGGTCTTCAGCTCCAGAATGTCGTTGGCGCGCTGAAGTTGCGGCAGCAGACGCTCCTGGACTTCTTCTGGCAGTTCCTCGAGCGCATCGGCACCAGTTTCCGGATCGAGGGAGTCGAGAATCTCCACCAGACGATCAATGGTGGCATCCTCGAGCAGCGCGGCGCGAAAGTCGTCGTTGAGTTCGGCAACAACCTTGGCGGCGGCCCCGGCGGGCATGTAGAAAAACAGCTTGCGCGCACGTTTGAGCGGCAGATTGACCATCAGCTCAATGACATCGCGCGGGCGCCACCGTCGCACAATGGCGCGGACCCGGTCGCGATCACCAGCCTTGATTAACTGGCCAATCTTTTTGATAACAAGCTTGTTTTCAGAAGACAGCTCGCCGGTTGCAGAATGCGTCCACCGCAAGGGGGCCTGCTCATCGCTTGCGGATGGCGATGTCGGGATGTTGGCTTGGTTCGGCATGGCAGGGCAGGTAGCTGGAGCAAATCGCGGGCAAGGCAGGCGCGGCCTATGCGGATTTCTTGGACAGGTTCAGCACCCGGTCGCACTCAAGCTCGCTGTAAATGACGTATTCCTTGAGTTCGCGCCTGAGGGCGCGAATATGGGTTTGGATCAGAATGGCCGCAGATTTGGACTCGACCAAACGGCACCAAGGCACCGACTTGACCGTCCGATGACGCAAGTAATCGGAACCTTCGCGCACATCCGTGATGTTTTGCGTCACGCCGGCAAAATAGGAATTATCCGTACATTCGGCAATATAAACGTACCAACCTTCAGACATCAGCGCCAGGCTCCCAGCATCGCGTTACAACAAGCATCAGGGCGGAAGATTACCACAGCACAGGGCGAAGCAAGATGATCGGTGGTAGCGGCAGAGATGGATTCCCGAGCGCGAAACAACAGTTCATCAGTCGGGCTAGCAGGGACAATACGCATTGGACAGGATTCGAGCCGGGATCGATGGCTACTCGAAGATGCATTTGGACTCACTACTACTTTACGCCACTTTACATAATATAGATTATGCGCAATCCCATGTCGGGCTCAGACCAGCGCCAGGACTGGGCTTAGCGGTGCTCGGCCTAAGCCGCCGCGCGATACTCCATGCGCACCCGCACCGCATCGTAAGGGAGCAGCAGTTTGCCGTCCTCGGTGCGGTCGATGAGCCCGCATTTGGCCAATGCCTGGGCGTCGGTATGCACGCCCTTCACATCGCGCTCCACCCGGCGCGCCAGTTCGCGCACTCCCAAGGGACCGGCGCCGGTGAGCTCCTTGACGATGCGCCAGCGGTTCGGGGTCAGCATCGCCAGGAGCGCTTCTTCGCTCAGAAAGGTGAAGCGGCACCCCTGGGGCTTGCCGGTCAAGGCTGCGCGCATGCGCTCCTTGGCCGCTGTGATGTCGGAAACATCAATGGTCAATGTGGTCATGGTTAGGCTGCCCATTGGCTGACATCCGTCCAGAAATCCTCGATGAGCTGATCGATTCCTTGAAACCGATACGGCGCTTCCAGCGCGCCAAGATGTTTGTGGTCGCCCTTGCCCGCCTCATTGTCGTAGCGCAGCACACAGACCTCGTCGATCACCAGCGCGAGACGGTACTTGAAGCAGTGCTCGCTGCCAGCCATCGCCGCGGGCAGCGACCAGATCAGCAGCTCGACGAAGCGGCGCTCATCCAGGCTGATGCGTTCGCGTTGGAGTAACGTCGCCGGCATGTTGTTATTACGCCAACACTTAGTCGTGTTGTCAAGTAAACAACGAAATGACCCGATGCGTCACTGGAACCCAACCCGGCAGTCCCACAGCCGGCTTGGTGATGGGCATTCATGGGACGAGTCTAAACCGAAACCACATGGGGCTTCCGCAAGTTTTGGGCCGGGCGCCGGTCGCGGGGGACGCCGTGGATACTTCCCTGTAGGCTTGACGACAGCCTCCCTGCTGTCGACAGCCCCGCGCCTGGCGCCTGGCTCAAAATCGATAACCTGTTTGCGCTGGGTATCGCCGATCCGCCCGTTCGGGTGGAAAGGACTGACCGGGTGCTGCTGGGCGCCGGACTGTCTCGATGGGTGAATGGGGAACGCAATCGCGCTTCCTTGGCGCGCGGCTGATGTCGGGCTTGGCGCGGAGCGGTCGGGCTCGGCGGCGGCGATGCGGTCTTTGTCATGGGGGCTGGAGGGACGCGGTGCCTGCCCTGCCCTTGCCCCGGTTGCGTGCAATGCCGAGGCGCCGCGGGGCATCTCGGTCGGTCGTGTTGGCGCGCGGTATCGCCGTGTTGGGCGAGCGAGAGCGAGCACTAGGCGATCAGAGGCGCTGGCACGGGCCGAGGTTGCCCCGAGAAGTCGCCGCGTCGAGGCGTCGGCCAGGACGGCCGCCCCCTGGACGGCTTGCGCTAGCGCCGTGGGCGCGGCTGGCGTGGGCGTGGGTGGGTGGCTCGACGGCTGGCTTGTGCCGTGGGCGTTAGTCGTCGCCGGTTTCGCCGCCTAGGATCCGAATCATTTCTTCGAGTTTTTCGTTCTCTCTCTCGAGTCGCTCGCGCTCTCTCCGGATTGCCTCGGTCTCTCCCCGGATTGCCTCGATTCGTCTCTCGATTGCCTCGGTCTCTCTCCGGTTTGCCTCGATTCGTCTCTCGATTGCCTCGGTCTCTCTCCGGTTTGCCTCGGTCTCTCTCTCGATTGCCTCGATTTCTTTGTCGTCTACGCAGACAACTTCCGCATATCCATTGATTTTTCCATTATTATCGAGGTCGCATTCACCTGCGAAGTCACTGTCTTCGGCGGCGCTTGCACTCGCCAGGCTCAACGAAAAAGCGAGAGCGACGATTCCAGAAAAGATCAGTTTATGTCGTGCGTTACAAAGTCCCATCATGATGCCTCGTGACTGTTGAGTCTTCACCTGATTGCCGTTTGTTCTCTGCCGCGCGCTCACTCGCGCGTCCTTTAAAGATCAAGCGCTTCTTTCTGCCGCTCCAGGCCGCGAATTTGGCGAATCAATCGGAACTTTTCCTTCAGACCAAGAACGAAGTCAATCACGGCTTCGCGGTCTTCGTCATCGGCGCGCCAGTGCGCGGCACCCAAGGCGCCGATTTAGAACTTGCTCGCACTGCGCTCGGCGATGCGGACCAGGGCTCGCAGGGCCTCGTTGACGGCAGCGCTATCGGGGAATGCCGCGAGTAAATCAGGGTCGATGCGGACGATGTTGGAGCCTTCGGCCATTCTCGCCGCGTACTTTCCGCGCTCAAAACCGGCGGGGAAATCCTCACGACGATATTCCGCACGCAAGTCGTCTGCTTGGTCGTTGTCGTCAGCCATGTTCATAGAGTTGCCTTTCAGATCGGGTCGCCGGCCTGGCACTAGGTTGAATAACCGTGCCGGCAATCAAGATAACGGTGTATTGCACTTTTTTCACCTCAGTCTTCGAGTCCAGCTTGTTTCAAGGCATGGCGCGCAGTGCCAGGGGGAACGCGGAATTTCCACCCCTTGCGCTGCTGATCGTCCTTAGGTGAGCTTGGCGCGCAACTGGGGCTTCTTTCCAGGGGCTGTCGCGGTCGCTCGCGGCGGCGGTCTCGGCGGCGGCGATGCGGTCTTTGTCATGGGGGCTGGAGGGACGCGGTGCCTGCCCTGCCCTTGCCCCGGTTGCGTGCAATGCCGAGGCGCCGCGGGGCATCTCGGTCGGTCGTGTTGGCGCGCGGTATCGCCGTGTTGGGCGAGCGAGAGCGAGCACTAGGCGATCAGAGGCGCTGGCACGGTGCCGAGGTTGCCCCGAGAAGTCGCCGCGTCGAGGCGTCGGCCGGGACGGCCGCCCCCTGGACGGCTTGCGCTAGCGCCGTGGGCGCGGCTGGCGTGGGCGTGGGTGGGTGGCTCGACGGCTGGCTTGTGCCGTGGGCGTTAGTCGTCGCCGGTTTCGCCGCCTAGGATCCGAATCATTTCTTCGAGTTTTTCGTTCTCTCTCTCGAGTCGCTCGCGCTCTCCCCGGATTGCCTCGGTCTCTCCCCGGATTGCCTCGATTCGTCTCTCGATTGCCTCGGTCTCTCTCCGGTTTGCCTCGGTCTCTTATAGTGGCCCCCAATTTTAGGACACTAAATTAAGTTAGTTTTGCCTCATCTGATAGAGACGTAGAAAGACCCGGAGAGAGCAGATGAGCGAGAGACAACGCAAGACCTTCAGTGCCGTCTTCAAGGCCAAAGTCGGCTTAGAAGCGGTACGCGGAATGAAGACGACCAACGAGATTGCGCAGGATCACGGGGTTCATCCGGTCCAAGTAGGCCAGTGGAAGAAAGCCATCGTGGAGGACGCCAGCAAGCTGTTTGAAGGCCGGCGTGGGCGCAAGAAAGCGGGCGGTAGTGGCGACGAAGAGCGTCTCTACAGCGAGATTGGGCGGCTGAAAATGGAGCTGGACTGGTTGAAAAAAAAGTCCGGTTTGAGCCTGTGAGCGTGCGTCGCGGGTGGATCGACATGGGCGGCCTTGATGCGGTCGGGTTAGCGGTCAGCCGCCAATGTGCGCTTGCGGGCGTTCATCGCTCTGGAGTGTATGCGCACCAGCATGATCGTCGCGTCGAGCCCAGCGAACTGGATCAGAAGTTGTTGCGGCTGATTGATGCGGAATACACCAAGAGACCATTTTATGGGAGTCGACGCATGGTCGTGATGCTACGCGCACAAGGCCATGCGGTCAGTCGCAAACGCGTGCAGCGTCTCATGGGTGTTCTGGGATTAGCCGGCATGTTGCCTGGACCTCATACCAGCAAGCCGCATCCCGAGCACAAGATCTATCCCTACTTGTTGCGTGGGCTGGCCATTGTGCGGCCCAACCAAGTCTGGAGCAGTGACATCACCTACGTGAAATTGGCACACGGGTTTGCCTACCTGGTTGCCATCATCGACTGGTACTCGCGACGGGTGCTTGCCTGGAGACTGTCGAACACGATGGAAACCGGTTTTTGCATCGACTGTCTAGAGGATGCGCTCCGCCACCATGGCACGCCGGAGATCTTCAACACCGACCAAGGAGCACAGTTTACCAGCCTCGCCTTCACGCAGGTATTGCATGACGCGGATGTGGCCATCAGCATGGACGGGCGCGGCAGGGCTTTGGATAACGTCTTCGTCGAGCGTCTGTGGCGCAGTGTCAAATGGGAGGACATCTACCCCAAGGGCTATGAGACGCTCTCAGAGCTGTTCATGGGGCTGTCGGCGTATTTCCCCTTCTACAACAGCCAACGCCCCCACCAGGGGCTCGGCTACCGAACGCCGGACGATGTTCATCGTCGAGGAGAAGGCGGCGGTGTCGTGGTCGCCAACCACTTTGGCGATCGCCCGCCAGCGGACTCGTCGGCTGCGCTACGCTCCGCCGACGAGTCCGCTGGCGAAGACCTGCGGCAGCGCCAATCCGCTGCGACTGAACTGGGCGCGCTAACTTAAATTCGGGGAAAAACTGTCCTTGACATGGGGTCCACCTCATCTCTCCGGTTTGCCTCGGTCTCTCTCCGGTTTGCCTCGGTTCGTCTCTCGATTGCCTCGATCTCTCTTAGATCCTGTTCCCTTATATTATTATTTCTACACTTTACTTCAGGATATCCATTCATTTTCCCGTTGTTATCGAAGTCACACTCCTTGTCGTAACGATCATCCTCGGCAAGACTGTTTGTCATTGAAAAAGTGATAACAGCCGCCACAGAAAAGACGATGATTTTCTGAGCTTTAAGCAATTCCATGATAATTCCTCTTAACCGTTGACAGTCCGCCTAGGTTTCGATGTTTCGCCGGATTGCGCGGGTGCTGCCCTTAAAGATCAAGCGCTTCCTTCTGCCGCTCCAGGCCGCGAATTTCGCGGATCAATCGGAGCTTTTCCTTCAGACCAAAAACGAAGTCACTCACGGCTTCGCGGTCTTCGTCGGCAGCGCTGTTCAGTGACAATTAACTTGGCCGGTCGATGACAACTATCTTGGCCGCTTCCCAAAGCTAAGGTAGCCGACATTTTCGCAACCCAAAGGCGAGCGAATGTCGGGCAAACGACTCACAGCAGAGCAGGTCAGGTTATACATGAGCAGCAGAACGCAAGGTCGCACACAGATTCAGGCGAGTGCCAAAGTTGGCATCTCCGAGCGCAGCGGACGTCGCATTGATGGCGCCGGGACGCGCGTCACAGAGCGCAAGGAGCGGCACTGGCGAACCCGCAAGGATCCATTTGCCGAGGTATGGGACAGCGACATTGTGCCGTTGCTGGAGCAGCAACCGCGTCTGGACGCCACCACCCTGTTTGAGGATCTCCAGGAGCGGTATCCACAGCGGTTTGGCAATGGCAAAAAGCGCACCTTTCAGCGCCGGGTCAAAGCTTGGAAAGCGCTGCACGGCCCGGACAAGGAATGAGGTGGACCCCATGTCAAGGACAGTTTTTCCCCGAATTTAAGTTAGCGCGCCCAGTTCAGTCGCAGCGGATTGGCGCTGCCGCAGGTCTTCGCCAGCGGACTCGTCGGCGGAGCGTAGCGCAGCCGACGAGTCCGCTGGCGGGCGATCGCCAAAGTGGTTGGCGACCACGACACCGCCGCCTTCTCCTCGACGATGAACATCGTCCGGCGTTCGGTAGCCGAGCCCCTGGTGGGGGCGTTGGCTGTTGTAGAAGGGGAAATACGCCGACAGCCCCATGAACAGCTCTGAGAGCGTCTCATAGCCCTTGGGGTAGATGTCCTCCCATTTGACACTGCGCCACAGACGCTCGACGAAGACGTTATCCAAAGCCCTGCCGCGCCCGTCCATGCTGATGGCCACATCCGCGTCATGCAATACCTGCGTGAAGGCGAGGCTGGTAAACTGTGCTCCTTGGTCGGTGTTGAAGATCTCCGGCGTGCCATGGTGGCGGAGCGCATCCTCTAGACAGTCGATGCAAAAACCGGTTTCCATCGTGTTCGACAGTCTCCAGGCAAGCACCCGTCGCGAGTACCAGTCGATGATGGCAACCAGGTAGGCAAACCCGTGTGCCAATTTCACGTAGGTGATGTCACTGCTCCAGACTTGGTTGGGCCGCACAATGGCCAGCCCACGCAACAAGTAGGGATAGATCTTGTGCTCGGGATGCGGCTTGCTGGTATGAGGTCCAGGCAACATGCCGGCTAATCCCAGAACACCCATGAGACGCTGCACGCGTTTGCGACTGACCGCATGGCCTTGTGCGCGTAGCATCACGACCATGCGTCGACTCCCATAAAATGGTCTCTTGGTGTATTCCGCATCAATCAGCCGCAACAACTTCTGATCCAGTTCGCTGGGCTCGACGCGACGATCATGCTGGTGCGCATACACTCCAGAGCGATGAACGCCCGCAAGCGCACATTGGCGGCTGACCGCTAACCCGACCGCATCAAGGCCGCCCATGTCGATCCACCCGCGACGCACGCTCACAGGCTCAAACCGGACTTTTTTTTCAACCAGTCCAGCTCCATTTTCAGCCGCCCAATCTCGCTGTAGAGACGCTCTTCGTCGCCACTACCGCCCGCTTTCTTGCGCCCACGCCGGCCTTCAAACAGCTTGCTGGCGTCCTCCACGATGGCTTTCTTCCACTGGCCTACTTGGACCGGATGAACCCCGTGATCCTGCGCAATCTCGTTGGTCGTCTTCATTCCGCGTACCGCTTCTAAGCCGACTTTGGCCTTGAAGACGGCACTGAAGGTCTTGCGTTGTCTCTCGCTCATCTGCTCTCTCCGGGTCTTTCTACGTCTCTATCAGATGAGGCAAAACTAACTTAATTTAGTGTCCTAAAATTGGGGGCCACTATAGAAGTCATGTTCCGCCAAGTGCAGGAACCGGGTCGGCAGGGCTTCTCGGACTTCACCGAACTCAAGGACATCACCGTCACCATTGCCGGGGAGGTGCTCGCGCACCGTCTCTACCACTTCCGCCTGCCTTTCAGTGGTTGGAGCCACGTCAGCGTCGTATTGGGCGGGGAATCGTTCAGCGCCCTGGCCGAAGGATTACAAGCGGCCCTCTGGCGTCTGGGCGGAGCGCCCTTGGAGCACCGCACCGACAGCTTATCGGCCGCGTTCAAGAACCTCTCGCAGGACGCACGCGCCGACCTCACTGAGCGCTACGACGCCTTGTGCCAGCACTACGGCATGACGGCCACGCGCAACAACCGCGGTGTCAGTCACGAGAACGGCGCTGTGGAATCGCCCCACGGGCACCTCAAGCGGCGCATGGCCCAAGCCTTGTTGCTACGCGCATCGGCCGATTTCCCCACTTTGGAGGACTATCGCCAGTGGCTCGACGCGCTGGTGGGTCGTTTCAACCGGCGGTGCGCCGACGCCCTGGCCATCGAGCGTGCGCAGCTTCAGGCCTTACCGGCGCGACGCACCGCCGACTACAGCGAGCAGGTGGTGTCGGTGACGACCTCCAGCACCATTGAGGTCAAGCGGGTGCTCTACAGCGTCCCGGCGCGCCTGATCGGCGAGCGATTGCGTCTGCACATTTTTGATGATCGCATTGAGGGCTATCTCGGTGCCACCCCAGCGGTGAGCCTCACGCGCGTCTACAGCGTCAAGCACGAGCGGGCGCGTTGTATCGACTACCGCCACCTCATCGCCACCCTGGTGCGTAAACCCCAGGCCTTCCGCTACTCGCAACTGCGCGATGACTTGCTGCCGAACGCCACCTACCGCGCGATCTGGCAGTATCTCGACGCCCACTTGGAGGCGCGCGCGGCGTGCAAAGCCATCGTCGGCATCCTCGCCTTGGCCGCTCGCGCCGAGTGCGAGCAGGCCCTGGGTGAGTATCTGCGCGGATGCACTGAGGCCGGGCGCCTCCCTAGCCTGCACGAACTGGAGCAGCGCTTTGATCCTGCCCAGCGCGGCGAGGCCGAGGCCTTTCTCCCAAGCGGGGTTCAACACCCGCTCTCGGCCTATGACGCACTTCTGCCCTCCCAGCGCCCAGCGATGGAGGTGTGCTGAGATGGTTCAAACCGCCACCTTACCCCTGATGCTCAAGCAGCTGCGCCTCTCGAGCATCGCGCAGCATTGGCAGGGCTTCCTCGACCACGCCCAGCGCCACGGTTGGGACAGCGCCCAATACCTGAGCGCCTTATGCGAGCAGGAACTGGCTGATCGCGACAGCCGGCGCATCGCCCGCTACAGCAAAGACGCCCGCCTGCCGGTCGGCAAGAGCCTGGCCAGCTTCGACTTCGCCCAAGTCCCTGGCCTGGCCCGCGAACAAATCGAGGCGCTGGCCGGCAGCGCGGATTGGACGCGCCAGGCGCGCAACCTGCTGCTGTTTGGCCCCAGCGGTGTGGGCAAAACCCATTTGGCCGCCGCCATCGGTCACGGACTCACCGTGCAGGGGGTGCGCGTGCGCTACCTCGCCACCACCGCCCTGGTGCAGCAGTTGCAGCTGGCCCGCACGCAGCTGCACCTGGAGGATGCCTTGCACAAGCTCGAGCGCTACGCCGTACTGATCCTGGATGATTTCGGCTACGTGAAAAAATCCGAGACGGAAACCCAGGTGCTGTTTGAACTCATCGCCCATCGCTATGAGACCGCCAGCCTGATCATCACCTCCAACCAACCGTTCGCCGAATGGGATCGCATCTTCCCGGATCAGATGATGACCGTCGCCGCCGTCGATCGCTTGGTGCATCACGCGACAATTATCGAACTCAGTAGCGACAGTTACCGGCGCAAGCAGGCCCTGGGGCAGATCGCCGCTGAGCCCGGGAGCCTGACACCAACGCCAGCGCCAACGATCACGTTACCCTCGCCATCGACGACAACCTCGGTGGGTTGTCGCGATGATGACTCTGAGTCCGCGCCCTCGGGATGACAAACCGCCAGGGCAATTGTCGCTCTCTTGCAGGCGCGAATGCCCGCGACAACTATTCTGGCGCACGCGCCGCCGCGCCGCTGGCGGGGCCGAGCACTCCCAGTCGCCCTACGGGCTCCTTCCCGTACTCGGCCCCGCCAGATCCACCCGCAACTACCCTGTAAATTAGGAGATACCGCATCTAAAGCACAACGACATTAACCGGCCAAGATAATTGACGCTGACCGGCCAAGATAGTTGACATTGGATAAGCGCTGAGCGGAACGGGGCCAGGGTATCTCACACAGCTCCGCCATGATACCGAAAAAGTAATCCACCGGGTCTCCCTTGCAGAGTGGTCAAGGTCGGCGCCGGCGGAGACAAACCGCGGTTCACGCTATTCGTATTCTGGCTGGCGTGGCCTGCTAGTTTCTGCCTGCATTAAACGGTATTTCTCGCAGAGTTCTTTTTTGCTTTTGGTCGCTGATGCATCAGTCTTTGCGAGAGTTCCCGCAATCGCGTTATTGCACGCGATACGCGCTTGATCGAGATCAGAAAGCTCGCGAGGCTTGGATAAGGAAGCAACAGGAGCCTGGGTGTTTCGTCGTTGGGGGCGAGTCGCGGCAGGTGCAACTGGAGTCTGGATACGCTGTGGGTAGCGCGTCGCGGTGGGTAGGGCCGGTGTTCGGATAATGGGTTGTTGAGGTTGAGCCGGGGAAGATGCAACGGGAGTCTCAAGGAATGTTTTCGAGGCTGCTAAAAAACTTGATAGGGCTAGCAACCCGAACCCCATCGCAATGCCCCATAAAATTAGAGTGCCTAAGACGATTCCAGCAGCAATCTTGAGTACGAGCTTCATGGTGTCTTATAGTGGATTCCGACTATTGGACAGTTATTTGAGTTAAGGCCTGCTGGTTGTAGAACCGAAACAGCTCGCCGAACAGGCGACAAAGCGCGCGCCAATGCTTTGCTAATGACTCAACATCGGATAAAGAAAGGACGGAGATTCTACCGCTACGGCGATTCTTTGGCGCGCGCGCACTCGAATGATTTCAATTGAGCCCAGCCCCCGGCATCGGTTCACTGGCGCGCGACCAGACGCTCCAGCAACAAGGATTGAAGGTCACGCCGTCCATCCAGCACGGCCATTACCAGCACGGCATCTCCCTCGATCCGGTAGATAATCCGCCACGGGCGTTCAATCAGCTCGCGGTAGTGGTAGACGTCGATCACCCGCAGTTCCGGAACGACACGTCCGCGCTCCGGGCTCTGGGAGAGGGTCTCCGCTCGGTTCTCCAAGCGTTCCAAAACGGCGATGGCGTTGTCGACGCTGTCCTCGGCAATGTAGCCCGCAATGGCGCTGAGGTCGCGCTGAGCGGAACGGGTCCAGCGGATCTCACGCGGCTGGGTCATCCGTCTCGTCTCCGTTCGCGCGTTGCGACCGAAGCTGCTGTCGCAGTCCGTCAAACACCTCTGCGTGCGGGAGGCTATGCCCCATGGCAAGGTCGCGCTCACCCTCGGCGAGCAGCTTCAGCATCAGCATGGCGCGTTCCCGCGCTTGGTATTGCTCGTAGTCCTGCACCACGGCGCGCGCGCGCCCGTTCTGTGTCAGCACCAGCGTGGCTGGCTGGTCACACACTTGGTCCAGCAAGCGGCTCGCATCGGCCTTGAACTGGCTCAGGCTCAGCACCTCTTGTGACATTTGAACACCATATTTGGTCTAAATCCCGAAGGATTGACGCTACTCGCACGACTTGAGGCTGTCAAGATCGGGACCAGCCCCGAATGGCACAAAGATAAGCGCATAGCGCATATAAAACAGCAAGCGGCTTGGCTTCGAGTGGCCAGGGTGGGAGTTGGCCATGCGGTGTCTGTCTCGGGGGTCTGGACGGCCCCGTCCCCTACCCCGGCGCGTTCAAAGCCTAGACCCTACCGAGCATACCAATCGGTCGTGTTGGCGCGCGGTATCGCCGTGTTGGGCGAGCGAGAGCGAGCACTCGGCGATCAGGCGATCAGAGGCGCTGGCACGGTGCCGAGGTTGCCCCGAGAAGTCGCCGCGTCGAGGCGTCGGCCAGGACGGCCGACCCCTGGACGGCGTGCGCTAGCGCCGTGGGCGCGGCTGATGTGGGCGTGGTTGGGTGGCTCGACGGCTGGCTTGTGCCGTGGGGGTTAGTCGTCGCCGGTTTCGCCGCCTAAAATTCTAATCATCTCCTCCAGCTTTTCGTTTTCTCTCTCGAGTCGCTCTGCCTCTCTCCGGTTTGCCTCGGTCTCTCTCCGGTTTGCCTCGGTCTCTCTCCAGTTTGCCTCGGTCTCTCTCCGGTTTGCCTCGGTCTCTCTCCGGTTTGCCTCGATTCGTCTCTCGATTGCCTCGGTCTCTCTCCGGTTTGCCTCGGTCTCTCTCTCGATTGCCTCGATTTCTTTGTCGTCTACACAGACAACTTCCGCATATCCATTGATTTTTCCATTTTTATCGAGGTCGCATTCAACAGCGAAGTCACTGTCTTCGGCGGCGCTTGCACTTGCCAGGCTCAACGAAAAAGCGAGAGCGACGATTCCAGAAAAAATCAGTTTTTGTCGTGCGTTACAAAGTCCCATCATGATGCCTCGTGACTGTTGAGTCTTCACCTGATTGCCGTTTGTTCTCTGCCGCGCGCTCACTCGCGCGTCCTTAAAAATCAAGCGCTTCTTTCTGCCGCTCCAGGCCTCGAATTTCGCGGATCAGTCAGAGCTTTTCCTTCAGACCAAGAACGAAGTCACTCACGGCTTCGCGGTCTTCGTCATCGGCGCGCCAGTGCGCGGCCCCCAAGGCGCCGAACCCTGCAATGCTCTACCTTTGCCGCGCGACGGACTCGACCTCGAAACCCACCACGGTGCGCTGCTCGCGGCTAAACTCCACGCCGATGAGATGGATCGGCAGGGCTTCGGCGCGGTACTTGTCAGCATAGCCCAGGTCCTTGATCTGTTGCAGGGCGCGGCCCTCTGGCGCCAGCTCGACGACCTTGAATTCAAACAGGTAGAGGTTGCCGTTGAAACGCAGCGCCATGTCCAGCCGACCGGCATTGCTGCTGTCTTCTGGCGTCAGGTCCAAGCCGAGGGAGGCGAAGTAGGCATAGAACACGCTGGCGTAGTAGCCCTCGTACTGGGCGATGGGATTGTTGCGGTACCAGTCGTGCGGGATGCTGGCGAAAAATGCGCTGAACAGTGCCTCCAGGCCGGCGAAGTCGTTTTGCTGTAGCAGCCGATACAGCGACTTGCGTTGGCGCGCCTCCACCGCCCCGGCCGGGGTCCAGGCATCCAATAGCGCCCCGGTGAGGCTTTGGTAGACCTCGCGATTCGGATAGCGCAAGCGATAGAAATAATTGCCGCCGAGGTTCTCCTCGACATCGATGGTCAGATAGCCAGTCTGAAACAGCAAGGCTTCGCTGGTCATGCGCTCCAGGTCGAAGCTTGACAGCAGCGCGGCATCGGTCTCCAACTGGCCGAGTTCTGGTAGCCAGGTGTGGCGCTGGGTCAACAGATCAATCAAAAAGGTCGGCGTCGCGGTCTCGAACCACCAGGCGCGAAACTGGCGCTTCTGGAATAGCAGCAGCAGATCGAAGGGGTTGTAGACCGCGTCGCCGGTCCAGTTGTAGCCGTTGTACCAGGCGCGGATTTCCTCGCGGTTAAGGCCCTCGAGTTCCGGGGCGAAGACGGTGTCGAGATCGGCCTCGGTATAGCCGCAGATGGCCGAGTACTTCGGGTCGACAGTGATGTCGTTGAGGTTGTTCAGCCCCGAGAACAGGCTCACCTTGCTGAACTTGCTGACGCCGGTGAGAAAGGCAAAGCGAATATGGGCATCGGCGCCCTTGATCACGGAATACAGGTTACGCAGGCCGTCGCGGAGCTGGCGGGCGGTGTCCGTATCGGTCAAATTGTCCAGGATGGGTTTGTCATACTCATCCACCAGCACCACCACACGCTCGCCGGTGTGCTCATGGATGGCGCGGATCAGACCATGAAAGCGCCCCGGGATACTGGCATGGGCGCTGGCAACGCCGAACCGGGCTTCGTTGTCGGCCAACAACTCGCCGATCCGTTCATCCAACTGCGCCCGCGAGGCCATCACCCCGTCGGCGAAGCTCAGGCGCACCACCGGATAGGGCCGCGTCCAGTCCCAGCGGGTGTGGGCGTGCAGCCCAGCAAACAGCGGCGCGTTGGCGCTGAACAACTCCGCCAGCGTATCGAGGAACAGCGACTTGCCGAAGCGGCGCGGGCGGGAGAGAAAATAGTACTTGCCCTGCTCAATCAATCGCAGCGCAAAGGGGGTCTTGTCGACGTAGTAATGCCCGCCCTCGCGGATCTCGCGAAAGGTCTCGATGCCGATGGGTAAGGATTTGCGTTGCATGGGCCGACCTCGATGAGCGTGCCGAGGGCCATTCTACTAAAAGAACTGGGGCTGGAATTCCTTGCCGAGAACTCGCACGCCTTTGGATCAGTCGATCTCGGCATGGATGGGCGGGAACAGCAGGGCGAGAAACGCGGGGAAGAATTGCTCCAGGGCTTCTTTACAGGGGCTGTCTTGGTCGCTCCGCTCGCGGAAGCGGTCTCGGTGTCTTGATGATGGGTTCCTCGAGAAGTCGCCGCGCCGAGGCGTTGGCCAAAACAGAACAGGTTTCTATTGGCGTGGAACGTAGATGCTCGCTGGTTTGAATGAGCGCGGGCGATCAATCGTCCGCATGCAGATCGGCCATCAGGTCATCGACGGTGGCAAAATGCTCGATCTTCCCGGCTTCGATGTCAGCCAGTGCCTGAAGACTGCTGGCGCTCGGGGCTTTGACATCAAACGGCAAGCGCCGCTCCTCAGCGATCCGCCGCATCAAAAGCCGAATGGCATCGGAGACGGATAAGCCTATTTCATCGAGCGCGGCGGTAGCGCGCTCCTTCGTCGCAACATCAATTCGAGCACGGACATAGGTATCGGCGGTCGGCATGGCTTATTCTCCAGAGTCAGCGAGGCGATGGCGTTCTCGACGCTGTCCTCGGCATGTAGCCCGCAATGGCGCTGAGGTCGCGCTGAGCGGAACGGGTCCAGCGGATCTCACGCGGCTCGGCCATCCGCCTGATCGCCGTTCGCGCGTTGCGACCGAAGCTGCTGTCGCAGGCCGTCAAACACCTCTGCGTGCGGGAGGCTATGCCCCATGGCAAGGTCGCGCTCACCCTCGGCGAGCAGCTTCAGCATCAGCATGGCGCGTTCCCGCGCTTGGTATTGCTCGTAGTCCTGCACCACGGCGCGCGCGCCCGTTCTGTGTCAGCACCAGCGTGGCGGGCTGATCTCGCACTTGGTCCAGCAAGCGGCTCGCATCGGCCTTGAACTGGCCCAGGCTCAGCACTTCTTGTGACATTTTGAGCACCATATTTGGTCTAAATGCAGAAGGATTGACGCTACTCGCACGACTTGAGGCTGTCAAGATTGGGACCAGTCCCTTTTTGGTTCGCGGCTGATGATACCGCAAAGTTCAGCATCGGCATGGCCCGTTCCCGCGCCTGGTGTTAGCTCTCAATTTAGTCCACCGGCAATTTCCCAAACTGTATCGAGACGGAAAGACAGACATTTGCCGCTTTGATCCACCCGGTGAAAAAAAGGGAGCAGATGGAAGAGCCCGAGACGCTCACCAGGGCACGGACGGACCCTGATCGACGAAGAGCGGACAACAAAAAAGGCCGGGGTGCGACGCACGCCCGGCCCGGGTTGATGGAGCGGTGGGCCGTATCACCCGCCGCCGGTTGAGGGTTCAGAACGGCATCGGATCATCAAAGCCGAACAGATCCAACTGCTCGCCCGGTTCCTCCCCAACAAACCACGTCTGTAACTGATGGTGGTAACGCGCCTCGACGAGGTGGGTCAGCTCGCACAGCAAGGTATAGACCGCTGCCGCCTGCTCCCCAGTCCAATGGCTTGGCAAGGTCACGGACAAGGATTCCGATTCGTGCCGCGCACTCATGGCCCCACCTCCTCACGTGCCAGCTGCACGTGATCAATGCTCACCGTGCGCGCCTTCTCGCTCGCCGCGCTGATCAACGCATAATGCGCCAGCCGATTGAGCTTGCGTGGCATCCCCTGAGTCGCCTGAAACAAAGCCTCCACCGCCGCCGGCTCGAACACCTCAAGCTCACATCCCGCCAAGCGCAGGCGATGGGTCAAATACCCAGGCACCTCCTCGCGGGTCAGGCCGCTCAAGTGATGGCGCACCACAATGCGCTGCGCCAACGACTCATGCACCGCCATTGCCAAGCGCCGGCGCAACTCCGTCAGTCCCACCAGCAGCAGACACAAGCGATTCTCCGCATCCATGCGGTAATTGGTCAGCAAGCGCAAATCCTCCAAGACATCATTGCGCAAGTGATGCGCCTCATCGACGATCAGCACCGGGCACTGCCTCGCCTCCAGGGTCAAACGCGAAATCTCCGTGCGAATCACCCGAAAGGCCGCCGCGCGATTGCGCTCCGTCGGCAGTCCCAACTCCCAGGCCACCGACTTGTACATATCCATCACATTACCCGTCGACAGCGGCACATAGAACACCCGATACAAGCCCGGATGCAGCTCTGCGGCCACCTTGCGGCACACCGTGGTTTTCCCCGATCCCGCCTCACCCGTGACCAGGCCAATGCCGCGCAGCTCGAGCAAATGCTTCAACCGCGCTTCGGCCTCGGCCAGGGAACTGGAGGCAAAGAGCGCATCCGGCTCCGGCGTGACATCAAAGGGAAAAGCCGTGAGTGCGAAATGCTTCTGATACATCAGCGCACCTCCCCGTCATCGGGTAGCTCACGCAGGCGCAGCGCCGAGGGCGCTGGCTCCGCCGCCGGGGTGTCGCTGTGCAAGGTGCTTGAGGGACGCTCACGACGGACAAAACAGTTAGCATAGGTCTGCACCGGACGCGCCACCTCAATGCGTTTTCCGTGATGACATACCTGCACCCCACGCTCGGGCGGTGCCTCGGGATCGAAGCGCAAGGTCACCGTCTCCCCCACCAAGAGCGCATCGACCTCATAGACCACCCCGTTGAGACTCACGGTACGATCCTTCTGCACCTTGCGCTGGGCCTCGAACAAAAACACATCGGCCAGATCCAGGGACGGCTCGGGATAACGCAGCGCCTCGGCGCTTTGCGCCCACCGCTCCAGCGGTGTGAGCCCCTCCAGGGCGCGATGGGGACTGAGGTGATACTCCCCCTCGACCCAGGTCGCCAGCCGGCGATTGAGCGCCTCCAGGCTGGTGGTATCCTCCGAGGTCAGCCGGGTGAGCAACTGCGCCCGTACCGTCTTGAACCAACGCTCGATCTTGCCCTTGCCCTGAGGGCGATAGGGACGGGCGTAAATCAAGGCGATCCCCAATTTGGCGCACACCAGCGCCAACTGCTGGGAGCGGTAATTGGCGCCATTATCGACATAGAGCCGAGCCGGCAGCCCGCGCTTGGCCAACGCCGTTTTTAGCACCGGCAAGAACGCCCGGGTATTCTCCGCGAGCGCGAAGGCCGCATGCGGGATCACCCGGGTGGCGTCATCGATGAAGGCGATCAAATAGGTCTTGCGCTTCACCCGCCCGCCCACCACCACGCTGGGGCCGTGCATCACATCGCTCATCCACAGCTCCCCGGCCTGGGCAAAGGCGAAGCGGCGCCGGTCCTGATCGACCGGCGTCTCCTTGGGTGGCTCCATCAACCCATGGCGAGCGAGCAGCCGATGCACGGTCGAGGGCGGCAGGGGCAGTGCCTCGGGCACCTCGGGGCGCTCACGAGCGGCGCGGATGACCAGCTGGACGGAGAGTTTCGGGTTGGCCTCCTTGATCGCCAGCAGCGTCTCGACCACCTCGGCCGGCAAGCGCCGGGATTGGCCGCGATCGGCGCGTGGTTTGGGTAACAGCGCATCAAAACCACCGCGGCGATAGGCCTTGAGCCAATCGCGGATGGTCTCGGCCGCCACCCGGGTGCGTTGGCTGCCGGGAATGACATAGTCACGCGCGGCTTTTTGATCAATCAGGGCATACAGCCCCTTGTGGCCCTCGGGAAAATGCACGAGCTCGCCAATCACCTGGTGGCGAAACAAGGCGATCTGCTGGCGCCGTTCGGCGTCGGAATCACAATCAGTCATGGGTCGGTTCCTCACAGCGCAGGCCCAGTGCCTGCCCTTGCGACCCTAACGATTCTTCCCCGGGGGGTCCGCCCCCGTCGGGTGTTGGCGGGCGGCGCGCCGCCCGCCAACCACCCGATGCCGGGGACGGAATCCGAGCGGGGCGGGAAGTTGTTGCAACCAAGGCTCGGCGATCCCGCGCAGCACCACCAGCACACCACAGCCGTCAAGGAGCCCGAGCGTGAGGGCAAAGGCGCTCAGGGTGGCGGCACAGTCAGCGAAACGCTCCGGGAGCAGACCTTTGAGCAGATGCAGGGCCAGGCGCACGGCACCGACTCGGCGTCCCACCCAGCGCTGCACGCCCGGGAGCTCAATGTCCGGGCGCAACTGTTCGCAGGCGACGGCTTGGCTGGGGGCGTTCTCCACCGCCTTGACCACGTCCTCGACCTCGCTGAGCTGACCGGTGAGCTGCGCGGCATAGCAGTCCGGCAGCAGGCTGAAGGTGCGATGGCCCTCCGGGCAGTAGTAGCGGCAAATCAGCGTTCCCGGCGGGGAGATACGTGCGTAGGTGCCATGACGGGCGAAGTGGCAGCCACCCTGGGGATGCAAGGGACAGCGCTTGAGCGTTGTCTGCTCCCAGCCTTTGGCGCTAACGTACTCCTCGCCGGTGCCTCGGTATGCAAAGCGCAGTTGCACCGGCCTCCGGCCCGTCCAGCGGTGAACTGGACGGGCCACTTCTGTTGCAGTGATCCCTCTGCTCAGTGTGGCGCATCCGCGCGCACTTGCCCGGGCGGGGAAGGCTGTGAGAAAGCGCGTGGCCCAGGCGCGCCGCTTTGCTCCACCGGTTCGCCGTTTCACCGGTGGTGCAGTGGGGGGAATTTCCGGCGGTGGTTCGTGGATAGAGGAGAGAAACTACACCTGGTGTTGCGCGAACGCTTGAGCTGGGATGCTCCAGAAGCTTGCTGCCGAAGGCCGTCTATTCAAGCAGCTCGCGATAGCTTTCCGGTTGCAGATGGCTTCTGACGGCGACGGTGAAGATGCCGACTGCCAGGGCGCTGACGGCGAGGATGTCCCAGCCGAAGGGGATCAGATCGCGGCCACCGCCGAGGTTGCCGAGGTAGGTGTTCAGCTTGGCTGCTCCATTTCGGCGATTTCCGAGAAATCATCGACCAACATGCCAATATTGATAGAGGCGATTCAATTCGCGTCGATCTGTCCTTTACTTCCGGAGGCTCTATGAACCAGCTCGATCAGCTCAAGACCATGACGACGGTGGTCGCCGATACCGGCGATTTCGAATCCATTGCTGCCTACAAGCCGCAGGATGCCACCACCAACCCGTCCCTGCTCTACAAGGCGGCACAGATCCCTCAGTATCGGCATCTGCTCGATGACGCGCTGGCTTATGGCCAGGCCAAGGGTGGCGATGCCGAGGAACGCACGCGCTGGATTATGGACAAGCTGGCGGTCAACTTTGGCCAGGAGATTCTTAAGATTGTGCCTGGGCGGGTTTCAACCGAGATTGATGCGCGCTTGTCATTCGACACTCAAAGCACGATCGCGCGCGCCGAGCGGCTGATCGATCTTTATGAGGAGATTGGCGTCGACCCTAAGACCCGAGTGCTGTTCAAAATTGCCTCGACTTGGGAAGGCATCCAGGCGGCGGCCGCGCTTGAACGGCGCGGCATTCACTGCAATTTGACCCTGTTGTTCAGCTTTCCGCAGGCAGTGGCTTGCGCCGATGCTGGGGTGACTCTGATCTCACCCTTTGTCGGGCGTATTCTTGACTGGTACAAGTCTGCCGAACATGTCGAAGGTTATCCGGCGGATCAGGACCCAGGCGTGCTGTCAGTGACGCGCATCTTCAATTACTACAAGCGTCACGGCTATGACACCGTGGTGATGGGCGCGAGCTTCCGGAATCGCGATGAAATTCTGGCACTGGCCGGTTGTGATTACTTGACCATTTCTCCGGGACTGCTGGGCGAACTGGCCGACCAAGACGGCTCGGTTGAGCGCAAACTGGATGCCGAGGCGGCGCGCGCCATGGACATCGAGCGAGTGAGTTTCGATGAAAAAGCCTTCCGCTGGGGACTCAATGAAGTCGCCATGGCGACCGAAAAGCTGGCGGAGGGCATTCGGCTGTTCACTGCCGATACCGAGAAGCTTGAGGCTTTTGCGCGCAAGACTGGCAGCGGCACTTGATCGGTTTTTGCTGATCAGGCGCGCGATAGGCTGCGGTAAAGGGGCGCCGGCATTCGGGTCAGGCGCCCTGCCCGTCCGCGCTGGCGCGCGCGTCTCGCATCCGGGCTTTCATCTCGGCTACGGCGCGCTCGAATCCAATAAAGAGCGCGCGTGCGACGATTGAGTGGCCGATATTCAGCTCGCGGATGCCGGCGATTGCGGCGATGGTCGACACATTGTGATAATCAAGCCCGTGACCGGCGTTGACCTGCAAGCCAAGTGATTGGCCTTGGCGGACGCCCTCGGCCAGGCGCTGCCGCTGGGCTGCGCGTGTCGGCTGGTTTTTCGCGTCGGCATAGTGCCCGGTGTGGAGTTCGATCACGGGCGCGCCCACCTCGGCTGCGGCCTGGATCTGCTCCGGCTCGGCATCGATAAAGAGCGACACCCGCACACCCCCTTCGGCCAGTTCGGCGCAGACGTCTTTCATGCGCGCGCGCTGGCTGGCGACATCCAGGCCGCCTTCAGTGGTGAGTTCCTCGCGTCGCTCCGGCACCAGGCAACAGTCGCTCGGGCGATACTGGCTGGCGATGCGAATCATCTCTGCTGTCGCGGCCATTTCAAGATTCATGCGCGTTTGCAGAGTCTCTGCCAGCAGAGCGACATCTCGGTCCTGTATGTGGCGGCGGTCCTCGCGCAGATGCAGAGTGATCGCGTCGGCGCCGGCCTGCTCGGCCAGCAGCGCAGCTTGCAGGGGCTCAGGGTAGCGGGTACCGCGCGCCTGGCGCAAAGTCGCGACATGGTCGATGTTCACACCCAACAGGATGGATGATCCAGCCTGATTATGCATGATTTGATTCTCCGTGGATTGCTTGGCTGGCGGGTTGCTCGGCTGACTGTGGCGGGCTTCGGAGACTGCCGTCCGCATGGCCCGCGCTTGCATTTTCCGCAGCCGCTCCCTGGCCTGGAAGAGCCCGAAACAGCTCGCGACTGCGCAGTGGCTTGTTGCCCAAATGCGGCGCCAGTGCCCGTCGCAACAGCGTTTTAGCTTCGCGCCGATGCCTGGGTTCCAGTGCCTCGCCACGGACAAGACGGCCCAGGGTCTCTCCGCTTACCGACTCGGGCCCCGCTGCCAGCGCGCGGCGCAGACCTTGCTCGGGGTAGAGAACGTAATGCTCCTCTGAGCGAACTGCAATATCCTCATCGGCCAGCCGATTCAGGTCCAATGCATAGCCCATGGCGGCCAGCAGGCTCAGTTCAAACTGACGCAGGCCAAGATCGGGTGAATCGGAGCTGCTCAAGGCTTCGAGCACCATCTGGTACGCGGGAAAAAGACTCTCCGGCGCTTCCTGACGGGGCCAGAGCCGCATTAGGAGTTCGTTGACATAAAACCCGCAATAGAGGCTGGTGCCGATCAAGCTCAGCGCGCGGCCGGCAGCTTCGGCGCGCGTGAGTGTTTTCACCTCCCCGCGACCCGTCCAGCCAAGCCACAGGGGCTGAAACGGCTGGAGCAGAGCGGCCTGCGTTGACCGCGCCCGTTTGGCGCCCTTGGCCACCATCGCCAAGCGCCCGTCCTCTGCGGTGAACAGCTCGAGCAGCAGGCTGGTGTTGGCATAGGGGCGGCGGTGCAGGACGAAGCCGCGTTGCAGGCGTGCTTGCATGCGTTAGACAGGCGCGCGTCAGCGACGCGTATCGGCGGAGGTCAGATCATTCAGGGCTGTCTCATCGCGCGTCCAGCCCTTTTTGACTTTGATCCAGAGTTCAAGATGGACCGAGGTTTGGAACAGTCGCTGCATGGCCTCGCGTGCGGCCGTGGCTGTGGCCTTTAATGCCTCGCCGCGATGGCCGATGAGAATGGCTTTCTGCGAGTCGCGTTCAACCCAAATCAGGGCATTAATCCGATAACGATTGGGTTCTTCATGAAAGCGCTCAATGGTGACCGTGGTCTGATAGGGTAATTCATCACCATAGCGGCGCACCAGTTGCTCGCGAATCAACTCGGCGGCGAGAAAGCGCGATGAACAATCGGTGAGTTGGTCGTCTGGAAACCAGTTCTCGCCTGAGGGTAATCGTGTGAGTAGTTCCTGTTCGAGTTGCTCGAGCCCATCTCCAGTGCGAGCGGACACTGGCACCAAGCACTGGAAAGGATGGCGCTCGGCAAGCCCGTGCAGAAAGGGCAGCAGTTTTTCCTTGTGATCGAGCCGGTCGATCTTGTTAATGACGGCAATAACAGGCGATTGCGCATCGGTCAGGGCGCCCAGAGCAAGTGCGTCTTCAGGGCCGAATTTCACGGCTTCAACCACCAGCACGGCGAGATCGACATCGGCAATGGCCGCGCGCGCGGCGCGGTTAAGTTTGCGATTAAGCGCATGATCACTGCGATCATGAATGCCTGGAGTGTCGACAAAGACCAGTTGTCCGCCCTCAAGCGTCTTGATGCCGACAATGGTATCCCGGGTGGTCTGCGCCTTGTGCGAGGTAATGGACAGCTTCTGCCCCAGCAGCCGATTGAGCAGGCTAGACTTGCCCACATTGGGCCGACCAACAAGCGCAATGGCCCCGCAGCGATTGGAATGCTCAGTCATGCGGTGGCTTCAGATTAACGCCAGACAGCAGAGATAACATAGCCTCCGCGGCCTGTTGTTCGGCGCCCCTGCGGCTGTGGCCGGTACCCCGTGTCTGCTCGGCGGTGTCGGGCAGCAGGCAGCGCACGACGAAGTGCCGTTGGTGCGGTTTGCCGTTGGCTTCAATCACCTCATACTCCGGCAACTCGCGCTGGGCCGCTTGCAGGGATTCCTGCAAGCGGGTTTTCGGATCCTTGGTCGGGGCGCTGTTTGCCGCCTGCTCCAAACCCTGATCGAATAAGCGCAGAATTAGCGCCCTGGCACCGTCAAAGCCCTGGTCAAGATAGTAGGCGCCGAGCAGTGCCTCGAAAGCATCGGAGAGAATGGAGTCGCGCGCATGGCCGCCGGTGCGAATCTCTCCTGAGCCCATGCGCAGATACTCACCAAGCGCAAGCGCCCGCGCCTGCTTGGCGAGGGATTCCTGCTTGACCAGTGAAGCGCGCGCGCGCGTCAGGCGGCCCTCGTCGGCGTCGGGAAATCGGCGCCACAGCGCCTCGGCAATCACGAACCCCAGCAAAGCATCGCCAAGAAACTCCAGGCGCTCGTTGTTGTGGCGGCCCGCGCTGCGGTGCGTCAGTGCCTGCTCGAACAGCTCCGGATGCTCGGGTGGCCGGTCACTGAGGTGGTTCAGCAAGAGCGCAAGCGAGCGATTCACTGGTGGGTTTTCACTGGTGAGTATTTATAGCAGACACTTGAACGAGAAACGCTTTACTGGGGATTCTTGGGCACAACAACTGAATAATCGAATGTCATCAGCACATCGACATTCCCGCCAATATGCTGCTGCACGACATAGTTGGCGCTGACATCCCAGCCTTTCGCGTCTTTGGTGCCTTTTACGTCAAAGCTGTCACTTTTGACGGTACGCACCTCATTGATATAGAGCTGCTTCTCGATCGCCTGGAGAATCGCGCGCGGTCCCTGTTTGCCAAGCTGCGGTTGCTCGAGCAATTTGTCCAGCGTTGAACGAACTTGCCAGTACTGCAAGTAAGCAGGCCCCATCTTGAAGGCCAACGTCAGGAAAAAGGCTCCAAGCGCGACCATCAGCATCACGCTGCTGAAGCTCAGTCCTCGCTGATAGGATTTTAAATTGCGCATACCCTGCACCCTCCTTTGACGGTTAGTACGCAGATCGATGAGAAACAACCATTAGTGAATAACATCGCCAATGCGCCCGAAAGCGATTGGCAAGCCGCTGCGCTCCCCATCCCAACTCATCCAGATGGCGAAGGCCTTGCCGACCAGATTCTTCTCTGGCACCAGCCCCCAGCAGCGACCGTCGTTGCTGTTGTCGCGATTGTCGCCCATCGCGAAATAATACCCGTCCGGAACTGTGATGGGCCCTTGGGCCAAGAAACGGCAGCCGGGTGGCAGATCGGGCGCGCGGGGATTAAACAGTATGTCGTGCTTGACGCCGGTCAGATTCTCCATGGCCAGGCTGGCACCGGTCAGGCGCTCGCCGGCACCAACACCCTGGTAGGTGCCAAGTGGCATGGTCGCGACGCGCTCGCCATTGATGATGAGATGTTTGTCTCGGTAGTCAACGACATCTCCCGGCACGCCTACCACCCGTTTGATGTAATCAACGGATTCGTCCTGCGGGAAACGAAAAACGATGACATCGCCCCGTTGCGGCTCGCCCAACTCCAAAAATTTGCTGTTCAGAACCGGCCAGCGTAGCCCGTAGGAGAACTTGTTGACCAGAATAAAATCGCCCACCAGCAATGTCGGCATCATGGAGCCCGAAGGAATGCGGAAAGGCTCGACCACAAAGGAACGCAGCAGCAGGACAGCTAGAATCACCGGAAAGAACGACTTGGCGTACTCAACCAGAATGGGGTCTTTTGGCTGCCGTATCGCCTCCGCCGGGGCTTGACCGACACCACCGCCCTGCCCCGCTTCTGGCTCCTGGCTTTGCCCTGCTCCTGCTCCTGCTCCTGCTCCGGCTCCGGCGGAGATTGCCAGGCGCCGGCGTTTGGGCGCCCAGAGCAAGGCATCGACTAGCCAGATGCCGCCGGTTACAGCCGTGGCGGCCACCAGAAAGGTCGGGAAATCGAAATTCATAGATGATGATCCTGTCCGGAACGGGCCAGCGGCAAAGCCGGCTAATTATCCTTGCCTGCTTTCAGCACTGCAAGAAAGGCGTCCTGTGGAATTTCCACCCGTCCGACTTGCTTCATGCGCCGCTTGCCGGCTTTTTGCTTTTCCAGCAGTTTGCGCTTGCGGGTCGCATCGCCTCCATAGCATTTGGCGGTAACATTTTTGCGCAGCGCCTTGACTGTGGTGCGGGCGATGATTTTGCTGCCTATGGCGGCCTGAATGGCGACCTCGAACATCTGCCGGGGAATGACCTCTTTCATGCGCTCGGTCAGATCGCGTCCGCGCTGCAGGGCATGATCGCGATGCACAATCAGCGACAGGGCGTCGACCTTCTCGCTGTTGATTAGCACCTCGAGCTTGACCAGATCGGCGGCCTGAAAGCGTTTCCATTCGTACTCAAAAGATGCATAACCACGGCTGACAGACTTTAGCCGGTCGAAGAAGTCCAGGACCACCTCATTGAGCGGTAACTCGAAGGTAGCCTGCACCTGGCCGCCGAGGAATTGAATCTGCTTCTGTACTCCGCGCTTTTCGATGCACAGGCTGATCACGCCGCCGAGGAGATCCTGCGGCACCAGAATATGCGCCTCGATGATGGGCTCGCGAATCTCGCGGACCTTGCTGGTCTCCGGCAGATTCGCCGGATTGTCCACCTTAATGATCTCACCGTCGTTGAGTTCGACCTCATAGACCACGGTCGGCGCCGTGGTGATGAGATCAAGATCGTACTCGCGCTCCAGGCGTTCCTGCAGAATCTCCATGTGCAGCATGCCGAGGAAGCCACAGCGGAAACCGAAGCCCAGCGCCTGCGAGGTTTCCGGCTCGTAGAAGAGTGCGGAGTCGTTTAGCCGCAGTTTGCGCAGTGCATCGCGCAGGTCTTCGTAGTCATCGGACATGACCGGATAAAGCCCGGCGAAGACGCGCGGGCGAATCTCACGAAAGCCGGGCAGCCGCTCGGGTGCCGGGCGCTCGGGCGAGGTGATGGTGTCGCCAACAGGCGCGCCGTCGATCTCCTTGATCCCGGAGATCAGATAGCCGACCTCACCGGCTTCAAGCCGCTCGCGCTCGAGCTTTTTGGGCGTGAAGACCCCAAGATTGTCGGCCTGATAAACGCGCCCGGTGCTCATGACCTGAATCTTTTGGCGCTTGGTAATGGCGCCATGGACTACTCGGATCAGCGACACCACCCCGACATAGGAATCGAACCATGAGTCGATAATCAGCGCTTGCAGCGGGGCCGAACGGTCGCCCTGGGGCGGCGGCACCTTGGCCACCAGCATCTCGAGCAGATCGGGGATACCAAGGCCGGTCTTGGCGCTGACGTGCAGCGCATCCTCGGCATCGAGCCCGATGATTTCTTCGATCTCCTTGATCACCCGCTCTGGCTCGGCCGAAGGCAGGTCGATTTTGTTCAGAACCGGCAGGACTTCGAGGCCAAGATCGATCGCCGTGTAGCAGTTGGCGACGCTTTGGGCTTCCACTCCCTGGGCGGCATCGACCACTAAGAGCGCGCCCTCGCAGGCAGCGAGCGAGCGCGAGACCTCGTAGGAGAAATCGACATGACCCGGAGTGTCGATGAAGTTCAGCTCATAGATCTGGCCATCGCGCGCGGGGTAGTCCAGGGTGACGCTCTGCGCCTTGATGGTGATACCACGTTCACGCTCGAGATCCATAGAATCCAGTACCTGGGCGGACATTTCCCTGTCCGTCAATGAGCCGCAATGCTGAATGAAACGGTCGGCAATGGTCGATTTGCCGTGGTCAATATGGGCAATAATCGAAAAATTGCGGATTGCCTTGAGTTCTGCCATCAAAATGTCCTTAAGGGAATATCCTGCAACCAAGGGAAAGCCGTACCCTCCGGCGCGGCTGGGTGCTTGGTTTTCTAGTCCCCGTTGGCGGTTTCGTCATGGTCTGGAATGCCCAGCGGGTAGAACATGCGCCCGGCGCCGCGTTGGATAAGCACCGCCACCGGCCGGGCTGGTTCGGCCGCCGCCAGCAGCTCGCGGAAATGGGCCAGATCGCGCACATCCACGCCATCGAAGGCGAGAATTACATCACCCGGGCGCAGGCCGGCCTGCGCGGCCGGGCCAGATGCGACCTCTTCAATTAGCACCCCGCCCTCGGCCAGTTCGAAGCGGTCGCGCTGCTCCGCTGTCAGATCCGACAGCACCAAGCCGATGGCATTGGCAGCGGTCTCCTCCGGCAAGGGCGCGCTGAGCTCCTCTTGGCCGTTCTCTGGCAATTCTGCCAGCAGCACCTCCAGGCTCAGCGGCTGGCCTTGGCGCAGCAGCTCAATTTTCGCCTTGTCGCCGACTTTGGCCATGCCCACCAAGGGGGGCAGATCGCCCGAGGTCACCACATCCTGACCATCGAAGCGCAAAATCACATCCCCTGCCAGCACACCGGCCGCCGCTGCCGGACTGCCGGGCACTACCTGAGCGACCAGCGCCCCGCGTGGACGCGTCAGTGCGAAGGTCTCGGCCAATTCACGGGTGACATCTTGAATCAACACCCCCAGCCAGCCGCGCGTGACCCGGCCCTGGGTGCGCAACTGCTCGACTACATCCATGACTACCTCAATGGGGATAGCAAAAGACAGCCCCATGAAGCCGCCGGTGCGGCTGTAGATTTGGGAATTGACGCCGATGACCTGCCCGTCAAGATTAAACAGTGGTCCGCCCGAGTTGCCCGGATTGATGGCCACATCGGTCTGGATGAAGGGCACATAGTTTTCGCTTGGCAGGCTGCGGCCCTTGGCACTGACAATACCGGCGGTGGCTGAGTGCTCGAAGCCAAAGGGCGAGCCGATGGCCAGCACCCATTCGCCCACTTTTAGATTCGCCGCCTGGCCGATCTCAACCTGGGGCAGATCCTGAGCGTCAACCTTAAGCAGTGCGATATCGCTGCGCTCATCGGCGCCGATCACGCTGGCGACAAATTCGCGTCTGTCGCTGGTGCGCACGATGATTTCCTCCGCCATCTCGACCACGTGGGAGTTGGTCACCACATAGCCGTCGGAGGAGATCAGAAAGCCCGAGCCGAGTGAGCGCCCTTCCCCGCCGAAGTCCGGCATCTCGCCCTCATCGCCAAAAAAGCGGCGGAAAAAATCGTACAGCGGACTGTCCTCTGGCAGCGTATCGTCTTCGGCGCCCATGCCCGGAATCTCGCCATGATCGCTTTGGGAGCTGCTGATATTCACCACTGCCGGTCCGAACGTCTCGACCAGCACGGTGAAATCTGGCAAGGACTCGGCGCGCACGCCGGTGCCAGCGAACAAAAGCACCACTCCCAGCCAGGCCGGTGCGAAAAAGGAAGGAACAAAGTGCATGGTGCCGCCTCGGGATTGCGAAAAACGCTCTGCGCAAAGGCCGGCGCCAGCCGGCAAAAACGCCAATTATACGTTGCCTGGGGCGCGACCCGAAGATTTCTGTGGCCAAATGATTGTTGGCAGCGGTTTGGTCAGTCGCGACAGTGCTCGTAAGAGTGCAGAAAAGTCTCAACTGTGCGCGGCCAACTGGTACCGGCAGGCAAGGATAACGCCGCTGCCACGGCAGGTTCGGGCGCAGTCTGCGGACCACCGAGCAACAACGGCATGGCTCCGATCAACCGCTCGCGCGGGTGGCGCAGCGACCACAGCGGATGCGCCTTTAGCCCCTGCGGCCCGAAGGCCGCCAGATTCGCGCTGAGACGCTCCGCCAGGCTGGTCCCCCAGCCCTGCCCCTTGCCCAAGTGCGGCTGGCAGTAGGATTCCCAACTCGGCAGCACACGCCCGGATCTCCAGTGCTCGAAGCGGCGCAGCGCATCCAGCCACAGCCAGGCCACCCGCGCCTGCCAGTCGAGCGGATGCCCTGCGCTGAAAGCGCGAATGTCGGTATCGCCATAGGCACGGTGGGCGAGTTCATAGAGCGTCATAAACTTGCGATGATGACGCTGATCCAGTGCTTCCAGGCGGGCGAGTTTTTCCGCATGCGCCGGATGATAGCGCCCGACCAGGGCCAGGCGCAGATCGCCACAGATCAGCACTGAGGCGATCAGATGGCGAAAAAACTGCTGTTGGTTGTCGCCGTCCAGATGGGTTCCCAGGCGCAGCCATTCCTGGTTGCGCAGCAGACCCTGCCCCTCCTCGACCAGCTGCCAAAGCCAGGCGCCCGGAGCCAGATGCTCGAAGGGCTGATCAGTCATGCGTTCAATCACTCGCGCATCGCCGCGCAGTAAACGACCGCTCCAGCGCAGATCGGCCTGGGGGAAGGACAAGGGCTTAAGGTGCAACTGTTCCTCGCGAAACAGCCTGAATCGGATCGCTACGCCGGTTGTGGCCGTCAGAGCTGACGCGAGTTGGTTCAGTGTGTTGGCAACCGCCGTGCGCAGCGGTTGGTCGCTGCGCCCGAGGATGACCGCGTATTCGTAGCAGTCGGCGATTTCTTTCCCATCGTGCCCGCGCAGCCGCACGCCTTCGCCGCGCCCATAGGCACCGCACAGCAACAGGGCGCGAAATTCGTCTGGCGGCATCAGCGCCAGCACCTGATTGGCAATGCGCTGCTGGTCGGTGGCGATACGCCGCTCGAAGCCGATGGTGCCGGAGAGCGAAAAACGCTTGCGCCGCCGTGCCGGGAAAGGCGCGTCGGCCATGCCGGTGCCACAGCGATCAGAAGGAGCGAAGCGGCGCTTGAGTCGTGCGATCATGCGCGCAAAATCAGGTCCGCAGGTGATGGGTCTGGAGGCTGACCAAAGGCGCACTGCCCGGCCCTGAACCCGTTTCATTTGGGGGTTGATTTGCGGACTCGGCTGGCGGCTCGGCTCGCCCAAGCAGCACTGCGCGGTAGCGCGGGTCGCCACGCAGACGGCGGCTGTAGTCAGCCACCCAGCGCAAACTTAGCGCAAAACCCAACACACCGCCCCCCAGAGACCATGACTGCGCGCCCGGCCATTGGCGCCAGTCGGCCAGCTCCAGCGCCAGCGCAGCCCCCAACAGTAACCCGAGCAGCGGAACCAGATAGGCCACCACGGCGGCGCGCAACAACACAGCATCGGCAACGCCGAGTATCACGCGCTCACCCACCCGCGCGCCTATGGCGTTTGTAACCCGCAGACGGACTGGACGGCGCCCGAGAAAGCGATCAATCAGCGAGGTACCGCAAGCACCCTTGACTCCACAATGGTCGCAGGTCGCACGACGCTGGGGTTCCACCTCGGCAAAGCGGTCATCAACGGCGATGACGATGGCCTGTTCCTCGATCATGGCAACTCCTGACGCCCTTCTCCGGCGTCGCTTGCGGACGGGACGGGCCGGTCTTCCACTGAGCCGGAAGAATCGAGCGGGGCCTGATCGGTCAGGGGCTGATCAGGCCCGGCATCGATAGCATCAAGCAGCGCTGCCAGAGTGGTTGGCGGTACCTCGCCGACGGCGGTGATTTGGTGATCAGCGACTCTCTTGCCAGCAGCATGAATAGCCGCCATCTGCGTCTGCCCGAGCAGACCGGCCTGGTCGCCTGGCTCGACATAGATGGAGATCGAGGCCAGGCCATCGCTGAACAGAAAATACTCGACCGGGGCATCGCTGTCGGATTCAATCCACTCGTGAGCATACAAAGCAAAGCCCGCAGGCAATTGACCGAAGTGCCAGCGTGATCGGGCTTGGATTGCGGTGCCGGGCGCGTCGGCCAGCGATGCAGCGGCCGGTTTGGAGTTTATAGCGGGCGATGGAGTCGCTTGTGCCGAGTCAGCGGCGGCAACGCCATTCAGTCCCGCAGCCGACTCGCCCTCCTTGTTCGAGCGCAAATGCACGTCGGTAAACATGAGTTGCTGGATTGGGTGGCCTTGCTCATCAATCAGAGCCGTGCGCAAGGGCAGCGCCGTTTCCCGATCGATGGAGAAACGATAACCATAGCGCAGATCATCCCTGGGCATGACATCCACCACATCTGCCGCGCGTCCGGCAACTCGGGTCTTCTCAAGCAGGCTGAAACGATAATGCGCGGCCAACTGGCGCCAATCAGGCGGCAATATCTGGTGCGGGGGGCCGGGCGTGCCATCCCGGCGGGCGCGATTGAGCAGGACCGACTGGCCACCGGACAGCAAACAGGCCACGGCCCCGCCGCTGCGACCCATGGTGCGAACAGGGCCATTCAGTGTCAGCAGGCTCTCTTGTGACACGCCGTTGTTATAGTAATGAACAATGTGCATCGCCGAGAGGACATCGCCAAACTGATAAACGAAAGTGCCCTCGAAATTGGTTGTCTTCAGCGCCCCTGCCATGCGCTCGAGCAGCGCAAAAGAGCGCTCGGCATCAGAGTCCACCACAACTGGTGGCGCGGATGGTGACCCGAGGACCGACTGACCCGGAAAAGCGGTGAGGAGGGCAGCTAGCAGAGCGACTGGCAAACCGGTTGGCCCAAGATGGCCAACAAAGCGAGAAATACGCCTTGTCCGGGACACAGCGTCCTGCCTGATCTTGACATTGCCTGCGAGCATGGCCTCGACCACTCTAGGGTTGAACCTGGTAGCCGACCAGGGTGGCATAGGGCAGAAACCCTTTGATGCCGGAGGCCGAGACACGCTCTTGGTGCCCGACCAACAGGTGGGTAAGCTTGGAGGTCAGGAGTGGCTGGCTGGCGCCCCGGGGCGCGACTTCACCAGCGCCGAAACCGCCAACCGGCAGGCTGACAATGCCGGACTCAGGGCGCGGTTCAGACGATGCTGCCCTCCGCCCAGCTGCCCCTGATTGTGCGAGCGGGGACAGTGACGCGGGAAATGCCGCCACTAGCGGCAAATTGCCAGGATCAACCGCGACTGGTGGCAAACTCTCTGGTGGCAAGCCCTCTGGCAGCAGAGTTGTCAGCCCGAGTGCTGCCAACCCGGCCAGAGCGGCGCCGGTCAGGGCTAGCCGGGTGGTTGTAGGTGGCTTGATTCCGGGGTTTTGCCTGCCACCGATTCCGATACCATTAATCACAGAGGCAATGTTTCCGATGCCACGGATTGCCCAATTAGATACCCCGCTTGTCTTTGCCACTTCCGTCATGCTAGCGGCTTTGGTGGCCGCATGTGTCTGTTCAGGGTTGTCGCATTCAAGGCGCTCGCTCACCCGAGCGGCAATCCCGTGGTAATCCGCGCGCACGGACTCTCCGCGCAGCGCGCCGCGAATCAAATGATAACGCCCCCAGCGCGCGCGCAGTCCGGCATCCTGATCCAAGTGCGTCAGCGCGGCATTGACCCGGGACAAATCGCTGTCCTGATCGAGCAGGATCGATAACTCTTCTTCTGCAGGGAGCTGTTCATGCATAGCGACAAATGACCGGGCTGTCTGTGATTGGAGCAATGGGATTACAGCAATGGACGCAAGTGTTTATCGATCGCCTCGCGGGCGCGGAAAATCCGCGAGCGGACGGTACCAATCGGACAATCCATGGCCTCGGCAATCTCCTCGTAGCTCATGCCTTCAAGCTCGCGCAATACGATGGCCGTGCGCAAATCGTCCGGCAGGGAATCAAGCGCGCGCTGCACGGTGCGGGCAATTTCATCAGTCAGCAGTTCGCGTTCAGGCGTTGCGTGGTCGCGCAGGCGGATGCCGGCGTCCATCTGCTCCGCCGTTTCGGCGTCGATATCTTCTCCCGGCGGACGCCGGCCTTGTGCGACCAGATAATTTTTGACCGTGTTGATCGCAATGCGGTAAATCCAGGTATAAAAGGCGCTGTCGCCGCGAAAACTCGGCAAGGCGCGATAGGCTTTGATGAAAGCCTCCTGGGTGACATCCAGCACCTCGGCGCTGTCGCGCAGATAGCGCGCGATCAGGCCCGCCACCCGCTGCTGGTACTTGAGCACCAGAAGATCAAAGGCGCGCTTGTCGCCCTGTTGCGCACGCACCACCAAAGCCTGATCGACTTCGCGTTCAGACACCGGATTTTCCCCGCTGGCCCGTCCTTGCCAGTGCTGATGCCATTGACACCCACCCGCTTACAAAAGTTCGCCCAACCGATTCGCCGCATCAGGAGGTTGCTAAGGCAATCGATACTGCCCGCGCGCAGCGCTCCGGCCACCCTTGCCTTGGCGGGCAAAGGGTAAATCGCGCATTATACTGATCAGACAGAGTGACCGCGACTGAGGCTGACGGATTTCGCCAGAGCGATTTCGCCAGACTGGCCGATCAGCCCTGTCGCCCAAACCGCTCTGCCAGAGCGCTTAACCAGACAATTCGCGCAAATCATTCGCCACGCTTGGGGCCAGATCGCCATGTCCACCACCATTCGACATGATGTACTTATCATCGGCAGCGGAGCCGCTGGTCTCAGCCTGGCGCTGCGCCTGCGCCAGGATATCGACGTGGCCGTGCTGGCCAAACGCGGCCTGCCGGAAGGCAACACCCTTTATGCCCAAGGCGGCATTTCCGCCGTACTAGCCGCCGATGACTCGCTTGAATCCCACGTGCAGGACACCCTGCGCGCTGGCGCCGGGTTGTGTGATCGCGACATCGTCGAGCTGGTGGTCAAGCACGGTCCCGACAACATCCGCTGGCTCATCCAGGAAGGGGTGGAATTCACCCGTGAGCCGGGCAGCGAGACCGAAGACGGCTATCACCTCACACGCGAGGGTGGCCATACCCATCGACGGGTGGTGCATGCCGCCGACGCCACCGGGCGTGCCGTGGCAGCCACACTCGAAAAGGCCGCCCGTGAGCGCGCCAACATCCAGCTGTACGAGCACCACACCGCCATTGATTTAATCACCGCCAATCGCCTTGGGCGGGATGATAACCGCTGCCTGGGCGCCTATGTGCTTGACAACCAAAGCGGTGAAGTGCGCACCATGCTGGCGCGCTTTGTGGTCCTAGCCAGCGGCGGGGCGAGCAAGGTCTATGTCTACACCAGCAATCCGGACGTAGCCACTGGCGACGGCATTGCCATGGCTTGGCGCGCCGGCTGCCGGGTGGCGAACATGGAGTTCATGCAGTTCCACCCCACCTGCCTGTATCACTCCAAAGCCAAGTCCTTTCTGATCAGCGAGGCCCTGCGCGGCGAGGGCGCCCATCTGCTGTTGCCCAATGGCGAGCGCTTCATGCAGCGCTTTGATGAGCGCGCCGAACTTGCCCCGCGCGACATTGTCGCCCGCGCCATCGACCGCGAGATCAAACGCATCGGCAGCAAATTCGTGCTGCTCGATATCTCGCACAAGCCTGCTGATTTTATCATTGAGCATTTCCCCACCATCCACGCCCGCTGCCTGGAGTTGGGGCTCGACATCACCAAGGACCCAATCCCGGTCGTGCCAGCGGCCCACTACACCTGCGGCGGCGTGCTAACCGATGCCCAAGCGCGCACCGATGTGCCTGGCCTCTACGCCATCGGCGAGACGGCCTATACCGGCCTGCATGGCGCCAACCGCATGGCGAGCAATTCGCTGCTGGAATGCCTGGTGTTCGGTGAGCTGGCCGCTGCGGACATCGAACGCCTGATGATCGCCTGGGAGCACCCGCCCGAGGTGGCGGACTGGGATGCCAGTCGCGTGACTGAGCCCGATGAGGAAGTGGTGATTTCCCACAACTGGGAGGAACTGCGTCGGTTCATGTGGGATTATGTCGGCATTGTGCGCACCAACAAACGTCTGATACGCGCCCGGCGGCGCATCGACCTGCTGCGCTCCGAGATCATTGAGCACTACAGCAATTTCCGGGTCAACCCCAACCTGCTCGAACTGCGCAATCTAGTCGAGGTGGCCGATCTCATCGTTCAGTCCGCCTACCGTCGGCGCGAAAGCCGCGGCCTGCACTACACGCTCGACTTCCCGCACCTCGACCCACTCCAGCGCTCGCCGACCGTCCTGATCCCTGATCGCTACCGGCCACGCACGCCGGGAAAGGCCGATTGAGTTCGGAAGCAGCAATTTATGGGAGTTCAGTGAGTTCGGGCCGAACCCGCAAGCCCCAGAGGACTAATGTTGAAAACACTGCCCCACCTCTTCAAGAATAACCGCGCTTGGGCCGAAGGCATCAAGCAGCGCGACCCGGAGTTTTTCCCCCGGCTTGCCTCTCAGCAGTCACCGCGCTATCTGTGGATCGGTTGCGCCGACAGCCGAGTACCGGCGAATGAGATCGTCGGGCTGCCACCGGGCGAGGTCTTCGTTCACCGTAACATCGCCAATGTGGTGGTCCATACCGACCTCAATTGCCTCTCGGTCATTCAATACGCGGTTGACGTGCTACAGGTCGAGCACATCATTGTCTGCGGGCACTACGGCTGCGGCGGCGTCAAGGCCGCGCTCGACACCCACGACCATGGCCTGATCGACAACTGGCTGCGCCATATCCGCGATGTCGGCCGCTTCCATGCCGATGAACTGGCAACGCTCAGCGACCCTCAGCGCCTCGACCGCCTGTGCGAGTTGAATGTGACCGAGCAGGTGACCAACGTCTGTAACACTACCATCGTCAAGAATGCCTGGAAAAAGGGCCAACGACTGGTCGTCCACGGCTGGACCTACAGCATCGGCGACGGCATCCTGCGCCAGCAAGTCCCGGAGATTGACTCTTTCGCCGGCCTGGCAGCCGCCCGCTGCGACGATGCCGGTTGGATTGTCGAAGCCCCGCGCTGATATTCCAGCAACCATTCCCAGCTATCGCGATCACACATGCCAATGACCCAACTGCAACTTGACCACATCGAGCCGCTACAACAGGAGCTGGAATCCCACCGCATCTACGCCGCCTTGCGCGACGTCTCGGACCTGCGCATCTTCATGCAGCATCACATCTACTCGGTGTGGGATTTCATGTCTCTGATCAAATACCTGCAACAGCAGGTCGCGCCCGTTCGGGTGCCCTGGACGCCCGTGGGCGACCCGGCGGTGCGCTATTTCATCAACCAGCTGGTGCTCGAAGAAGAATCCGACTGCATGGACCGTGGCGCGGGACCAGAATACGGCAGTCACTTCGAACTCTACAGCGCCGCCATGGCCGAGATCGGCGCCGACGCCCGACCGGCACTGAGCTTTGTCGAGCGCGTCGCCCGCGACGGACTGCGCGAGGCCATCCGCGTCACCCCCCTGCCCCGCCCCGCGCGGGATTTTATGGAAACCACCTTCTGCTTCATCGACGAAGACAAACCGCACGAAGTCGCCGCCGCCCTGGCGCTCGGGCGCGAGCGCGTCATCCCGCAAATGTTCCGCCGCCTGCTGAGCGACATGGACATCACCGAGGCGGACGCGCCAAGCTTCCACTACTACCTCAAGCGCCACATCCATCTCGACGAAGACTTTCACGGCCCCCTGTCACTGCAACTGCTCGAGCACCTGTGCGGCGATGATCCCGAAAAGCACACCGAGGCCGAAGCCGCCGCCGAGGAAGCCATCTGCGCCCGCATCCGCTTCTGGGACGGCGTGCTGCAGGCGATCGAAACCGCGCGGGCCTGAGTCCTGATCGGCGTTCTCACTGAGGATGAGCATTCGGACTGACGTTGGGTTCCGTCGCCAACCTCACTGCCAAATAGCGGCCGACCTGCTGCTGCACCTGCGGCGGCTGCAGCGGCGGACCGAAAGCACAGTTGTAGTAAGGCGCGATGCAGCGCAGATAGATCACATCGCTCGGCGCGGTCGACCTCAGCCACCAGATGGACTCCTGAAACAGCGGGTCCGAGCAACTGCTCATCATCATCACCGCCGAGATACGCGTCGTCGGGTCCACCAAAATCCGCGAGTTGATCCGACTGACCACAAATTCCCCCGAGTCAATACGCGCACCCTCTGCCGGCGAGACCGTCCGCACCTCCAGCTCGCAATAAGGGTTCAGCTTGCTACTTGCGCTCGCCAACCGGCCGCGCTGAAAGATCGCATGCGCCCGCCCGGCCGGAATCCTGATCGGCGCGGTCACGCTTACCCGCAGCCCGGTATCACCCGAGGGGATGGTGACAGCGCAGCCGCCCGCGCCCAACAACAAGACAGCCACCCAGACCCCGCCCGCCAGGCAATCAGCACGCGCCGCGAGCCAAGCTGCCAACCTTACCGTGAAACAACAGGCTTCATCCTCCGGGGTGGCCGTGACCATGAGCGTTAGTGGAGCCTTAGTATCGAGAAAGCGCACCCTACCCTCCTCCCTTGCAGCCCAATCGCACAATTTTGCATCGCCGCCATTGGCGGCCTCGAGCCGGAATCCGATCACTGCGGTGATCGCCCCTTTCTTTACCATGGTTCATGCGCGCGCGCCATTTTGGCTTCCTCCCGGAGAGCATGCTAGGGCATGCTGCCGTCTGGCTCGTTGCGGGCTTGCCTTAGCCCGGCAGGCACTCCTGCTGAGCGGCCACTTGCTGCGGGAGTGCGAGTTGCTCAAGCCGCTGATCCAGCGCGTCGGCCAGGGCAGTCTCAATCCGCTGCTGCCAGGGATGCCAGCTGTGCCGAGTTCGGTCTAGTCAAATGGTTCAAGGATGCGCTCGATCTGCTCGGCGGTCATGCCGATGCCGGTATCGATCACCTCAAAGCACAGCGGTCCGCCAGCGCGTCGGACTTGCAGCCGGATTTCCCGGGCCCCTGGTAGTATTCCACCACCTGCGCGATCACTTGGGTCTCGTCCGCCTGTCAAGGTCCAGCACATTGCGGCGGTTTGACTCCCGTCACCATTCCCGGTTCAATGCTCGCCAACCGGGCTGACGGGCGCCGAGGAGCGGACATAGCCACCACACCCACGCCACATGACTGCTTTTTTCGCGAGAACTGCGTGCGACCAGCGGTGGCGCGCCGTTTTCTCCGTCATACGCTGCCGCCTGCGCTGCTCGACGATCTCGATTTGGATCGGCTGGTCATCTCCCCCGACACTTTCGTCACCGAGGCTTTGCGCAAGGTCTACTCGGACTTGGTCTACCAGATTCCCTATCGCAACCTATGTGCCGCAATTCGGCTAGGCGCTGCACGATATTTCGGACAAAGGCACCACTGAGATCAAGGGCGAGGTGCTCTACAGGCTGATCCAGCCTTCAACTTTTTTCAGGAGATTGCACGGTGCTTTGGTACCAACTACCGCCAAAAGACGTATTGTCCACCCTCGAGACCGACGACCAGGGCCTGTCATCGGCCGAGGCGACTAAACGCCAGGCCACCTGGGGCGAGAATGCCATCAGCGTGCGCAAGACGCCCGCCTGGGAGCGGTTCCTGAAACAATTCAAGGACCCCATGTCGATGATCCTGCTGGCAACGGCCATGGTCACCGGCCTGCTCACCCTGTTTGGCGCCCATCTGCTGCCGGACACCATGGTGATTCTCTCGGTGGTGGTGCTCAATGCCTGTGTCGGCTTCTATCTGGAAGGCAAGGCCGAAAACGCCATTGAGGCACTGAAATCCATGATGGTGCCCGAGTGCATGGTGCTGCGCGACCAGGGTCTGGTGCGTATTCCCTCCAAGGGTCTGGTGCCCGGCGACATCGTTGAACTCGAAGGCGGCGACAAGATCCCCGCCGATGTGCGCTTTATTCGGTTGCACAACGCCCAGGTCGATGAATCCTCCCTGACCGGCGAATCGGTGCCCGTGACCAAAACCACCAACGCAATCGAAGGCGATCAGGTGGTGCCCGGTGATCAGAAGAACATGGGCTTTTCCGGCACCTACCTGACTCAGGGCACCGCCAAGGCGGTGGTGGTGGAGATTGGCGACAAAACGGTCTTTGGCGAGATCGCTGGCATGGTCAAGGCCGCCGCCGCGCACTCCACCCCGCTGCAACGCAAGCTCGCGCGCTTCATCAAAACGCTGATCGTGGCGATCATGAGCATCGGCGCGGTGAACTTTATCGTTGGCATCTACCTCGGCTACGAGATTTCCTACAGTCTGCTCGGCGCCATCTCCCTGGTGGTGGCCGCGATTCCGGAAATGCTCCCGGCGCTGGTCACTGCGGTGCTTGCTAAGTCCGGCAATGCTATGGCGCGCCAGAACGCTATTGTGGCCAACTTGCCGGCGGCTGAGACCCTGGGCGCCACCTCGGTTATTTGCTCGGACAAGACCGGCACCCTGACCGAAAACCGCATGACGGTTACTGATGTCTTCGCCGCCGGGCAGGCCTACGGTGTCTCGGGTGTTGGCTATGACCTGCACGGCCAGTTCTCACAGGACGGCGCGCCCATTGATGCAGCCGCCAATCCAGCACTGCGCCGAATGCTGGAAATCGGCTTCTTCTGCAACAACGCCCACTTAAACGATGAAGGCCACAGCATCGGCGACCCGACTGAGATCGCCCTGTTGATTTCCGGCGCCAAGGCGGCTCTGAACAAAGACCGGCAGCAGCGCGTCGAGGAGATCCCCTTCGACTCGAGCACCAAGTACATGGCGGTGCTGACTGACTATGAGGGCGAGCGCTATATCTTTGTCAAAGGCGCGCCAGAGATCCTGCTGGAAATGTGCACCAGCGCCACGGATGCCGAGGCGAAAGAGACCGAGCTGAACCGCGAGGCCTATCTCGAAGCCGCCAGGACCTTCGCTCGGCAGGCGCTGCGAACGCTGGGCTTTGCCTTCAAGCGGGTGGCGAACGATCATGCCGACCTGCTGCACGAGGATCTGCATGATCTTTGCTTTGCCGGCCTGCAGGGCATGATCGACCCGCCCAAGGAAAGTGCGAAGCAGGCGGTTGCCAACTGCAAGTCGGCCGGGATTCGCACCGTGATGGTCACCGGTGATCATCCTCTGACCGCCCAGGCGGTGGCCGGCCAGCTTGGCATTCCCGCCGAGCGTGTGCTCGCCGGCACCGAACTCAATGACATGGACTCAGAGCGCCTGCGCCGGGAAGTCGAAGAAGTCTCGGTCTTCGCCCGGGTCGCGCCCGAGCACAAGCAGCAGATCGCCGCCGCCTTCCAGGCCAACGGCCATGTGGTGGCCATGACCGGCGATGGCGTGAATGACGCCCCGGCGCTCAAGCAGGCCGACATCGGCGTGGCCATGGGCCAAGAAGGCACCGAGGTAGCGCGTCAGGCCGCCGACATGGTGCTGGCCGATGACAACTTCGCCACCATCATCACGGCGGTCGAGGAAGGCCGCCATGCCTGGAAGAATCTGCAAAAGGCCATTCTCTACACCCTGCCAACCAATGCCGCCCAGGCACTGCTGATCATGGGCGCCATCCTGCTGGCCGCCTTTGTGCCCCTGTTTGGCGAGCGCTTTGTGCTCGAGCCCATCCAGATCCTGTGGATCAACCTGCTCGACTCGCTGTTACTGACCTTGCCGCTGATGATGGAACCCAAGGAACGCGGCTTGCTGACGCATCCGCCCCGCGACTCAAAGGCGAACATTATCGACGGGCTTTTCATTCAGCGCGTGATTTTGCTTGGCATCGCCATTTCCCTGCCCGGCTTTGGCATCTATTACCTCTTTGGCTCTCCCGCCGTGGTCAATGGCGAACTCATCAACCCGCTGTTGCTGACCCAGGCCCAGACCGCCGCCTTTTGGGCTATTTTGTTCGCCCACTTTGGCTATGTCTTCTCGGCACGTTCCATCGACCAGTCGGTGTTCAGCTTCAGCCCCTTCAGCAACAAATGGCTGCTCGCTGGCGTGGGTTTAAGCATCGCCATCCGCCTGATTCCGACCTTCGCGCCGGCGACATCAAGCTGGTTTAAGACGGCCGACTTTCCCGTCATCTGGTGGCCGGTGATCCTGCTGTGCTTCCTGCCAAGCCTGCTGGCGATTGAGGCCGACAAGTATCTGCGCCAGGCGTGGAAGCGACTCAGGCCAAGACGCGGCTTTTAACCATTCAGCCATCGGCGTGGTGACTGACTGAATCGGCTTCGCCACTGTTGCGGGAACTGGGTATCATGGCCACCATAATTGCAGCCCCCCTCTAATATGAAAGCCGGAGAAGTTTCCATGTCCCAACCGCCCTTTCGTCTCGTCACCCGTAGCGATTTCGATGGCCTAGTTTGCGCGGTCCTGCTCAAGCATCTGGATTTGATTGACGACATTCAGTTCGTTCATCCCAAGGATATGCAGGACGGCAAGATCGACATCACCAGTCGCGACATCACCACCAACCTGCCCTATGTCGAGGGTGTGCATCTTGCCTTCGACCATCATCTCTCCGAGACCCTGCGCAACGCCAAGCGCGACAATCACATTATTGATCCGGACGCGCCCTCGGCCGCACGGGTGGTCTGGCGCCATTATGGCGGTCACGATGCCTTTCCCGTCGGCTGGGACGAAATGATGGAGGCAGTGGACAAGGGCGACGCGGCCCAGTTTGATCGCGATGAGATACTCCATCCCCAGGGCTGGGTGCTGCTGAACTTCCTGATGGATGCGCGCACCGGGCTCGGGCGCTTCCGCGAGTTCCGCATCTCCAATTACGCGCTCATGATGGACCTGATCGACTACTGCAAGAATCATGGGATCGACGATATTCTTGCCCTGCCGGATGTTCGCGAGCGCGTCGATCTGTACTTTGAGCAGGAGCCAAAATTCAAAGAGCAGATTCAGCGCTGCGCGACCGTGCACGGCAATCTGGTGGTGCTCAACCTGCGCGGTGAGGAGACCATCTGGGCGGGTAATCGCTTCATGATTTATGCGCTCTTCCCGCAGTGCAACATCTCGATTCACGTGATGTGGGGTCTTAAGCAGCAGAACACCGTCATGGCCACCGGCAAGTCGATCTTCGACCGTGGCTCCAAGACCAATGTCGGCGAGTTGATGCTTGCTTACGGCGGTGGCGGGCATCAGGCGGCGGGAACATGTCAAATAGAAAATGAACGCGCCGATGCTGTCTTACAAGAGTTGATCACGCGCATTAACGCCGACGGCTAGACGATCTCTGGAAGAGGCGACCGCAAGGCTCGCCTCCCGTTGGCTTGGTAGTCCACACTCCCAGCAGTTTGGGCGAATGGATTCGCCCCTACACGCCTCGCAGCCCCCCCCCCACTCTCGCGTTTGTGGCGGCTTTGGTCGCCGGGCTTGATTTTGAGCGCAAAATGTTATGATATAACATTTGGTTTGGTCCATATCCGTTTCCAAATCGCCTACAACGCACGCGAGAATGCTGTATGAACCAGAAAGCGCTCAGGCCTGAGTCTAGGATCGCACTCATCGCCGGCCCCTTACTGCTTGGCGCCATGACTCCCATGGCGCACGCGCAGTCGGAGATTGACGCAAGCGCCCTGATGATCGAACTCGACGCAATCGAGGTGACCGCCGGCGTCCCGGCGCCAGGCGACCCCATGTTGCAGGCTGCTGATATTTCGGTGCTGAGCGGCGAGGACTTGCGCGAACGCGAGCGCTTCACCCTGGGTGAAACCCTGGATGCCCTGCCCGGCGTGGCCAGCATCACCGCCGGCAATCAGGTCGGCAAGCCGGTGATTCGTGGACTTAGCGGGAATCAGATCCAAATCCTGTCCAACGGCATTGGAGTCGATTATCAGCAGTATGGCGAGCGCCATCCGCCCAATATCGATCCCTTCCTCGCGGGACGCATTGAGGTGGTGCGCGGTGCCTCCAGTCTGCTCTATGGCTCGGGGGCGCTGGGTGGCGCGGTGGATGTGCAGGCGCCGGCGTTCGAGTTTGCCGCACCGGGCGCGACCCTGGCCGGCGCCGATACGCTCTTTGTTTACCACAGCAACAATGCTCAATGGGATACCGGGGTCAAGGCACGCGCCGGCACCGACACCTTGAGTCTGGATGCCGGGCTGATGCGCCGTTCATCCGGCAACATGAACACACCAAACGCCAAAACGGCCGCAGAATCCGGCGACCCGAGCGACCCCAAGTTCACCGGCGAGTTGCCCTACACGAACTTCGACCAGCTCAACGCCCAGTTTGGCTTTGGCCTGCTGACCGACATCGGCGAGTTCGGCATCCGTTACAACCAGTGGAATGACGAGAACAACTTCCTGCTGCCCACCGGCGAAGGCATTGGGCTGTGGCTGCGCAACGACCAGCTCCAGATTACCGGCGATCTGCCATTGGCCGGCGGTCGCTGGCAACTGAAACCGACCCTGTCCTGGCAGAACAACCTGCGTCGCGCCAACAGTGCGGGTGACACACTCGCCAGCGGCTATGACGGCACTGTGAATCTGGAGTTTGATCTCTACACCGCGCGGCTCGAGGCCATCCACGAGCAGCTCGGCCCCTTCGATGGCGGCACCCTGGGGGTGGAATACGCCAGCAAAACCCAGTACTCGCGCGGCACCACAGTGCTGGCGCCGGGAGGCGAGGTCAGCAATCTGGCGCTCTTTGCATTCGAGAGCAAAGATATCGGCGCCCTGACCCTGCAAGCCGGGCTGCGTCACGACTGGCATTCGGTCACGGGCGATGCCGGCAAGACCTCAGCGCCGGTGAACTTCTCCGGGCAGGATTCGCACCATTACTCGGTCTTTACCGGCTCCCTGGGCGCCGTGTATCGGCTGACGGATCAGCTGGCCCTGGCCGGCAACCTCGGTCGCGGTTTTCGCGCGCCGACTCTGTTCGAACTCTACGCCGACGGGGTGCACGGCGGCGTCGCGGCCATTCAAGTAGGCAACCCGGATCTGGAGCCAGAGAAGTCGCTCAATGCCGACCTTGCCCTGCGCTGGCAACTCCCGCGTCTGAGCGGCAGCCTGACGGTCTATCGCAACGCCATCAGCGACTACATCTATCTTCAGGACACAGGGCGTTCTGAAGACGACCTACCGATCTTTGCCTATCAGCAAGACAATGCGCTGCTCACTGGCCTGGATCTGGAGGCAAGCTGGCAGGTGACCGATCAACTGGAACTGGCCGGAGGGCTTGATTTGGTGCGCGGCACCAACGAGCGCACCAACAACGACCTGCCACTGCTGCCGGCAGATTCTTTGCGTCTGGAGGCGACCTACCGCTTTGCCGATCGCGGCCCCTTGCGCGAGCCCTATCTGCGCCTTGGCATCCGCCACAGCGCCGCCAAAGACGCGGCGCCAGGCGAGCCCTTCGCGCAGTTTGATGATATGGCCTTCGGCACGGCATCGACCGACGCCTACACCCTGCTTGACCTTGATCTGGGCTTTGCCTTCCGTGGCTTTGGCCGCAATGACGCCCGGATCGATCTGGCGGTGCGCAATCTGTTTGATACTGAATACCGCGACTTTCTCGACACCTACAAAGGCTATGCACTCAGTCCCGGGCGGGATATTCGTCTGAGTCTGAGTGTGCCATTCGGAAGCTGACCAGCGCGGGGATATTCCAAAACCCCGCAAGATGATGGCTCGTTCTGGGCCGGGTGACGGCCACGGAGGAGGCTGTAAATGCGCCCCCCCTTTACATCCAGGGATGCTTCCCGGCGGCATCCCTGATCGAATCAAGGGCCACCGAGACCCCGCGGCCGTCACCAGACGCAAAAGCAAAAATCCTATTTTGCGATTGGTCTATCAGGTCTTAAAACGCTCCACCAACGCTTCAAGCTCCCCAGCCAGCGTGCTGAGCTGCTCGGAGGCCGCCTTGGTTTCGGCCGCCGCCTGGGCATTACCCTCGGCGGCGTCGGAGATGCGGGTCACATTGCGATTCATCTCTTCGGCCACGGCACTCTGCTCCTCGGCGGAGCTGGCCAGTTGGGTGTTGACGTCGTTGATGGTGATCACGGAGCTGGAAATAGCCTCGAGCGACTGATTGGCCTCAGCCGAACTGTCCAGACTTGATTGCGCATGCTGTTGGCTTTGCTCCATCACCTTCACCGCGCGCCCGCTGGCCTGCTGAAGGCGCTCGATCATCGCCTGAATTTCCTCGGTGGAACTCTGAGTGCGTGTCGCGAGCGAGCGCACCTCATCGGCGACCACCGCAAATCCGCGTCCGGCTTCGCCGGCACGCGCCGCCTCGATCGCAGCATTGAGCGCAAGCAGATTTGTTTGCTCGGCAATACCGCGAATCACGTCCAGCACGCTGCCGATTTGCTGACTGTCCTTGCCGAGTTCGGCGATTACCTCGGCCGCGCGCTGCACCTCGGCGGCAAGTTGCTCGATCTTGCCCATGGCGCCCGAGACCACTTCGGCGCCGGTCTCGGCAGCTGCTTTGGCCTCGCCGGTGGCATGGGCGCCCTCTTGCGCACCGCGGGCGACCTCCTGCGCCGTGGCGCTCATTTCGTTCATGGCGGTGGCGAGCTGATCAACCTCGTTGCGCTGATTGCTCACGCCCGCATTGGTCCGATCTGTAACGCTGGCCAGATCCCCGGCGGCGCCGGTGAGCTGACGGGTGGCGTCCAGCACCCGGGCGATCAGATCATGGAAATTATCCATCATGGCGTTGAAGGCGCCGGAGGCACGGCCAATTTCGTCCTGACCACGCACGTCCAGCCGATGCCTCAGATCGCCATCGCCCTCGGCAATTCCCTGCAAACCGGTGGTCATGTCATGCAAGGGCCTGGTGACGAAGTACTTAACAAAAAAATACATCACCAGCATCACCGGCAAACTGAGCAGAACGGCTACGGTATAGATCTCAATCCCGAAGCGACTAACATCACGATTGACGTCTTCAAGGCTGATTTCAAGCGACACCGCACCCAACACCGAACCCGCAGGCGCTATCGTGTGACACAGGGTACAGTTCTTGCCCAGATAGTCCTCGCTGCTGATCACCGGCATGATCTTGCGCAGGCTGTTGCCGTCCTCCGACAGCTCACTGAAGGGCTCGCCGGTCTCCAGCACTTGGCGTTCGGTGCGGTTGCGCGGCTGCTCATTCTCGGTTCCCTGACCATATTGGCCGGCGACATTTTTGCCCCGGAGAACACGCAGATCGTTCAGATTGCGCAACTCGACGATCTGGTCGAGAAACTCCGCCCGCTGACTGATCATGCCGGTGATCATCAGCGTAGTGAGACCGGCCATGGTGATTTCGTGCAGGGTTTCGGAAAATGCCTCAGCCTCCTCTATGGCGGTATTGCGCTGCTCCTGAGCTGCCCACAGAATCATCCCAGTCCAGGCGGGAAAGAGAACCAGCCACAGGGAAACCATCAGCCGTGCCCAGATCGGAAAGTCTCGAATTTTTCTCATAATGTGTTAGTGCGGCTTTAACTGTGCTAAACCCGCATTGCCAGAGCGAGCCAAGAAAGAAGGTAATTTCCGTACCGACAAAACAGCAAGCGCCTTGCTGCGCGGCGGCAGTGCGGGTTCCACTGCAATGGACTCGCGGGTTCAGTTGCGACCACTCCCCGAAGACCAGCAACAGGTGCCCCCTGCAATTGTCGCAATTTTCCGTCGGGCCACTCTAGAGTCTAACGAAATTTTTTCATTCAGGCATAAGACTTTGCCAAACTTTGCCGGCTCGGAGTATCGTCGAGTGCGAACCAAATCCCAAAACGAGCAAGCTTAGGTATAACCGCCCAAATTTACGGGCGCAGGCGCCACCATGACTGATCTGCACGACCTTGACCTGATTCTGCGCTCAGAGACTCCAGTCCTCTTGGTTGAGTCCCTGGAGGAGCAACGCATTATCGAGCTGTTTAGCCGGCTGGCGATTCAGTTCGGCGTGCCGCTTTTTTGCTGGACTATGACCGATGGCCTGAGGCGCGCCGAATATGCCGCCCGCCCCCAGGCTGATCTGGCTGAGCCGGCGGAAATGCTGCGCCATATCAAAGTCAGCACCCAGCCTGGTATCTATCTGCTGCTCGACTTTCATCCTTTCCTCGACAATCCGCTGCACGTGCGGCTCATCAAAGAGATCGCGCTGGGCTTTGGCGATGTCGCCCGACGGCTGGTGCTAGTCAGCCACGCACTGGAGAGCCCGCCTGAGTTCCGGCATCTCAGCGCCCGCTTCGGCCTGCGTCTGCCCAATCGTAGCCGGCTGCTGGCACTGATTCGCGAAGAAGCCCAGCGCTGGCAGCATGCCGGGCCGCGCCGCGCCTTCCGCGCCAACCGCGGCGCGGTCGATCGGCTCTCGCGAACTCTGTTGGGGGTCACCGAATCCGACGCGCGGCGTTTGCTTCGCAATGCCATCCATCGCGACGGCGCCATCACCGAAACTGACGTGGAGGAAATCACCCGCGCCAAGTATCAGTTGCTGAGCCCCGAGGGCAGCATCTCTTTTGAGTACGACACCGCCAGCTTTGGCGAAGTGGCCGGGCTTGATAACCTGAAAGCCTGGATCGACCTGCGTCGCACGCCCTTCCTGTCCGACGAGCCAAACGCCGAACGCCCGCGCGGCATTATGCTGCTTGGCGTGCAGGGCGGTGGCAAAAGCCTGGCGGCCAAGGCGGTGGCCGGGCGCTTTGGCGTGCCACTGCTGCGGCTGGATTTTGGCGCGCTCTACAACAAATACATTGGCGAGACCGAGCGCAACCTGCGCGAATCCCTCAAAACCGCTGAGGTCATGGCGCCCTGCGTGCTCTGGCTGGATGAAATTGAAAAAGGCCTGGCCGGCGGCAGCAGCGACGAAGGCACCGGGCAGCGCATCATCGGCACCCTGCTCACCTGGATGGCGGAGCGCAAGGCGGCGGTCTTTCTGGTTGCCACCTCCAACGACATCAAGCAACTGCCGCCAGAACTGGTGCGCAAGGGTCGTTTCGATGAGATCTTCTTCGTCGACCTGCCCGATGCCGAGGTGCGCCGCGAGATCTTCCGCATCCATCTGGCCAAGCGCAATCTCAACCCGGACGATTTCGATCTCGACCAACTCGCCGCCCTGTCCGACGGTTTCTCCGGTGCCGGCATCGAGCAGGCCGTGGTCTCCGCCCTCTACGCCGCCCGCGCAGATGACAGCAGCGGGGTGAACACTCGCGCCATCGCAGCAGAACTGCAACGCACCCAGCCGCTCTCCGTGGTGATGGATGAGCAAATCGCCCGCCTGCGCCACTGGGCGCGCAGCCGCACGGTGCCGGCTTAACGCTCATGGTCACGGCCACCCCGGCGGATGAAGCCCGTTGTTTCACGGTAAGGCTATATGGCTAAGCGCCTAGGCTGTTATTCTATCGCCATTGCCTGAGCGATGAACCATGGCGCGCAGCCGGCAATGACAGTGGCGCGCTCCCGCTTCTTTCTGCCTGCCGGTCAATCCTTTATGAATTCGGACACGCCCCGCGCGGACTCGTTAGAATCGCCCGCTAACACGGAAGCCTCGGCAGAACCCTTTGCCGCACTGGACCTGGGGTCGAACTCTTTTCATCTGCTGATCGCACGCAGCGACGGCGGCACTCTGAAAGTGATGGACCGCTACAAGGAGATGGTGCGCCTAGGCGAAGGACTCACCCCGCTCAAAGACCTGCGACCAGAGGTGGCCGACCGCGCGGTAGCTTGCCTGGAGCGCATCGGCCAGCGACTGCGCGCGCTCAAGCCCGCCAATGTGCGGGTGGTGGGCACCAATACCCTGCGCCAGTTGCGGCCGAGTTCAGATTTTCTGCCACGGGCCGAAGCGGCGCTCGGGCAGCCAATCGAGGTCATCGCCGGGCGTGAGGAAGCCCGACTAGTTTATCTCGGCGTCGCTCACGGGCTCGCAATTGGCGATGAAAAACGCCTGGTGATCGACATTGGCGGCGGCAGCACCGAATTGATTGTCGGACACGCCTTCACACCACTGCAGCGCGAAAGTCTGCACATGGGCTGTGTGAGCATGTCGCAGCGTTTTTTTGCCGACGGAAAAATCAACCTCGAATCGATGGACCGCGCGGAACTGGCAGCGGCCATAGAAATCCGCCCAGTCCGCCAGCTATTTCGCCATGCCGGCTGGGAAACTGCGACCGGCAGTTCGGGCACGATCAAGGCCATCGCCTCGGTTCTGGCCGGCGAGGGCTGGTCGCCCGAGGGTATCAGCGCCGAAGGCTTGACGCGCCTGCGCGAGGCGCTGATCGACTGCGGCAAGACCGAGGATCTGCGTTTCAAGAACTTAAGCGACAGACGCCGTCCGGTATTTGCCGGCGGAGTGGCCGTGCTGCGCGCACTCTTCCAGAACCTGTCCATCGACCAGATGCGGGTATCTGATCAGGCGTTGCGTGAAGGGGTCATCTATGAGCTGATCGGCCGCACCCAGCATGAAGATGTGCGCGAACGCACGGTGGCGACCCTGTGCCGGCGCTTCGATGTCGATCTGGAGCAGGCCCGTCGGGTCGAGCAGTCCGCGTTGCGGCTCTATGAGCAGGTCGGCGCAAATTGGCGACTCGAGCGCCCGGAATACCAATGCATGCTCGGCTGGGCTGCGCAGTTGCACGAGATCGGGCTTGCAGTCTCCCACAGTCAGTACCAGAAACATGGCGCCTATCTGCTGCGCAATGCGGATCTGTCCGGTTTCACCCGTCAGGAGCAGGATGTGCTAGCCATTCTGGTCCTGGCACATCGGCGCAAAGTCCCTGAAGATGCGTTTGCCGGCCTGCCGGAAAGCAAACAGGATTGCGCGCGCCGGCTTTGCGTCCTGCTGCGCCTAGCGGTTCTGATCCATCGCGGGCGCTCGGCCACCGCCAAGCCCAATCCGATGTTAAGCGCCGATGAGAACGCCTTGTCGCTGTGCTTCCCGGACGGCTGGCTGAACAACCACCCGCTAAGCCGCCTTGAGCTTGAGGAAGAATCCGAACGTCTGAAGCAGGTCGGCATTACGCTTCGGTTTCACTAACACTCATAACAAGGCACAGGTTTGTGTGCGACGAAACTTTCGTCGGCTGATTCTTTGTCAGCAGCAACTTCCTGTTAGAATCGACGGCCTTGAACGAAGGCAACAGAACAATTTCACCACCACCCACAGGCTCAAACTGAAGGAGGTTTGATCAACATGGCTCAACTCTTTTCCGCTGAATGGATGAATCAACTCAAGGATGCCTGGAACGCCGACCCTGAAGTCAGCCAGAAGCTGGCCGACATCAACTTCAGCTCAACCATTAGCTGCGGCTTCAAGGATGAAGAAAACCCACGCGGTGTTTTTGTCGTCGAAAACGGCATCTGCACCAGCGCTGGTGACTGGAACGGCGAGGCGCCCGACTGGGACATGCGCGCCGAGATGAAAGACTGGCTGAAGTGGGTCGAGAAAGGCATCGGCATGATGGGGCTTGGCACGGCTTACGCCACTGGCAAACTCAAGTTCAAGGTCGGTGATTACAGCGCGATGATTAAAGACCCACGCATGGCCGGGCCTTTTGTCAAAAGCTTCGGCCTCATGCAGCAGGTCGGTGCTGACGAACTCGGCTAAACGTTGCTTAACTTTTGTGCCCGGCCGATCCCGCGTTCTGCCCAAACCGCAAGGCGCGGGATCGGCTGTTGTGCGCGAACGCGAGTGCTGATCCTGCCTGACTCTCGGTTGAATCCCAGCTGAGTCGCATCTGAATCACATCGGTCGATGGGAAGCAAAAGAGTCCCAAACCGCTTGATGCAAATCCTTGATCAACCCCAGATCGACGCAGACTGAAGCCAAATTCTCGGCATCCAGCAAATGCAGAGCCGCCCCGCCCTTGATTTGCCCCGGCGCCTCGGATTCCCCGAGTTGATCGACCACCAGGGCAGCTTGGCGAAAGTCCTGATCCTGGGTGTAATGGCTAAGGGTGACGATCAAGGTGTCGAGCCCGGCGGCCAATGCAGCAGCAGCCCCGTTGTCTGAATCCTCGATCACCGCGCAGTCACTCGGCCCAAGCCCAAGCTGCTCCAGTGCCAGGGTAAAAATATCCGGTGCCGGCTTTTTACGCGGCACCACATCGCCGGCAGCGATGACCTCGAACCAGTCGCGCAGGCCGAGTTCACCCGTATTATCCAAGAGCGCGGTGACATTCTCAGGTGTTGTGGTGGTAGCAATCGCCAGGCGCATGCCAGCGGCGCGCGCCTCGCGCAGCAGCCGCAGGACGCCATTGCGCAGTGGCACATCGCCCTGCCCCAGCAACGCGACATAATGGCGCGTCTTGGCCCGGTGCAGCCCGGCGATAAAGTCTGTAAGCGCCTGCCCTGCCGGTGGGACGAAACCAGGACAGTGGTGCTCGATATACCGCGCGATGCGCTCCTTGCCGCCGGTGACCCGCAGCAACTCGCCATAGAGGGCTTCTGACCACTGCCAGTCGAGCCCGGCCTCAGCAAAAGCAGCATTGAACGCAACCCGATGACCATCACGCTCGGTATCGGCCAGGGTGCCGTCCACGTCAAAAATCAGTGCTTGCAGTTGACCCACGACAGACCTCCAACAAAGTTTTCAAGCGCATAGCCGGGTTTTTCACCCAGTCATGCGCGCCTGCATCGCACCATAGCATGGAGGTATCTAAGGCGTGGCAAGCGGCAATGTTTGCCGAGACCATCATCATCTGGTAGAAAAGCGCGTTCGCCGTCGCGGTCCGATTCGGCCGACCACGGCTGAAAGCGCGGCTCGTGTGAACTGCAATCACGGATTGAAGCGGGCTAGGCTAGTTAATAACCATTGTTTCCTTAAGGAGAAACGCAATGGCTGATACACAAAAAGAAGGGGCCAGGGCATTCGGTTTCGAACCCTATCAGGCCGGTACCGACGAAGAGTACATGAACTCGGAGCAGGAAACGCATTTTCGCGAGATCCTGCTGGCATGGAAACGCACCCTGATGGAGGAGGTTGATCGCACCGTTCATCACATGCAGGATGAGGCGACGAATTTCCCCGACCCCAACGACCGCGCGACTCAGGAGTCCGAGTTCAGCCTTGAGCTGCGCACCCGCGACCGCGAGCGCAAGCTGATCAAAAAAATCGACGAAGCACTCGAGCGACTTGATGAGCATGACTATGGCTATTGCGAGGCCTGTGGTGTGGACATCGGCATCCGTCGGCTCGAAGCAAGACCCACGGCCACCCTGTGCATTGACTGCAAGACGCTCGACGAGATCCGCGAAAAGCAGCGCGGCTAAGATCGCGCGCCCACGGCAGGCTGAAAGATCGCGCTGGCATTGACCGCCCACCCGGCTCCCAATGCCATCGTAGGCGAGCCTGCCAGCAGCGTCCCCTACTGCGGGCGCTTCGCCCCCTCGCCCACCGGGCTGCTGCACTTTGGCTCCCTGGTTGCCGCGCTCGGCAGTTATCTGGACGCGCGTGCTGCAGGCGGTGCCTGGCTGGTGCGTATCGAAGACCTCGACCAGAATCGCGAAGTGCCTGGCGCGGCAGCCGGCATCTTGCGCACCCTGGAGCGTTACGGGATGCAGTGGGATGGCAGGGTCGTCTATCAACGCCAGCGCCTGAGTCTTTACCAGGACGCGCTGGCAGACCTTGGCCGTCGCGGCCTGACCTACCCGTGCGGCTGCTCGCGCAAGGAAATTGCCGCCAGCGCCCGATCCGGACCAGAAGGGCCGGTGTATCCTGGCACTTGCCGCGCGGGGCTGCCCCCAGGTCGCAACGCGCGCACCCTGCGGCTGCGCACGCGCGCCGAGGAGGTTGGCATCGAGGATCGCATCCAGGGCCGAGTGGCGCTGGCTGTCCATGTCGAGCTAGGCGATTTCGTGCTGCATCGCGCCGATGGCATTCCGGCCTATCAACTGGCGGTGGTGGTGGATGACGCCGCCCAGGAAGTCAATCAAATCGTCCGGGGGGCCGACCTGCTGCTGTCGTCCCTGCGCCAACGACTGTTGCAGCAGGCGCTCAACCTGCCCTGCCCCACCTATGCCCATTTGCCGGTCGCACTTGACAGCCAGGGGCACAAGCTGTCGAAATCTGATGCAGCCCGGCCGCTGGATGCGAGCGACCCGCTGCCAAGTCTTGCCTGCGCCTGGGGCTTTCTTGGCCAAGTGGCGCTGCCTTCTGAACTCGACCGATTGGAAGAGTTCTGGACATTCGCCATCGCGCACTGGTCAGCCGCTCGGGTGCCTAAAGGACCAACGCAGACTTCACCCATTTTTCACAAAGAGCGCGTACATTAAGTCCTTGTCCAGCCAATCAAAGGGGACCAGCATGTGCGCCCCGATGATGCGACTGAATTCGCTTCTATAGGCTCGCCGCAGGAATACCTGGCTTGGGCGACTGGCGTCACATCTCGAAGGGGCTTTGGTCGGTTTCCGCCGCCAGCGCGCTCAGGATGTAGCCCTGCTCCGCCGCGACCTCGCTTTTGCTTGACCACTTGTTACAGGAGAACCTCATGACGGCTTCCCCACAGCTCACCAGCGACCGCATCACACCGGCCCCCGGCCTTCAGGCCAACGCCGCACCGCCCGACAGCGAACAGCTCAAAGCCATGGACGCCTACTGGCGCGCCTGCTGCTACCTGGCCGCCGGCATGATTTACCTGCGGGAGAACCCCCTGCTGCGCGAGCCCCTGAATCTGGAGCACATCAAGCAACGCCTGCTTGGCCACTGGGGCGCCAGCCCCGGTCTGGCCTTTGTCTATGTGCACATGAACCGCATCATCAAGGCGCACCAGCAGTCGGCCATTTTCCTCGCCGGCCCCGGCCATGGCGCGCCCGGGGTGCTGGCGCCTGTGTATCTGGAAGGCACTTATTCGGAAATCTATCCCAACAAAAGCGAGGACGCTGAAGGCCTGCGGTCGTTTTTCAAGCAATTCTCCTTCCCTGGCGGCATTGGCTCCCACTGCACGCCCGAGACACCGGGATCAATCCACGAGGGCGGCGAGCTGGGCTATTCCATCTCCCACGCCTTCGGCGCAGCTCTCGATAACCCCGATCTGCTGGTGACCGTGGTGGTTGGCGACGGTGAGGCCGAAACCGGTCCACTGGCCACCTCCTGGCATTCGAGCAAGTTCCTGAACCCCATCCGCGATGGCGCCGTCCTGCCGGTGCTGCATCTGAACGGCTACAAGATCAACAACCCCACCCTGCTCTCGCGCATCCCGCACGAGGAACTCGCCAGCCTGATGCGCGGCTATGGTTGGGAGCCGCATTTTGTCGAAGGCGATGATCCCATGACCATGCACCAGACCATGGCCACCACCCTGGATGCCTGTTACGCCAAGATCCGCTCTATTCAGCAGCAAGCGCGTGATGGCGGTCCCTTGCTAAATCAGGCCAAACGCGCCATCTGGCCGATGATCGTGCTGCGCTCACCCAAGGGTTGGACCGGGCCGAAAGAAGTCGATGGGCATAAGGTAGAAGGCTTCTGGCGCGCCCATCAGGTGCCACTGGCAGGTGTGCGCGAGAACCCTGAGCATCTCGCTCAGCTCGAAGCCTGGCTGCGCAGCTACAAGCCCGAGGAGTTGTTCGATGCCGAAGGTCGACTGATGCCAGAACTCAAGGCGCTGGCCCCGACCAGCACTCTGCGTATGAGCGCCAATCCGCACGCCAATGGCGGGCTGTTGCGCCGCAGCCTGCGGATGCCGGATTTCAACAGTTACGCCCTGGATGTGCCCAAACCTGGCGTGCAACGCGCCGGCAACACCTATCCGCTTGGGGTCTTTCTGCGCGACATCATGGCCGAGAACATGACCAATTTCCGCGTCTTCGGCCCGGATGAAAACAGCTCCAACAAGCTGCAAGCCATCTATGCGGTCAGCAAAAAGCTGTGGCTGGAGGACTATCTGCCCGAGGACGAAGACGGCGGTGAGCTGTCCCCCGATGGTCGGGTGATGGAAATGCTCTCCGAGCACACGCTCGAAGGCTGGCTGGAGGGCTATCTGCTGACAGGTCGCCATGGGTTCTTCTCGACCTACGAGGCCTTTGTGCATGTGATCGACTCCATGTTCAATCAGCATGCCAAGTGGCTGTCCATCACCCAGGACATCCCCTGGCGCGCGCCCATTTCCTCGCTCAATCTGCTGATTACTTCTACGGTGTGGCGTCAGGATCACAATGGCTTTACCCATCAGGATCCGGGCTTTCTCGATGTGGTGGTCAACAAAGACCCGGATGTGATTCGCATCTATCTGCCACCAGATGTCAACACCCTTCTGTCCACCGCCAATCACTGCCTGAAAAGCCGCGACTATGTAAACGTCATCGTCTCCGACAAGCAGCAGCATCTCCAGTATCTCGATATGGACGCCGCCGTGCGCCACTGCACCAAGGGCCTGGGGATCTGGGATTGGGCCAGCAATGACGAGGACGAGGAACCCGATCTGGTCATGGTTGGCTGCGGCGACATTCCCACCAAAGAGGCGCTGGCGGCCACCGCACTGCTGCGCGAGAGCTTCCCTGAGCTGAAAATTCGCTTCATCAATGTGGTCGATCTGCTGCGCCTGCTGCCCGAGCGCGAGCATCCGCATGGGCTGTCGGATCGCGACTTCGACGGGCTTTTCACCAAAGATCGCCATGTGATTTTCAACTTCCATGGCTATCCCTGGCTGATCCATCGCCTGACCTATGCCCGCACCAATCACCATAACTTCCATGTGCGCGGCTACAAGGAGAAGGGCAACATCAACACCCCAATGGAACTGGCCATCAACAACGAGATCGACCGCTACACCCTGGCCATTGATGCCATCAACCGGCTGCCGGAATTGCAAGTCAAGGGCGCCCATGTTCGCGAGAGGCTGCGCGATCAGCAAATCGAGTGCCGCAATCACGCCTACAAGTTCGGCATCGATCTGCCCGAGATCGACAACTGGACCTGGCCGTTCTGAGCAGACACCAATCGGCCAAACGCCTCCGTATCCACCACACAGGTTGACAATTCATGAGCCGCACAACATCTGCCCGGTCCGCCACCGAACCCCATGAGCCGATCCGCACCGGCCTATCGAAAGACACGCTGGTTCAGGCATTCGGTGACAACTTGTTTTATGTGCAGGGGCGCTTTCGCGAGGTCGCCAGTCCCTATGATTTGTTCATGGCCGCCGCCTATACCGTGCGTGATCGCATGCTCGAGCTTTGGATTAAGTCAGCCCGCACCTACAAGGAACGGAACTCGCGCACCGTCGCCTATCTGTCGGCCGAGTTCCTGATCGGCCCCCAACTTGGGCTTAATATGGTCAAGCTCGGCATCACTGAGGCGGCACGCGCGGCGGGCAAGGAATTGGACCTGGATCTTGAGGCGATTCTCGAAACCGAGGAGGAACCCGGCCTCGGCAATGGCGGTCTCGGGCGACTCGCGGCCTGTTACATGGACTCCATGGCCACGCTGCAAATTCCAGCCATTGGTTACGGAATCCGCTATGAGTTTGGCATTTTCGATCAGCAGATCATCGACGGCTGGCAGGTGGAGAAGGGCGACACCTGGCTGCGCAACGGCAACCCCTGGGAAATTCACCGCCCGAAAATCTGCTTCCCCATCGGCTTTGGCGGACATACGGAGCAACACACAGACCCTGCCGGCATCACCCACACACGCTGGATTCCAGAACTGGTGGTCAACGGTGTGGCCTATGACACTCCCATTCCTGGCTATGGGGTAAACAACGTCAATCTACTGCGACTGTGGAAATCCGAGGCGCCCGAGTCGTTCGACTTTCAGGCCTTCAATACCGGCAACTACTATGGTGCGGTCCACGCCAAGATCGAGGCCGAGACCATCTCCAAGGTGCTTTATCCCAACGATGACCCAGAAGTTGGCAAGGAGTTACGTCTCAAGCAGCAATTCTTTTTCGTCTCCTGCTCCCTGCGCGACATGATTCGATTGGAGCTGAGCAACACAGGAACACTGGATAATCTCCACAGGAAGTTTGCCATTCAGCTCAACGACACCCACCCATCGCTGGCCGTGGCCGAGTTGATGCGCCTGCTGGTCGATGTGCATCTGATGCCCTGGGCACAGGCCTGGGAGATCACTCGTCAAGCCTGTCATTTCACCAACCACACCCTGCTGCCGGAGGCACTGGAGACCTGGCCTATTGAGTTGTTCGGCCGCCTGCTGCCGCGCCATCTCGAAATCATCTACCGGATCAATCAGGTCTTTCTCGACGAGGTCCGGGTGAAGTTCTTCGAGGACGATGACCGGGTGCGACGCCTGTCGTTAATCGACGAGAGCAACGGTCGGCGCGTACGTATGGCCCACCTTGCGGCCGTTGGCAGTTGCGCCATCAACGGTGTGGCCGAACTGCACAGCGAGTTGCTAAAAAGCACCGTGATGCGGGATTTCTACGAGATGTACCCGGCGCGCTTCCATAACATCACCAACGGCGTGACCCCGCGCCGCTTTATGGTGCTCTGCAATCCGCGTCTTGCGGGACTGATCACCGAAGTCTGTGGCGATAACCGCTGGATTCGCAATCTTGAATGCCTGAACGCGCTCGAGCCCCATGCCGATGACAGTGCTCTGCATGAACGCTGGCAGGCCGTCAAGACCGCCGCCAAGACGGATTTGTCCAACTGGCTCGGGCAGCAAACCGGCGTCGCGCCCGATCCCACCAGCCTGTTTGACATCCAGGCCAAGCGCATCCATGAGTACAAGCGTCAGCATCTGAATCTGCTGCACATCCTGGCGCTCTATGAGCAGATCAAGAACCAGGGCACGGACGGCATGGTCCCGCGCACCTTTATCTTTGGGGGCAAGGCGGCACCCGGCTACTACATGGCCAAGCTGATCATCAAGCTGATCAATGCCGTGGGTGAGGTGATCAACCATGATCCGGCGGTGAATGGCACCCTGAGGGTCATCTTCATGCCGGACTTTAACGTCAAACGCGGTCAGCGGCTGTATCCGGCGGCGGATCTATCCGAGCAGATTTCCTTAGCTGGCAAGGAAGCATCCGGCACCGGCAACATGAAATTCTCCATGAATGGCGCGCTAACCATCGGCACCCTGGATGGTGCCAATGTCGAGATCCGTGAGGAAGTGGGCGCGGAGAATTTCTTTTTGTTCGGCATGGCGGCGGATCAGGTAGCGCAGCGCCAGGCCGAGGGCTATGATCCCTATCAGATTTATAGCACGGATGCACAGATCAAGTCCCTGCTTGATCTCATCGCCTCAGGCTTGTTCTCGCACGGAGATGCCGGACTGTTTCAGCCGCTGGTGGAGAACCTGATGTACCACGATCCTTTCATGGTGCTGGCGGACTTTCGCGCCTATTTCGACTGCCAGCAGCAGGTGTCCGAAGCCTATCAGGACAGGCAAGGCTGGACGCGGAAGTCGATGCTGAATGTGGCGCGCATTGGCAAGTTCTCCTCCGACCGCGCGATTCAGCAATATGCCGAGCGAATCTGGCAGGTGGAGGCGGAGCCGGTAAGTTTGTAGGGGCGAGTCAATTCGCCGCCTGTTTGATCGAGGCGAATCACTTCGCCGCTAGCTATACCAATCGCAAACGGATTTTCGGTTTTGGGTCGGGTGACGGCCACGGGGGTCTCGGCGGGCCTTGATCGGATCAGGGACGCCGCCGGGAAGCCTACAGGGAGAGGTATTCACGGCGTCCCCCGTGGGCGTCACCCGGCCCGGAACGAGCCGGAATGTCAAAGAGTTTCGGTATTCACCCCCTAAGCGGCAGGATTAGCCGGCTGCTCGACCTGCGGCTGGCTGAAGTTGCTTAGCAGATCACTAAGATTTGCCTGCATCCGCTGGCGGCTTTCAGGGGGCGCATCCCGCATGCGTGTGTCCTGCTCCACCAATCCGCGCATGATGCCAGCGCCGGCTTCTTCTGGGTTGTCGAGGAAATCCAGCATTGACTGACTGAAGCGATCACGCATCTCGTTCATCAACTGGCCGAGGCGCATTCCGGGCCGCTGCTCTTCCGCCGGAGCCTCAATCTGCTGGGTCTGGCGATAGGCTTTAGCCGCGGTATATTGCTGCGACTGGCTCATATTGAGCTCGAAGGCGGCAATCTGAGAACCGTCAAAGCTCAAGCCACCGGCTTGATCAAAAGCCTTTTGTATGTCGCCGCCAAAGAAATCATCGGCCATCTGACCAACATCGCGCACCAAATCGCTCATCGCGGTCATTTCATCCTGGCTAAGGTTCCCTCCCTCAAAGCTGAAGGAGTACCCGACCTGCTCGCTGCGACTCATCGAGAAGGCCGCAGCACGATTGCCGTTACTATCCGCATAGGCGGCGGCGCTGGAAGAAAATTCGCTGCTCTGACCAAATTTCAAGGTGATCTGATCGCCATCCTGAGTGCGCACCTGCATTTCAAACGAGGACGCACTCGAATACCGCTCAGCCATGGACAGCGCGGCGCTGCCTCCGCTACTCACCTCGAGTTGCTCACGCCGACGGCTAGGGTCAAGCTCCGCCAAGGCATCGCGCGTGCGCTGGGCGGTCTCGTCAACCTGCTCAGCCACCCCGCCCTGGAGCATTTTCAGCCCCGAGAGGATATCCTTGGCTTCCGCCAGGCCCTGCTCCATGCCGCGCACAGCGCTATCGAACAGCGATTGCACTTCCTTGTCGCTGCGGCCCTGGGTGCGCGCATTCTCCAACCCTCTGCCGACAAAGGAGCTGATCCGGTCGGCAATGGCCTCCGGGGAGAAGTCCGCCGGATTACGTTTTTGGAGGTCCGCGACCTCAACGCCGGGAATTTGCTCGACCAAGCGGTTCATCAGGTTTTCCTGAAGCTTCGCCATGGCCGCCCCGGCGGGACCGCCGGACTGCGCACGATAGGCCTCGTCACGTCTCTGGGCGCCGTCAACGGCGGAATCCTGAGCCCGACCAGGGTTAAACTGGCCTTGCATCAGAGGGTTCGTCATGCTGGTAGATGGATCGAAGGAAAACACTATCGACTCCGCGGCTTTAGCCGATCATTAGTGACCAGTCCGCAACCTTTGTCTGCGTTGGGATCGGCCATCACTAAAGAGCCGCCGGCGGCTGATATGCCCAGACCGGCCATTTGTTCATGACATAGGTAACGACTGGGAATCCGCTGACTTGAGATACTTTGGTCTCGAACGGCGCCTTTTCGCGCCTGCTGCAAGACACGGCAGCCAGCCAAACTGGCAACCAGGCCACGCAAGCTGGCCAGGCAATCAGGCCGCACTAACGAACTGGCCGATCAAGCCAGTCGACCAGAGCAATCGACCAAAACAATCGATTAGGCCGATTGATCAGCTCAGTTTCTTGCGGCGCGAGCGCTTACTGGGCTGCTCTTCCAGCGCCAGCAGCCTGTCCTGGGGCTCCGACAGCAGCAGGTTCTGATTGTCTTCGAGTCGGCTGCGCAGGCGGCGTTCCTGTCGCACCCGCACCCCGTAGCCAAGAGCCGCACCGCCAGCGGTCGCAACGGTCAAGAGCCCGACGGTCATGAACTGGGCCACCATCATGGCAACGCCAACGCCCGCCATACCGCCAACCGCAATCCCGGTGCGCAGTTTTATGCCGGCGTTGCCCTTCATTTTGGTCTGCTTAACTGTCTGTTTGGCGCGCTGGCGCTCGGCCTCGACACGAATTTTCTCGCGCTCGCGCGAATGGCGCTGCTGCGCGCGCGACAGCGCCTTGTCACTCACGCGGCCAGCAATAGACTCGAACCACAGGGTCACCAAAACGCCGGAACTCGCCCCCAGCGCGACGAACAACGGCCAGGTCATTGCAATGTCGGTTTGCAGCGCAGTATAGGTGACCAGAACCGTCGCGCCCTGAAGCACCAGGGTACCAATCAAAAACCGAAACAAACTGCCCAGACGGTGGCCAAACATTGAATGCTCCCTTTTGTCGCTGTAGCAAATGCGTTTTCTGTTTCGGGCCGCCTAGCGCTCCGAGAGGCTCGGCGTCGTCCGTGACCGCAGCCCGGTCTGAAACAAGCCGAAAGTCCACGTACGCCAGGTATGATTTCAGGTTCGGGTTGCCGCCAAAGGCCCACTAACCGCCATTCATGGCCCCATCAGCCGGTCGCACAGCGGATGCCTCGATCAGCTGAACCCATTGATTCTCGCCCACACCACCAAGCGGTGACTCCAAGCGCGCCAGGCGTTGGCGCAGCTCAGACAGGGCAGCATCGGTACCGGCTGCCGACGCCGACACCGGGCGATCATAAGTATCCACCACCCGATAGAGGTGTTCGGGGCCGATCTTGCTCAGATCGGCGAGCAACAACGCACCATTTTCCTGGTCTGGCACCAGATCGGAGGTGGTGCGCGAGATCAAAAAGGGACCCGGTGCCGTGCGCAACTGGCTAGCTAGTACTGCATAGCGACGCGCATCAAGGCGCTGTGCCAGCGCCTGGCGCGCCGCATCGGCCAAGTCGGGCGCGCTGCGCTCAGAAAGCGGCAGGGTGCCGAGCCCGTCGTAGACAGGTACAAAGAATTCATGCCGCGTTGGCACTGAGCCTTTTTTTTCTGGTTCCTCTGTACCCAGCGCCCCTGCACTTAGCACATAGGTGTCAATCAGGCGCAGGAGTTCAAATTCTGTGTGGCGCCAGGGCCGGGTTGCCTGGGAAGACTTCCCATCGCCGATGCCGTAAAGAACATAAGTGTAGACCGAAGCAGGTCGATGTGCACCGCCAAGGCTCAGGCCCTGGGCGGCAGAGAGTGGCGGGAAGACGGCCAGGGTGTCACCCTTCTGGCCATAGCGCCAGGCCGAGGCACCGCCTTTGGCTTGCCGATCCGCAGGGGCCGACGCCGCCAACAAATCCGCTTCGGTAGAGGGCTGCGCGGCACTCCGGTCTGGCGCTTCGGGTGATCGCGGCACATGGCCGCAGGCGCTCAGCGTCAGTACCACGAAAATTGCCGATGTCAGCAATAAAAAGCCCGGCCGCAGCCGCTGGAAACATGACCGATGGCTGTTCATGGTTAACTGGTGCCCTTGTCAAACAGGTAATCCGGTGGTGCTGACCTTAGATACAAAATTGCAACCAATAACTGGCAGAAACCGCGGGCAAAGCCCGGGAAAGAGGCACTGGCTGCCGCACATGTCAATGCGCTTTTCTGCTCTGGGGGCTAGGATACTCTTTTTTCTTGCTGCGGGAGTTTACCCCTTGGCGGCGAATTCCTATGATGCGTCCTAATCGCTAGTTTCCGACCCGGAGTTTATATCTGATGCGACTGATCGAAGAGGCCCTAACCTTCGACGATGTGCTGCTGGTGCCTGCGCATTCCACCGTGGTACCCAGTGAAGTCGATCTCAGCACCCAGCTCACACGCGAGATTGCGCTAAAAATTCCGCTACTGTCTGCCGCCATGGACACAGTCACCGAGGGCCGCCTGGCCATCGCCATGGCGCTCGAGGGCGGCATTGGCATTGTGCACAAGAATATGAGTATCGAGCGCCAAGCGCGCGAGGTGCTGGGGGTAAAAAAGTACGAAAGTGGCATTATCCGCGACCCCATTACGGTGGCCCCTGATACCAGCGTCGGCGAGGTATTGCAGATTACGCGTGCACACAACATTAGCGGCGTCCCAGTGACTGAGGGCGGCAAACTGGTCGGCATCGTCACCAGTCGTGACCTGCGCTTCGAGACGCGCATGGCGGCACCGGTGTCCGCGATTATGACCGGGCGCGAGCGTCTGGTCACAGTGCGCGAGGGGGCTGCGCGAGAAGAAGTCCTGAGCCTGCTGCACAAGCATCGCATCGAGAAAGTTCTGGTGGTCAACGACGATTTCGAACTGCGCGGCCTGATCACGGTGAAGGATATTCAGAAAGCCAAAGATTTCCCCAAGGCCTCGCGCGACCAACAGGAGCGGTTGCGCGTCGGCGCCGCCGTGGGTGTCGGCCAGGGCACCGAGGAGCGCGTCACGGCGCTGGTTGAAGCCGGCGTGGATGTGCTGGTGGTGGATACCGCCCATGGCCACTCGCAAGGAGTGCTCGATCGCGTCGCATGGACCAAGTCACATTTTCCGCATGTGCAAGTCATCGGCGGCAACATTGCCACCGCCGACGCCGCCCTGGCGCTGGCCAAGGCCGGCGCTGACGCGGTCAAGGTGGGCATAGGCCCGGGGTCCATCTGCACCACCCGGATCGTTGCCGGTGTGGGGGTGCCGCAGATAACGGCCGTGAGCAATGTTGCTCAGGCGCTTGAGGATAGCGGGATTCCCGTGATTGCCGATGGCGGCCTGAGATATTCCGGAGACGTGGCCAAGGTGATCGCCGCCGGCGCCCATAGCGTGATGATCGGCAGCCTGTTCGCCGGCACCGACGAGGCACCAGGCGAGGTCGAGATCTATCAGGGCCGTTCCTACAAATCCTACCGCGGCATGGGTTCGCTTGGCGCCATGGGCAGCAAAGAGGGCTCAAGTGACCGCTATTTTCAGGAAAACGTCCAGAAAGAAAAGCTGGTCCCCGAAGGCATCGAGGGCCGCGTACCCTACAAAGGCAGCCTCATCAACGTGGTCGCCCAACTCATCGGCGGTCTCGCCTCAAGCATGGGCTATACCGGTTGTCGCACAATCCATGACATGCGCACCCGGCCTGAGTTCGTGCGGGTCAGTGCCGCTGGCATGCGCGAATCCCACGTGCATGATGTGCAGATCACCAAGGAAGCGCCCAATTACCGGATTGATAACTGAGTATGGCCGCCAACACCAGCACCATCGCCGCCACCGAAGCCGGCAAGCTCGCGCCCATCCATGCCGAGCGCATTCTGATCCTGGATTTCGGCTCTCAGTACAGCCAGCTCATCGCGCGCCGCGTGCGCGAAGCAGGCGTCTACTGCGAACTCCACCCTTTCGATGTCGATGCCGCCCTGCTGCGCGATTTCGCTCCCCACGGCATCATTCTCTCTGGGGGGCCGGAATCCGTGCATCAAGGCCAATCTCCCCAAGCCGATCCTCTGGTGTTTGCGCTTGGCGTGCCAGTGCTTGGCATCTGCTATGGCATGCAGACCATGGCCGCTGCCCTTGGCGGTCGGGTGGCGGCGGCCGAACGGCGCGAATACGGCTATGCCCAAGTGCGCGCGCGCGGCCATTCGCGGCTGCTACATGCCATCGAGGATCATGACTCACCCGAGGGCTTCGGCCTGCTTGATGTCTGGATGAGCCATGGCGACCGAGTCGAAACCCTGCCCGATGGCTTTCAGGTCATTGCCGAGACCGACAACGCCCCGCTGGCCGGCATCGCCGATGAGACACGCGGATTCTACGGCCTGCAATTCCATCCCGAAGTCACCCACACCCGCCAGGGTCAGCGCATGCTCGCGCGCTTTGTGCATGAGATCTGCGGCTGCGGCAAACGCTGGACGCCGGCAAAAATTGCTGAGGAAACCATCGAACGGGTGCGCGCTCAGGTCGGCGAGGATCATGTCCTGCTCGGCCTGTCCGGCGGGGTGGATTCTGCCGTGGTCGCCGCCCTGCTGCATCAGGCCATCGGCGAGCAGCTCATCTGCGTCTTTGTCGATAACGGCCTGCTGCGCGCGGGCGAGGCCGACCAGGTCATGGCCACCTTCGCGCGGCACATGGGCGTGCGCGTGGTCAAAGTGGATGCCGAGGAGCGCTTTCTTGCGCGCTTGGCCGGCGTTGACGATCCTGAACAGAAGCGCAAGCGCATTGGCAATACCTTCATTGAGGTGTTCGAGCAGGAAGCCGCGCGCCACCCGGAGGTGCGCTGGCTGGCCCAGGGAACCATCTACCCCGATGTGATTGAATCCGCCGGCGCCCGCACAGGCAAGGCTAAAGTCATCAAATCCCATCACAACGTCGGCGGTCTGCCTGAGCGCATGCAGCTGAAACTGCTCGAACCCCTGCGGGAGTTGTTCAAAGACGAGGTGCGCAAGCTTGGGCTAGAGCTTGGCCTGCCGGCAGACATGGTCTATCGCCATCCCTTTCCAGGCCCCGGTCTCGGCGTGCGCATCCTGGGCGAAGTCCACAAGGATTATGCTGATCGGCTGCGGCTGGCAGACGCTATTTTTATTGAAGAACTGCGCCGCGCCGGGCTCTACGATCAGGTCTCCCAGGCCTTTGCGGTCTTTCTGCCAGTGCGCTCAGTCGGAGTGGTTGGAGACAACCGTCAGTATGCGCATGTGATCGCGCTGCGCGCGGTCGAAACCATCGACTTCATGACCGCCCGCTGGGCAGAACTGCCATACGACTTTCTTGCCCAGGTCAGTCACAGAATTGTCAATGAGGTCGCCGGCATTTCCCGGGTCGTCTATGATGTGACCGGCAAGCCTCCCGGCACCATTGAATGGGAATAGGAAGGGAGCCGCAGTTGACCGATAACGGCCTGCGCAGTGGAGGATGATCGCTGGATACAGCGGGCGCTTGCCTTGGCCGGGCGGGCCGCCGATGAGGGGGAAGTGCCTGTCGGCGCTCTGCTGGTAATTGATGGGGAAATTGTTGGTGAGGGCTGGAATCGCCCCATCACACTGCACGACCCAAGCGCTCATGCCGAAATTCTGGCATTGCGCGATGCCGGACGCCGACGTGGCAATTACCGACTGCCAGGTTCCAGCCTTTATGTCACCCTTGAGCCCTGCGTCATGTGCGCCGGTGCCATCATCCATGCTCGGGTGGAGACTGTGATTTTTGGTGCCACGGACCCCAAGGCAGGCGCCTGTGGTAGCCGCTTTGATCTGCTGCCCGCAGACGGGCGTTTCAATCACCGCACTCAGTGTCGCGGGCCCGTCCTTGCCGATGCCTGCGGCGAACTCTTGCGGGGATTTTTCAGAACCAGACGCGCATCCCAGAAGAGGCCAGCCGATACCTAAGCGGGCCAAGTGGAAGACATCTCACAAGCCAACAAATAACCGCGCCACGCGAGCAGCCGTGACGCGGTTATTTAGCTAATCCGCTAATGCTTGCTAGCAGCACGCTTGGCGGAAATGGCGCCGCCCATTGATGCTTTGAAAAACAAAGTACCAACAAAGCCGGCCACAGCCACCCAGATAGTCATCATGAGGGGCTTGGTAGGCGCTTCAGCCACCTGAAAGGCTTCGCCCAGCTTGATCAAGGCCGGATTGTTTTCTGGAACAGCGATCAGATAAGCGACGAAAACCATAAACGCGGCGAAGAAAATCATCTTGATATTCATCTGGATAGCCGCGAGCAGGGTGGTGAAAGCAATCAGATACAGCAACAAAATGGTGTATTGCGGATCCGGGATCAGTTCGCGGATACCCTGGATATTGAGCACATAGACTAAAGCGAACAAGGCACCCCAATGGACACACTGCCTGATCAGGTACCACAGGCTGGAATTCCCATTAAGATACGCTTGGCTCCACCCGGAAAACAGAAAGTAGAGCGCGATGAAGCCCATGAAATATTCCCAGTACATGAAGGCCTCGGAGAAGCCTCCGCTGGTAAGGTTATAAAGCAGGACAGTGGCACCGAAGAGAACCAATAACGGCATCAGGCCGAGTAGCATGGAGCCACCGCCCTTGGACTTGGCGGACGAAGATCCGGTTGATGCGTCGGTGCTTGGCGACTGGGACATGGAATTTCCTCCCATGAAGAGATCGATGGTAAGTAGACCGAGCCTGTACGGCGGATGCCTGAACGAGGGATCGATCGAGCGACGGACTTGGAGCGCTATGGCTCACCCCCTCATATTAACCTTTTGCTAATTGGGTGTTAAGAAAAAAACTGACCTGGCGCAGGTTAAATGCGGAAATAATCTGAATCGAGGAGCCAGGGGCACGCTCCTCAGGCAGCTGCCTTCCGGCACAGAGTATGCTTTAAAGGCAGATTTTTTGCATGCCTGTCGGCTCCGGAAGAACTCAGAACGGCCAGATCAGCGGCACCAGCAAAATGGTCACCAGCCCCACCAGCATCGTCAGAGGCGTGCCGACGCGGACAAAGTCCGAGAACCGATAACCGCCGACGCTATACACCATCAGATTAGTCTGATATCCGATGGGCGTGGCGAAACTGGCCGAGGCGGCGATCATGACGACCACCATGAAGCCGGTTGGATCGACCCCCATCTGCATGGCCGTATCCAGCGCGATCGGAAACGCCAGTACCGCCGCAACATTGTTGGTAGCCACGGCGGTCAGTAGAGCGGTGACGACAAACACCAGGACCAGCGACAGCCAGGGACCACCCTGGGCAAGCCCAATCAAGGAGCCTGCCAGCAGGGTCGCAACCCCGGTTTTTTCGAGTGCGGCACCAATACCGAAGGATGTCGCAATCACCGTCAGCACCTGCCGATCCGGCGCGCGCCGAGCCACCCGTCCTGGCGTGCAGCCGCTCATGATCATGGCTCCGGCTGCCAGCAGCGCGGCCTCGAGCATGCTCAAGAATCCAGAACCGGCCGCTGCCACCATGGCCACGACAATGGTGATGGCCAGGGGGGCACGCTGGTGATTGAGCGGGTGCTGATCGCCGAGCTGACTGACGACCAGAAAATCGCGCGAATCGCGCTGTTGCAGCACAAACTCCGGGTGCGATTCGAGTAACAGCGTATCGCCCGGGCTCAAGGCAATATCGCCGATCTTGCCGCACACCCGCTCGCCATTGCGCGACAGGGCGATGATCACCGCATTGTAGCGGGCGCGAAAACGGCCCTCGCGCACTGTCTGGCCGATCAGAGGGCATTTGTTCGACAAGACCACTTCCACGAAACAACGATCACGCCGAGGTCCGTCGAGCTTGAACACCTGATTGGTCGCCGGCACCAGACCGCGAATGCGCTGTAGATCCATCACCGAGTCGATCACGCCTGCAAACACCAGCCGATCATTCTGGTGCAGCAACTCCTGGGACGAAACCGCCGGGATAATTCGATCCTGACGCTCGATTTCAATCAAAAACAGCCCCGGTAGTTGGCGCAGCCCTGCCTGCTCGACACGCTTGCCGGCAAGCGGACTGTTTGGCTCGACTAGCATCTCGACCGTGTAGCGGCGAACATCCTCGAACGCCGCCACCGTCGCTGGCCGCGTCGGCAGCAGCCAGCGCCCGGCCAGCACCAGAAACAGCACCACTGTCACCACCACCGGCAGCCCGATCCAGGCTAGTTCAAACAAGCCAAGGCCCGCCGCGCCGGTGCGCTCCACATAGAGCCCATTGACCACCAGATTGGTGCTGGTGCCAATCAGGGTACAGGCACCCCCGGCAATGCTGGCATAGCTTAATGGAATCAGTAGTTTGGATAATTGCAGACGGTTGCGTTTGGCCCACTCGGTGACTGCGGGAATGAAAATGGCAACGACAGGTGTATTGTTTAGAAAAGCGCTCAAGCCCGCCACCGGAAGCATCAGACGCAGTTGCGCGCCGGTTGCTCCGCGCGGGCGCCCGAGCAACGACTGACTGATCCAACCAACGGCGCCGGTTTCGGTCAGTCCGCTGACCACGACATAGAGCACAGCAACCGTCAGCATCCCAGGGTTAGAAAAACCAGCCAGGGCTTCGATCGGGGTCAGAATGCCCGACACGAGCAGCAGAGTCAGCACGCCTGAGGTGACGATGTCGGGCGCAATGCGCGTTCTTGCAAGAAGCGTAAAACACACCAGAACCAAGCCGAGGGTAAAGATGCCCTGCCAGCCCAGCGTGAGAAAATCGGCCATGCCTGCTGCCCTTAGTGGATGGTGGATTGTCGCCGGTAAATGATGGATGATTGTGCAACTTTCTGCCAACGCGTGCCAATTATCTAGAATCAATCTCAATAAATGTCTTTAATTATCTGTTTTGTAATTAAATGATCGCACGCGTCCTTCAGCACTACGGGCTGCCTACGGCCCTTATTCTGATACTCGGCTTGCTGGGGGCGTTCAGCATCGCCAGTCGCCTGCAACCGCCCCCCGAACTGACCACCCCGGTCTCAAGGCTTATTCTTGATCGCGACGGCCAGCTTTTGCGCGCCGCTCCGGTCAGTGATGGACGCTGGCGCCTGCCGCTGCGCCTCAAGGACATCGATCCCCAGCTGATCGACCTCTTGCTGGTGTGGGAAGACCGCCGCTTCTTTACCCACCATGGTGTCGACTGGGCGGCCATGGTTCGCGCCCTGACCCAAATGCTGGGCGAAGGGCGCATCGTCTCCGGTGGCTCCACGCTCAGCATGCAGCTTGTGCGTCTGCTCGAGCAGAGCCACACCCGCTCGCTGAGCGGAAAATGGCAGCAGGTCCTAGGGGCACTTGCGCTTGAACGCTCGGCTAGCAAGACGGAGATATTACAAGCCTATCTGCAACACGCCGGCTATGGCGGCAATCTTGAAGGGGTGCGTTCCGCCAGTCTGGCGTATTTTGGCAAGGAACCGCGCCGCCTGAGCGCAGCCGAGGCCGCATTGCTAGTTGCCCTGCCCCAATCCCCGGAGCGACGGCGCCCGGATCGCTTCCCTGAGACGGCCAGGGACGCGCGCAACCGGGTGCTCGCCCGCGCTGCCGCGCGCGGAATCATCAGCCCAGAACTGGCCGAACAGGCCATGCAGGAAGCTGTCCCGCGCCAGCGCCGCCCACTCCCGCAACTCGCGGCCCATCGCGCCGAATACTGGTGGCGGCGCCTGCCCGATGCACCCGTGCTGCAACTCACCCTGTCGGCCCCGCTACAACAGGCGCTTGAAACCCTGGCCAGGGAACATGCTACTGCCCTCGCCCCGTCTGTTTCCCTAGCCATCATGGTAGTCGAGCACAGTTCCGGTGAAGTGCTGGCATCGGTTGGCTCGGCCGGCTACACCGATGTCGCGCGCGATGGCTTCATCGACATGACTGACGCCGTGCGCTCCCCCGGCTCGACCCTGAAACCGCTCATTTATGGCCTTGGGTTCGAGCTTGGCATCGCCCACCCCGAAAGCCTGATCGAGGATCGCCCGATGGGCTTCGGTGACTACGCCCCGGCCAATTTCGATGGCGATTTTACCGGCACAGTAACGGTGCGCGAGGCGCTGCAACGCTCGCTCAACGTCCCTGCGGTCATTATGCTCGAGCACATCGGCCCGGTGCGGCTGCTGGCGCGACTCAGGCGCGCGGGTGCCGCGCCGCAACTCCCTGGCAACCGCCCCGCCGGTCTGGCCATCGCGCTTGGCGGTGTCGGTCTGCGCCTGCGCGATCTGATGGCCCTCTATACCGCCATTGCCCGCGGCGGACAGCCCGTTGCCCTGAGCGAACAACGCGCACTCTCCACGACTTCGCCAACACGGCGCCCGAGTCCACCAACGCCCGTACTGGACCCGCGCGCCGCATGGTACCTGACTTCCATTCTGTCCGGCGCCAATGCTACGAACGGGGGAGCAGCGGCCATCGCGGTCAAAACCGGAACTTCATTCGGCTATCGCGATGCCTGGGCGCTCGGCTTCGACGGGCGCCATGTTGTCGGCGTCTGGGCCGGCCGCCCCGATGGCGCGCCAGTCACCGAACTGACCGGCGCGAGCGTCGCCGTGCCAATCCTCGTCGATGCCTTTGCGCGTCTGGGCCGACCCACTGCCTTTCCCGCCGCGCCACCTGGAATCTTGCAACTTAGCAGCGACCAGCTCCCGTCACCGCTGCAGAAAGTCGGCAGCCGCAGTGCGCACGGATTCGCCTCGCCCCAAGTACAGATCGCCTACCCACCAGATGGCGCCCGTATCGATCTCAATGCCGCCAATTCGTCCAGCTCGCCGCCGGCACTAATTCTTAAGGCCCGAGGCGGTCAGCCACCCTTTCGCTGGATCATCAATGGTCAGCCGATCAGAAGCGACGCCTTTGCGCGCTCCAGTCGCTGGTACCCGGACGGTCGCGGATTCGCCCGGGTTCTGCTGATCGACGCGGCCGGCAGCCAGGCAACAACGCAGATCTTCATCGATTGAGTGCCAGGGTCAGCCAGCCACTGGACAATACGCCAGCCCATTCGGCAAGATGAGCACAGATTTACTTAACGGAGATGGAGAACGCAAATGGCTTCCCGTGGCGTCAACAAAGTGATTCTTATTGGCAACCTCGGCAATGATCCCGAGATTCGCTACTTTCCCAATGGCGATGCAGTAACCAACTTGTCCATCGCCACCAGCGAGTCATGGAAAGACCGCAACACCGGCGAACCCCAGGAACGCACCGAATGGCACCGCATCGTGATTCGCGGAAAACTCGCCGAAATCGCCAAGCAGTATCTGCGCAAAGGCTCCAAGGTTTTCATCGAAGGCAAGCTGCGAACACGAAAATGGCAGGGCCAAGATGGCCAGGACCGCTATACGACCGAGGTTATTGTCGACATGACCGGCAGCATGCAGATGCTCGACAGCCGTCCCAGTGGCGGCGATTATGGCGCCGACAACTCCGGCGGCAGCTGGACGAGCGACCCGGCCCCCGGCATTGGGACAGCCGCTGCGACCACCTATGCGCAAGCCCCATATCCTGACCAGCAATCTCCTCAACAGCAAGCTCCGGCGCCCCAAAACTCCGGCCAATATCCGAGCCAATACCCCAACCAGCAACCAGCCCAGTCTCCGGCACCGCCCCCCGATCAATCCGGACCAGGTTTGGATGAACCTTTCGACGACGACATTCCTTTTTAGGTCGTTTCCGTAAACAAATATCTCAGCTGGCTGCTTTGGGACATCATTTTTCCGAAATCACCTTAGTCTGTCGTCTGTCTGGTCAGCCCGGGCCGCATCGAAATCCCCGCCAGATCTTTCCGATGCATACATCCCCGTCGCGCGAATCATCGCAAAAACCGGCTCTGGCAGCAGATAACGTGGACTCTCCCCCAATGCCAGGGCAGCGCGGATGGCGGTGGCGGAGATGGCAAGCTGGGTGACGTGCTGATACCAGATAGCGCCAGCCGGTGTTTGGCGCAGTCGTTCAACCTCAGCCGTGCGCTGCCGAGCGAGCATGGCGTGCAGGCGCGGATCACTGGGCTCGCTGGCTTCCGGGCGGCGCATCACGACCAGATGCGCCAGTTTCAGAATCCGCTCAGGTTGGTGCCAGTCGGCAAAGGTCTCGAAGGCATCGCCGCCGATCAGCAGGCACAATGGACGCTGCTGCCCGAACTCCGCGCGCAGGGATAAGAGCGTATCGAGCGTGCGCGAGGGGCCCGCGCGATCAAGCTCGCGGCGATCAACAAAGAACCCCGGCTGATCGGCGACTGCGGCCTCAAGCATGCGCAGGCGCGCTTCACCCGAGGCCACCGGCTGGGCACGATGCACAGCCTGATTGAGCGGGATAAGTCGCAACTCCTCAAGCCCCAACGTCTGATGCACCTCAAGCGCCGGGCGCAAATGGCCAAAATGGACCGGATCGAAGGTGCCGCCGAAGATGCCGATCATGGGCCAGACAGCTTAAGCGCGAATCTCACCATCCCCGAGCACGACAAATTTCTGGCTGGTCAGACCTTCCAGTCCAACCGGGCCGCGGGCATGAAACTTGTCGGTGCTAATGCCGATTTCGGCACCTAGACCGTACTCGAAGCCGTCGGCAAAGCGGGTGGAGGCATTGACCATCACCGAACTGGAATCGACCTCGCGCAAAAAGCGCCGGGCGCGACTGTAGTCTTCGGTCACAATGCTGTCGGTGTGGCGCGAACTGTGGCACTCGATGTGGTCGATGGCCGCATCCAAGCCAGAAACGACCCGAATAGACAGAATGGCGGCCAGATACTCGGTGTCCCAATCGGCATCGGTTGCGGGCACAGCAGCGGAGATCAGCCGGCAGGTCTCAGCACAGCCGCGCAGTTCAACACCCTTCTCGGTCAGCGCGCTGGCCAGGCGCGGCAGAATATCTGCCGCCACAGGCGCGGCCACCAGCAGGGTCTCCATGGTGTTGCAGGTGCCGTAGCGCTGGGTCTTGGCATTGAGCGCGATGGCAAACGCCTTGTCGAGATCGGCTTGATCGTCGATATACACATGACAGATGCCATCGAGATGCTTGATGACCGGCATACGCGCCTCGCGACTGATGCGCTCGATCAGCCCCTTGCCACCGCGAGGAATGATGACATCGACGTATTCCGGCCGACTCAGCATGGCACCCACGGCGGCGCGATCAGTGGTGGCGATCACCTGCACCGCATCGAGCGGCAGCCCGGCCTGCTCCAGCCCCGAGCGAATACAGGCGGCGATGGCCTGGTTGGAATGAAAGGCTTCTGAGCCGCCGCGTAACAGGCTAGCGTTGCCGGATTTCAGGCACAGGGCCGCGGCATCGGCAGTCACATTGGGCCGCGACTCGTAAATGATGCCAACGACACCAAGGGGCACCCGCATGCGCCCGACCTGAATACCGGAGGGGCGGTAGTTGAGATCGGTAATGGCACCGACCGGATCGGGCAGCGCGGCGATTTGCTGCAACCCTTCGATCATGGCGTCGATGCGCGCGGGGGTTAGCTCCAGGCGATCAAGCAGCGCTGAGTCGAGGCCTTTGGCGGCACCGGCATCGAGATCGGCACGATTGGCCTGTGCAAGCCCGGCGCGCGCCTGATCCAGCGCCCCGGCCATGGCCAGCAGTGCCTGATTCTTCTGCGCCGTGCTCGCGCGGGCCAGCGCTCTTGCTGCGGTACGCGCAGCGGCACCGGTTTTCTCCATATAGTCCTGGATATCAGTGATCGTTGTTTCCTGCATTGGCTTCAGACTAGTTAGCAGTTGATGGATAGGGGGTTCTTCGATCTTAGGGCTGTAGATTCACTTATTACCTTTCGTCCCGCGCGCCAGCCCGTCGGCGATGCGCGCGAGCATGGTCCAGGGGTCGCCGTCGCCACGGCCTTTGATGGCGAGATCCACGGCTGCGCATTCGAGCAATAGCTGCCACAGGCCAGAAATCGAATAGCGTTCCACGGCCTGCATCACCCCAGCGCGGCGGGACTCCCATACCTGATGGGTTTGAAAGACCGCGTTCAGGTCGGCGCGCGCGCGGCGCGCAAAAGCCACTGCGGCCAGCATGCGCAGTTCACGCGCCAGCACCCAGAGCACCAAGGGTTCGGCTGTGCCTTCGCCCGCCAACCCATGAATGATGCGCTGGGTGCGCGCGCGATCTCCGGCCAGAGCGGCGCCGGTCAGATCGAACAAATCATAGCGCGCGCTATCGGCCACGGCAGCGCGCATCACCTCGGGGTCGATGGGGCCGGGTTCGAGCAGCAACGCGAGCTTGCTGACTTCTTGATCGGCGGCAAGCAGATTGCCTTCGACCCGCTCGGCAAGCAAGGCGGCCACCTCGGGCGTGGGCAGAAAGCCTTTGGCGCGCAGACGCTGATCCAGCCATTTTACCAGCGCCGGCCCCTGCAGCCGTCGCACTTCGATGATGACGCCGACCTGCTCAAGCTTTTGCGCCCACTTGGTTTTCAGATCCTTCCATCCCAACGCCGGGGCCTGAATCAGCAGCAGCACGTCCTGGCTGGGCTTGTCGCAATAGGCACGGATGGCGTCGGCGCCCTCGCGGCCAAGCTTGTCGCCAACGCGCAACTCGATCAGGCGCTGATCGGCGAACAGGGACAGATTGCCAGCCTCGGCGGCTAGCGAAGACCAGTCGAAGTCTTTGGTTTGCTCCAGCACCTGACGTTCGCTGAAGCCCTTTTCACGCGCGCGGGCGCGGATGGCATCCACTACCTCCTTGAACTGCAATGGCTCTTCGCCACAGACTAGATAGACAGGCGCCAAGCCCTTGCGCAGGTTGCCTTCAAGTTGGTCCGGGCGGAACTTCATGGGGCTTTCGGGGTTAAAGCGGCGCGAACCCGCAACAGAACGCGTTCGGCAACATCGGAGACCAGGTCCTGATAAATGATCTCCGACTCAAGCTGCTTGCCGAGCACCGCCACATCCGGGTTGTCGTCAAAGGTGCGCGCCGCGCTCATCGATTGCGGCGGCAGCAGTACCTGGCCCTGTGCGCCCAGGGCATCGAAGGTGACGGTATAGACCTGCTCATAGGCCAGCGCTTTGCCGCTGCTATCCACTGCAACGACGCGCGAGCTGCGCTGCTGCCCAAGCACGCGCACGATCAAGCCCGCCTGCGCGGCCACCTGCGTCATACTCAGGCCACCGCCCTGGAGCCGCTCTTCCATCGCCGTTCCGACCGGACCGCCGGACTGAATAAACACCGGACTGTACTCACTGGGGATATCCAGGGCACCGCGCAACTGAAAACCGCAGCCGCTGATCAGCAGCAGCGTGATGATCAGACTCAGGGTCAATCCACCGCCCCCGCTCGTCGGTATTCCGCTGGTCCGCATCCTTTTGATCCGCATCATCCGCCACTCCTCCAGATCGCGTTAACCCACCACCAGATTGACCAGCTTTGCCGGCACCAGAATGACCTTGCGCAGGGTCTTGTCCTCAAGGTGCCGGGCGACGTTCTCATTCCCCAGGGCCGTGGCCTCGATCTCATCGCGCGTAGCTGCCGCCGGCACCTGGATCTTGCCGCGTACCTTGCCGTTGACCTGCACGACATATTCGATGCTGTCCTGCTCCAGCGCCGCCTCGTCCACCGCCGGCCAGCCGGCCTGCAAGATATCTTCGCCGAAGCCCAGCTCGCGCCACAGATGATGGCTGACGTGGGGCGCGATGGGTGCGAGCAGACGCAGCACCAGAGTGAGTCCCTCACGCAAGAGCGCCTGGGCCTCGGGTGTGTCCACCGATAGTTTGTGCAGCACATTCACAATGGTCATGCAGCCCGAAACCACGGTGTTGAACTGCTGGCGTTCGTAGTCGAACAGTGCCTTCTTGAGCGCCAGATGCAACTCGCGACGGGCGTCGGCGAGCGGCTTGTCGAGATCAGCCAGCGCAGCCGTATCGGGTGATTGCGCGCGCACTAACTCGGCCTGGGTCGCCGCGAGATGCCATAGTCGCTTGAGAAAACGCGCGGCACCCTCGACACCCTCGTCGTTCCACTCCAGCGACTGATCCGGCGGTGCGGTGAACATGGTGTAGAGGCGCACGGTATCCGCCCCGTAGCGATCAATCAGCTGCTCGGGATCAACGCCATTATTCTTGGACTTAGACATCTTCTCGATGCCGCCGAAAAACACCGGCTCGCCGTCGGCCTCCAGCACTGCGCCCACCACCTGGCCTTTGTCATCGCGGTTAACCTTGACCTCGGTGGAATTGAACCACTGCTTGCGCCCGTCGGCATCCTCGCGATACCAGGTCTCAGCCACCACCATGCCCTGGGTCAGCAACTGCGCGAAAGGCTCGTCGCAGTCAACCAGGCCCTCGTCGCGCATCAGTTTATGGAAGAAGCGCGCATAGAGCAGATGCAGCACCGCATGCTCAATGCCGCCGACGTATTGATCGACCGGTAGCCAGTAATTGGCCCGCTCATCAAGCATGGCGCTGTCGCAATCGGCCGAGCAGTAGCGCGCGTAATACCAGCTTGATTCGACGAAGGTATCGAAGGTATCGGTCTCGCGGGTCTCGCCGTTTGGCAACTCAAAAAACGCAGGCATCTTTTTCAGTGGCGAGCCCGAGCCATCGACTACCACATCCTCGGGCAACCGCACTGGCAAATTGGTCTCAACGCGCACGCTGCCATCGGCCCCGCGCAGCACCGGCAATGGACAGCCCCAGTAGCGCTGACGCGAGACGCCCCAATCGCGCAGACGGAAGTTAATTCGCTTCTCGCCCCGGCCGCGCTCAGCAAGCCAGTCAGCGATTGCTTCAATGGCATCGTCCGAGGCCAGCCCATCGAAGGGGCCGGAATCGCTCAGAATGCCTTTCTCGATATAAGCGGCCTTGTCGATACCGCAGGGCGCGCCATCGACCGGGATGATGACCTGCTTTTTCGGGATGCCATAGCGCTCGGCAAACTCCCAGTCGCGTTGATCATGCCCGGGCACCGCCATAACCGCGCCGGTGCCATAGCCCATGAGGACGAAGTTGGCCGCATAAATCGGCACTGGCTCGCCACTCACCGGGTGCAGCGCATTGAGCCCAAGCGGGTGGCCCTTCTTCTCCATGGTCTCGATCTCGGCCTCGGAAATACCGCCCTGGCGGCATTCCTCGATAAAGGCCGCCAGCCCGGCATCCTGCTCGGCCATGCGCCGCGCCAGCGGATGCTCGGCCGCGACTGCAACGTAGGTCACACCCATCAAGGTATCGGCGCGGGTAGTGTAGATGCCCAAAGTTTCCTCGGGCGCCTCATCCGAATTCTGAATACCGAAGGTCATCGCCACGCCTTCAGAGCGCCCGATCCAGTTGCGCTGCATGGTGCGCACCTGCTCGGGCCAGCCGTCCAGCCCGTCGAGGGCATCAAGCAACTCCTGGGCATAGTCGGTAATGCGCACTGACCATTGCTCAATCTCGCGCTTCTCGACCGGGGCACCCGAGCGCCAGCCGCGCCCGTCGATGACTTGCTCATTCGCCAGCACGGTTTGATCGACCGGGTCCCAGTTGACCATGGCGGTCGCGCGATAGGCCAGCCCCTTGTCAACCAAGCGCGTAAAAAGCCACTGCTCCCAGCGATAATAATCCGGATCACAGGTCGCCAGTTCGCGCGTCCAGTCGTAGCCAAAGCCGAGCTGCTTGAGCTGGGCTTTCATATACTCGACATTGGTGCGCGTCCATTGCGAGGGCGGAATGCCATGCTTAATGGCTGCGTTTTCCGCCGGCAGACCGAAGGCATCCCAACCCATGGGCTGGAGCACATTTTTGCCAAGCATGCGTTGGTAGCGCGAAATCACGTCTCCGATGGTGTAATTTCGCACATGCCCCATGTGCAAGCGCCCGCTTGGGTACGGAAACATGGACAGGCAGTAGAACTTCTCGCGCGCCGGGTCCTCAATCGCGCGAAAAGACTGGTTGGCATCCCAAAACGCCTGGGCCTCGGCCTCAATGGCCTGGGGATCATAATCGCTGTGCATAAACTGGCCGATGATGGAGCAACGCGAGCAAAACTCGCCTAAGATTGAAAAGACCGCAAAGGATAACGCAAAACCTTCACCAGCCGCGCGAGCGCGCGCTTTCTTAAGGAGCCCCCCATGTCCGATCACCCCTCCGACCGCCCCGACCAGCACAAGCCCGAAACCGTCGATCGCCTGGTCGATGCCTATGAACGCATGCTCGAGCGCACCCGCGAGCGCCTTGATGCCGCCGAGGATTCAACGCCCAAGCTGCGCGATTGGCTGGGAAAAGCCCGCGACCACATGGTCGAACTCGGCGAACTGACGCGCGAGGAAGCCAACCGCGTCGCCGAATACATCGAGCGCGACATTGAAGATGCCGCCAACTATCTGGTCGACACCGGTGAGGAGATGAAAACCTGGTGGCGTTTTGATCTTGAACTGATCGAAGATCGCCTGCTCGACGCCTTCACCAGCGTGGCGGATCAAACCAGCCTGCAACTGCAAGCCTGGGCCGAACGCGCCGAGCAGGCCCGTGGCGAGCGGCGTTACAAGAGCGGCGAGATTACCGGCCCAGGAACCCTGGTGTGCGCCAACTGCGGCGCCCGAGCGCATTTTCCGCGTGCGACCCGGATTTTGGACTGCGCGGAATGTGGCGGTTCAGAATTTCGCCGCGAGCCGTCTTAAGCACTCGCCTGACGCGCCAGCTTTCACTCCAACGCCGGTTCCAATTTAGGCCCAAACGCAGGAAAACCCTCTTTCATGGCTGATTCCAACGCCGACAATGCGGTCACTGCGCCCAAATATCGCGAGTACTGGGCCTTTATCAGCTACTCCCACCGCGACAAGGTCTGGGCGGACTGGCTGCACCGGCGGCTCGAAACCTATCGGGTGCCGAAAAAGCTGATCGGCAGGCCGAACCGCACCGGCCAGGTGCCAAAACGGCTCTACCCAATCTTTCGCGATCGCGAGGAGCTGCCCACCTCGGCCAATCTCGGCTCGGTCATCAGCCAAGCGTTGGAGAATTCCCAGTATCTCGTAGTGATCTGCTCGCCGCGCTCGGCCGCCTCGCAGTGGGTGAATCAGGAAATTCTCGCCTTCAAGGCTCTGGGCAAGGCCGACCGGGTGCTCGCGCTCATTGTTGATGGCGAGCCAAATGCTAGCTCCAAGCCAGGCCAAGAGGAGCAGGAATGTTTTCCCGAGGCGCTGCGCTATGAACTGAATGCTGACGGCACCCTGTCGGGACAACCCGCTGAGCCTGTTGCCGGCGATGCCCGGCCCTTTGCCGATGGCAAGCGCAATGCCCTGTTCAAACTGCTCGCGGGTCTGCTCGGTGTCGACTACGCGATTTTGAACGACCGCGAGCACAAGCGCCGCCTGGTCCGCACGCTGGTTGGCGCCACTCTAGTCTTCAGCCTCGCCGCTGGCGCACTTGGCATCTGGGCTGTACAAGAGCAGCGCCGGCTACGCGACCTGCAAAGCGAGCATCAAAAAACGCTCGAGCAGCGTGATCGCGCCCTGCGCAATCTAGCCGGCATCTATCTGCATCAAGCCGAACAGGCGCTGGAGCGCAACCAAAACGGCCCGGCGCTGCTGCGCCTGGCCGCTTCGCTCGACAGCTTCGACACCCTGGGCGCGCGCGTCGCTGCCGGCTTTGCCCTGCCCGGCTTGGTCCCCGAGTTGGCGCGTTGGCCGCTGCACGACTCCTCAGTTCAAGCAATGCGAGTTGTGGAGCATCAGGGAACACAACTGCTCGTCAGCGCTGCCATGAACGGCCCGCTGCAAGTGCTCCGTCTGCAGGATCTCGAGCCCATCGCCAACTTTGAGCCAGTGCCTTGGGTTTCAGCGTTAGCCTCAGATGCCCGTGGCCGGATCATCGCCGCAGGGTTGGACGGGGTGCGGCTGCTCGATCCCGCCACCGGCGAGAATCAACTATTGCCAGAGCTGAGTGCGCCGGGCGTCATGTATCGCCTATCGCCAGACGGCACTTTGGCGACTGCACTCAACCCGACGCAAGGCATGATCCGCTTGTTATCAATCCCGGACGGCCGAGTTTTGGCCGAGCTAACACCAGAGCCGCTCGACTGGAAACCGAGCGGCGCGATGCGCTTTAGCGATGACGGCACAAAACTCGCAGCGGGGGGAACTGAAGGCGCCGTGCAGGTCTGGAGCACGGTCGTCGCAGAGGATGAGACGAAGGACGATAGCGCTGGCGAGACAGGAGACGCGGTCGGAAACGACGCCGAGCAGACTCCCGGGACCAACACCAAACCAATCGCCCCTGTCGCCGTCTTCACTGGTCTTGAAAGCACCGTCAGCGCCCTCGCCTTTTCCGCCGATGCAAACCTGCTGGCCGCCGGTGAGGGGCAGTTCCTCGGCGGGCCAGGCACAGTGGAGATTCTGGTCTGGAACCTCAATCACGATCCAGCCGCCCCAGTTTCCGCACCCTCACAGCCGCTTGCCCGGCTAAAAGGCCATGAGCAGCAAATCAACCACCTAGCATTCTCCCAGGATGGACGCCTGCTCGCTTCCAGCTCAGACGCCGACAGCCAGATCCGACTGTGGGATGTCGAGGCATTCAACCCAGAACTCTTCGATAACCCGCGCTTTGAGTTTCAGCCCCTGGCGGTGCTTCCCCAGCTCACCCCTGTCACCGCCATGCAATTTGCCAGCGGCGGCGCCCTGCTGGTGCTTGGCGACAGCGCCGGATACGCCCGCCTGCTCGACACCGACAGCGTCATTGGCATGCGCCGACAAACCCCCGACCCCTTCAGCCTGAGCGCCGCCACGCCGGTCGCCGGCCGCCTCGCACTGCTTCAGCCCGGCGGACAGGTGCGGGTTTTCGAGATATCCCAGCAAGAGGCAAAACAACACGAGATCGCGCGTTTCAGCGTCGACCCCATGACCTCGGCACTGGCCATCAGCCAAGATGGCCGGGAAATCGCCTGGGCTGCCGGCGAGCGCCTTGTGATCAAACCAATGGTTGATCAGCCCAATCACCAGCGGCCCGATGCCGAGCCAACAAATAACCAGGATGATCCAACAGACAGGCCAGAGGTCCAAGGCTTTGCCGTCCAGGGTCCGGTGCAGGCCCTGGCCTTTTCGCCTGATGCCAGACTTCTGGCCGTAGGCGGTCCCGGCCGCCTGAGTCTGCATGAGCGGTCATCCGGCAACCGGCTTGAGTACTGGGAACACCCCGCCGGTGCGGCCGCCAACATGCAGGCGATCAGCTTCAGCCAGGATGGGCGCTTCCTCGCGCTCACAACCACGGCCGACCCCGCCGTGCTGAATACCGCAGACCTGACACCGCAGACAATCGACACCCAGGGTCAGGGTGTTTTCGCCCTCGCCTTTGTCCCTGCTGTTGATGGCAGCCCCGCCGTTCTGCTCGCCGCCTGCCAGGACGGTCTGGTGCGACGCTGGCGTCTCGACGACTGGCAAGCGCTTGAGCCACTGCGCGGCTTCGAGCAACTGGTCGCCACCCTGGCCGCGAGCGCTGACGGGCAACTCGTTGCCGCCACCTCAGGGCCAATGCTGCAACTCTGGAGCGCCGCCGATGGCAACCTGCTGCATCGCGAGCGCACCAACGGCATGGCGATTGACGCGCTGCATTTCCTGCGCGATGGCGCCACATTAAGCTGGAGCTCAAGCTACCTGAACACCCTTGCTGCCGCAGACCTCCAACGCGGCCCGCTGCCACCCCTGCTCGCGGATATCCATGCCAGACTGGACCTAGGGCTGCCATACCGACTTGATCAAAACGGCACACCAGTGGCGCGCAGCCCATCGGAGTTAGCGGACCAGCGCTTGCAGGCGATCATCCAAGGCGAGTTTCCCTGGCCGATTGAAAAAACAGGTCTGAGCGAAGCAGCCTTCCGGCGAGTAAAAACCCTGGTGCGCTAGGAAACCATCAGTGCCAAAATACCGCCCCCCCGAAGAATGAACCCATGGGGTTCAAATTCATGCTCATGGTCCCGGCCATCCTGGAGCATGAATCCCTGTGATGCCGAGTAACGGCCAACACCTCGACCGGAACACCAATTCGATGGATATTTTAGTTGAAAAACAGTCTGATGCACTTGTCTTTGTCATCAAGGGGCGGCTCGATGGAAGCACCGCCCCAAGGCTGCAAGAGCAGTTGATCAGCCAGCTTGCTGCCGCGCCCGTGGTTATCCTTGATTGTGCCGCGCTCGATTACATCTCGAGTGCCGGACTGCGGGTACTGTTGCTGGCCACGAAAGAGTGCAAGAAAGCCAAGCGGCCATTTGGCATCTGCAATCTTCAAAATGAGGTTCAGGAGGTCTTCAAGATGAGTGGCTTCAGTTCCATCATCGGTATCTTTGACTCGCGCGAACAGGCGCTCGAGAAACTCGTGCCGCCTGCCTGAGCCGAGCCGTTAAACCCGTGATGCTGAATCTGCGACCTTTGGTCCTTTGCGCGGCAATGCTCGCCTCGTCACTGGGGCTCGCCGAGTCGCCCCTGCCCGCAGCGGTGCCCGCACCGATACCAGCACCGCAGGACGGCGACAATCCACTGACGTCAGTGCGCATCGCCTTGCAATGGAGCCCGCAGAGCCAGTTCGCTGGTTTTTATCTGGCCCGAGAGCAGGGTTTTTACGCGGCGGCCGGGGCGGATGTGCGCTTTGTGCATACCAACGCCAACCGCTCATCGCTTGATTGGCTGCTACAGGGCGATGCCGAGCTTGCCACTGCCTTTCTCGCCGATGCCATGGTGGCTGCCGCCAACGCCGACAGCCCTGATGATGACGCTGGCGATGCCCCTGGCGAACAAAGTGGCGATGCCACTAGAAATGACAGTGGCGATGACAGCAGCGATAACATGCCGGGACTCGCCCGTCCGGTGCTGATCGGCCAACTGGTGCAGCGGTCCAACCTGATGCTGTTGGCGTGGAAGGATCACGGCATCGAGCATCTTGAGGATCTCAACGGCCAGCGCATCAGCCTCTGGCCTGGGCCTTTCACGGCTGCTATTCAAGCCCTGCTGACAGGCCGCCAGATCACACCCGAACTGATCCCACAATACGGCACCGTGAATCTCTTCCTGCACGGTGGCGTCTCCGCCTGCGCTGCCATGGAATACAACGAATACCATCGCATCTGGCAGGCGGGTATCGATGAGGACCGCCTGACGGCCTTCCTGCTGCGTGATTTTGGATTCGATTTCCCCGAGGATGGGCTTTACGCCCGCTCCGACTGGCTTGAAGAGCACAGCGACTTGCCGCAGCGCTTGTGGCAGGCGACGCTTAAGGGCTGGGAATACGCGCGCACCCATCCGCAGCAGGCCATCGACCTAGTGATGGCCGAAGCTGAACGCGCCGGAGTCCCGTCAAACCGCCCCCATCAAGGCTGGATGCTTGATCATATTCTCGGGTCTATCTTTGTTGAAAACGACAGCACCCTTGCTGCGACTGGCCAGCTCGCGCCCGGTGCCTATGCCGCCACAGCGCAAGCCCTGATTGCGGCTGGTCTGCTCACCAAAGCCCCGCCCTTTGGCGTCTTCTGTCCTGGCTGTCGTTTGCAGGATGAAGGCCCACCCCCTGATCCATCCCCAGAGCCATCCCCAGGGCTACCCAGTGCGCCATCCAACGAGCCCCATCCAGTGAGTCCCCCGCAGTGAGCCCCATCAGCGAGCCATCCAGTGAGCAGATGAAACAGGCCGAGCTCGACCTCTGCCAGATTCCGCCACGCGCACATCTGCGCAACCGCCTGCTCCTATGGACCGTCGGCATCGCGAGCCTGATCTTGTGCGGCCTGCTGCTGTGGAACTACCTGAGCTTTCGCAACCGTCTGGCCGAAGACGCGCAAATCCGCGCGCGTTTTCTTGCCGATGGCGCCGCAGACAGCATCGACAAAACCCTGGGCAGCTTGCAAAGTCTGGTCGATGGCATGGCAATCAGCCTGAATGCCACCGCGCTCGACCTGACCCTGGAGCAAGTGCGTGCCCTGCAGGAAGAAGCCCTGCGCCAGCAGCCAGCGCTGTACGGCACCGCCTTTGCCTGGTTGCCAGAATACAAACCCGCCAACTGGAATGCACTGGCACCTTACAGCTATCGCGATGGCGCTACCCTGGCCTATCAGAATCTCGGCCAACAGGACACCAACTACCTGGGCGAGGACTGGTTCGCCCTGCCGCGTTTTCTCGACCGCCCAGTCTGGACCGAACCCTATGTCTTTCAGGACACCGGCGTGCGCATGGTGACCTACTCCGCTCCGGTGCACATGCCCTCGCCCGAGGGCCCCGTCTTCGCCGGCGTCGTGACCTGCGATATCGAACTGGCCTGGCTCGACCGACTGCTGGCCGAGCTACCGCTGGGCGAGCATGGTTATGGCTTTCTGCTCAGCAGCAATGGCGTGCATATCAGCCATCCGATCACCGCCTTCACCATGAACGAGTCCATTTTCAGCGTGGCCGAAGCCCGCGAAGATCCCGAACTGCGCAAGGCAGGCCAGGCGATGCTCTCCGGCCAGCCCGGCATACGGCCCTGGGTCGCCGCGGCCACAAAGGAACAGAGCTGGCTGGCCTGGGATCGGCTAGCCACCACCGGGTGGACGTCCGGGGTGTTGATTTCGCAGACAGCGCTTAACCGGGAGATTGCCCGGCTCACCCAGTTCCAGGCGCTCGCCGGCGGCAGCGGACTCTTGCTGCTGGTACTGACGGTTGGCTGGATTGCCCGTTCCATCACCCGGCCCATCACCGCGCTTAGCGAGGCCGCGCCCAGCATCGCCGCCGGTGATCTCGACGCCCCCCTGCCCACGCCCGTCGGGCAGGATGAAGTCGCGCAGCTCACGACCATTTTCCGCACCATGCGCGACCACCTCAAAGGCTATATCGCCGATCTGGAAGCCACCACGGCGGCGCGCGAGCGCATCAATGGCGAACTGCGCATTGCCCGCGACATCCAGATGGACCTGGTGCCCAAGACCTTCCCGGCCTTTCCCGAGCGCGACGACATGGATCTGTTCGCCATCATCGAGCCGGCGCGCGAGGTGGGCGGTGACTTCTACGACTTCCTGCTGCTCGATGAGGATCATGTGTTCCTCGCCATTGCCGATGTTTCGGGCAAGGGTGTGCCGGCGGCCCTTTTCATGGCCGTCACTCGCAGCCTGCTGCGGGCCGAGGTCAAGGTCAACCGCGATCCTGGCCAGGTGCTGGCGCGGCTCAACGACGCCCTGGCCGAGCACAATGACTCCTGCATGTTCGTCACCATTTTCTGCGCACTGGTGTGCCTGTCCGACGGTCGGGTGAACTATGCCAACGCCGGGCACAATCCGCCGCTGTGGCTGCGCGCGGATGGCTGCATCGACTGGCTCGACAAACCGTCCAGCATGGCCGCCGGGCCGATGACTGACATCGATTACGACACCGGCCAACTTCAGCTCGCCCCTGGCGAGAGCCTGCTGCTCTATACCGATGGCGTCAACGAGGCTATCGACATAGACGACCAGCCATTCGGCGACGAGCGCATGCTCAACCGCCTGCGCGCCAGCGGATCACTGAGCTGTCGCGAAGTACTCGAAGCCCTGCTGGCCGACATTCGCAACCACGCCGGTGAGGCCGAACAGTTCGATGACATCACCATGATGATGTTTCGCCGCGAGGGCCAAGAATGAACCAACCAAAAACCTTAACCCTGACCAACAACCTGTCCGAACTGTCCCGCCTCGCGCAGTGGCTGGAGACCTTTGGTGAGGAACAGGGTCTCGATACGAAAACCATTTTGGCGCTCAATCTGGCACTCGACGAGCTGGTCACCAACATCGTCAACTACTCCTACCCCGACGGTCAGGCGCACAGCTTCAAGCTGACAATCCAACGGCTGGATGATCGGATCGAGGCAGAACTCATTGACGATGGCATTCCCTTCAATCCGCTCAAGATGCCGGAACCGGACACAGAATCTGAACTCGACGCACGCCAAATCGGCGGACTGGGGATTTATTTTGTGCGCCAGACCATGGACGAGGTCGAATATCGCTTCGAGCAGGGCCACAACCACCTGCGTCTGGTAAAACGCCTGGACAAACACATGGACAGCGATTGACCAGCGGGCGCGCCCGTTTCAGCTGCGGCGCAATGGCTGGGAGTTAGTGCTCAAACAGCAAACGAAGCTCGGCGTGGCCGTTGCGGAAGTCCGTTTCAACACGATCAGCGAAGTTGCGGATGAGTGACGCTGAGACCGCTTTCATGGTGAGGTCGAGCGCTGATTCATCCGCGCCTTCTTCCAGCAGCGCCTGCAGATCAACCTGCGGATTCAGGTCGAATCTGATGGCCTTTCCCGGGTACTCGAAAGTGATCCGAAGCTGAAATTCATCGAAGCGCAGCCTCAGACGTACCGGGCCATCCATGACAGCTGCCCGTTCGAGTTCTTCGAGCGCCTCACTCACAGCGAACTCCGCGCGCCTAAAAACGTCGCGACGCCCACCCCAATAGGCGCCTTGTTCTTCAATATGACGCACCGCGTTGTCTGCGGGATGCGGGCCATCGAGCAGAATCGTGCTGGTCTGGCTGGCTCCGATGCGAAACAGCGAGTTGAGCAGAACGGCGCAGAGGGTTCCGACCATCAGACTCGAGTCGAGCAATGGCGCCAGTTGCGGGGAGAGTGAGTCGGTCAATTCAGGCACCGCGAACACGGCCATTCCCGCGACCAGGCTGAGTCCGATGGTGGCGCGTCGGCGTGCGTCGAGCAGACGCGACAAGATCAACTCCGCCCCGGACACGATCATGTAAGACGCCGTGTAGAGCAGGATAGCACCCACCACGGCCTTGGGCATTAAGGCCATGAAAGTCGTGACCTGGGGCAGAAAGGCCAGGCTGATCAGCATGAGACCTGCGATCACGGCGACTCGGCGGGCGGCGACGCCGCTGATTTGCGCAAGACCAAGGTTGGCTGAAGAGATACAGCTTCCCATCGTGCCGCTGAGCCCGTTGAGAAGGTTACAGAGACCGAGACCATTCAGGAGACGACCGATCATGCGCAGATCTGGCCGCCGCCAGTTCAATTGCGTCATCTTATCGATGGTGACGCCGCAACCGACCGAGTCGACCAGCACAACCAAGGAGATCAGGAGGTAAGGGATCATGGCGCCCAGTTGCCATTCTGGCGGCGAAAACGGGTAATGGGTTCCAGGCAGGGCAAACAGTGGTTCGACGGCGACCTGACGAAGTTGGCTAGCGCCGAACGCGCCGGCGAGAATTGCCAGCATGAGGCCGACCGCGGTGCCGATGATCATAGCCAGAATGCGCAGGCGCCCCGTCGACCAGACGGAGAGGCCGATCATAGTTCCAAGGGTTCCGCTGGCAATGAGCACGGCGCTAAGATCGATCGAAGTGCCGGCCGCGGCGGCACTGAGATTGAGCCCAGCGGCGCGCTCGATGCCAGGCGCCACCAAGGTCACGCCCAGCAGCAACAGGGCGATACCGGAGATCTCGGCCGGAAACCAGGCGCGCAACAGAGGCAAGAAGCGCCCTAGCAGCAGGATCATGACCGCCAAGACGATCATGCCGCCGCCTGCGGCCTGTGGTCCGAAGCCGCTGGCGATGGCGATAAAGAGTCCAACTGTCAGCGGGTCGGGGATGTTGACCAGAAGATGGCCGGCACTGAAGCGGGTGGTCAGTCCGTTCAGTGCGGTGCCAAGCCCCATGATCAGGATGCCGATCGCCACGAAGTCACGCAGCGTAGCAGCCTCGAGTCCAATCGCCTCGCCGGCGATGACGCTGTAGACGACAAACATCAGCGCCACCAGCGCATGCTGCAGCCCGGTGCTGAGCGTCGTCGGCCACGGCGGACGGTCCGCCGCAACATACAGCATGTCGCGCGGGGGCTCTTGTTTGCCTTCCGTAAAAGGCGGAAGCAGCTGTTTTAGAAAGGTCTTTCCATCCATTTCAGCGGCTCATCAATCTATGGGCGAGTCCTGAGGCGGTGACTGCTGCGATTGCGCGGGCGTGACCCGACAGGAGTCACAGAAATACTCGTCATAGCGCGCCTGTGCCTGATCGCCGAACAGGATCTTGCAGGCCTCCATCAAGCCCTCGGCCTGCTGGATGGTCTGGCGCGATACCACGAGCGCGATCTTCGAGCGACGGCGCAGGAAGTCCTCAAGCTTGACGATCATCTCTTGGCGCTTGGCGAGCTGGATCTCGCAGCGCAGATAGTCGGTGCCTTTGATCAGCACTTCGGCCTGACGCGGGTCCTCGCGGATCTGCGCAAGCAGTTCGAACGCCTGTTGGTCATAGCGGCGCCAGAGCCGGCTGGAGAGCTGCTCAATCGAATCCGAGGAGGTGTAGCTGTCGAGATCCATCAGCCGCGCCTGGTGCATGTACTCCTCATACACTGAGCGATGCGGTTCGCCATACCAGCGATAGTCTGCGTGCGGCAGCTCGATACCGAGTTTGACCGCGATCTCCGAGACCTCGTTGCCGACATTGACACAGTCGGTCAGTTTGCCGCCGTAGATCGAGACATGCGCATGCGCCTGGTCGACGTCGATCTCATGTTTGCGCGACAGCTGCATCCAGTCACGCACGCCATCGCCCTCGTCATCGCTCTTGCGCTTGACCACCAGCGGGCGCACACCGCAGCGCTCGGCGATGATGTCGGCGCGGGTCAGTGGCCGCTCAAGCTCGAGCCGCTTGTTGATGTTCTCGAGGACGAAATCCCGGTCTTCATCGGTCACTTCGGTAAAGGGACTGTCGACCCGGGTGTCGGTGGTGCCAATACAGGTGCGCACGCCCATCGGAATGACGAAGAACAGCCGTCCGTCGTCGGCGAAGAAGGTCAGAATGTGTGGCTGCGGGGTGACCTGCGGCACGATCAGATGGATGCCTTTGGAGAACAGATGCTGATGCTCGGTCTGCTCGCCGCTGCGCTGATTCAGCTCATCGACGAAGGGCCCGGCGGCATTTACCAGGATTTTCGAGCGGATCTGGAAGGTCTGGCCGGTCTGGGTATCGCGCGCCTCCGTGATCCAGACCGCGTCTTTGCCCTGGCTCTCGCGTCGCGAGCCCAATGACTCGACATAGTTAGCGGCGATGGCGCCGCGATCCATCGCCGCCCGCACGAACTGGAAGACGAAGCGCGAGTCGTTGTCATGCAGGTAGGCGTCCGAGTACTCGAAGCCGCCGACCGCCTTACTGGTGTTCACCACCGACTCCTCGCGCTTGATGCCCGCCTTACTGAGCAAGCGCGGGATGCGCGTATAGCCGTTGCCGAACAGCCAGTACACCCAGGTGCCGACCCAAAGGAACCAAGGCGAGAACCGAAAGCCCTTATCGATAGTGGTGAAGAAACGGATCTCCTGCACCCGGCTCGGATAGCTATCGATCAGGTGATTGCGGCTCAGGCACAATTTGCGCACCAGGCCATAGTCGCCGCTCTCCAGGTACTTGATCCCGCCCCAGGCGAGGTTGGACGACTGCTGACTGGTGAAGCCGGCGAAGTCACGCTGGTCGATGAGGGCCACGCTCGCGTCCTTTCCTGACAGGGCTGCTGCGGCGACGGCGCCGTTAATGCCGCCGCCAATGATCAGCGCGTCAAAGACTCGGTTTGGGAGCTTGGCGATATTGCTGTCGCGCAAGTGCATCAGTCATCCTCCTTCGCCCAACCCTTCGCCAGTTCCACCGCCCGGTGCCATCGTTTGAACAGCTTCTCGCGCTTGGCCTGTTCGATGCGCGGGCGATAGCGCACGTCCAATGCCCATTTCTTGGCAATCTCATCGCGACTTTCCCAGAAGCCAACCGCCAGGCCCGCGAGATAGGCTGAGCCGAGCGCGGTGGTCTCGACGATGCTCGGCACCACGACATTCACGCCCAGGATGTCGGACTGGAACTGCATCAGCACACTGTTCACCGAGGCGCCGCCGTCGCAGCGGAGTTCTTTAAGATTGATGCCGGAGTCGCGTTCCATCGCCTCGATCACATCGCGCGTCTGATAGGCCATGCTCTCGAGCACCGCGCGCGCCACATGGCCGCGACTGGTCCCGCGGGTGATGCCGATCAGCAATCCGCGCGCATAGGGGTCCCAATGCGGCGCGCCGAGCCCGACCAGGGCCGGCACAAAGTAGACGTCCTCGTTCTCCGGGACCGAGCGCGCAAGTTCGCGGGTTTCCTTGGCGTGGCCAATCATCTGCAACCCATCGCGCAGCCATTGCACCGCCGAGCCCGTGACGAAGATGGCGCCTTCGAGGGCATATTCGACCGGCTCGTCTCCGACGCCCCAGGCGATGGTGGTCAGCAATTTCTCGTTGCTTGGAACCGCCTCGGTGCCGGTGTTCATCAGCACGAAAGAGCCGGTGCCATAGGTGTTCTTGGCCATGCCGCGCTTGTAGCAGGCCTGGCCGAAAAGCGCAGCCTGCTGGTCACCGGCGATGCCAGCGATCGGGATGCGGCGGGTGCCAAAGAACATCTGCGGATCGGTCTCGCCGTAGACCTCGGATGAGGGCCTGACCTCCGGTAGCATCTCGCGCGGGATGTCGAGCAGCTGCAACAGCTCCTCATCCCATTGCAGTTCGCGGATGTTGTAGAGCAGGGTGCGCGAGGCGTTGGAATAGTCAGTGATGTGGCGCTTGCCACCGGTGAGGTTGCAGACCAGCCAGGAGTCGATGGTGCCGAAGCAGATCTCGCCGCGCGCAGCGCGCTTGCGCAGGCCGGGGGTGTTGTCCAGCATCCACTTAACCTTGGTGCCGGAGAAGTAGGGGTCGATCACCAAGCCAGTCTTCTGCTGGACCATCTCAGTGTGGCCCTGCGCCTTGAGTTCGGCGCAGTAATCAGCGGTGCGGCGATCTTGCCAGACGATGGCTCGCCCGATGGGCTTGCCGCTGGCGCGCTCCCAAAGCACCGCCGTCTCGCGTTGATTGGTGATGCCGATGCCCTGGATGTCGTTAGGGGCGATGCCGCTAGTCTTCAGCGCCTCGGCAATCACCTTCATGGTGACCAGGACGATCTCCTCGGCATCGTGCTCGACCCAGCCCGGTTTCGGGTAATGCTGAGTGAATTCCGAGTAGGCGCGACCGCGAATCTGGCCGGCGTGGTCGAACAGCAGCACCGTCGAGCCGGTGGTGCCTTGATCAATCGAGAGGATGACGCCTTCTTTCATTCGTTGCCTCCGTGAGTGATTCATGGCCCCGACTGATCGATAATGCGACATCATCCAGACACAACGCACCTCACTCAAACGGCAACGCCCTACTCCGGGCTCTCGCCTAACGTCTGGTAGTACTGCTTGATGTCCTCGCCGATGGTGGCGGTGACCTGGTAAAAAACGTCGTGCTGGATGCGCACTGGGCTATCGTCCGCGCGGTCGGTATGCGCGCAAGTCTCGGCGATCAGCCGGTACAGATAATTCAGCACAAAGCGCGGCTGGCGCAGCCGGTCGAGCGCAGCCAGAATCTCCCGCCTTGGCATGGCATCGTCAAACAGGTTCTGTAGCGGATAAGGCTGGCTTGGGTCGTCCCGGCAGATGCGCAGGCGGTCCGACATCATGTCGTAGAGCTGCTTGTCGCCCCAGCGGAAGGGATAGATGATCTTCTGCTTGTCAAAGCGCGCCTCGTTCGCTTTCTCGGAGCCGGCCTTGCGCACGGCCTCGTAGAGCTGACGCGGCAGCAGCATTTTGAAGCTGAGATTTGGGTGCAACTGTAGGATGCGGTTGTTCCACAGCGGCCAGACAAAGGCCTCCATGCGGTCCCTGTCCCCATTGATCAGCGAGGGCTCGTCGACTTTATCCATCACCACCACAATCTGCTGATAGCCAAGCGCCAGCATGATGTCGATGAATTTCGTTACAAACAATCGCCGCACGTCGTCGTCATCGCGCCAGCCGCGGCGTTTAACATCCTGATCCTTCAAGTAGCCGCTCGGGATCAGGCGCAGCGCGCGTTTGATGTCCTGCGCATTGCGGCAGCGCACCAAAATCTCCCGTTCCGCTGAGCGCGCGACACCTGCGTAGAAGGACTGACACAAATAGGGCGCAATCCCCAGGGTCAAAAGCCCGCCGATGGTTCCTTTGATCCCCCGCCCCATGCGCCCAAAAAAGCCGCGCGGCAGCAACTGGCGGCCCATTGTCTCCATGATTCGGTTATAGCGATCCGGCGGACCACTCACGTAGAACGCCATCAGCATCATCAGATCATGGCGCTGATAGTGTTCCAGCCGGTTCAGGTCAATATGCTCATCCTTGATCTCGGCGAGCAGCGCTTCCATCCCACAGACAAGAATGGCATCGAGATGCTGGGCAAGACCAAAGTCCTTGAGGGTAATGGCCGTTTCGCGCTTGCGATCCTGATCGCCTCGACGTTTGAACGACTCGAGAAAGGCGTTAAAGTCGTCGTAGTTGATCAGCAGGATGCGTTCGGGATGCTCCTGGTTGAAGTGGGCGATATTTTTCTCAAGTGCCAGGCGCAGCGCGGACTTACCGCTCCCTTTGACGCCGAAAATCATCGAGGTGCCGCGTCCCGGCGGATCGCCGAAAAACTTGTCCCAGGCCTGATGATTAAAAGCGTAGCCGGACTCGTTGACAAGGTCCTCGAACACCTTGTCATTCTGCGCTTCCTCCTCAATAAAAGGATTGCGCTGAAGCCCATGGGACTTCAGAAATTGCGACATCGTAATGGACATGGGAAAAATACCTGTTCGACATCCAGGCCGGCCCGCAGCTGCGCGCTGACCAACGCGCATTCTCCGCAGCGGTGGGCACAGCCGGCAGCGATCACCCGATCGCGCGCGGCATCGGCAATCGGCAGCAAAGTTGGCCCGCCATGCGACGGAAATGTATCTGACGGAGATGTATCTAGAGTTTGGCTGAATGCTCGATAATGATAAACAGCGCCGCACCAAAAGAGCCGACCAACAGCAGCACGCGCGACACCAGCGATCGACTCGCAAAACCCTGTAATTTTCTCTTCAGCTCGCAAATAAATCCGCCTTCGCGCGCCTCTCGCATCCGGCACACTCGCAGCGCGAAACGCGCCAACAGCCGTCGCGTCAGATCGAAGACGGAATACAAAAAAACGGCAATCGACAGAAAAAACGCCAAGCCGTAAAGCCAGTTTTCTAAATGTGGCATGATACTCTTTCAGCTTTGAGGGGGGCCTGAGCTCAGGTTGGCCCCAACCCTAAATATCCAGCGACTATCCTGCCACACTGACGTGAGGCTGTCTTGTCGAGCAAGCACCGGGGCGATCCCGCCCATCGCAAATACTCAGCGCGGCCAAAGCCGCGAAGCAAGCTGGAAATCGGGCTGGAATTCCTGAGCTGACTCAGACACCGAGGTTACTCAAGGCGTGTCGAATGCCGTGACCTACGCCACGGCTGATCCGGGACATGATCCAAGGCGACTGATCGGCTCGGCCGAAAGTACCCCGCCTCGACAGTGATCTTGGAAGCGCCCAAAAAGCCCCTCCAAAATCCACTCGGAAACTACTCGAAAACCATCACGCCATCGTCCAGCGCGGCCTTCAGCGATACCCCTGAAGTTTGTCGAGATATTCCGGCAAAAAGAGCGAAATCTGCGGCACATAGGTGATCAGCAGCAGGAAGCCGAGCAGGAGCAGCATCCAGGGCAGCACCGAGCGGATTACCCAGCCGATGGACTCGCCGGTGATGCCGGCGGTGACGAACAGATTGAGCCCGACTGGCGGGGTCAGCATTCCAATCTCCATGTTCACCACCATGATGATGCCCAGATGGATTGGGTCAATCCCCAGCTCCACCGCGATCGGGAACAAAATGGGCGCCATGATCAGCAAAATGGCGGATGGTTCCATGAAGTTGCCCGCCATCAGCAGCAGAATGTTCACCACGATCAGGAACATCCAGGGTGCCAGCCCCCAGGCGACGATGGTCTCGGCGATCTGATGTGGAATGCGCTCAGTTGTCAGCACATGGGCAAACAGCATGGCATTGGCAATGATGAACAGCAGCATGATGCTGACGCGGGCGGCGTCCATCACCACCTTGCGCACTTCCGGATCGCGCACGCAGCGCGGGAAGGCTAACGTGACCTGATAGCTGTTGCGCCACAGCATGCGGCCCACACCTTCGCCCGCCTGCCGCCAAGGGATACCCTTGAGCGGCCCCATATCGCGATAGCCAATCACCGCCACCCAAAAAGCATAGACCGCAGAAACAGCGGCGGCTTCGGTCGGGCTCGCGATGCCGCCGTAGATCGACCCGAGCACAATCACAATCAGCAAAATACCGCCCGAGGCGCTAAAGCCGGAGGACAATGCCTCTCTGAACCCAGGCCATGGCTGCGCCGGCAAGTCTTTGATGCGCGCGACAATGTAAATCGCAATCATCAAAATAAGGCCCATCATCAGACCAGGGACAAAGCCGGCCATGAACATGCGCGCGGCAGAGACTTCAGTCGCCGCCGCATAAACCAGCATCACGATGGAGGGCGGGATCAGAATCCCCAGCGTGCCGGCGTTGGTGATGACCCCCGCAGCAAAGCTCTTGGGATAACCGGATTTCACCATGCCGACGATCACAATGCTGCCAATGGCAGCGACTGTGGCTGGAGAAGAGCCCGACACTGCGGCAAAGAGCATGCAGGCCAGCACCGAGGCCATGGCCAGGCCCCCGCGAATATGCCCGACCGCCGCCACGGCAAAGCGGATCAACCGCTTGGCCACGCCACCAGTGGACAGAAACTGCGAGGAGAGAATAAAAAACGGGATAGCCAGCAGGGTGTAGTGCGCCGACAGGGACTCCAACAGCTTGAGCGCAATCGACGCCAGCGAATCGCTCGAGAACAGAAGGATGGTGACAATGCTCGAGAAGCCCAGCGCCAAGGCGATCGGCATGCCGATCAGCAGGCAACCGAACAGCAGCAGAAAAAGTGCAACCGTGGTCATGCGCCCTGCCCTTCCACTTGATTCTGGCCTGCTTGATGCTGGCTCGCCTGATTCTGGCTCGCCTGATTCCGGATCGCCGCAGCCAGTTCCAGGCTGTCCTCAGCCTCGTCATGATGACCAAAACCAGTTGTCTCGCCGCGCGCGATCTTCCAGAACAGTATCAGCAGCCGCGCGGACAACATGCCAAATCCGACCACCAGAATGCCATCCGCCACCCAGGTTGGTACCGGGATGTCTTCGAGCTCAATGCCTATTTTTTGCATCTTGGCCAGATAGATCCAGCCACCGTAGATGAACAGTCCGCAGTAAACCAGCGCCAGAGTCACGGCAACCAGGCTCAACAGGCGTTGCGCCAGCGGCGGCAGCAGGCGCACAAAAAAATCCACTGCAATATGGGCACCCACCTTGAGCCCATAGGACACCCCAAAAAGCACGAACCAAGCCGAGAGATAGAGCGTGCCCTCCTGGCCCCAGGTCAAGCCGGTACTGAAGCCATAGCGCAGCACCACCTCGAAGAACACCAGCAACGTCATGGTCACCAGCAGCAGGGCGATGACCGCTTCCTCGAGTTGATTCAGGAGACGAAGAAGTGCACGCAATTTGGATCACCTTGTCAGTGCGCCGGCAGGAAACCTCGGGGCCGCGCACGCGGCCCCGGTCACGCAGGAATCAGTCAGCCTGATTCGCGCTATAAGCCTCTTCGATCAACTCGGCACCAATTTCTTCCTCAAACTGGCCCCAGACGGGCTTCATCACCTCCACCCACTGGGCACGTTCCTCTGGTGTCAGCTCGATGATCTCGGAGCGACCAGACTCGGCGATTTTCTGCTTGTCTTCCACCGCCTTGTCACGCGCGATCTGGTTGCCGTAGACCAGGGCCTCGTCGAGCGCAGCCTTGACCTGCTCGCGCACATCATCTGGCAAGCCACTCCAGAACTCATCGGAAGTCACCACCATATAGTCAAGCAGCCCGTGGTTGGACTCGGTGATATAGGGTTGAACCTCGTAGAATTTCTTGGAGTAGATGTTCGACCAGGTATTTTCCTGTCCGTCGATGGCCTTGGTCTGCAACAGGGTGAAGACCTCGGAGAAGGGCTTTTTAATGGGCGCGGCATCAACGGCCTTGAACTGCATTTCGAGCACTTCGGAGGCCATGATGCGGAACTTCAGCCCCGACGCATCCTCCGGCACCCGCAACGGCGTGCTGGCCGAGAGTTGCTTCATACCATTGTGCAGATAGCCAAGGCCGAGCAGCCCCTTGTCTGACATCGCAGAAAGCATGGCTTGGCCATCCTCGCTCTGCTGAAAGCGATCAACCGCGTCCAGATCCTGGAACAAGAAAGGCAGATCATAGAGCGCCAGCACGTCGGTGTAGCGGCTGAACTTCGACAGCGCCGGAGCGGCCATCTGCACGTCTCCGAGCAACATCGCCTCGAGCACCTTGTCATCACCGAACAACTGGGAGTTCGGATAGACCTCGACCACCACTTGATCGCCAAGCTTTTCCTCCACCAGCGCCTTGAACTTATTGGCCATTTTTCCCTTGGGCGTATTTTCCGCCACCACATGGGCAAACTTGATCACGATGGGGTCGTCCGCGGCCGTCGCGGCCATGGCAGCAAATGCCACTGAGGCACCAAAAACCAGGGCCAGGGCGGAGCGCGCGATACCACGCGGGCGGCGGGTGCTGGGACTGTTGTCCTGAATCATGCTTCTAACCTCGCTCGAATCGGGAATGAAAAATACCGGGTTATTTTGAGAATCGGGCAGCGGAGCCGCGCCCGGTCGCATGATGACTCCGTCAAGCCCGAACATTGTGCCATCTTTTTGTCATGAAATCGCAACCCGACATTCACTCAGCCCGCCAGCGCGAGTTGCCGGGCAGCGCCAAAGTCGGTTTTGCCGCTGCCAAGTTTGGGAATCGCGGCAACCCGCAAGACATCGGACGGAATCGCGAGCGGATTCATGCCTGTGCCCATCAGCGTCTTGCGCAAATCATCGGCATTGATCTCATCGGCCACCAAGAGCAGGATTCGCTCGCCCTTGCGTTCATCCGGCAGATTCACAGCGGCCACTTCCAACTCCGGCCGCGCGAGCGCCCGGCGCACCTGATCCTCCACCGCGCTCAGGCTGATCATCTCCCCACCCAGTTTCGCAAAGCGCGAATAGCGATCAACAATGGTCAGGAAGCCATCGGCATCCAGATGGCCCTTATCGCCGGTCTTGTACCAGCGCAACCCGTCAAGCTCGACCACAACCGCTGCGGTTTTGTCCGGATCAGCCAGATAGCCCTTCATCACCTGCACACCGCCAATCAGGATCAAGCCATCCTCACCCGGCGGCAGCGGCTTGAGCGTCTCGGGGTCGACAACCCGGAAGCTGGTCCCCGGCAGCGGCAGGCCCACGGTACCGGGGCGCGAGCCGCTTTGCAGCTTCCAGCTCATGGTATCCAGGGCATCCGGCACATTCACGCTGGCCACGGGCGTGGTCTCGGTGGCGCCGTAACCCTCGTAGACGGTTTTGTGAAATTTCAGCTCGAAAGCATCGCGCACATCCGGACTCAGGCGCTCTGCCCCTGAGACCACCACCCGCAGAGACTGCAACATCAGCGGATGAATGCGCTTATTGCGGGTATGCAGCCGCAGGAAGGTCGAGGTGCTGCACAGCACAGTGGCGCGATAGCGGGCGATGGCCTTGGCACTGCCCACAGCATCGGTTGGGTCGGGATGACAGACCATGGGCACGCCCTCAAGCAGCGGCATGAAGGTCGTGGCCGTGAGCCCGAAAGCATGGAACAGCGGCAGATTGGACAGCACCACATCGCTGCGCTCGGTATTGAGCACATCGGCGATTTGGCGCGTGTTTGCGCGAATATTGCGATGGGTCAGCTCAACGCCTTTCGGGCGCCCCTCGCTGCCGCTCGAGAACAAAATGGCGGCGGTCTGATCGGCCGTGCTCATGCGCCCGACGAGCCTCAGCAAAGCGCGCGCGGGCAACAGACTCGCCAGCACCAAGGCGCCCAAGGCAGACAACTTGCCAATACTGGCGCGCATCTCCTCCAGCGCATGAAAACGCACCTCGGGCAGAGCCCCGCGCAGGTCAATCCCGCGCTGCTCGAGCTTGCGCAAAAACCGCTCGGCGGTGATCACATCTTGCAGTCCGGCCTGCTCAACCCCAGCGCGCAAGGCCTCTGCACTCGCAGTGTAATTGAGATTGACCACTGTCTTGCCGGCCAGCAACCCGGCCAGATTCGCAATGGCTCCGGCACTGCTCGCCGGCAGCAGAATACCGAGCGCCGGCGCCTCATCCAACCGCTTAATGCGCGCCGCAAACAGCATCACCGCCGTAATAAGCCGCCGATTGGACAGGCGCGCGCCAGTTGACTCGATAATCGCCGTCGCCCCCAACTCGCGTTTCGCCGCGCGCAGCCAAGCCAATGGCACCGGCTCGAGAGTCTCGACATAGCTGCGCCAGGAGGTGACCGACAGCTCAAACACCGCCTGCTTGACCTGCTCGGCCGTTGCGTTCAACGCCAAAGGCTGGCCAAAGGCAACAATGATCTCTTGCACGCGCTCCTTGCGGCGGTCGGTCTTCAGCTTGGCGCTGGCGTAAGAAAAGCGACTCCCCCAGAGACCGCGCTGATAAAACGGCAGAATCACACCCTGCCCTGCGGCCTGAGCAGCACGCTCGAAGCCGCGCTTAAACTCATTGAGCTGACCGGTCTTGCTCAGCGTGCCTTCAGGGAACAGACAAACCACCTCGCCGGCATCGAGCAATTCGGTCACCGCCGTGATGGCCTGCCGACTGGCCCCGCGCGAGATGGGCACCACGCCGAAAAAGTCCAGAAAGCGGCGCAGATACCAGCGCTCGTAAAGATTGCGCTCCATCACAAAACGCACCGGCCGCGGGCTCGCCATCTGCACCATGGCCCAGTCAATCCAGCTCACATGGTTACCCAGCAGCAGCACGCCGCCCTGAGCCGGCAGGTTGGACAAGCCGATCACATTCAACCGATAGCGGGTCTGCATCAGGCGCGCAATTACAAAGCGCAGCAGGGACTGGGGTAACTGGTAGACAGTGTAAAGGGCGCCCAGCACCGCGACCACGGCCAGCGCGAACAACAACACCAAGCTGCCAAGCTGTAGATAGGCCGCACCCACGGTGAGGCCAAGAAAGGCAAGCATTAGCAGGTTTTGAATAAAATTATTCGCCGCCAGCACACGCCCCAGCCCATGCTCCCCGGCATTAAACTGAATAAGCGCATTGAGCGGCACCAGAAAGAGCCCGCCCAGAAAGCCCAGCGCCATGAAATTCAGCCCATGCGCCAGAGCCGAGTCCAGCCCCGGCAGCACGAAAAGCGACACTGCGATGCCGATAGCGCCGATGGGGATGAGCGCGGTCTCGATATGATGACGCGATACCCGCCCGGCCAGATAGGAGCCGAGGATAATGCCAATCCCGGAGCAGGCCAGCAGCCCCTGAATGACCACAGTGTTGGTCTCCCCCAGCGTCTCCTTGGCAAAGGCCGGAAACACCGCCAGCACCACTTGAGAGATGGACCAGAACACCGCCAGGCCGACGATGGACAGCCAGATGACCTGATTGTCCCAGGCTGCCCTTAGGTTATCGCGCAAATAACGCGCGCTCAGATAGGTGCCCCAGTTGAAGCGGATGGCGTTGCCCGTCGCCTTCTGCGGCAACCGGTAGGCCATGAAGAGCTCCGCCAGCGAGCAGGCCACTAGCACCCAGCCGAGCGGTGCGATCAGATGCATGACCGCGCCGGGATCAGCATGCGTCTGCCCAGCCAGTCGCCCCTCAAACAGGATGGAAAAGAAAAAAATCCCCGCCAGAATCGCCGTGGTAGTGGTCGCCTGCACCCAGCCATTGGCCTCGCCCAGCGCCTCCTTGCCCACCAGTTCTTTGATATAGCCGTACTTGGCCGGCGAGTAAAAGGCACTCTGAGCCGCGAGCAAAAAGGTCATCGCAAAAGCGGCGACAAACCAGCCCATGTAATAAAACAGCGTGATCGCCAGAGTGCAGGCCACCGCCACCCAGGCACTGATGCGCATCACCTTCTGCTTCGCGAAGCGGTCCGCGATGAAGCCAGAGGGCGTAAATAACAGCACAAAAGGCAGCAGAATCAGCGCATTCACAATGGCCGTCAGCGCAATCTGCGTATCCCCGTCGTAGGTCTTGAACAGGGTATTTTGAATAATGATCTTATGCCCAAGATCAACAAAGGCATTCAGAAAGATCATCAGCACATAAGAAAAAAAGCCACCGATGCGAAATAAGCGACCCATGTTCAAGCTCCAGTGCGGGCAAGAGACTGTCCATCAGAAGACACCGTTCTGCCCTGATGGAACGGCGCCCAGCGACTTGTCAGGTCTTCATCAGCGGATTAACATACACAATAAAGTCAAAATAGCGTCAGGATGGTTCGCATCTTGATGCTCCCCCAAAAAACATCTTGAGGTATGCTGGCAGTCGCTCGGTTGGGCGTCAAGATTAAGCCGCACAAGGCAAACCTCGATGATCGCCGAACACTGACATGCATCGAATCAGGGCGTCAAATAAGGACCTCGACCAATGACCCGCAGTCTCCCGTCGGCAATCGCTGAACTTCGTCTTCTCGTCGGCTTTCTTGGTGAGAAGTCGCAGCACGACTGGTGGCCCAGCAGTTTTCTGGCAACCACCAGTGATGCCTTCCTCCAGCCGGTTTTCCCTCGCACCACCCTGCTCGCTCAGTATCATGGACTTTGTGAGGCTGCCCGAATTGTGCATGATGAGCGCGTCGGCATCGGTCGCCATTACCATCTTTACCGTCTGCCCGAAGGTCTGGAGCAATCCATGGCCCAGGCTGTCTCTGCCCCCGAGTTCGCTGCCAGCGTCAAGCCACGCCTGACCTCCACGGAGTCAACTCTCGCCCGGCTGGCCGAATTGGCCGAAACAACCAATGAACCGGCAGAAGGCCCGGTTCTGGTTGGGGCATTCGATACTGATCAACTCAATCCACTGATGCAGCGCTGCGCGGGACACTACCAAGCGGCCTACACGAAAGGCTATCAGCGCTTCCCCTACCTGAAAGCCAACTGATGCCCGGGGAGCCAGTCTTTTATACCACTCAACTCCAGGCCGGTCTGGGCATGGTGGAAGAGACCAAGTTATTGCTGGGGCTGTACCAGCCAGGCATGAACAGTGCACAACTCTGCGAAGCGGCGCTGCGTTCTGGCCAATTTCCGCTGGTGTCGGCCAGACGGTTACGCAACATCGTGGTCGAATGTTTCGGCCCGAGGTATCTCAAGCATGAGGTCGCGATGTACCTCAAACCGCTGGCCGAGGTGTTACCAACCCATCAGCTCGTGCCATTGTTGCTGGTCTTTACCGCACAGGCCAATCGGATTCTGGCCGACTTTATTCGCGACATCTATTGGCCAAGCTACAGTGCGGGACGCTCTGACCTCAACAAAGCCGACGCAACAGACTTTGTCCAGAACGCCGTCAGGGACGGCAAAACCCGAACGCCCTGGTCAGAATCCACCATTCGCCGGGTCTCGGGCTACCTGCTCGGCTGTTGCGCGGACTTTGGCCTGCTTTCGGCGGGACGTTCGGCCACCCGAAGCATCCAACCGGTTCGTATCCAGTCGACCACCGTGCTGTTTTTCGCCTACCATCTACGCTTTGCCGGGCTGAGCGACAACGCGGTGCTGAACCACCAACTCTGGGGATTATTCGGGCTGGAGCCTGGCGATGTTCGAGACGAGTTGAAGCGTCTGGCCAGCAACGGCTGGTGGATCATTCAATCCGCCGCCGGAACCACTCGCATCACTTGGCTGCTGCCGAACATGGAGGACGTGACCCGTGTCATCGCTGCCCCTGTCATCAATCAAGGCTGATTTCGATGAACTCATGCACCGCATCAAAGCCGGGCGCGACTTTGCCCACGCAAGTTTTGAGCCCATCTTCTACCTGGTGTTCTCGCCCCAGGCTCTGCTTGAGGTCAAGCGCCAGATGCCAGCCTGGGAGGCCCGACTCGTCAACGACGGCTGGGAGGTCCATCGCTTTTCCATCACCCAGGCCATTCAAGCCATCCTGGATGAACAACCGGAATTCATCCGCAACCTGTGGAAAAACCAGGATGCCAAGGCCCCCTTGGAATGGAGCAAGACCAACAACGCCTTAGCCGGCGCCCTGACCAAGAACGCCGCCTTGCCAGCCCGGCTTGAGCAAAAGCTGGCAAGCATTGAGGGCAACAAAAACGCCATTCTGCTGGTCACGGATCTCGAAGCCCTGCACCCTTACCTGCGCATTGGCTCCATTGAGGGGCATTTACTGGGCCGCTTCACCGTCCCCACTATTTTTTTCTATCCCGGAGTTCGTACCGGCAAAACTCGCCTGAAGTTTCTCGGCTTTTATCCAGAAGATGGCAACTATCGTTCAGTGCACGTTGGCGGTTAATTTTTCATCGAGAAGACGCTCATGGAAATCAAAGCACTCTTTGACAGCAACAAAGACATCTATCGCACCATCGAGAAGGTCATTACCTATGGTGTCTCGCAAGAGACCCGTCTGAAGGCGGAGATTTCCGAATACGTCGTCACCGAGAGTATCGAAGATCAGCTTGGGCGGCTGCTCGACAAGATGGAAGCCGCCATGGAGGCCGGTGGCGAGAACGAGGTCGGCATCTGGGTGTCTGGCTTCTACGGCTCGGGGAAAAGTTCCTTTACCAAGTACCTGGGCCTGGCATTCGATGATCGCGTCACCATCGACGGCATTCCCTTTCTGCACCACCTGCAAAATCGCCTGAAAAAAAGCACCACCAAAGCGCGCTTGGCGGCGGTGGCCAAGAAATACCCCGCCGCCGTGCTGATGCTGGATCTCGCCAGCGAGCAGGTCGCCGGTGCCACCATGGAAGAAGTCTCCACCGTCCTCTACTACAAGGTGCTCCAGTGGGGCGGCTATTCGCGCAATCTCAAGGTGGCCGCCTTCGAGCGCCGCGCCCAAAAAGACGGCCGCCACGAGGAATTTCTGCGTCTGTTCAGCGAACTGACCCAAGGTCAAGCCTGGGCGGATTACCGCAATGATGACCTGGTGGTGGACAGCGTCATGCCGGAACTCGCCCACCGCCTGTACCCGAACCTGTTCCACAGCCCGAGCGCCTTCAGCACCGAAACCAGCGCAATCATCCGCTTCGAGAATGATCGCGTAGCGGAGATGATCGATATTGCCCGCGAGGCCAGCGGCCGCGACTACATCATCTTTGTCGTCGACGAGGTCGGACAGTACGTCGGCTCGCGGCAAAATCTGATTCTCAACCTCGACGGCCTGGGCAAGAACCTCAAGGCCATCGGCAACGGCAAGGTGTTGTTCATCGGCACCGCCCAGCAGCGCCTGACCGAGGACGATGCCAGCGCCGCGCTCAACTCCCAGCAACTGTTCAAGCTCAAGGATCGCTTTCCCATCCAGATCGACCTGGAAGCCAGCGACATCAAAGAGATCTGCACCAACCGCCTGCTCGGCAAGTCGCCCACCGGCGAGGCAGAAGTGGGCCGGCTGTTCGACCAACACGGCCAGAGCCTGCGCCACCACACCAAGCTCGAAGACGCGCGCGCCTACGGGGCCGACTTTGATCGCCAGACCTTCATCGACCTCTATCCCTTCCTGCCCGCGCATTTCGACATCCTGCTCCACCTCTTAGGCGCCCTGGCCAAGTCCACCGGCGGCATCGGTCTGCGCTCGGCCATCAAGGTGATCCAAGACATTCTGGTCGAAGGGCCGGACGGCAAAACCCCTATCGCCAACCAACCTCTGGGCTGGCTGGCTACCACCGTGACCCTGTTCGACGCCCTGGAGCGCGACATCCGCCGCGCCTTCGTGTCCTGGCACCTGGCGGTTGGCAAGGTCAAGATCCGCTTCCCCGATTCCGAGCTGCACCAACAGATCGGCAAGAGCGTCTGCGTCTTGCAAATCCTCGGCAATCTGCCCATCTCCCGCCAGAACGTCGCCAGCCTGATGCATCCGAGCGTGGCCTCGCCCGCCCGCAAAGACCACATTGACGCAGCCATCGAGGACCTGATCAAGGACGCGATCGTCCCCATGGGGGAGAAAGACGGCGTCCTGGCCTTCCACAGCGAAAAACTCAACGAGATCGAGCAGGAACGCGCCAAGATCCCCCTGCGCGCCATCGAACTGCGCCGCATTCACAACGAAGCGCTGAAAGAAACCTACAACCCCCTCCCGTCCACCCAACTCAACAACACCTTCTCCGTGCAAACCGGCCTGAAGGCGCAGGCCGCCAGCGGCATCCCGGCCAGCCTGGCCGGCGAGCGCAACCCCATCCAGACCCTGGTCGAACTGGTCGCCCCCACCGAGGTCGAGACCGCCAAGACCCGCCTGACCGACGACAGCCGGCAGAAGACCGCCAAGCAAACCATCTTCCTGCTCGGGCGCACGACGCCGGAAATGGACGAGTTGATTGCAGAGATTGTTCGCAGCCGGGAAATCGTCAACAAATATCGCAACGACCCGGATCAGGAAGTCAAAGACTATTGCGGCGCGCAAAGTGACCGAGCCGCCCGACTCATCAATGAACTCGGGCGCCAGATGAGCAACAGCCTGATCAAGGGATCCTTCATCTTCCGGGGTGAACTGAGCGCGGTAGACAGCTTCAACCAGGATCTCATCGAAGCCGCCCGCAAGCACCTCGCCCAGGTGGCCGCGCAGGTGTTCGACCGGCATGCCGAGGCGCCGATCCGGGTCAGTACCGACTTGGCCGAGAAGTTCCTGCGCCAGGGCAACCTGACCGGCATGACCACCCAGATCGATCCCTTGGGGTTGGTGAAACTTCAGGGCGGCCAGGGCAGCATCGATGTCCAGCACAAAGCCCTCACCAGCATCAAGGACCAGATCGAGCGCCAGGGCAGCCTGGAAGGCAAGCGCCTCAGCGACCTCTTCGCCGATGCCCCCTTCGGCTGGTCACCGGACACCCTGCGCTACCTGGTCGCCGCCCTGTTGGTGGCCGGCGAGATCAAGCTCAAACTGGCCGGGCGCGAGATCACCGTCAACGGCCAGCAGGCCATCGACGCCCTCAAGACCAACAACAGCTTCAAATCGGTGGGGATCAGCCTGCGTGACAACAAGCCCCCCATGGAGATGCTGGCGCGCGCGGCCGGGCGCCTCACCAGCCTGGCGGGCGACACCATCGTCCCGCTGGAAGACATCATCAGCAAGACTGCCGCCAAGCTGTTTCCCGACCTGCAACACCAGTTCGCCCCCCTGGCCGGCACGCTGCGCACGCTCGACCTCCCCGGCGCCGACCGGCTTGAGCAACTGGCCAGCGACATCAAAGACGTGCTGGCCACCGATGCCTCCGACGCGGTGCAACGCCTGGGCGCGGAAACCTCTGTTCTGTTTGACAGCCTGGAGTGGGCGCGGAGCCTCAAGCAGGCCATGGCGCAGGGTCTGGAGACGACCCTGCACGACCTGCGCCGCCACCTGCAAGAGATCAGCGGCCTGCCCAACAACGGCACCCCCGGCCAACTGCGCCAGGCCCTCAGCGAACCGATCGCCGACCTGGAGCAGCGGCTCCAGCATCCCGACTTCGCCAAATACGCCACCGAATTCGCCAGCGGCCTCACCGAACTCCACACCCAGGTGCGCGATGCCGTCAAGCTCATGCAACAAGACCAGGCCCAGCGCCTGCTTGACGCCGAGGACGATCTGCGCCGCCTGCCGGAATGGCCGGCGCTCAGCCACCAGGACCAGAACAACGCCCTGGCGGATTTACAAAACCTGGCCACCACCGCGAGCGAGGATCTCACCGGCCTGCGCGACCTGATCAATCAGGACTACAGCATCCAGAACGAAGTCCAAGACATCAAGCGCCGCATCCAGCAACGCGGCCAGAAGATCCTGCAGGATCGCCTGCGCGAAGAACAGGAACAGGCCGTCAAAGACGGTCAAACGACCATCTGTCGTCAGCAGGCCTTACAACCGCGCATCACCAGCATCCAAGATCTGGACCAGCTAATCAGGGACTTGCAGCAACTGCGCGGCGAACTCAAGTACGCCGCCGAATTTGAATTGCAACTGCACATGGAACAATAATTTGTTCCATGTATTCACGTTTGGAGTAACCCATGCCCACCTTGATCCAACTCGCACCAGAAACCGAACAGCGCCTTGGTGTTCTAGCGGCGCGGACTGGGCGCTCGAAAACGGATTACTTGCGTGAACTCATCGAGAGCGGGATTGAGGATGCCGAAGACTACGAAATGGCCTCGGCGACTTTGGAACGCGTCAGACAGGGCTTGGAGCCAATCCACTCGGCGGCTGACGTGAGAAAAGACCTTGGCCTGGACGATTAACTACACCGACACAGCCAAGCGAAGTCTTAAGAAAATCGACCGGACCACTGCACGGAAAATCGTCGATTACCTGGACGAGGTTGGCCGGCTGGAGAACCCGAAAAGTCGTGGAAAACGCCTAAGCGGTCCCCTTGGAGGGCTGTGGCGCTATCGCGTTGGTGACTATCGCGCTGTTTGCACGCTCGAAGACGGCAAAATGGTGATCCTCGTCGTGCTGATCGGACACAGAAGCAAAGTTTATCGTGTATCTTGATTGACGCGATAGCAGACTAAGGAACAACCCGCATGGCCTTCGACAAAGCCACCCGCAACGCGCTGCAGAAATTCGTCTCCCGTGCACGCCGTTTGCTCAGTGAAGAATTCACCCGCCAATTGCAGGCCACCTACGGCATGGACCCCAAGACCGGGACTGTGGCCGACATGGCCGCCTTGGGTCACCTCGACAACCAGCAGTTCCAAACGGCCACCACCCTGCGCGAGACCCTGCACCACTACCTGGCGGTCACCCCCGGCAAGAACGACCAGAACCGCCTCCAACAGGTGCTGGAGCGAATGGTTCGCGAACAAGCCTTTACCCTGCTCAACCGCCTCGCCGCCCTGCGCATGGCCGAAGCGCGCGCCGTCGTGCTCGAATCCCTCGCCCAGGGGCAAGCCTCCCAAGGCTTTCAGTTGTATCAAATGGTGGCCGGTGCCGCCTTGGGCGAGGTCGGTGCGACCTATCGCCAGTATCTGTTCAGCCTGTTCGATGAGTTCAGCCAGGATCTCGCCGTCCTCTTCGACCGCCACAGCCCGCAAGGTCTGCTGTTTCCCAAGGACTCGGTCTTGCTCGAACTGCTCGACGCCATCAATCATCCGGACATCGCCTGGCTGTGGGCCGAAGACGAAACCATCGGTTGGATCTACCAGTATTACAACGACCCGGACGAGCGCAAGAACATGCGCGCCGAGTCGGCTGCGCCACGCAACTCCCGCGAACTGGCAGTGCGCAACCAGTTTTTTACCCCGCGCTATGTGGTTGAGTTTCTCACCGACAACACCCTCGGCCGACTGTGGTTCAACGCCACCGGCGGCAAGACCCGTCTGCGCGACGCGTGCCGCTACCTGCTGGTCAAGCCCGATGAACCACCCAAGCCCGCCACCAAACCGCGCGACCCGCGCAGCTTGAAATGGCTCGATCCGGCCTGCGGTTCTATGCACTTCGGTCTCTATGCCTTCGATCTGTTTGTCGAGATCTACCGCGAAGCCTGGGACTGGGAACAAGCACACGGCCCCGGCTCACTGGACAGTTCCACCGCGCCCGCTGCTGCGCTCAAGCCGCTGAGCCAAACCTATGCCGATGAAGCCGCCTTTCAGCATGACATCCCGCGCCTGATCATCGAGCATAACCTCTATGGTGTGGACATCGACCCGCGCGCCGCGCAGATCGCCTCGCTGGCGCTGTGGCTGCGCGCGCAGCGCGCCTGGCACGAAGCCGGCATCAAAGCCAACGACCGCCCGCTGATCGGTCGCGGCCAAGTGCTCGCCGCCATCGCGCCGCCGGCGGAACCCGAGTTGCGCGCGCAACTGGCCGGGCAACTGGATCACCTGGACGCCGAGCTGTTCGAGCACACCCTGCAACTGCTTGAGGGACTGCCCGAGCTGGGCGTGCTGCTCCGGGCCGAGCGCGCCTTGCCGGCGTTGATCCGCGCCGTTTATGGCGAGCATGGCCCGATGTTTCGCGACGCCGACCTGGCCCAGTGGCAACAAGCCGAGGAGCGTCTGCGCTGCGCCCTGACGGACTTGGCCCAAGCCGCGCAATCCAGCTATCAAGGGCGGCTATTTGCCCAGGATGCCCTGGCCGGCTTGCGCCTGATCGACCTGTGCCGCCAAACGTTCGACGTGGTGGTGATGAATCCGCCCTTCGGCGCGCTCGCCGCCGGCACCAAGGAGCGGTTGGGCAAGGCCTATCCGCGCAGCAAGAACGACTTGCTCGCGGTCATGGTCGAACGTGGACTGGAGCTGCTGCGCCCCGGCGGTCGGCTCGGGGCCATCACCTCGCGCACCTGTTTCTTTCTCTCCAGCTTTCAGAAGTGGCGCGAGGCTGTGGTGCTGGGGCTGGCCGAGCCGGAGGTCATGGCCGATCTGGGCCATGGCGTGATGGATGACGCCATGGTGGAAGCAGCGGCCTATTGTTTAGTCAAAACCTGATGGGAGCACTCTGATGCAAGCGCAACGCGTTCTTGGTCGTGTCGATCATGGCACTCTCTTGATTCAGTTACCTGAAAGCTTCAACCATCGGCGGGTTGAAGTCATCGTGCTGGCCCTCGATGAAGAGAACGCTGTGCCGGAAACGCGCCAGCCGCATCCCGATCTTGCCGGAAGTGTGCGGATCCATGGTGATATTTTCGCATCGGCTCCCGAGCAGGATTGGGATCTGCCTCAATGATCGTGCTGGATACCCACATCTGGCTGTGGTGGATCACGCGGGATGATCGCCAACTGAAACAGCGATGGCGGGAAAAAATCACCGCCGCAGATCAGTTGGGTGTTGCGGCGATTTCCTGCTTCGAAGTGGCCTGGCTGGTACAACATGGTCGCGTCGAGCTATCCGAGCCTCTGGACTCTTGGTTTGACAAGGCATTGAATGGCTCCGGCATCAGGCTGCTGGCGATCACCCCGGAGATTGCCCGGATCGCCGCGCAACTTCCTGAGCATCACCGCGACCCACAGGATCGCCTCATCATTGCCACCACCCTGGCGCATGAGGCGACGCTGATCTCGGCAGATGGAAAATTCACGCTCTATCACGAACTGCAAGGCCGACTGTTGTAACCAAATGACCACCTTCCTGCGTTTGTTATCCGAATCCGACAAGGCATCGGCGCTGCTGGATCTGTGTGATCGACAGCGCTCCGGCGGCGATGATCCGCGCTGCTTTGAGGTCGCGCCCGGCGCCTTCGATGCGATACCCGGTCAGCCCTTTGCGTATTGGGTGAGTGAGGCGGTAAGGGAGACGTTTCGGCGCTTTTCAGCTTTTGGCGACCATGCGCTGGCGACCAGCGGAACTGGAACACTTGATGACTTTCGGTTCTTGCGCACATGGTGGGAAACCGTTACGCAACACCGTCTTGCTGTGTCTCTAAGGTGGTTTCCCTATGCGAAGGGCGGGGCTTTTGCCCGCATGTATTTCGACCACTACCTGTCGATTAATTGGAGCAACAATGGGGCCGAGATGAAAGCCTGGATTGTTGTCAGGTATGGTGGTGGCCATTGGGCGCGAAACATCCGTTCAACCGAACACTACTTCCGCCCCGGCCTCACCTGGCCTCGTCGAACAACCAGCGGCTTGAGCCTGCGCGCCATGCCGGCCGGCTGCATCTTCGCCGACAAAGGCCCAGCCGCCTTCGTGGCCAATGACGACCCCGAGGAATTGCTGGCGCTGCTCGCCCTGACCAACAGCCGCGCCTTCTTTTTGCTGGTTTCCCTGCAAATGGCCTTCGGTTCCTACGAAGTCGGCGTCATCCAGAAAACCCCCATCCCGCCGCTGACCACTGACCAACAAACCGAACTCGCCACCTTGGCCCGTCGCGCCTGGTCGCTCAAGCGCGCCCTCGACACCGGCAACCAAACCTCGCACGCCTTCACCCTGCCGGCACTGCTCCAGGTCGAGGGCGCGACCCTCGCCGAACGGGCGGCAGCATGGAATCGCCGCGTCGCCGAAACCCAAGACGAACTCGCCGACATCCAACGCCAGATCGACGCCATCTGTTTCGATCTCTACGGCTTCTCGGCGGAAGATCGGGCCGCCGCGTTGAGCGGCGAAACCCTCGCCGAGTCCAGCGCGGATGACAACGACAATGAGGACAAAGAATGACCGCCATGATGACCACCCAGCATGTCTATCGCGGCTATCTGTTCACCATCGAGTATTTAGCCAAGGATCCAATCTACAGCGTCGACTTCCCGGACATCCCGCAAATCATCACCAGCGGCAAGACCCTGACCGAGGCCTTTGCGAACGCCTGTGAAGCCTTGGATCTCTGCCTGGAAAGCCTCGATAAGCTCGGCCAACCCGCGCCGCCGATCCGCCATCGGCTGCTGGTGCAAGCGGCATGAGCGACGCCACCGCGCTGACCGCCGAGTTGCTCGACTGGCTGCTGGGCCTGGCCTTCGGGCGCTTCGATATCCGCCAAGCCACCGCCGCGCGCCAGCCCACCACCGAGCCTGAGCCTTTCGACCCGCTGCCCACCGCCGCGCCCGGCATGCTCGCAGACGGGGACGAGCACCCAATGCACAACGCCGGCGCTGATCTGCTCGATGTCGCCTGGGATGGCATTCTGGTCGATGACCCCGGCCACCCGCGCGATCTCGAGCGCCCCATCCAGCAGGCACTCGCGCTGATCTTCGGCGACGATGCTGACGCCATCCAGCAGCAAGCCTGCGACATCCTCGGCGTCAACGCCCTGCGCGACTACTTCCGCCGCCCCGCCGCCTTCTTCGCCGACCACCTGAAACGCCATAGCAAAAGCCGCCGCCAGGCGCCCATCTACTGGCCGCTGTCCACCCCATCCGGCCGCTATACCCTCTGGCTCTACTACCACCGCCTCACACCCCAGACCCTCTACAGCTGCGTCAATGATTTCCTCGACGGCCCCCAGGGGAAATTGGCCCAGGTCCGCAACAGCCGCGCCGTCCTGGCCAACAAAGCCACCCGCACCCCCAAGGAGGAAAAAGACTTCGCCACCTTCGCCGACCTCGACACGGAATTGACCGCGTTCCGCGACCAGCTGCTGCGCATCGCCCGCGACTGGCAACCCAACCTGAACGACGGCGTGCAGATCACCGCCGCGCCCCTGTGGCCGCTGTTCAAACTGCCCAAGTGGCAAAAGACCCTCAAGGACACCTGGACCAAGCTCGAAACAGGCGACTACGACTGGGCGCACCTGGCGCTGAGCTACTGGCCCGAACGAGTCTTGCGCAAATGCCACCAAGACCGCAGCCTCGCCATCGCCCACGGCGTGGAGCAGGATTTCTGGGAGGAAGTGACAGTGACCGAAAAGCCCAAAGGCAAAGGCCGCAGCAAGGCCAAGGGGGGCGTCAAGCTGGAATGGCGCCCCAAACAACTCTCAGACGCCGAGCTGACGCAACTCATCCAGCACAAACTCCCGAGATAGCACGAGGCAAGCCGCCACCGACGCGACCGCGTGTCAGTCTATTCCAGCAAAGAGCAAAATTGAGGATCAAAGTCGATGGAAGCAATGCGCACGATTCAAACCGTGGAGAATGGGCAAATCTCTCTCCAATTGCCCGAGCCATTTTGGGGACAGGAGGTGGAGATTCTTATTGTACCTATTTCAAGGTCTGATACACGATGACAACCATCGCGATTAAACTTCCAGACGGTGCTTTCTCGGCTCTGCGGAAGGATCCGCGCGAAATGGAAGCCGAGATGCGCCTCGCTGCCGCCGCCAAGTGGTACGAGTTGGGCCTCATCTCGCAGGAAAGGGGGGCTGAAATTGCTGGGCTGTCGCGTCTGGATTTCATACTCGGTCTGTCCCGACTGGGCGTTTCGCCGTTCCAAGAGGACTTGGATGACGATGTCTGATTGCGTTATCGTCAACGCATCGCCATTGATTGGGCTCTTGCGGATCAAACGCGAGGGGCTGCTGCCTGCGCTATTGTATCGCGACCCTGATCAAATTTCCGGAGGCACCTGGGAAGCGCTTGAACGACTGATGAAACGTGCAAATTATTTTTTAACCGGCCTTAGAAAAATGGATCTGGCACGTTCTATTGCCCCAAATATGGACCCCAAGAATAATAAATCATGCAGCTTTAATGCATTCAAGGATGCTCTCGATGCGGCGATGGCCTGGAAATAGAAATGTCCATTACTGAATTCATCAGCCAGGAAGTCCTGCTCCCCCGACTGGCCAAGCACCAGGTGCTGGCTGTCTATGACCCTGAGCGTCGCTACCGGGATCTCTGTCTGGCCCTGGCAAGCGAACAGCGCGAAGTGGTGGATGCCTCTGAATCCAGCATCGACAGCCGTCTTGCGGCGCTGAACGCGCTCGGACGGCTCGGCAACCAAGAGATCCACGAACTGCTGGTCTATGTGCCCACTCCCAAGCCCCTGAACGAGGAAGACCAGCAACACGACCCCTTTGCCCTCTACGCTGCCTGTGGCGCGGTCTTTCCAGAAGGCGATGGCGATGATTACCAGGCGCTCTGCCTCAAGGCCAAGCCGGATGATGCCACTCAGGTGCGGGCGGTCTTTGCCGAGAATGCCAACCCGAGCTTCGCGGTCATTGATGCCATCGGCGCCGGTGGCCTGGGCTGGCCCAATCTCCGTGCCCTGCTCAATCGGGAATCGAGCCGCGACATCCTGTTCGACCTGTTGGCGCCGAGTCCAAAACAGCAAACCCGGCTCAAGGACAATGAGGCTTGGGTGAAGGAGGCGCGTGACCTGCTCAAGAGCAGTTTTGGCTTGCGCCTCAAGACCAAGGGCAAGACCTGGTCGAGTATCGCCGATGAGTTCTGGCGCTTTCTGTTGTTCAGCGAATTCGCGTTCGATCTGCCGGAGTCCTTGCCCGCCGCATTGGAAGGCGTGCCTCGGGCAAGCGATGCGTCGCGCCTGCTGGTCGAGGATCTCTGTGATCGGCTGCGCAGCGACCTGCGCACCCAAGCCCGCTACATCGAACAGGCCGAGCGCGTCGAGCAGGAACTCGACCTGGCTCAGCTCTGCGCCCAACTCTGCGCCCAGCCGACCGATCTTGGCACGCGCGACACCTTTGCCTTTGAAGAACGCGCCTTTCTGCGCCAAGCCATGGCCGCCTTGCTCGCGGACGACAGTGACCAGGCGCGCGCCATTTTGGCCCAGCACCGGGGGTCGGTCTGGACGGGCAAGGGGGAAAGCCAAGCCCAGTGGGATCTCTTGCAGGCGACCGCTACCCTGGTGGACACCTGCGCCGATCTTGATCGGGTGCTCGGGGATCACAGCGCGGGGCTGGAGACGCTGGTGGATTTTTATGTGCGCCAGTTGCGGGAGATGGATCGTTTACATCGGGAGTTTGAGCAAGCCGTCAGCGGCTACGCCTGGCAAGACGCGGAGGGACTGATGCAGCCGGTGATCGATCAGGGGCGCCAGGTCTATGGCCAACTGGCAAGCCTGGTGCAGCAGCGCTTTACCCAGCATCTGCAACACACCGGCTGGCCCTTGACCGGCCGACTCAGCAACACGGAGGTCTTCGATACCCTGGTCGCGCCGCCGCTCCAGCAGAGTGGCCAGCGAGTGGCCTATCTCCTGATTGATGCGCTGCGCTACGAACTCGGCGTGGCACTGGAGCGCCAGTTGGCAGAAGACGGCCAGGTGGAGTTGCGCGCCGCCATGGCACCACTGCCCAGTATCACCCCGGTCGGCATGGCGAGCCTGTTGCCCGCCGCGCAAGCCGGCTTGCGGCTGGTGAAGACCGATGGCGAGATCACGCCCACGCTCCATGACCAGGCGGTGACCACTGTGACTCAGCGCATGGACGTGATCCGCAAGCGCTATGGGCAACGCTTTCAACAGGGGCGGCTCGATGATTTCGTGCTGAAGAAACTCAAACTTGACCCGGATGCCGATCTGTTGGTGCTGCGCTCGGTCGAGATCGACAGTCAGTTCGAAAACCATCCGGACAGCGCGCCGGGCGAATTGACCAATGCGCTCAAGCGCATCCGCGTTGCCGTCACCATGCTCAAGGCACAGGGATTCCGCGAGGTCATCATCGCCACGGACCATGGCTTTTTCATGAACACCCATGCCGGCCCCGGCGATTCCTGCACCAAGCCGGTCGGTGATTGGCTCTGCGTGCATGATCGTTGCCTGCTCGGTCAGGGCGCGGAAGACCGCCACCATTTTAATCTGCCGACCGAGAAGCTCGGCGTGCGCGGCGATTTCGCCCGCTTGGCCGGCCCCTTGAGCCTGGCGGCGTATCGCAGCGGGCTGACCTACTTTCATGGCGGGGCGTCCCTGCAAGAATTGGTGGTTCCGGTCATCCGCCTGCAATTGACCGCCGCCGATCAACCGAAGTTACAGCAGGCCAAGGTGGCCCTCAGTTACAAGCAGGGGATGAGCCGGCACATCACCACACGGGTGCCCGTCTTTGAGGTGGCGGTGGAATCCCAGGATCTGTTCTCCGAAGATGGCGAGTTTGAAATCCTGCTCGAAGCCCAGGACAAAAAGGGCAATGTGGTGGGTGAGGCCAAACCGGGTGGCCTGGTCGATCCCGCTTCGGGCACCATCACCCTGAAACCGGGCGATCAGGTGAAAATCACCCTCAAGATGAGCATGGAGTACGAGGGTAAGTTCAAGGTGCTGGCGTTAAATCCCAATACCATGGGCCTCTTCGCGCAATTGGATCTGGAAACGGATTACACGGTTTAACCCCATGGATGCACTTGACACGAAATTGACCGGTGTCTTTGACGGCAAGGTGGTGCGCAAAGATCTGCTCCACCGCATTAAGAAAGGCACCAATGTCCCGACCTTCGTGCTGGAGTTTTTGCTGGCGCGCTTCTGTGCCAGTGATGACGATGACGAGATCCAGGCCGGTCTGGAGGCGGTGCTCGACACCTTGCAGGACAATTATGTGCGTCCCAACGAGGCCAATATGGCGCAATCGAAGGTGGCCACCAAGGGGAAATACCGGTTCATCGACAAGGTGCATGTCAACTATGTGGAGAAGGATAAACGCCACTGGGCAGCGCTGGAAAATTTCGACTCGCGCCGGGTGGCCATTGGAGAGAAGTTTTACCGGGATAACGATCGCCTGCTCCAAGGCGGCCTGTGGGCGGAAATCGCCATTGCCTACAACGAAATTGAAGACGACGATTACACCTTTTATATCGAAGACCTGCGCCCCATTCAACTAAGCCGCTTTGACTATGCCGCCTATTGCGAGGGCCGCAGTCAGTTCAGTCGAGAGGAATGGCTGGATGTCATCCTGCGCTCCATGGGTCTGGAACCCGCCAAACTGACGCACCGGGTCAAGCTGCATTTCATCGCCCGCCTGCTGCCCCTGGTCGAGCCCAACTACAACTTTATTGAACTGGGGCCACGGGGAACCGGCAAGTCGTATTTCTTTAGTGAATTTTCCCCTTATTCCACCCTGATCAGTGGCGGCCAGGCGACCAAGGCGACGCTCTTCTATAACAACCAGCGCAAGAAGATCGGCCTGGTGGGCTTCTGGGACACGGTGGCCTTTGATGAGGTGGGCGGCATCAAGATCAAAGACCCCGACACCATTCAGATCATGAAGGACTTCATGGCCAATGGCCGCTTCTCACGCGGCGTCGAGGTCATCGCCGATGCCTCCATGGCCTTTGTCGGCAATCTCGATCTGTCCGTGTCGCAGATCGTCAATTCCGAGGTCTACGATCTGTTTCAACCGCTGCCCAAGGAATTCGACCTGGCGATCATGGACCGCTTCGCCGCTTACTTGCCCGGCTGGGAAATGCCCAAGAACAGCAGCGAATTTCTCACCGGCAATTACGGCTTCATCACCGATTACCTGGCGGAAGCCTTCCATCACCAGTTAAAGCATACCAACCGCTATGAGGAAGTCAGCCAGCGGATCAAACTCGGCCAAGCCGTTGAAGGCCGTGATGAGAAGGGCATCAAGAAGACCGTCGCGGCCTTGCTCAAGATATTGCATCCGTCTGGCCCACCCGATGATGACGAATTCGATGAATACGTCGCTTATGCGACTGAATGCCGGCGGCGCGTCAAGGAGCAGATGAACAAGCGCAAGTCAGACGATGAATTTGCGCTGATCAATTTATCCTTCATCAACAGCAAGGGACAAGACACCATTGTCTTCTGCCCGGAATCCAAATCAGCGATCGCAACCCAGGAACCCGCGCGGAAGAACATTCATCATCCAACGGGTGAGAGTGATCAAAAAAGCGCACGACCATCGGTGCCTTCAGTGAAAACAGAAGCGGAAACACCGGCCCCGGAATCATCGTGTGCCGATTTGCAGGAAGCGATTGAACCCATCATCCCCGTCCTTAAAGAACAGCATTTCACCATCCAGTACGGCGCGACAGGTTTCAGCTACGAATCGCTCATGAGTCCCTATTTGGTTAATGCGAAAGCCGTCCTGATCGAAGATCCCTATATCCGCGCCAATCACCAGATCCAAAATTTCGTTCGCTTCTGCGAGACCCTTGTCAAGCAAGCGACCATCAGAAAAATCACCTTGGTCACGTCCTATGATGACAAAACAGACCTGAAAGAAATGGCAAGCCGGCTCGATGAACTCAAACAAAGCCTGTTGGAAATGGATATTCAACTTGAAATTAAAGTCAACGAGAATTTACATGATCGAGAAATCCGCATCGACAATGGCTGGATCATCAAGATTGGCCGAGGCTTGGATTTCTACCAAAAGCCAGATAGCTGGTATGGCATTGGATCAACCGATTTAAGCTTAAGACGATGCCTGGAAACAAAAGTCGACATCTACCAAGGATAATCTTTCTCCTCTGCTCCATGGGAGCTTCACGGCGACATCCCGGCCCAAGACAGAACATGAATTTGCAACAGCGATCAATTGTTCCTTGTTTTCGCTCAGCACGATCAGGCTTCCTCAGACAGGATTCTCGCGCGGTAGCAAGGAATCGGCATACATTGGCCGGATGTCGGTATAGCGACTGGCCGTGTAATGGGCGGTGATCACCGCCAGCATGAGCGGCAGTACAATCTGATAGTCCATGGTGAGTTCGAAGACCATCAGGATCGACATTAGCGGGGCGTGCGTGGTACCGGCGAGCATGGCGCCCATGCCCACTACGGCATAGGCGTTCGGGGTTGCGGTGCCGTCGGGCAGCAGAGTATGCACCAGGGTGCCGAAGAGTGCGCCGAGCATGGCCCCGACGAAGATGGTCGGGGTGAAGGCGCCGCCAACCGCACCCGAGCCATGGGTCGCGGCCGTTGAGATGATCTTTAGCACCAGCACCGTGAGCAAGGCCTGCCAGGCCCAAGGATCGCGTAACACGGCGTTGACCACGCTATAGCCATTGCCCCAGACCTGGGGTTCGTAGACCGAGATCGCGCCGACCACCAGTCCGCCCAAGGCCATACGCCCCGCCAAGGGCATCGGCAGCCGGCCAAAAAAGTGGTGCGAGCGCTCCAGCAGGCTCAGGAATGCCGGCGCCAGATGACCGGCGAGGATGCCAAGGACGAGGTAAAGCGCGAGTTCCCAGTCACTCACCAGGCTAAATGCCGGAATCTGATAGACGGGTGCATAGCCGAGAATCTCGTGGACGGTGGTGTTGGCGATCACCGCTGCGATGATGAGCGGGCCGATATACTCCAGGGCGATGGAGCCGAGCACAATCTCGGCAACAAAGAGGGTGGCGGCAATGGGCGCGTTGTAGGCCGAGGCGAGTCCAGCGGCGGCTCCGGCTGCGACCAAGAGCCGCAAGCGGTCGCGTGGGAAGCGGCTGATGCGTCCCATCGCCGAGGCGACCATGGCGGCAAGCTGCACCATCGCGCCCTCGCGACCGATGGAGCCGCCGGAGGCGACGGTGATCAGCGATGAACTGGCCTTCACCAGACTATGGCGCACACTGATCCAGCCATCCCCCATCGCGACGGCCTCCATGTAGTCGGTAGTCGAACGTCCCTTGAGACGCCCGCCAATCTGCTGCAAGATCAGTCCCGCGAGAAGACCACCGGCCACCGGCAGCAGCAGTCGCTGCCAGGGTGCCAGCGCCTCGGCTGCCGCGACCAGGCCGTTCTCTTGGCCGCTGACCAGCCATTCGAGCATCCGAATCCCCTCGCGGAAAATGACCGTCACCAGGGCACCGAAGAACCCGGCCAGGGTCGCCATTAACAACAACAAATAGAGTTCGGTTCGGCCCGCGGCGAGTAAGAGCACCGCGCGCTTGGGTAATTGTGCGGCAGCGCCCAAGGCGGTACTTGCTTTGATTGGGCGCTCGCCGAGTTCCCAACGATGTTTCCAACGCACCATGGCAGTTGCCATCAGGGCAAGCAATACTGCCGTCATCACCCAGGCCGGCGCCCGAGCGCCCACCGGGGCGATGGCGTCTTCTCCGGCATTGTTCGCAGGCGCAGCGGGTGTCGCCGGACAGTCAGACGTCGGCATTGGCGTGTCGGAGACGACCGTCGACCCGGCGCCTTCCGAATCATCAGTGCCCCGCTCGGCCTCGCCAGCCACAGGAGGTTCAGCCTCGGTCTCCGCGCGGTTGCTCGCCAGACGGCTCTCATCGGCTAAGTCCGGACAGAGAATTGGTTGACCGCTGCGCCGATGCTCGGCCCACTCTTGGGACTGGCGCTGAACCTCTGCACGCGCCGAATCGGCGTCGATTCGCTTGGCTTGTTCCAGGTCGGGGACGCGAAGAAGCCCGCCAACGCGCAAGACGCCATTGAGATTGCACGAAGGCGAGAAGGCGTCTGGATTCGCTTCCAGCAGCGCCAACATGATCTGATCCCTGGTCGGCCCACTGGTCAATTCAGGGTCGGCGTAGAGGCGGCCTGAAATTTCCCAAAGCGTCTCGCCGTCTCGCACCGGCCCGAAGGTCTGATCAGCTGCCGAACATGGGGCCGGGCTGAATGCGAATCCGAGCAGCAGGCCCATCAGCCGCAACCAGAGCTGGTATCGAACCCCTTTCAAGGTGGTGTTATTGGTCGTTGGAACTAGCGGCTGGCGCCTGCAACTCCAGCAGCACATGTTGGTCGCCGCTGAAGATGTCTGTTCTCAGGGTCTCGATCGCTTGCAACCAGTCGGTTGAGTCCTGGCATCCGGCATCATCGCCACTTCGGCAGGCATTAACCTGATCGCCGTCGATTATGAGATGCAGCCCCGGCAGCGGGCGAATGCTGGGCATATCCGTTGCTTGGGTCGCGAGATCCATCATGGAGGGACGGTCATCGCCAAGCAGAGCGAGCAGGAGCGCAGGTAATTGATACAAGGGTAGATCACCGACCGCCAGCGGGCCGCGCTGTCCATCAATGACGACCAGCGGCGTTTCCACCTGGGTGCGAAACATGCTGTCGGTGAAGTCTCCGCGTTGGCTAGCGAGAACGCCCGATTCAGTATAGCCGCCAAAATTGGCGCCAAGAAAGGGCGGATGGTCACCAAAGAGCACGATCAGCGCGTCCGGATCGGCCTGTTGCAGCGTATCGAGAAAGGCCATGAGCTCCCGCGACTTGTAGTACATGGTGTTGGCATAGGCCGCAACAATGTCATGGCCTTCTGCGGCGGTGATCACTGGAGGTCGGCGATCGTTGAGCGGGTAATGCAGGTGGCCGAAATAGGTCAGCACGTAATTGAAGAACGGCGTCGGTCCGCTCAAGGTCGGCTCCAGGCGCTCAAACACCTGACGGTACAAGGACTCATCGCTAAGAAATGAGCGATTCATGTCGTCGAGCTCGAAGTCCTTGTCGGCCCAATAGGTCTCGAACCCGATCCGCCGATAGGCGTTGATCCGATTCCAAAAGGACGCCGAATTGGGATGCGAGACCAGGGTGCGGTAACCGGCGTCCGCCAGATGCTTGGGCAGACAGGGGGCGTCGCGGCGCAGGCCGCCTTCGAAAAAGACATTGTCGCGGTTCACGGGGAAGCCGCACAGCACCTCGAATTCTGTGTTGGCCGTGTAGCCGCCGAACACCGGTGCTAGGGCATGCGAATATCCAGTCTCTGCCCAGAGCGCGCGGAAGGCCGGATCGATTGGATCGGCGGACAGCTTGGAGGCGGTCAGCACCATGGGGTCCCAGAAGGATTCCAGGACGATCATGTGCAGGTTCCGCTGCGGCCGGCCAGTGTCGGCGACCGGAGCAACAGCGCCTTGGATGCCATTATCTCCAATGGAACCATTGAGCACGGCCAGGGCTGAGCCAACCTCCTCGCGCGTCGGGGGAGTCTCGCGCCGGGAGAGATTGCGCGCGGTCTCCTGGAGCAGATGGATAGGCAGGCCGCGCATCTGGAAGTTGGCGCGCTGATCCCACACCGAGAAGCCGAAATAGCGATCCATGGCCTGGGTGATGGGCGCTGGATGACTCACCACCAACCCGATTCCAAGGGCGAGAAGCCCCAGGTTGATCCAGGTCGAGCGTCGGCGCCAGGCCATCATCCAGCCGAGCAGCACCAGCGGCGCTGCGACCATCAGGACGGCACCCGCGAACGCCCAGCCGTCGAGCAGCATGAACATGTTGCGCGCAGCGACGAAATCGTCCGGCGCGACGGGGCCGCCAAGAATTGAGAGCTTCAAGGCGTTGCCAAGGGTGAGGGCCGTGAACAGGGTCGCGCAGGCGATCATGAAGCGCGGCAGGGTGCGCGCCATCCCGAACAGCAAGGCGCCGAGCAGCAGGTGCGCGCTCAGGTCACGCGCATAGGTCGAGGGCCAGGGCTTGACCTGCAACAGCAGTTGCATGGTCGTTTGAGCCAGGACATACCAGAGCACGACGAACGACAGGGCGGCAACCCAGGCAAGGGGCGCGCGGTGGGCAGAGAAGGATGACAAAAGAGGCTTCACGGCGGTTGGTTGGAGTCGATCAGATCACCTTGGATTTCAGGCCCAATGACCGACAGCAGATTAGCGGATTGTCACGAAACTGTCATTCACTCGTCATAAAACCCAGCGGTTCTCGTTGTCGGCCCCGCATCAACCCGCCATCGCCGCTTTCATCTCGGACGGGAAACTCACGTCACTTCCTCTTGCGAAAACACAGGCGAATGCGGCCAAGCCCAGCACTTTAGGGGGCCGACAAGTCAAGCGCCTCGCGATGCACCAGCTCCCAGCCACTGTAGAGCAGCACCAGCGCATGCAACTGCGCCTGGCCCAGAGGATCACGCACGCGCGCATCCCCAGCGTAGCGCTTGAGCTGCGCGCGGGCATCATTGAGCAGGCGCTCGCGCTTGTCCGGGCTGTCCTCCGAGCGGCTGAGATATTTCAGCTCGATCAGATAGGCATGGCGCATGTCGGGGAATTTGAAATAAAAGGGCGCCAGATATAGATCGACAAAGCCCCCGGCCTGCTCGGACTCGGAAAACACCCGAAAATACGGCGACAGATTCAGCCAGGCGAGCAAAAAGCCCTGGATCATTTTCTCGCCTTGCAGAAAATCCCTCACACTGGCCTGAGCGCCAATCTGCTCGGCCAGATAATCAAAAAACGGCATCCACTCCCCGCGATAGGCCATGCGGTTGAGCTTCTCGGCGATGTCATAGGAACTGGGGGAAAAGACGCCGGCTTCCTGGTAGCCGTCGCGCAGATAGCCATACATCAACTGGCGCACGGTGCGATTCGGGATCTTCAGTAAGGGTCGTCCATCGCGCTCCCCGGCAAAACTGACGAGTCCCAGGTAATAGATCAGGGAGATGAAATTGTCCTGCCGCAACAAGCCCTCGGCCGGGAAGCTGGTCTGTACCTGCGCGACCACCTCGCCGGATTCGATAATGGCGCGCAGGCGCGAAAAATTGCCGTTCAGTCGCGGCGGCGGTTCGGCCCGAGCGGAATCCGCCAGCCGTTCCCGATCACTCAGCTGCTGATCAACCTGCACCAGATGGCGCAGCTTGCCGTAGTCGATGCGCACGTTGTGGTCGATTAGCTCATCGGGTGGCAAACTGCGCTGCACCAGCGCGCGCAGGTAATAAAGCGCCATGTCGCTGTTGACAATGGGCGCTTGGCGCGAGGGATGAAAATGATAGTGGTTGTACCACTCATCAATCACTGACCGATGGGCGGAGAAATCCTGTCCAAAGGCCGCGAACAGGGTTTCCATCTCGGCGTGGGTAAAGCCGAGCAAGGCACTGAATTCCGGCTCCAGACTGATATTGGTCCCGATATTGAACCCACTGGTCACGTCATCGAGCGTAATCGGCGAGACGCCGGTGATAAACAGCCGCGCCAGCCCGCTGCCGGTGCGCCCGGCGGTTTCTTTCAGGAGCGCGAAGAAGTCCCGAAAAAAAACCGCTGCTATGGGTCAGCTCCCGATAGGCCTCCCGCCCGACATTAACCAGGATGTTGTTGGCGAAGTTGTCGTATTCGTCGATGAACAAAAAGAGTTTCTGATCGACCGCGAGCAGCTCTTCAACCAGACGTTCCAGGCGCCGGGCAATGGTGGCTTCCGCCAACACCGCCTGCGCTAGAGAGGCGGGAATCCGCGCGGCATGGCGCTTGAGAAATCCGGTCAGGATAATGCGGGTATAGGCCTCAAACGACTCCTCAACCAAAGCCGGACTGGAGCGCACTCCCGACAAATCGAAGCGCAGCGTCAGATACTGCCCTTTCTCCGGTGTTGGATTCTCGCTAATCCAAGTGTCTGCAAAGAGCGTATCGAAACGCTCCACCCAGTGCGCGTCGTAGTAGCACTCCATCACTGACTGCAACAGACTCTTGCCAAAGCGGCGCGGTCGAATCAGGAACAGAAACTCCCCGGCCTGCTCCAGCAACGGAAGATAGGCGGTCTTATCGACAAAATAATGCCCGCGATCACGCAGCTTGATAAAATCCGCCACGCCATAGGGAATGCGCCAGGGCTTGCTGGTTGCGTTCATGCTCGCCGTGCTCCGTATCCTTACCATCAGGTTTGCGACAGGATACCAATGCCCGTGGCGCGTCGGCAGCCTTTGGATGCAGAAAATCGACCCTTTTTCCATAGCGGCGCCGGTCTCGCCTGATCGGCCGAGAGAACGCGCAACATCCGCAAGCCCTCACGCGAGGCTCGCCAAGCGCCCGAGAATGGCGTATTTTTCTTCCAGGAGTTCAATCCTTCGACGGCGAGCGGGAGCACTGCGATCATGACGCCCGAATCCCTGGTGCGCGACACCCATGACCTTTTTTCGTTTCCTGAAGCGGCGCTCCGAATCAACGAGCTGATCGACCATCAGGCGACGACGATTGAAGACCTCGCCGAGGTAATACTGACCGACCCGGCGCTCGCGGCGCGTCTGTTAAGGCTGGTCAACAGTGCCCTCTATGCCAGGCAAACACCGATTGACACCGTCGCGCGGGCGATTCCGATGATTGGCTTCGGGGCGCTGCGCAATCTGGTCATGGCCACCGCTGCGGTCGAGGTATTCCAGGATTTGCCGCCGGAACGCATCAACATGGAGCAGTTCTGGTTTCATGGGGTCGCCTGCGGTGTCGCGGCCCGTGAACTCAACGAACAGCTAAAGCTCAAGGGTGGCGAGCAGCTATTCCTCGCCGGACTGCTGCATGGTATTGGCAAGCTGGTGTTTTTCAGCCGCTGCCCGCAAGATTATCTGAGCGTTCTTGAACTCATTGATCGTGAAGGCCTCGCCCCCGCAGCGGCCGAGGAAGCCATCTTCGGCTTTGACTATGCCACGCTGGGAGGCGAACTCTTGCATGCCTGGAATTTTCCTGATCGGATATGGCAAGCCGTGGCTCATCATCTGCACCCTGAAGGCGCCGAGCAATACCATCAGGAAGCCGAGACCATCCATGCCGCCGAAATCATCGCCGGAGTGGTTCAAGCCAACAGAGGTCAGTCAAACGAAACGGCACCACCACCCTCCCAGGCCATGGAAGAGATCACCAGCCGTCTTGGGTTGGACCAGGAACAGGTGACAGCCCTACCCCTAAACATCAGTTTGCAAGTGATGGATGTCTTTGAAATCCTGGTCCCAGGGGCATCAGTGATCTGGTGAACCCGTCCGACCCATTTGATTCTCACTCGCCACCCAAATCGCCGGGGCTGCGTGCGGATCCTGCGGAGCTGGAACAATGTCGACAACGCCCTGGTCAGCCGACCGCGACTTTCGGCCTCACCGGAACTGAGGGCGTCATCCTCATGGAACGCCGCCCACTCCCGACGGACATCGATGCGGCAGCCGAGGGAGACTCCTTGCCGAACGCCCAGCGATAACAGCTCCTCGCATAGGCCATCATCGGAATCACGTGATCCTGGACCTCTGGCAGCCAAGTCCGACCGGCAACCGGCAGAAACCCCAAACCGCCACAAGAGGTGGCAGACGCACACGGCACTCCACCGACCCCTCCAAAAGCGCTTCGAGGCCCTGCTGGGTGCGCTGCATAACTCCAAAGCCCGCGACCAAATGGCCGAGCAATGCGAGAGCGCCTGTCGCGCATCCTCCGACACGCAAACCCTATCTCCCCCTGAGGTTTTGGCCGCATAGAGGCCGCACTTGGCCCCAATAACCCCTTTGGGGCTTTCCCCTTAGGCTTATCAAGCAGAACCCCGATAGGCAGATGCCCGGCTGCCAGACTACTCTGCTTCTCAGTCCAGAATCCGCGATCCACAACGGATGATCGCGGCGGCTTATGCGCGCCCAGAGCAAGAACAAGAGAACCAGAGAGCCAGAGAGCCAGAGCAAGAACAACAGTCTGGGAGCGCCTGAAGTCTAAAGGTTATCGATTCGTTGAGCATTGAGGTGCTTTTTGTGACTAAGAATACGAATCATCTCGGCGTCATGGAGGAAAAGGCGCTTCTTCTTATTGTCGATGACATGCCCAGCAACCTGCGTGTTCTTAATACCTGTCTCGCACAGGATTACCATGTCGCCATGGCGCACGATGGAGAAAGTGCGCTTGAGATTGCACAGAAAAAGCATCCGACCCTCATTTTGCTGGACATTATGATGCCCGGCCTGGATGGCTTTGGGTGCGGCTCCTTTAGAACGACGCTCAGCGACTAGAAAACAACAGCTTAACCAGCTAGAAACCTGAGGACAGGGAAGACAGGGCCTCCACTCGGGTGCGAAACTGAAGGGACGAAACTTTTGTCACGGACCCTGAGGAGACCCTGTCGATGCCATGCTACACGATTTCTTTGCCAAGCCTCGATTGCTACGAGGGGGCGATCGCGCAGTTCGTCCAACTGCTTGAGACGCTGAGCGGGGAGCAAGCCCAACATGCCACGCACGGGGAAATCGAAGCGCTGGTGCAACAGGGCGGCATGAAGCTGCTGTGTGAGATGGTCCAGTCGCACCTGGAACAAAGAGCGCGAGAGGAACCGCGGTATGCGTCCGTGATTGGCGCCGATGGTTATCCCCGGACCCATCATCGCGCCGGCTGTACCCGACTTCTGGAGACCCGCTTTGGGGAAGTGACCGTCACGCGCCGGGGCTACGGTGCGCGGGGACTCCAGAGCGTCTTCCCCTTGGATGCTGAGCTGAATCTGCCCCCGGGCAGGTATTCCCATGGCCTGTGCGAGGTGCTGGCCGGTGAGGTCGTGAACAACTCCTTCGACGCCGCGCTTGCGGCACTCGAACAAGCCGGCGGCGGGACGCTGGCCAAGCGCCAAGCCGAGGAGGTGGCCGTGCATCTGAGCCAGGACTTCGACGCCTTCTACGCCCAACCCTTTGTCCCCCAGGAGCCGAATGAAGCGAGCGAACGCCTCCTGATCATCAGTGCTGACGGCAAGGGCATCGTGATGCGCCCCAGCGATTTGCGCGAGGCCACCCGCAAGGCGCGCGAGCGCCAAGCGCACAAGCAACAGACCCGGCTGAGTCCTGGGGAGAAAAAGCAGCGCAAACGCATGGCCACCGTCGCCTCGGTCTATGAGGTCGAGCCCTACCCACGCACCCCAGAGCAGATCCTTGATCCCAAACAAGCCCCCGCGGGCAAACGTCCCGAAGTCCAGAACAAACGCACCTGGGCACGCGTGGAGGCCGATCAGCGCACCGTCATCGAGCAGGCGTTTGAGGAGGCCATGCGCCGCGACCCGGATCAGCACCGCCGCTGGGTGGTGCTCTGTGACGGTCAGGAAGATCTGCTGCGCCAAGTCACAGCCGCGGCCGAGCGCTACAAGGTCGAGGTGGTGGTGATCCAGGACTTCATCCATGTGCTGGAATATCTGTGGAAAGCCGCGCATGCGCTCTTTCCCGAGACCCCCGCGGAGCGCGAGCAGTGGGTGATGGAGCGCGCCATGGCCATCCTCGAAGGTCGCGCCCACGACGTGGCCGTGGGACTGCGCCGCGCGGCAACGCGCAAGCAACTCGGCGAGACGGCGCGCAAACCCATCGATAAGGCGGCCGACTATATCGACAACAACCGCGAGCGCCTCGAATACGACCAAGCGCTTGCGCTGGGGCTGCCAATCGCCACTGGTGTGATCGAAGGCGCCTGTCGCCATCTCGTCAAAGATCGCATGGATCTCACCGGGGCGCGTTGGGGGCTGGCCCGCGCCGAGGCGATCCTGAAACTGCGCTCACTAAAGATCAGTGGGGACTTGCCGGCCTATCTTGCGTTTCACTTCGACGCTGAGCACCGACGCCACTATCCAGGACCACCGATCCCGCTGGACTTGCCCGTGGCGGCATGATGTCTCACTTGCGCCATCACCATCGACCGGAAACGTCGCCCGCAACCGCTGGATTCTGCGGCGCTTGGCGTCGTTCCAAAAGAGCCGCACCCGATGGCTTTGAGGTCTGCACCCGCTTAAAGGACAATCCCGCCACCGCCTCGATCCCGGTCATCTTTTTGACTGGGCTGCACGAAGAAGAATTCGAAATACGCGGGCTTGAGCTTGGCGCGGCGGACTATATCCACAGGCCTTTTAACGCGGCGCTGGTCCGCCTGCGAATCGCCACCCATTTGCAAGCCAGCCGAGCCAGTGTCGCCTTGCGCGAGAGGAATATCGCCCTGGAATATCAAGCGCAGGCCGTTCATCAGCGGGCCGATGCGCTGGAACAGGGCGCCCGCCAGCGAGAGGATATAGATCGTGTTCTACGTCACGACCTTAAGGGTCCACTTTCGCCGATTATCGGCTTTGCCGATCTGATGCTCGAAGATGACAATCTGACGGCGGATCAGATTGAAAATTTGCACATCATCCGGGATGCCGGGCACCGCATTCTGGGCATGATCCAGCGCTCGCTGGATCTTTACAAGATGGAAACACATCGTTACCGCTACAAGCCGCGCAACGAGAATATCGACAGAATCGTTGGCTCGGTGATGTCCTCCATGAAGCCGCTCGCTGACACTAGCGGAGTGGCCTTGCGCTATTCGAACTCGGATTCGGATTCGAATTCGACGATCATGTTTCCCGTCGAGGAGATGCTGCTGCACCTGCTCTTGAGCAACCTGACCAAGAACGCAATTGAGGCATCATCCAAAGGGCAAGCAGTGGACATCGAGCATCAGCTTGAGACCAGCAAGCCCAAAGCTGAGAAATTGATTCTCTCCGTGTCGAACCCTTCGCTCGTGCCTGAGGGCATCCGCACGCACTTCTTTGACAAGTACGTCACCACCGGGAAGAGCAACGGAACCGGCCTCGGCACCTACGCGGCGCGTCTCATGGCGACAACCATGGGAGGCAAATTGATCATGCGCAGCGCCCCCCAAGTCGGAACGCGGGTCACTCTGACATTGCCAAAACCCAAGCCGCTATCGATGCTCTATACAACTGGGTAGCGCAGATGCCTGTCACCGCATCCCCGCATCCCGTTCGATCTCAGTCATCGACTGCGGGACAGCTCAGGCGATGAAACACAAGAATGTTGAAAACCTCGCGATGGCTGGGCTCAGTGACGCCAGCATCAATGCGTTGGTGCGCCGGCTGGCCTGGATCATCACACTCATCCTGCTCGCGGCGACGCTGGCGATCGCCGGCAGCTTCTACCTGTTGCAGTCCAAACCGCTGGCGGCGGCGGATGTACTGGCGCGGCAGCAGACGGCGACAGAGCAAGTTCTCAGCAAACTCGACGCCCTGTCGTCCACGGTTGAGCGCCTGCTGCCCATGGGCAGGGACTGGACGAACGAGGGTCTGATCGATCTCGAAGACATTCGTGCCTTCAATCGGCTGCTGCTGCCGGCGCTGGTCGAGCATCCGGTCCTTAGCAGTCTGTATCTCGCCCGCTCCGACGGGCGCATGTTCTTCCTGATGCGCGATGGAGAGCGCTGGAAAAACCGCATCACCGATGTCGCAAAGCAGGGAACGCGGCAACATTGGCTGCACTGGCGCGACAAAGAGACCCAAGCCGGCGATGAATGGGTCGATCAGCCCTTCGATCCGCGCCAGCGCCCCTGGTATCAGGGCACCATGGCGGTGGCCGAAGGCGAGCTGTATTGGACCGCTCCCTATCAGTTCGCCTCCGCGCCAGCCCCCGGGATCACCGCGGCCTTGCGGTGGACGGATGCCGTCAGCGGCCAGACGATGGTGTTCGCAGCCGATATCCTGCTGACGGATTTGGCGGACTTTATCAGCTCGCTGTCGTACAGCACCAATGGTGAAGTCGCCCTGTTGACCACCGATGGCAACCTGCTGGCACCACCGGGGCAGCGCATTCGCAACGGCGCGCTGGCGGCGGCGACACTCAAGGAAAGCCTGCTGAAACAGCCGGACGCGGCCGGTTATCCGCTGTTGGCGGCCGCCCTGCGCCAGGCTCCGGGCCGCGAGAGTCCAGACCGTGAGATTAAGGTAGCGCTGCCCGCTGGCATCGCCGGCAACAGGGAGGAATGGCTGGCCAGCCTGCGACCGTTGCCGCTCGGCCAGGAGCAACTCATCCTGATCACCCTGGCGCCGACCAGCGACTTCGCGCCAATGTCGTCCGAAGGGCTGGCGCTTCTGCTGCTGGTGATGCTCAGCATCGCCCTGCTGGCCACTCTGGCAATGCATGCGCAGGTCTGGCGGATGCGCCGGCCGATCATCAAAACCCTGACATGGGTCGAGCAGACCCGCCAGCTCGCCGAGCAGGAAACCCACCGCCACAGTGACACAGCCGCCATCGTCGCGCGCCTGCAACAGGCCACGACGCCCGCCGAACTTGGCCGCATCCTGCTCACGGAGCTGGCCCAGCGTCTGCCGCTGGCGCGCGGGATCTATTGTCTGTGGCAGCCGGAACAGCAACGGCTGGAGTGCATCGCCCGCTATGCCGGCGCGCAGATTTCCAGCGACAGCGAGGAGATCGATGCAGCACCCGCGCGCGGCCTGCTGCTTCAGTGCGCCCGGGATCAGCAACCCATTTTGCTCAATAACCCGCCCGCTGGGTACTTCGACATCCACTCCGGTCTCGGCGCGCATGCGCCAGTGGCACTGTTGCTGCACCCGCTACGCAATGGCGACAAACTCTGCGCTGTTGTGGAGCTGGCCAGTCTCAGGGCCTTTACCCCCAGCGACCGCCAATTGCTCGAAGTACTTGAAACAACCCTGTGTCTGAGTCTGGACCATCTGTTACAGGCGCAGGCGACCAGCGCCCTGCTGCGCCAGACCGCCCGCAATGAAGCGCGCCATCGCTTGATCCTGAACTCGACCGACGACGGCATTCTGGGGCTGGATGCCGCTGGCCACATCACCTTTAGCAACCGCTCGGCACTCGCGTTGCTCGGTTACGCAGAGCCGGAGGTAGTCGGTCTGGCAATGAAGGACGTTCACTCGCACGCGGCGATGGATTCCAACACAGGCGCACAGCCCGAGTCTTTGTGCCCCATCCAGCTAACACTCCAGGATGGCGAAGCCCGCCGGGTCGCCGATGCGTTCTTTTTCACCAAGGACGCGCGCGCACTGCCCGTTCGGTATTCGACCACGTCCATCATGGAGCAGGGCCAGCTCCTTGGTGCCGTGATTGTCTTCAGCGCCAGGCCGGCGGAGCCATCGGCATGATGATCAAGCGCGCCAATCGCATCGTCATTGCCGGCTATCTGATGATGATCGGGGCCAATCTGGCCGGGTTCTATTACTACGACCTGACCCGGCAGCAGGTGATTCTCGCCGCGCAGCACCGCACCGCGATGATCGATCAGGCGGAACAACTGCTGGCCGGTACCAAGTACCTGACGGCTAGCGTCCGCGCCTATGCCGCGACGGGCGAGGAGATTTACCACGACGACTACTGGAACGAGGTGCGCGTGGCCCAGCGGCGGCACAAGGCCGAAGCGGCGCTGCGCCAGCTTGGCATGAACCTCGAAGAAACCAAGCTGATCGAGTCCGCCAAGGACACCTCCGACCAACTGATCAAGCTTGAGGACGAAGCCATGATCCTGGCGCGCGAGGGCAAACATCAGGCCGCCATTGACCTGGTTTACGGCAAATTGTATTTGAATGCGATCGAGCACATTGATGCATCGCTCGAGCGTTTCCGAATCCTGATCGACGAGCGGCTAGGACGCATCACGACAACCATGGACGAGCGCTTGGTCTTCGCCGAGCGGTTGAACCTAGCGCTCATGGTCATTAACGCCCTGATGATGCTATCAATCATCGAGTGGTTCTACCATCACCGAGTGGTCGGACCGTTGATCGCCATGAGTCGCCGAATGCAGGATTTGCTCGCCGGCAAATCCGTCGCCGAACTCCCCTTTGCCGGGAGGCATTCGGAGATCGGCGAACTCGCGCAGGGCGTTGAAGCCTATCGGCTCATGTCCGATCAGGTCCGCGCCGAGCATTGGGTCGATGGGCAACAGGCACGGATTGGCGCACTGCTGCAAGCGGCGCCGAGCTTCACCGCGCTGGCCCAGGTGCTGATGGCCGAGGTCTCGCCCCCGCTTCAGGTGGCTGCGGGCGTCTTTTATATTTACGAACCCGACGAGCGGCACTTCCGCCTGCTGGCCCACTATGCCTGTCGCGAGCGCAAGACCCTGAATCAGTCTTTCGCCCTCGGCGAGGGCCTGATCGGTCAATGCGCGCTGGAGAAATCCCCCATCATCATCACTGAGCCGCCACGTGACTATTTCGTGGTCTCCAGTGCCTTGGGCTCGACCGCGCCCAGTGTCCTGATGGTCCTGCCGGTCATGCGCGATCACCAGGTGCTGGCTGTACTGGAACTGGCGGCCTTTCGTCGCTTCAGCGACGTGGAACAGACACTCCTGGACAGCCTGATGCCCACACTCGCCATGTGTATGGAGATTCTCGCGCGCCGGCTGAAAACCGATCGCCTGCTTCACGCAACCCAACAGCAGGCGCAAGCCTTAGAAGAACAGGCCGCCGAGCTGGCCGCCAAGCAGCAGGCCTTGCTCGATCAGGCGAGCTTTCAGGAGGCGCTGATCGGCACCATTCCCTACCCGGTGTTCTACAAGAGTCCGGACACCCGTTTGCTCGGCGTCAACCGCGCCTACGAAAAAACATTTGGCGTCGACAGGCACGAACTCATCGGCAAGCGGGTGCTCGATTTCGAATTCTTACCAGAAGAACATCGCCGCCGCTATCAGCGCGAGAATCAAGACGCCATCGACAATGCCTGCGAGATCAGACGCGAAATCAGCATGCGCCTTGCCGACGGTCGCGAGCATGACATGCTCTATTTCATCGCCGGTTTTCGGCGCGCCGACGGCAGTCCCGGCGGCCTGGTCGGCACCTTTGTCGATATCAGCGAGCAAAAGACCGCCGAGCGCACGATCCTGCATGCCAAGGAAGTGGCCGAGCAGACGGCCAAAACGGAGAGCGCTTTCCTCGCCAACATGAGCCATGAAATCCGCACCCCGATGAATGCGGTGCTCGGCATGGCCCATCTGGCCCTGATGACGGAGCTGTCGCCACGGCAACAGGACTATATCCGCAAGATCCAGCAAGCCGGTCAGCACCTGCTCGGCATCATCAACAACATTATGGTGTTCTCCAAGATCGAGGCCGGCAAGCTCGTCGTGGAGCATACCAACTTCGACCTACATAAAGTGCTCGACAATGTTGCCACGATCATCGCCGAGAAAGCCGCTGCCAAAGGTCTGGAATTCATCTTCCGCATCGCGCCGGACGTGCCCCTGCATCTGCTCGGCGATCCGTTGCGGATCGGGCAGGTACTGGTGAACTACTGTAGTAACTCGGTCAAGCTCACCGACGCGGGCGAAGTGGAGATCGAGGTCACCCTGCTTGAGCGCGCCGAGGGCACGGCACTCCTGCGCTTTGCGGTGCGCGACACGGGCATCGGCCTGACCCAAGCGCAAATGGGCAAACTCTTCCACAGCTTCCAGCAGGCGGATACCTCGACCTCACGCAAGTACGGCGGCACCGGGCTGGGACTGGTGATCTCCAAAAATCTTGCCAAGCTGATGGGCGGTGAGGTCGGCGTGAAGTCCGAATTCGGCCAGGGCGCGACCTTCTGGTTCAGCGCCCGCGTCGGTCTGCCGCAGCGTGATAGCCCGGCCCGTTCGCCACCCATCGATCTGCGCGGTCGGCACCTGCTGGTCGTCGATGACAACAACAGTGCGCGCCAGGCGCTGACCGAGATGCTGAACAACATGGGCTTCGTCGTCGGCGATTGCGCGAGCGGCACCGCCGCGCTCGCGACCCTGCGCCGCGCTGCCGCCGAGCACACCCCCTATGAAGCGGTTTTACTCGACGCGCAGATGCCCGACCTGGACGGACTTGATACCGCCGTGGCCATTCGACAGCTTGGGCTTGAGCCCTGCCCGCATCTGCTGCTGTTAAGCACCTATGGACGCGATGAAGCCATGCGCGACGCTGGGGCGGCGGGCTTCTTCAATGTCTTAATCAAGCCGGTCAATCCCTCGCTGCTGCTCGACAATCTGATGCGGGCCTTCGGTCTGGACAATGCCCCACTCGGGGTCGCGCCCTTCCCGCAAGCCTGCGGCCTTGACCTGACTGCCATCGCGGGTGCCCGCATCCTGCTGGTCGAGGACAACGACCTCAACCAGCAGGTCGCCATGGAGCTGATGCAGGGTGCGGGTCTTGTGGTTGACCTGGCCGAAAATGGGCAGGAAGCCGTCGCCAAGGTGCAAGAGCAATCCTATGATGCGGTGCTCATGGACATGCAGATGCCGGTCATGGACGGCATCGCCGCCACGCAAGCCATCCGGCGCTTGCCGCAGTGCGCCGACCTGCCCATTCTGGCGATGACCGCCAATGTGCTGGCGCAGGACCGCGAGCGCTCGGCGGCGGCCGGTATGAATGCGCATATCGCCAAGCCCATCGACCCGGACAACCTTTGGTGCACTTTGATCGAATGGATCAAGCCGCGCGCCGAGCGCCCGCATCCGCTGGCCGAAGCGCAACCCGACACCGCATCGGCCCTAAGCGCCCCAAAGACTCCAAGCGCCTCAGCATCGCCAAGATCAACGCCTCTGCCCTCGCAAATCCCGGGTCTGGACACAACACTCGGACTCAAGCGAATGGACGCCAAGCCCGACCTGTATCAGTCCATTCTCGGCAGCTTCGCCGCCGGGCAGAAACAGGCCCCAACTCGCATCGCGGCGCTGCTCGCGACCGGGGATCTGGCTACGGCCGAGCGGCTGGCCCACACGCTGAAAGGCAACGCCGCGAATATCGGCGCCACCGCCCTGCAACAGGCCGCCGAGATACTCGAAGCCGCGCTGCGCGAGCCGCAGCCCGCCCCGGCGCTGCAAGCCTTGCTGGCGACCACGAAAGAGCACCTCGATCCGCTGATCAAGGCGCTGGAGGATTGGCTTGCGGCCAACGCCAAGGCCGCGAACACCCTGCCAGAGGTCGACACAGCAGGATCGGCTGCTAGCGCCGATTCCAGCACAGCCCCCATCCCGGCACCTTTGCTTCAAACCCTGCGGAACCTGTCGCGACTGTTAGCCGAGGATGATCGCGACGCCATCGACTGTTGGCGGCGCAACGCCACGGTGCTCAAGCCGCTGCTCGGCCCAACCTGGCCGTCGATCGAGCGCGAACTTCAGCGTTATGAGTTCGACGCCGCGCGGGAGGCCTTGCATCTATGGGCCAACCGTCGGGAGCTTGACCTATGAGTCCTGATATCAGACTGGATCGGCCCTTGACCGCTTGGCTGCTGGCCAATCGCAGCCATTCCCTGTGGCTCGCAGCGCTGATCGCCCTGGCCCTGGGTGGCCTGGCCAGTGGCCTGGTGAACAGGCTGCGGGGGAACGATCTGAGCGCGGCGCTGAGCGCACAGGTCGATACGCGCGCGGCGGCGCTCCAAGTGGCTACCCTGTCGGGTCAGTCCATTGGTGTGGCGCGATTGCTCGGTCTCGCCGAGCCGGCGCTGAAATCGGCTGTCAGCGGAAATGCGCCCCCGAATGATGGCGCTGCGCTGGAGCCACTGCGCACCGCCCAAGCGATGCTCGACGCCAAAGATCTGTTCGTGATGAACGCCAGTGGCGATGTGGTGCTCCATGTCGGGCCTTCGACATTCTTCACCGGGAAAAACTTCGCTTTCCGGCCCTATTTCGAGCGCACCATGGCCGGGAAGGCCACCATCTATGCGGAGCTTGACCCCGTCTCCCGTCAGCACGGCTTATTCTTTGCCGTCCCGCTGCGAGCCGACGCCACCAAATCCAGCACAATCATCGGCGTCGTCGTCATTGAGGTCTCCGGTGACCTGCTCGACCACTTGCTCGCCAACACGGTCAAGCGGGTGTTCCTGATCTCGCCGCAGGGCCTGATCTTCGCGGGCTCCGAGCGGTCCTGGGTGGGAAGCCCCATGTTGCCGCCGGTCGCCAATCTCGCCCTGAGTGACTCGGCGGCTGGCGCCGACAACGGCGACCCGCCACCGGTGCGCTTCAGCTACCAGCCGGGCGAACGGACCCTGCTGATCAATGGTGAGCGCCACTATCTGGCCATCGCCCCGCTCGACTGGCAGGACCCCGCGGGCGACTGGCGTCTGGTCATGACTGCCAAGGCCACGACCGTCGCCCCTTTCGCGCAGCGGTTGACCACCGGAGCCGCAGTGGCGCTCATGATGTTTCTGCTTCTGTGGTTGGTGTTACGTCTGTTTGGTAGCCGTCAGGAGCGCGCCCAGGCGCTGGCCGCGCAACAGGTCGCCGTCGCTGAACTCGCCGCCGCCTCGGAGGCGA